>NZ_JABBXF010000059.1 GCF_013030945.1 Streptomyces morookaense | reverse complement strand
CTGCACCTGAGTCTCAAGGCGTCGCGTCTACGGCTGGGTTAGCGCCCCGTCAGGGGCGCGGGGAACTGCGCGAGCAACCACGACGCGCCCGCAGCCAACGTCCCCGGGGCTGCGCCCCGGACCCCCGCGGTGCGTCGACTGCGGCCCGGTGGGGGCTTGTCGCGCAGTTCCCCGCGCCCCTTACGGGGCGCCGGACGGGGCGCGACCCGCAACGCCCCGAACCTCACTCCTCCCGGAGGGAAATGGCCTGCACCGGGCAGGCCCGCACCGCTTCGTGGGCCAGCGGGTCCCCGCCCCCGTCCTCCCGGCCGGGACGGACCGTGCCGTACCCGTCGTCGTCCTGGTCGAAAACCGCCGGCGCGGTCAAGGCACACTGCCCCGACCCGATGCACACACCGGAGTCGATCGTGATGCGCACGCTCATGGTGGTGAAGCTCCGTTCTCCGGTCACCATGTGACCGGCAAGGCGATGAGTCCCTGCAGTGAACCGGCCGGCCTGAGGACCAACTCCTCGGCCGCAACGGCCGTTCGCAGCGAGGGTATGCGGGCGAACAACGTGGCGAGGGCGATCTCCAGTTCCGCCCGGGCCAGATTCTGGCCGAGGCACTGGTGCACACCGAAGCCGAACGCGATGTGGTGGCGCGCCGAGCGCCGCACGTCGAGGGCGTCCGGCCGTTCGTAGGCCGCGGCGTCGCGGTTGACCACCGAGGCGGGGAGGACGACGCCCTCCCCGGCCCGTATGGTGCGCCCGCCGATCTCGGCATCCTCGACGGCGACCCGGACCAGGCCGTCGGCTATGGAGAGGTAGCGCAGCAACTCCTCGACCGCGCCGGGCATCAGCCCGGGGTCGGCCCGCAACGCGGCCAGCTGGTCGGGGTGTTCGAGGAGCGTGTAGGCCCCGAGGGAGATCATGTTGGACGTGGTCTCGTGGCCCGCGACGAGCAGCAGCAGCGACAGCATGACCAGTTCGTCGCGCTCGATCCGCCCGTCGGCGTACTGCTCGGCGACGAGCCCGTCGAGCAGCCCGTCGCCGGGCGCGGAACGCTTGGCGTCGATCAAGTCGCCCAGGTACTCCTGGAGTTCGATCCGCGGCACCCGTGCCTCCTCCGCGGTCCGCGAGAGGAGCAGCCGCCGCGACGCGCTCTCGAAGAACTCGTGGTCGGCGTACGGCACACCGAGCAGCGAGCAGATGACCATGGACGGCACGGGCAGGGCGTACGCGGAGACGAGCTCGGCGCCGGGGCCGGCGGCGAGCATGGCGTCGACGAGGCCGTCGACGACCTGCTGGATCTGCGGCCGCAGCGCGTTGATCCGCTTGAGGCCGAACGCGGAGATGAACATGCGCCGCTGACGGGCGTGCAGCGGATCGTCGACGCCGAGCATCGGCAGCGGCGGCAGCTCCCGCTGCTCCTCGAAGCGCGGCATGATCGCCGGGAAGCCGGGATGCGTCCGGTCGGAGGAGAAGCGGGGGTCGGTGAGCACGGCGCGGGCCTCGGCGTGTCCGGTCACGGCCCAGATCTCGCGGCCGTCGTAGAGCCTCACACGGGTCACGGGTCCACCCTCCGCCGGCTTCGGGTAGCCGGCGGGCGGGTGGTAGGGACAGGTGCGGGCCTGCGGGAAGGCGGGCGCGGAGGGTGCGGTGACGGGGATGGTGGTGCCGGTCTCGTTCATGAGCAGCTCCCGGGTCGGACTGATGTCCTCAGGCAACCATTAGACCCACGTCACCCGCACAAGGTCCAGTACGCCCGGTAAGTACGACCCGGCGCAACCCTAATTGTCCGAAACTGCTCCTGACGGGGTGTCCGCCGGGTCGAGCACCCGCCCTTCGAGCACGCGGTGCATGCCCTCGACGATGTCCCGCCCCGTCGGCACGGCGGCCGGATCGATGAGCCACTGCACCCACAGGCCGATGAACAGGGCGTGATAGAGCGAGCCGACCGTGCGCGTCGCCTCGGCACCGACCTCGGTGTCGTCGACGCCCTCGAAGATGGCGACCATGCCCTCCCGGCCACTGGGCAGGACCTCGGCGAAGGTCTTCTTGAGCTCGGGATGCTGCTCCAGCTGCCCGACGACCTCCATCTGCACCTGCCAGAACTGGCGGTTGACCGAGAACCCCTCGATCACCGCGTCCCAGGTCGCGGCATTGCGCTCGTCCGCGGAGGCGCCGGACGGGACGACACCCTGCAGGCTGTGCCCGACACTCTCGCCCCACTCCTCGGTCATCTTCATGAAGGCCGCCAGCATCAGCGCCTCCTTGGACCCGTAGTGGTAGCCGATGGAGGCGAGATTGGCCCCGGAAGCGGCCACGATGTCGCGCGCGGTCGTGCGTACCCAGCCCTTGTCGAGCAGGCAGCGCTTGGCGCCTTCCAGCAGATCTTCGCGATGTCCCATGCGGACACCCTAGCCCGGCGCCATACGCCCGTCCCAGACGGCCGTCCTATACGCCCGTCATAGACAAGCGTTTAAGACGTCCGTATATTCCTCGGCATGACGAACCCCAGCGCACGCGCCGGGCGCCGGGAGTGGACGGCGTTCGCCGTGCTCCTGCTGCCCCTTCTCCTGGTCTCCATGGACGTCTCCGTCCTCTTCTTCGCCATGCCCGCCATCACCGCGCAACTGGCCCCCACCAGCACCCAGCAGCTCTGGATCTTCGACAGCTACGCCTTCGCCCTCGCCGGCCTCCTGATCACCATGGGCTCGCTGGGCGACCGCATCGGCCGCCGCAGGCTGCTGCTGTTCGGAGCCTCGGCCTTCGGCGCCGCCTCGGTCGCCGCCGCCTACGCGGACAGCGCCGGGATGCTCATCGCGGCCCGTGCCGTGCTCGGCATCGGCGGGGCCACGCTCATGCCGAGCACCATGGGGCTGGTACGCAACCTGTTCCGGGACGAGGCCGAGCGCACGAAGGCGATCGGCATCTGGTCCGGCGCCATGGCCGGCGGCATCGCGCTCGGCTCGGTGCTGGGCGGCGTGCTGCTCAAGTACTTCTGGTGGGGCTCGGCCTTCCTGGTCAACGTGCCCGCGATGGTGCTGCTGCTGGTGCTCGCGCCGTTCCTGGTGCCGGAGTCCCGCGACCCCCGGCCGGGCCGGTTCGACCCGCTGAGCGCGGTGCTCTCGACGGGCGCGGTGCTGCCGGTGGTCTACGGCATCAAGCGGATCGCGGCCGACGGGCTCTCGCTCCCCATGGGCCTGTGCATCGCGGCCGGCCTGGCCGTCGGCGCCCTGTTCGTGCACCGGCAGCGCAGCATCCCGGACGCCATGATCAGCCGGGAGCTCTTCCGGCACCGGGTCTTCGGCGCGGGCATCGGCATCAACACCCTCGCCACCGTCGGCATGATGGGCTCGTCCTACTTCACCACCCAGTACCTGCAGTCCGTGCTGGGCAAGAGCCCGCTGGAAGCCGCGCTCTGGGGCGTGCTCCCCTCGGTGGCGGTCGGCATCGCCGCCCCCGTGGCGGCCGGTGCAGGGCAGCGGACCGACAAGTCCCGTGTCATCGCCGCCGGTTTCGGCATCGCCGCCCTCGGCTACGCCCTGCTCACCCTGTGCGGACCGCGCTCGCTCGCGCTGACGCTGGTCGCGGCGGCCGTCATCGCCTGCGGGATCGTCGCCGTCATGGCAGTGGTCTCGGACATGGCCCTCGCCTCCGCGCCGGTGGAGAAGGCGGGTTCGGCCGCGGCCCTGCTGGAGACGGGACAGGAGTTCGGCGGCGCACTGGGCATGGCGGTCTTCGGCAGCATCGGCCTGGCGGTCTACCGCCGCGACACCGACGCCGGCCTCCCCGGCGGACTCCCCCACGGCGCCCACGAAACCCTCGGCGGCGCAGTGGCCGTGGCGCAGCAACTCCCCGGCCGGGCCGGCGAAGCGGTCCTCGCCGCGGCGCGTGCCGCCTTCGTCCACGGCATGCACGTCGCCGCCGTCGGCGGCACCGCGGTACTGCTCCTCGGCGCGGTCGTCACGCTCGTCTCACTGCGCCGCCGCGCGACGGCGACCGTCCTCCCGGAGCAGGGCGCCGTCGCGACGCCGCGATGAACGGCTCCAGCCCGTCGAGCAGCCGGGCCAGCCCGAACGCGAACATCGAGTCCAGCGAGAAATCCTCGTCGGCGCCCCTGAACATCCGCTCGTAGACGGGGAAATCACCGGCGGCGAGGATCCGCTCCATGTCCGCGGCGCGCGTCTCGATCCACTCGTCGTACGTCATCCCGGTGTCCTGCTCGGCGTCCGCCTCGTCCTCCAGGCCGACCGCGACGCCCCGCACGTAGCCGGCCACGGTGACCATGATGTGCAGCAACGCACCCGGGGGGAGGCCGAGTTCATGGACGGGCCGCATCGCCCAGTCCATCTGCGCGATCGCGTGCGGCGACATCAGCGGGCGGGTGAAGGACATGGCCTTCGCCAGCCACGGGTGCCGGCGGTAGAGCGCCCACTGCGTGCGCGCGGACGCCTCCAGCCGGCCCCGCCAGTCCGTCGCGGCGCACGCCGGGAGCGTCACATCGCCGAAGACGGCGTCCGCCATGAGCTCGACGAGCTCGTCCTTGCCGGACACATGGCGGTACAACGCCATGGTGGAGACGCCGAGTTCGGCGGCGATGGTGCGCATGGAGACGGCCGCGAACCCGTCGGCGTCCGCGATGGCGACCGCGGTCCGCACGATGCGCTCGCGGGTGAGCGCCCCGTTGCCCGCGGCCCGGGACCTGGCGCGCCGGGCGCCCCGGGCGACGGCCCCGGGCCGGGAGTCCGGGGCGTCCACGACCGTGCCCACACCGGGCACGGCCCGGACGAGCCCTTCCTGCCGCAGCACGGCGAGCACCTTGGTGGCGGTGGCCATGGCCACCGCCCACTCCTGGGTGATCTGCCGCGTGGACGGCACCTTGTCCCCTGCGCGGAGCTCGCCGGAGGATATCCGCGCGCGGATCTCGGCGGCGATCCGCAGATAGGGCGGATCGGCGGGCTGTCCTAGTGCACCCATGCGCAGCAGGGTACGCGGCTTTCCCCGTGCCCCGAAGGGGCGCGGGACCGCTGCACCATGCGGCTCCGCCGCGCGGGCGCGAGCAACCACGAACAACCCGCACCCGGCGGCTAGTCCGTCAGGTCGACGGCCCGAGCCGAAACCGCGCCGATCTCCTCCGCGATGTCGGCGAGCACGGCAGCCGGAATGGACTCGTCGACCGTCAGCGCGACCAGCGCCTCGCCCCCCTCCGCGGCACGAGCCACCTGCATCCCGGCGATGTTGACGCCCGCGTCGCCCAGCACCCGCCCGATGGTGCCGACGACGCCGGGACGGTCCTCGTAGCGCAGGAACGCCATGTGGTCGGTCATCGCCAGATCGACGTCGTACTCGCCGACGGCGACGATCTTCTGCAGGTGCTTGGGGCCGGAGAGCGTGCCGGAGATGGCGACCTCGCCGCCGCCGGAGAGCGTGCCGCGCACGGTCACCACGTTGCGGTGGTCCGTCGACTCCGAGGCCGTCGTCAGTCGCACCTCGACGCCGCGCTCCTGCGCGAACAGCGGCGCGTTCACGTACGACACGGTCTCGTCGACGATGTCCTCGAACACGCCCTTGAGCGCGGACAGTTCGAGCACCTTCACGTCGTGCTGCGTGATCTCGCCGTACACCTCGACGTCGAGACGGACGGCGACCTCACCGGCCAGCGCCGTGAAGATGCGGCCCAGCTTCTCCGCGAGCGGCAGCCCGGGCTTGACGTCCTCGGCGATGACGCCGCCCTGGACGTTGACCGCGTCCGGCACCAACTCGCCCGCCAGCGCCAGCCGTACGGACTTGGCGACGGCGATGCCGGCCTTCTCCTGGGCCTCGCCCGTGGAGGCGCCGAGGTGCGGGGTGGCGACCACGCTGTCGAACTCGAAGAGCGGGGAGTCCGTGCACGGCTCGACGGCGTACACGTCCAGGCCCGCGCCCGCGACGCGGCCCTCCTTCAGCGCCGCCGCCAGCGCGGTCTCGTCGACGATGCCGCCGCGCGCGGCATTGACGATCCGCACCGTGGGCTTGACCTTGCGCAGCGCCTCGTCGCCGATGAGCCCGAGCGTCTCGGGCGTCTTGGGCAGGTGCACGGTGATGAAGTCGGCGGCCTCCAGCAGCTCGTCCAGCGAGACGAGCTTGACGCCCATCTGCGCGGCGCGCGCGGGCTGGACATAGGGGTCATAGGCGACGATCTTCATGCCGAAGGCGGACATGCGCTGGGCCACCAGCACGCCGATGCGCCCGAGGCCCACGACGCCGAGGACCTTCTCGGAGAGCTCGACGCCCGTGTACTTCGAACGCTTCCACTCCCCGTTCTTCAGCGCGGAGTTGGCCTGCGGGATGTTGCGGGCGGTGGCGATCAGCAGACCGCAGGCCAGCTCGGCGGCGGTCACGATGTTGGAGGTCGGGGCGTTGACGACCATCACGCCGGCCTTGGTGGCGGCGGAGACGTCCACATTGTCCAGACCGACGCCGGCGCGGGCGACGACGCGGAGTTTCCTCGCGGCCGCGACGGCCTCCGCGTCGATCCGCGTCGCGGAGCGCACCAGGACGGCGTCCACATCGGCGATGGCGGGCAGGAGTTCGGCGCGGTCGGCACCGTTGCAGTGCCGGATCTCGAAGTCGGGGCCCAGGGCGTCGACGGTGGCAGGCGACAGCTCTTCGGCGATCAGTACGACGGGCTTGCGTGGCGAAGCAGTGCTCACGGGTCTCAGTCCTCACTGGTCCTTCGTCGGCGGGCCGTGTCCCGACGGCCCCGCAGACGGCGGTGAAGAAGGGGGCAGCCGCGTGGAAGACGCACGACGCTGTGAGCCTGACGCGTTGTGCTCCGCAGTGTATCGGGGTTGCCCCCGGGCCCCGTCGCCGTTGCGGAAACGTCACCCTCGCAAGGGGCCGGGCGGGCGCGGGGCGGCCCGCCCGGCCTGCGGCATGCTCACTCCTGGTCGTCGACCCAGCTCATCAGCTTGCGCAGCTTCTTGCCGGTGGTCTCCAGCAGGTGGTCCTGGTCGGCCTTCTTGTACTCGTTGTACTTGGGCAGGCCGGCCTCGTACTCCTTCATCCAGTTGGCGGCGAAGGAGCCGTCCTGGATCTCCGAGAGGACCTTCTTCATCTCGGCCTTGGTGGCGTCGTTGACGATGCGCGGGCCGGTGACGTAGTCGCCCCACTCGGCCGTCTCGGAGACGGACCAGCGCATCTTCTCCAGGCCGCCCTCGTACATCAGGTCCACGATGAGCTTGAGCTCGTGCAGGCACTCGAAGTAGGCGATCTCCGGCTGGTAGCCGGCCTCGACGAGGGTCTCGAACCCGGCCTTGACGAGCGCCGAGGCGCCGCCGCACAGCACGGCCTGCTCGCCGAAGAGGTCGGTCTCGGTCTCCTCGGTGAAGGTGGTCTTGATGACACCGGCCCGGGTGCCGCCGATCGCCTTGGCGTAGGAGAGGGCGAGCTTGAAGGCGTTGCCCGAGGCGTCCTGCTCGACGGCCGCGATGCACGGGACGCCGCGGCCCTCCTCGTACTGACGGCGCACCAGGTGGCCCGGGCCCTTGGGGGCGACCATGCAGACGTCGACGCCGGCCGGGGGCTTGATGAAGCCGAAGCGGATGTTGAAGCCGTGGCCGAAGAACAGGGCGTCGCCGTCCTTCAGGTGGTCCTTGACGGACTCCTCGTAGACCTTGGCCTGGATCGGGTCCGGGACCAGGATCATGATGACGTCCGCCTCGGCGGCGGCCTCGGCGGGGGTGACCACGCGCAGGCCCTGCTCCTCGGCCTTCACCTTGGACTTGGAGCCCTCGTGCAGGCCCACGCGGACGTCGACGCCCGAGTCGCGCAGCGACAGCGCGTGGGCGTGGCCCTGGCTGCCGTAGCCGAGGACCGCGACCTTGCGGCCCTGGATGATGGACAGATCGGCGTCGTTGTCGTAGAAGAGCTCGGCAGCCACGTGAGGTTTCTCCTTGCTTGTGGGTTGTGCGTCCCACCGTATGACGGGGGAACGAGTGTTGAGGGGTAGGGGTACGCGCCCCCCGGAGCGCTACGCGCTGCGGTCGAGCGCCCGCAGGCTGCGGTCCGTGATGGACCGCGCCCCGCGCCCGATGGCGATGGTGCCGGACTGCACCAGTTCCTTGATCCCGTACGGCTCCAGCATCTTGAGCATCGCGCCGAGCTTCTCGCTGCCGCCGGTGGCCTCGATGGTGACGGCCTCCGGGGAGACGTCGACGGTCTTGGCGCGGAAGAGCTGGACGATCTCGGTGATCTGGGAGCGGGTCTCGTTGTCGGCGCGGACCTTCACGAGGACGAGCTCGCGCTGGACGGCCTGGCTGTCCTCCAGCTCGACGATCTTGAGCACGTTGACGAGCTTGTTGAGCTGCTTGGTGACCTGTTCCAGCGGCAGCGACTCGACGTTGACGACGATCGTGATGCGGGAGATGTCGGGGTGCTCGGTGACGCCGACGGCCAGCGAGTCGATGTTGAAGCCGCGCCGGGAGAACAGGGCGGCGATCCGGGCCAGGATGCCGGGGGTGTTCTCCACGAGGACGGAGAGCGTGTGCTTGGTCATGGGGTCGGTCTCCTCGCCTGTTCTCAGTCGTCCTCGGTGTCGCCGAAGTCCGGGCGGACGCCCCGGGCGGCGAGGATCTCGTCGTTGGAGGTGCCGGCGGCGACCATCGGCCAGACCATGGCGTCCTGGTGGACGATGAAGTCCACCACGACCGGGCGGTCGTTGATGGCGTTGGCCTCCTGGATGACCTTGTCCAGCTCGGACGGGTCCTCGCAGCGCAGCCCCACGCAGCCCATCGCCTCGGCGAGTTTGACGAAGTCGGGGACGCGGGTGCCGGGCGCGGCCTCCGTGCCCAGCACGGTGTTGGAGTAGCGCTGGTTGTAGAACAGGGTCTGCCACTGCCGGACCATGCCCAGGGCGCCGTTGTTGATGATGGCGACCTTGACGGGGATGTTGTTGAGCGCGCAGGTGACCAGTTCCTGATTGGTCATCTGGAAGCAGCCGTCGCCGTCGATGGCCCAGACCGTGCGGTCCGGCATGCCGGCCTTGGCGCCCATCGCGGCGGGCACGGCGTAGCCCATGGTTCCCGCGCCGCCGGAGTTGAGCCAGGTCGCGGGCTGCTCGTAGCGGATGAAGTGGGCGGCCCACATCTGGTGCTGGCCGACACCGGCGGCATAGATGGTGTCCTTCGGGGCGAGTTCGCCGATGCGCTGGATGACCTGCTGCGGGGCGAGGGTGCCGTCGTCGGGCTGGTCGTAGCCGAGCGGGTAGGTCCGGCGCCAGCGGTCGAGGTCCTCCCACCAGCTGCCGTAGTCGCCGCGGTGGCCCTCGGCGTGCTCGTGCTGGACGGCGACGATCAGGTCGGCGAGGACCTCGCGGGCGTCACCGACGATGGGGACGTCGGCGGCGCGGTTCTTGCCGATCTCGGCCGGGTCGATGTCCGCGTGGACGATCCGGGCGTTCGGGGCGAAGGAGTCCAGCTTGCCGGTGACGCGGTCGTCGAAGCGGGCGCCGAGGGCGACGATCAGGTCGGACTTCTGCAGGGCGGTGACGGCGGCCACGGAACCGTGCATGCCGGGCATGCCCAGGTGCTGGGGGTGGCTGTCGGGGAAGGCGCCCAGCGCCATCAGCGTGGTGGTGACGGGCGCGCCGGTCAGCTCGGCGAAGACCTTGAGCTCGGCGGTGGCCTGCGCCTTGAGGACGCCGCCGCCGACGTAGAGGACGGGGCGCCGGGCCTGGGTGATCAGCTTGGCCGCCTCGCGGATCTGCTTGGAATGCGGCTTGGTGACCGGGCGGTAGCCGGGCAGGTCGGTGTGGGGCGGCCAGACGAAGGTGGTCCGGGCCTGGAGGGCGTCCTTGGCGATGTCGACGAGCACCGGCCCGGGGCGTCCGGTGGAGGCGACGTGGAAGGCCTCGGCGATCGTCCGGGGGATCTCCGCGGGGTCCGTCACCAGCCAGTTGTGCTTGGTGATCGGCATGGTGATGCCGCAGATGTCGGCTTCCTGGAAGGCGTCCGTGCCGATGGCCTTGGAGGCGACCTGGCCGGTGATGGCGACCAGCGGGACGGAGTCCATGTGGGCGTCCGCGATCGGCGTGACGAGGTTGGTGGCGCCCGGGCCCGAGGTGGCCATGCACACCCCGACCCTGCCCGTGGCCTGCGCGTATCCGGTGGCGGCGTGGCCTGCGCCCTGCTCGTGGCGGACGAGGATGTGGCGGACCTTCGAGGAGTCCATCATCGGGTCGTAGGCGGGGAGGATGGCACCGCCCGGGATGCCGAACACGGTGTCGCACCCGACCTCCTCCAGCGCTCGGATGAGGGACTGCGCGCCCGTGACGTGCTCGACGGTGGCGGGCTGCTGCGCTCCGCCGTTACGGGCCCGCGGCTGCGGATGATGGGCCCCGGTGGCCTGCTCGGTCATCGACATTCTCTTCTCGAAGGATTCGACGGTTCGACGGGTGAGACGGATGGATTCGGCTGGGCAACAAAAAACCCCTCGTGCCGTAGGGCAAGCGAGGGGAGCGCGTCGGTGCGGTCGGCAGGACCTGGACGGGGTCCTGCTTCAGCCGACGCGCTTTCCAAGTACGAGAATTCGGGTGCGCATGTCACTGACCCTCCCTCCGCTCCCCGCGGAGTGTCAAGTGGGTGGGACAGGCGTCTCATTATGTGAACGGAGCGGCGCGTGGGCCAGAGCGCCCGCACTGCCCACCGCACCGGAACGTACGGGCAGTGCGCCGCCCACCAGCAGCTCGTCCGGGCCGTCGGCAGAATCACCCGGAAGGGTGTAGCCGCCGCGGTCGAGCGCCTGGCGCAGCCGGTGCTCGTCCAGCGCACCGGCGAAGGCCTGGCCCTGGCCGTGGGTGCAGCCCATGGCGCGCAGGGCGCGGACCTGCTCGGCGTCGTCCACCCCGTCGGCCACGGACTGCAGGCCGAGGTCGCCGGCGATCCGCAGCAGCCCTGCCGTGATCTTGTGCAGCCGGGCAGATTCGGCCACGCCGTCGACCAGTTCGCGGTCGAGCCGGAGCACGTCGACGGGCAGCCGCCGCAGAGCGCTCATCGCGGCGTAGCCGCTGCCGAAGCCGTCGAGCGCGATACGGACGCCGAAGCGCCGCAGCGACTCCAGCCGGCGCTCCAGCTCGTCCAGCGGCACCCGCGGGTCGCTGCAGGTCAGCTCCAGGACCAGGGCGCCGGAGGGCAGGTCGTGGCGCAGGATGAGCTCCTCGACGTGCTTCTGCGGCAGCGCCCGGTCCAGCAGCCGGGCGGCGGACACGCGCACATGAACGGGCACGGCGTGGCCCGCACGGCGGCGGTGGGCGGCCTGCTCGACGGCCTTCTCCAGCGTCCAGCGGCCGAGTTCGGCCAGGGCCCCGCCGTCGCCGGACCGGGCGGCGTCGCCGCGCCCCGGCTCGCCGGCCCGCAGGAATTCGTCCGGGGTGAAGAGGATGCCCTGGGCCGAGCGCCAACGGGGCTGGGCGGAGACGGCGGTGAGGCGGCCGGTGTCCAGCTCGACGACGGGCTGGTGCAGCAGCGCGAACTGGCCGTCGTGCAGGGCGGTGCGCAGCCGGGTGGCCTGTTCGGCGCGGCGCACCACCTCGGCCTGCATCTGCGGGGCGTAGAGCTCGACGCGCCCCTTGCCGGCCTGCTTGGCGCGGTACATGGCGAGGTCGGCGTTGCGCATGAGGGTGCCGGGAGTGATGCCCGGGTCGGCGAAGGCCACGCCGATGCTGGCGTTGACGCGGACCTCGGTGCCGCCCTCGACCAGGTACGGCTGGGAGAGGGTGGCCCGCAGCCGGTCGGCGATCTCCAGGATGCGGTACTCGCGGGCGGCGGGGTCGCGGGTGCCGTCGCCGATGATGAGCGCGGCGAACTCGTCGCCCCCGAAGCGGGCGGTGCTGTCGCCGGCCCGCACCGAGTCCTGCAGCCGGCGGGCGGCCTGGACGAGCAGTTCGTCGCCGGCCTGGTGGCCGACGGTGTCGTTGACGGCCTTGAAGCCGTCCAGGTCGATGAAGAGCACGGCGGTGCCCGCGTCGGTCACTCTGCGGCCGGCCAGGGCCTGCTGCACGCGGCGGGTGAACAGGGCGCGGTTGGGCAGGTCGGTGAGCGGGTCGTGCTCGGCGGTGTGCTGCAACTGGGCCTGGAGACGGACGCGTTCGGTGACGTCCCGGCTGTTGAAGATGAGGCCGCCGTGGTGCCGGTTGACGGTGGACTCCACGTTGAGCCAGTCGCCGCTGCCGGAGCGGAAGCGGCACTCGATGCGGGTGGTGGGCTCGTCGGCGGGGGGCGCGGCGAGGAAGCGGCGCACCTCGTGGACGACGCGGCCGAGGTCCTCCGGGTGGATCAGGGAGGCCAGTTCGGAGCCGATGAGCTCCTCGGCCTCGCGCCCGTAGACCCCGGCGGCGGCGGGGCTGACGTAGCGCAGTATCCCGGTGGGCGCGGCGATCATGATGACGTCGCTGGAGCCCTGTACCAGGGAGCGGAAGTGGTTCTCCTTCTGGGCCAGTTCCTGGGTGAGCGAGATGTTGTCCAGCAGCATGATGCCCTGGCGCACGACCAGCGCCAGGACGACCGTGCAGCCGGTGAACAGCACGACGCGGTCGACGTGGTGGCCGTCGAGCACGTTGTACAGGATGCCCAGGGTGCAGACGGCGGCCGCGAGGTACGGGGTGAGCGCGGCCAGCGAGCCGGCGATGGGCCGCCCGGAGTGCGGCACGGGGCGGCTGCCGTCCTCGCCCTCCTCGCGGGCCACCCAGGGCGCGTAGGCCATGAGCATGTAGCCCGCGAACCAGCCCGCGTCCAGGATCTGGCCCGAGCGGTAGTGCTCGCGCAGCAGCGGGGAGGTGAACAGGGCGTCGCACAGGACGGTCAGCGCGAGGGCGGCGATGGCGGTGTTGATCGCGGAGCGGTTGGCGGACGAGCGCTTGAAGTGCAGCGCCAGCACCATCGACACCAGCACGATGTCCAGCAGCGGGTACGCCAGCGAGAGGGCGGCCTGCGCGACCGTCTCGCCGGCGAAGTGCGCCGTGTGCGCGAGGGCCAGGCTCCAGGAGAGGGTCAGCAGCGAGCCGCCGATGAGCCACGAGTCGAGGCCGAGACAGACCCAGCCGGCCCGGGTGACCGGGCGGCGGGCGAGCACCAGCAGGCCGATGATGGCGGGCGGCGCGAAGAGCAGGAAGCAGAAGTCGGCCGGGGACGGGCTCGGCACGTGCCGCCCGAGGACGACCTCGTACCAGCCCCAGACGAAGTTGCCGAAGCCGGCCATCGCGGAGGAGGCGGCGAACAGCAGCCAGGCGGGCCGGAACCGGCTGCTGTGCGTGCGGCCGTACCAGAAGCAGGAGGCCGCGGCGAGGCCCGCCGCGCCGCTGAGCCCGAAGTCGCCCATGGTCAGGGCCAGCTCGGCCGAGCCCCAGCCGAAGGCGGCGCCCGTGGCGTAGCCGCCGCAGACGAGGGCGAGGAGGAGCTGGGGGACCACGCCCGAGCCGGAGGCGGGCATCGTCCGCCGCGGCAGGGCCGCTCCGGGGGCGCTCACCGCGCCGCCTCCCCGGTCGGGGCCCCGGCGGGGGCCGGCTGCGGGAGGCGGGGGTCCGAGATCACCGGACAGTGGCTGCGTGGTCCGTGCGCTTGCCGCGTCGGGTTGATCGTCCATTGGCCGTGCATCGCCCGTCGCCCCCCTCGAGTTCCGGTACATCGCTGCGCCGTTCACTGCGCGGCGCAGCCCCCGGACCGGACGATACACCAGACTCGTCACTCAGGGACATAGCTCATATACATAGCGTAACTGGCTACCGGATTACGGATACTCAGCGCACTCAAATCGTGCCTCTACGTGGTATCAGTCCGCAGCGACTACGACATTCCGCAGAGGCTCGTCCAGTACAAATCTGGCCAGTTGATCGCGCAAGAGGGCCTTGGCGCGCGAGAAATAGGCCGAACTCGGCCCACCCACATGGGGGGTGACGAGAACGCCGGGTGCACTCCACAGCGGATGCCCCGGGGGCAGCGGCTCGGGGTCGGTGACGTCGAGTGCGGCCCGCAGCCGGCCGCTCTCCAGCTCGGCGAGCAGCGCCCCGGTCCGCACGACGGCGCCCCGGGCGACGTTCACCAGGAGGGCGCCGTCCTTCATCCGCGCGAGGAACCCGGCGTCGACGAGACCGCGGGTCTCCTCCGTGAGCGGCGTCGCGAGGATCACCACATCCGCCTCGGGAAGCAGACCGGGCAAGGCGGAGACCGGATGCACCCGCCCGCGCGCGGTTGTCCGCGCAGAGCGCGCGACACGTGCCACCCGCGCGCACTCGAAGGGTGCGAGCCGGTCCTCGATGGCACTGCCGATCGAGCCGTACCCCACGATGAGGACGGACCTGTCGGCGAGCGCCGGACGGAACCCGTGCCGCCACTCCCCCGCGTCCTGGGCCCGGACGAACCCCGGGATGTCGCGCAGGGCGGCGAGCGTGAGCGTCAGGGCCAGCTCCGCGGTGCTCGCGTCGTGCAGGCCACGGGCGTTGCACAGCTTCGCCCCGGAGGGCAGCGAGGACACGGCGGGCAGCAGGTTCTCGACACCGGCGGTGAGCGCCTGCAGCACCCTGAGGTTCGGCATCAGCGGCAGCGGACGGGTGCAGACCTCGTCGCCCTTCATGTAGGGGGCGGCGTAGAAGACGACACGGGCCGGGTCGGTGGGAAAGTCCGGTTCGCCGTTCCAGTACGCGTACTCCAGGCCGCCCGGAAGGTCCTCGATCTCCTCGGGCCGGATCGGCAGCCAGGCCAGGGGGCGGGCCGCGCGGGTCGTGGTACCGCTGTGATCTGCGCTCATGCCTGGAGGCTATGCGAAGAGGCGGTCCCGGCAGAGGTTAGTTTGGGGGCGAGGAACGGGAGGGGATACGGGCGGTGGAGCGCAGGAGAATCGGTGCGACGGCACTCGAAGCGGGCGCCGTCGGACTCGGGTGCATGCCCATGCACTGGGCGTACACCGCCTCCCAGCGGAGCGGCGAGGGCTCGCTGCGGACGATCCATGCGGCACTCGATGCCGGAACGTCCCTGCTGGACACGGCCGACATGTACGGGCCGTTCACCAACGAGCTGCTGTTGGGACGGGTGTTGCGGGAGCGCCGCGGCGAGGCCTTCGTGGCGACCAAGTGCGGGCTGCTGGTGGGCGATCAGCACATCGTCGCCAACGGCCGCCCCGGCTATGTGAAGCGCGCGTGCGACGCCTCGCTGCGCCGCCTGCAGACCGATGTGATCGACCTCTACCAGCTGCACCGCCCCGACCCCGAGGTGCCGGTCGAGGAGACCTGGGGGGCGATGGCCGACCTGGTCTCCGCCGGCAAGGTGCGCGCCCTGGGCTGGTCCGCGGTCGGGGCCCGCGCCCAGCGCCGCACGAGCCTGCGGTCCGGCGCACCGGCCGCGCGGATGACGGGGATGTACGACACGACGATCCGCCAGCTCGAACGCATCCAACAGGTCTTTCCCGTCAGCAGCGTTCAGGCCGAACTGTCGGTGTGGTCGCGGGAGGCACTGGACCGCCTGGTGCCGTGGTGCGCCTCGCGCGGCGTGGGCCTGCTGGCCGCGATGCCGCTGGGCAACGGCTTCCTGAGCGGCACCCTCACCCCCGGCCAGGGCTTCGAGCCGGAGGACGTCCGGGCGCGGCACCCGCGGTTCACCGCGGAGATGATGGCCGCCAACCAGCCGATCGTGGCCGGCCTGCGCCGCGTGGCCCACCGCCACGACGCCTCCGCGGCCCAGGTCGCCCTGGCCTGGGTACTGGCCCAGGGCAGGCACGTCATACCGGTGCCGGGCACCAAGAAGGCCGCGTGGGCGGTGCAGAACGCGGCCGCGGCGGAACTGCGCCTGACCGCCGAGGACTTGGCGGAGATAGCGGCGCTGCCGAAGGCCATGGGGTCGTGGGACTGAGGCGGACGCACCCGCGGCCGACGTCCCCGGGGGTGACGGGTCAGCTGCGGACCGGCGGGCTGAACAGCCCCATCCGGTGCGCCGTCGCGGCGGCCTCGCCGCGGCCCGAGACGCCGAGCTTGGCAAGGATGTTGGAGACGTGCACGCTCACCGTCTTCGGCGAGATGAACAGCTCCTCGGCTATCCGACCATTGCTGTGGCCCAGCGCCACCAGGCGCAGGACGTCACGCTCCCGCGGGGTCAGCCCGAGACCGTCGCCCGTCTGCCGGTTACCGCCCAGGGACAACCGGGCCCGCCGCCCCAGCAGTTCGACGGCCTCGCGCAACGGCCGGGCGCCCAGCCGGACGGCGGTGGTGTGGGCCGCGGCCAGTGGCTCGGCCGCCCCCTCTCCGCCCGCACCCAGCAGGGAGGCGGCCCAGCGGTACCGGGCGCGGGCGAGTTCGTAGGGCCGGTCGAGCAGCTCGAAGGCGGCCACGACCTCCGCCCAGCGATGTGCGTCCTCACAGCCATCCGCGCGCAGGAGTTCGGCGTCCAGATAGAGCGCGTGGGCCTGCCATACCGGGATGAACCGCGGCAGCCGCTTGGCGGCGGCCCGGATACTGCCGAGGACCGCGGCACGGCCCTGCTCGGCCGCCGGCAGGCCGCGCGCGTCCGCCTCGGCCGTGGCCGCGGCGATCAGCAGCGGCCAGGCGTAGCGCTGGGCGGCGGCCGGGAGGCCCGGGCGCAGGGTCTCGTCGAGGGCGGCGCGGGCATCGGTCAACCGGCCGCGGGCGGCGGCCAGTTCCAGGGTGCAGTGGCCGAAGGGGATCTCGTACTGCGGCTGCGGGTCGTGCGTGCCGTAGTGCGCGCGGGCCACGGCCAGTTCGCGCTCGGCCGCGTCCCACTCGCCGCGGGCCAGGGCCAGCAGCGCGAAGCGCTTGGCCGCCGCGCCCCGGGGCATGCGGGTCCGCGCCAGGCGCAGCGCCTCGCGGGCCGCCTCCTCCGCCTCCGGCCAACGGCCCAGCGAGTACAGGGAACAGGCCTTGTTGCCGTGGACCCAGGCCGTCGAGTCGCGCAGGCCGAAGCGGTGCAGCACCTCGACGCCCTCGTCCGCGACCGTGACGGCCTCCGCGGAACGGCCCACACCCTCCAGGGCGGAGGCCAGGTTGATGTAGCAGCGCCCCAGGACATGGACCTCGCCGAGCTCGACGGCGCGGGCGCAGACGGCGCGCATCTCGGCGAGGCCGCCCTCGACGTCCCCCGAGTCGATCCGGTGCCCGCCCAGGGTGAGCCGGGCGCTGAGCCCCGTGCTCTCGGCCCCGACGAGCCGGGACAGCTCGACCGCCTGCTCGGCGGTGGCGTAACTCTCCGGGCCCGGCGTGTGGACGGCGCTCCACGCGGCGGCCTGCGCGATCACTTCGGCGTGCACCGGGGACGGCGGCAGCCCCCGGACCAGCTCCTGCGCCCGGCCGAGCTCCGCCCGGCCGTCGCCGCGTGCCAGGCCCTCCGCCGCCTTGCCCTGCTGCGTCCAGAACCAGGCCGCGCGCAGCGGGTCCTTGGTCTCGTCCAGCATGCGCAGCGCCTTCCTGGCCACGGCCAGCGAGCGCTCGCGCTCCCCCGACATGTGCGCGGCGACCACGATCTCCGCCAGCAGGTCGAGCCGGCGCAGCGCCTCGTCGTCACAGCCGCACGCGGGATAGACGTCCGCGTGGTCGAACGGCCGCTGGGCTTCGCGGACCTCCTTCGGGACGTCCTCCCACAGCTCCAGCGCGCGTTCCAGCAGGCGCAGTTGCTCGGTGTAGGCGTAGCGCCGGCGGGCGTGCACGGCGGCGGCGAGGACGGCGGGCAGCGCCTTGGCCGGATCGTGCGCGTGGTACCAGTGGCTGGCGAGGCGGGCCGGGAGTTCGTCGGCCCGGACGAGGCCCGGATCCGCCTCCAGAGCATGCGCATAGCGCCTGTTGAGGCGGGAACGCTCGCCGGGCAGCAGATCGTCGACGACGGCCTCGCGGACCAGGGCGTGCCGGAAGCGGTATCCGTCGCCGTCCGGCGTGGCCCGCAGGATGCCGGCGCCCACGGCCGCGCGCAGCGCCTCGATCAGCTCGTCCTCGCCGAGGCCCGCGACCGCGTGCAGCAGCTCGAACTCGACGGCGGAGCCGGCCGCGGCGGCGATGCGGGCCACGCGCTGGGCGTCCTCGGGCAGCGCCTCGACGCGGACCAGCAGCAGATCGCGCAGGGAGGTGCTGAGCCCGCCCGTGCAACCGTCGGCCAGTGAGGCCGCGATCTCCTCGACGAAGAAGGCGTTGCCGTCGGAGCGTTCGAAGATCCGGTCGAGCACGTCCCGGTCGGGCTGGCTGCCGCCCGCGATGCCCGCCAGCTGGGCCCGCACCTCGGCACGGGTGAAGCGGCCGAGTTCGATCCGGTGCAGGGAGCGCATCCGGTCGAGCTCGGCGAGGAAGGGGCGCAGCGGGTGGCGCCGGTGGATGTCGTCGGAGCGGTAGGTGGTGATGATGAGCAGGCGTGCACTGTGCAGCGAGCGGAAGAGGTAGCCGAGGAGCTCACGCGTGGAGCGGTCGGCCCAGTGCAGGTCCTCGACGGCGAGGACGAGGGTGCGGTCGGCGGTGAGGCGCTCCAGCAGCCGGGCGGTGAGCTCGAAGAGCCGGGCGCGGCCGTCCTCGTCGTGCGACTCGCGGGCGGTTTCGCCCAGTTCGGGCAGGAGGCGGGCGAGTTCGCCCTCGTGCCCGGCGGCGGCCCGGGTCAGGGCGTCGCCGACCTGTCGGTGCAGGGCCCGCAGGGCGGTGGCCAGGGGCGCGAACGGCAGGCCGTCCTCGCCGATCTCGACGCAGCCGCCGGTCGCGGTGACGGCGCCGCCGGCCGCGGCGCCGGCGAGGAACTCCTCCAGCAGGCGCGTCTTGCCGACGCCCGCCTCGCCGCCGACGAGCACGGCCTGGGGCTCGCCGGCGGCTGCGCGCTCCAGCGCGTCGGCGAGCGTGTCGAGTTCGTCGGAACGGCCGACGAACACGGGGCTGACGGAGGTCTTCTGCACGTCGCCGAGCATCGCACAGGGGGCTGACATCGGGTTCAGGCGGCGAGAACGAAGAGGCGGCGGAGGCGCCGGGGTGCCCTGCGGGCGACACGGGCCGGCCTGTGTGCGGCCGCCTCGCGGATGAGCTCGGCGCTGCGGATCCGGTGGAGTTCGTAGTGGATGAACACGGGTTTCCCCCTTCGGGATTCGGCTTCGGGAGAAGCCTCGTCCCTAAGGAGGGGGGTGGGGGCATCGGGCAAGTGCCTGATCTGCGGGTGAGGGGGCCTTAGGCGCCCCGTCAGGAGCGCGGGGAACTGCGCGGCAAGCCACCGACGGCCCGCAGCCGACGCACCCGCCCAGGGCAGCAGGTCAACTGCGGGCTGCCAGTGGTTGCTCGCGCAGTTCCTCGCGCCCCTGACGGGGCGCAGCCGGTTCCGGCGCCTCGATGCTCACCCTCGGAAGCCAGCGCTCCAGCGAACGCGGCAACCACCAGTTGGCCCCGCCCAGCATGTGCATCAGCGCCGGCACCAGCAGCGTGCGCAGCACGAACGCGTCCAGGGCCACCGCCGCCGCCAGGCCGATGCCGAACATGGCGATCACCCGGTCGCCGCTCAGGACGAACGCCAGGAAGACCGAGATCATGATGACGGCCGCCGAGTTGATGACGCGGCTGGTCTCGGCCAGGCCGACCCGTACCGCGCGGCAGTTGTCGCGGGTCGCCAGCCACTCCTCGTACATGCGGCTGACGAGGAAGACCTGGTAGTCCATGGAGAGGCCGAACAGGACCGAGACCATGACCACCGGAAGGAACGGTTCCACCGGGCCCTGGTGGCCCAGGCCCAGGAATTCGCTGCCCCAGCCCCATTGGAAGATCGCCACGACGATGCCGAACGACGAGGCCACCGCGGCGATGTTCATCAGCGCCGCCTTCACCGGTATGCCGATGCTGCGGAAGGCCAGGAGCAGCAGCAGGCAGCCCAGACCCACCACCGTGCCCACGAACAGCGGGAGTTTGCCGCGGATGACGCCGGCGAAGTCGTCGTAGCTCGCGGTCACGCCGCCCACGCGGACCTTCAGGCCCGTGCCGTCCGCGGCCTTCGGGAGGACCTGGGTGCGGAGCCGGTCGACCAGGTCGCTGGTGGCGCGGGACTGGGGTGCGGTGGTGGGGACGACCGTGATCAGGCCCGTGCTGCCGCTGCCGCTCAGGGCCGCGGGGGTGACGGAGGCGATGCCCTCCGTGCGGCGGAGGGTGTCGGGGAGCTTGTCGAAGGCGAGGCGGTCCGCGGCGCTGTCGAGCGGGGCGACGAGGGTGAGCGGGCCGTTGACGCCGGGGCCGAAGCCGTCGGCGAGCAGGTCGTAGGCCTGGCGCGTGGTGCTGGAGGCCGGGTTGTTGCCCTGGTCGGAGGTGCCCAGGTGGAGGGAGAACGTGGGCAGCGCGAGGGTCAGCATGACCACGGCGGCCACCGCGCCGAGCAGTTTGGGGTGCCGTTCCACGAAGGCGGACCAGCGCGCGGCGAGCCCGGTGGGGGCCTCGGGGCAGCGGCCCTCGGCGGCGAGCAGGCGGCGTTCGCGGCGGCTCAGCGCCCGTGGGCCGATCATGCCGAGCAGGGCAGGGAGGAGGGTGACGGAGGCCGCGACGGTGAGGACGACCGTGAGCGAGGCGGCCACGGCCACGCCGTTGAGGAAGCCGAGCCGCAGGATCAGCATGCCGAGCAGGGCCACGCACACGGTGCCGCCCGCGAAGACCACGGCTCGCCCGGTGGTCGCGACGGCACGCTCCGCGGCGACGGCCACGGGCAGGCCCTGCCGCAGTCCCTTGCGGTGCCGGGTGACGATGAACAGGGCGTAGTCGATGCCCACGCCGAGGCCGATGAGCGTGCCCAGCATGGGCGCGAAGCCGGCGACCGTCATCACGTGGCCGAGCAGGACGGTGCCCATGGCGGCGGTGCCGACGCCGACGAGGGCGGTGGCGATGGGCAACAGGCTCGCCGCGAGCGATCCGAAGGCCAGGAACAGCACGACCGCGGCGACGACAACGCCGACGACCTCGCTCAGGTGGCCGCTCGCGCTCTCGGTGGTGGCGATGTCGCTGCCGCCGAGAGCGGTGCGCAGGTTTCCGGTGCCGGCCTTCCGCACGGTGTCGACGACCTTCTGCACCTGCGCCTTGGTGGCGCCGCCCGACGCGAAGGCGAGGGAGGCGTACGCGGTGTGCCCGTCGCGGCTGGTGTGCGGGGTGCCGACGTCGGCGACGCCGGGCAGGCGCCCGACCTCGTGCAGGACGGATCTCATGCGCCGCTCCACGTCCGTGGCCTTCACGGTGCCGTCGCCGGTGTGCCAGACGATGACGTCGTCACCGCCCGTGTCGGGGAAGGCCTGCTGCATGAGCTCCGTCGCCCGCGCGGACTCGGTGCCGGGCACGCGGTAGTCGTCGGAGTAGCCGGACCCGGCGGCCGTGGCGGCCGCCGCGGTGCCCAGGAGGGCCAGGAGCCACAGCACGACGACGGTGGTGCGGCGGCGCAGGCACCACCGGGCGAGTGAGGTCATGGACGGGCTTCCGGGCTGTTGCGGGAGATCCCCCACACTCTGACAGCCGAAAAAGATCCTTTGTCCCCTTTGTGGCCCACCCCACACGGAGGAGGGGGCGCCTTACGGGGCGCCGTGGTCCGCGCCCCAGCGGTGCGCCACATCCACCACGACATGGTTGCCCGACTGGAACACCCGGAACGGCAGTCGTGCCCGTACCCCCACGCCCACCTGGGTGTCGCCCTCGAAACTGCCGCCGTAGCGGATGTCCTTGAAGGTGCGGTATCCCTCGACGCCGACGCCCGGCAGCGGCTTGCCGACATGTGCCCGGTAGCTCGGCTGCATCGTCTCAGGGTCGTAACTCGGCGCACCGACACGCACTTCGAGGATCGCACCGCCTCCGACCGGGATCAGGTCACCGGAGCCGTCCTGGTGCAACTCGTCCACATAACGGACCTGATAGCGGACCGGGCCGTGCTCCGCGCTGCCCTCGGCGCCGCGGATGTCGAAGACCATGCGGTCGAAGCAGGCGTGCTGCCCGGTTCTGATGTTCACCAGCGGCGAGTAACCGGCCGTCTCGGTGGCGGTCTTGGGAAGACTGCCCCAGTCGCCCGCACAAGCCGCCTCGATGCCGGCCGCCGACGTGGCCGCATCCGCCGTCCCTGTCGTCGCCGCCAGCCCCGCGCCCGTCAACAGGAGCGCCGCCAGCGCTGTGCTCACCCGTCGCATTGCCACTCCCCAGCCCTCGTCCGGGCACGCGGACCGGCCCGTTCCAGGCGATCATGCCGGACCGTTCCGGCATGTGGGGTGCGTACCGGCAAAAATCAGCCGGCCCGGGGCATACGGCAATGGCCGCTCCTCCGGGGGGAGAAGCGGCCATTATCGGCAGGCGATTGCCGGACGTCAGCCCTCGACGCCCAGCTTCTCCAGGATCAGTTCGCGGACACGCGCCGCGTCCGCCTGGCCCCGGGTGGCCTTCATGACCGCGCCGACGAGCGCACCCGCCGCCGCGACCTTGCCGGCCCGGATCTTGTCCGCGATGGCCGCGTTGGCCGCGATCGCCTCGTCGACGGCCGCACCCAGGGCGCTGTCGTCGGAGACGAGCTTCAGACCGCGCTGCTCGACGACCGCGTCCGGCTCGCCCTCGCCGGCCAGCACGCCCTCGATGACCTGACGGGCCAGCTTGTCGTTGAGCGAGCCGTCGGCGACCAGCGCCGCGATCCGCGCGACCTGGGCCGGGCTGATCGGGAGCTCCGCGAGGGCGGTGCCCTCCTCGTTGGCCCGGCGGGCCAGCTCGCCCATCCACCACTTGCGGGCGGCGGCCGAGTCGGCGCCGGCCGCGATGGTGGCCTCGATCAGGTCCACCGCACCGGCGTTGAGGATCGACTGCATGTCGTGCTCGGAGATCCCCCACTCCTCGCGCAGCCGGTTGCGGCGCACGCGCGGCAGCTCGGGGAGGGTGCCCCGCAGTTCCTCGACCCACTCGCGGGCGGGGGCCACCGGCACCAGGTCCGGCTCGGGGAAGTAGCGGTAGTCCTCGGCCTCTTCCTTGATGCGGCCGGCGGTGGTGGAGCCGTCCTCCTCGTGGAAGTGCCGGGTCTCCTGGACGATCTTCCCGCCCGCGTTCAGCACGCCGGCGTGGCGGCTGATCTCGTAGCGGACGGCACGCTCCACGGAGCGCAGCGAGTTGACGTTCTTGGTCTCGCTGCGGGTGCCGAACTTCTCGGTGCCGTTGGGGCGCAGCGACAGGTTGACGTCGCAGCGCATCTGGCCCATCTCCATGCGGGCCTCGGAGACGCCGAGCGCCTTGATGAGCTCGCGCAGCTCGGCCACGTACGCCTTGGCGACCTCGGGGGCCCGCTCGCCCGCGCCCTCGATCGGCTTGGTGACGATCTCGATGAGCGGGATGCCGGCGCGGTTGTAGTCCAGCAGCGAGTGCCGGGCGCCGTGGATGCGGCCGGTGGCACCGCCCACGTGCGTGGACTTGCCGGTGTCCTCCTCCATGTGGGCGCGCTCGATCTCCACACGGAAGATCTCGCCGTCCTCCAGCTGCACGTCGAGGTAGCCGTTGAAGGCGATGGGCTCGTCGTACTGGGAGGTCTGGAAGTTCTTCGGCATGTCCGGATAGAAGTAGTTCTTCCGGGCGAAGCGGCACCACTCGGCGATCTCGCAGTGCAGCGCGAGGCCGATGCGGATCGCGGACTCGACGCCGGTCGCGTTGACGACCGGCAGCGCGCCGGGGAGGCCGAGGCAGGTGGGGCAGGTCTGCGAGTTGGCGTCGGCGCCCAGCTCGGTGGAGCACCCGCAGAACATCTTGGTCTTGGTGCCCAGCTCGACGTGGACCTCCAGGCCCATGACGGGGTCGTAGGACGCCAGCGCGTCCTCGTACGGCACCAGTTCAGTGACGGTCACGAAAACTAACCTCTCAAGTCCCTGCTCAGCCGGCGAGGACGTCGTCGCTGTTCATGCGGCGCAGCTCGCGCACGAGCAGGGCGACGCCGGTGACGATGGCGGCGGCGGAGACGACCGCGTCGACGAGCTGGAGCGTGTCCTGCTCGGTCCGCGCCTTCTTCGCCTGCTTGGCCACGCTCACCGCACCGAACAGGGTGGTGCCGATGGACAGGTACGTACCGGCCTTGGACTTCTTGAAGCCCTTGGCCTTCTTCAACGCGCTCGACTTCTCTGCACTCACAGCGACGGAGCCTCCTCCAGCAGCGGGTGGCCCCAACGCTCGGTGAACGCGGCCTCGACCGCGGCGCCGACCTTGTAGAGCCGGTCGTCCTTCATGGCGGGAGCGATGATCTGCAGACCCACCGGCAGCCCGTCCTCCGGGGCGAGGCCGCACGGCAGCGACATGGCCGCGTTGCCCGCCAGGTTGGTCGGGATGGTGCACAGGTCCGCGAGGTACATCGCCATCGGGTCGTCGGCACGCTCGCCGATCGCGAAGGCGGTGGTCGGGGTGGTCGGCGAGACGAGCACGTCGACCTGCTCGAAGGCCTTCTCGAAGTCGCGCGTGATGAGCGTGCGGACCTTCTGCGCGGAGCCGTAGTAGGCGTCGTAGTAGCCCGAGCTCAGCGCGTAGGTGCCGAGCATGACGCGGCGCTTCACCTCGGGGCCGAAGCCGGCCTCGCGGGTGAGGGCGGTGACGTCCTCGGCGGAACGGGTGCCGTCGTCGCCGGTCCGCAGGCCGTAGCGCAGGCCGTCGAAGCGGGCCAGGTTCGAGGAGCACTCGGACGGCGCGATCAGGTAGTACGCGGCGAGCGCCAGGTCGAAGGACGGGCAATCGACCTCGACGATCTCGGCGCCCAGCTCCCTGAGCAGCTCGACCGACTCGTCGAACCGCTGCAGCACACCGGCCTGGTAGCCCTCGCCGCGGAACTGCTTGACGACGCCGACGCGCATGCCGGCGACGCTGCCGTTCCGCGCCGCCTCGACGACCGGCGGGACCGGGGCGTCGATGGAGGTGGAGTCCAGCGGGTCGTGGCCGGCGATCACCTCGTGCAGCAGGGCCGCGTCCAGGACCGTGCGGGCGCAGGGGCCGCCCTGGTCGAGGGAGGACGAGAAGGCCACCATGCCGTAGCGGGAGACCGCGCCGTAGGTCGGCTTGACGCCGACGGTGCCGGTGACGGCGGCGGGCTGGCGGATGGAGCCGCCGGTGTCCGTGCCGATCGCCAGCGGGGCCTCGTAGGAGGCGAGCGCGGCGGACGAGCCGCCGCCGGAACCGCCGGGGATCTTGGTCAGGTCCCAGGGGTTGCCGGTCGGGCCGTAGGCGCT
Source organism: Streptomyces morookaense (assembly GCF_013030945.1). GTDB lineage: Bacteria > Actinomycetota > Actinomycetes > Streptomycetales > Streptomycetaceae > Streptomyces > Streptomyces morookaensis. Next base: position 51,536 of record NZ_JABBXF010000059.1, on the reverse strand, counting down.
GTTCTCGGTGGAGGACCCCATGGCGAACTCGTCCATGTTGGTCTTGCCGAGGATGACGACGTCCGCGTCCTTCAGCCGCTTGGTCAGCGTCGCGTCGTACGGCGGGATCCAGCCCTCGAGGATCTTGGAGCCGACGGTGGTCGGGATCCCCTCGGTGGTGAAGATGTCCTTCAGCGCGAGCGGGACGCCGGCCAGCGGGCCGAGCTTCTCGCCGCGGGCGCGCTTCTCGTCGACGGCACGGGCCTGGGCGAGTGCGCCCTCGCGGTCCACGTGCAGGAAGGCGTGCACCTTCTCGTCGACGGCGTCGATCCGGGCCAGGTGGGCCTCGGTGACCTGGACGGCCGTGAGCTCGCCGGAGACGATCTTCTCCGCGATCCCGGCGGCGGTGAGCTTGATGATGTCCACGTTCTTAGTCCTCCCCCAGGATCTGCGGCACCTTGAAACGCTGCTGCTCCTGGGCGGGGGCGCCGGACAGCGCCGCCTGCGGGGTCAGCGACGGACGGACCACGTCCGGGCGCATGACGTTGGTCAGCGGCAGCGGGTGGGAGGTCGGCGGGACGTCCTGTTCGGCGACCTCGGAGACGCGGGCGACCGCGCCGATGATGTCGTCGAGCTGGGTGGCGAAGTGGTCGAGCTCTTCGTCCTGCAGCTCCAGACGTGCCAGCCGGGCGAGGTGGGCGACCTCCTCGCGCGTGATGCCAGGCATGCAGCGATCCTCAGGGTGAGTGTGTAGGTTTCGGGGCCAATCCTATGGCCTCCGGGCGACGGCCCGCCTGACCATTGTTTCCGGGCCCGTTTCCGGGTCCGCGAACCCGCCCTGCACCGCGCCCTCAGGTGACCGCGTCCTCCTCGGCCTGCGAGGTCGCCCCGGCATGCAGGGGTGCGGCCTCCCGGCGCCAGCCGCCCTCCTGGCGGAGCCGGAGCCAGGCCGTCGTCTCGTCCGGCGGCATCGCGGCGGCGACCAGCCAGCCCTGGACCGCGTCGCAGCCCAGATCCCGCAGCCGCTCCCAGGTCTCGTCGTCCTCCACGCCCTCCGCGACCACCAGCAGGCCCAGGGAGTGGGCCAGGTCCAGCGTGCAGCGGACGATCTCGGCGTCCTCGTTGTCGATGGCGAGGCGGGCCACGAAGGAACGGTCGATCTTCAGCTCGCTCACCGGCAGGCGGCGCAGATGGACGAGCGAGGAGTAGCCGGTGCCGAAGTCGTCCAGGGACATCTTGACGCCGTGGCCGGTGAGGCCGGCGAGGGTGTCGGCGGCGCGCTGCGGGTCCTCCAGCAGGACGTGCTCGGTTATCTCCAGCTGCAGCGCCCCGGGGGGCACCCCGTGGCGGGCGAGGCGGGCCGCCACCGAGCCGGCGAAGCCCGGCGTGTGGACGTCGCGCGGCGAGACGTTGACGGCGACCGGCACCTCCAGGCCCATCGCCCGCCATTTCGCGACCTGGCCGAGCGCGGTCTCCAGCACGTACTCGGTGAGCCGCGGCATCAGCCCGGACGACTCGGCTATCGCGATGAACTCGTCCGGGGAGACCCGGCCCCGCTCCGGGTGCACCCAGCGCACCAGGGCCTCCAGGCCCTCGACATGGCCGTCGAAGCCGACCTTCGGCTGGTAGTGCAGCTCGACCTCGCCGGCGTCCAGCGCACGCCGCAGGTCGCCCAACAGCCCCAGCCGGTCCGGGGTGTTGCCGTCGCGGCGGGCCTCGTAGACCTCGACGCCGCTGCGGTCGCGCTTCGCCTGGTACATCGCCACGTCGGCCCGGCGCAGCAGGCCTTCGGCGTCGAGTGCGTGGTCGGGGTAGACGGCGACGCCGGCGCTCGCCTCCAGGACGAGGGTGAGCCCGTCGAGGTCGAGCGGTGAGCCGAGGGTGCCGACCAGCGAACGGGCCACCCGCTGGGCGCTGGTGAGGGAGTCGGCGGTGGGCAGCAGCACCGCGAACTCGTCGCCGCCGAGCCGGGCGGCCTCCGCTTCGCGCGGCAGGGCCAGCCGCAGCCGGTCCGCTATCTGCAGCAGCAGCCGGTCGCCCGCGAGATGGCCGAGGGTGTCGTTGACGGACCGGAACCGGTCCAGGTCGATCAGGACCAACGCGGCCCGGGTGCCCGCCTGTTCGGCCTCGTCCAGGGCCGTCCAGGTGCGCTCCAGCAGCCACTGGCGGTTCGGCAGCCCGGTGAGCGGGTCGCGCAGCTGCTCCTCGGCGCGGGCGCGGGCTATCCACAGCGTGGAGTCCAGGGCGATGAGCGGCACCGCGAACAGCGGGAGCAGCACCGGCGCGTGGTCGGCGACGACGGCGATGAGCGGGGCGATGCCGAGCAGCGCGCCGCCGACGAGGGCCTGCCGCACCAGGGCGGCCCGGGCGATGCTGGTGAGCGCCACCCGCGGGGCCATGGAGTACCACAGCAGGGAGCGGGTGACGGCGAGGTAGACGAAGGCCGCGAGGGCGATCCGGGGGGCGGCGGACAGCTGCCAGCTGTCCGGCGGCCAGGGGGACTCGACGCCGGCCCTGACGCCGCATCCGGCGAGCGCCAGCCCGGCCGCGGCGATGCCGAGGATGTCGACCGCGCCGTGGAGTAAGGCCTGCCGCCAGCGGTGGCGGCGGGCGGCCGCGACGAGGGTGACGACCGCGATGCTCACCAGCGCGGACGGGAGCCAGCCGTAGAGCAGCAGCACGGCCAGCGTGAGGGCGGCACCGGAGCCGGTGCCGCCCCACCAGCGGTCCCGGCCGAGGGCGACGAGATGGGCGACGATGAGCGCGGTGAGGGTGGCCAGCGACCAGCCGGTCGTGCCGCCGGGGAACAGGGCCCGGCCCGTGGCGGCCGCACGGGCCGTTCCGGCCGCGAACGCGAGTGCGGCCGCGGCCGTGCAGACCGTCGGCAGCGCGGGTGGGCGGAGCCTGCGCAGCCGGGATGCCGGTTCGGCGCTGTCGGTGGGTTTCATGCCCGTCCCTCTCACAGCCGGCGGTGCCCGCGCCACGGCAGGCGCACATCTCAACAGTAGGCCGCAGAAGGCTACGGCGGGCAGCGATCGGCAGCGGTTGCCCGAATGCGATCCGGCCTTCTGCAGCCGTCCAGCAGGCGCTGTAGGGGTAATGCCCACTGCCTATGCGGGCATTACTCCGCCGGGGTGGCCTCCTGGGGCACGGCAGCCGCGCGCGCCGCCTCGGGTCCTTCCTCGAGCAGGACGGCGAAACCGTCCTCCTCCAGCACGGGAACCTTCAGCTGCATCGCCTTGTCGTACTTCGAGCCCGGGTTGTCCCCGACGACCACGAAGTCCGTCTTCTTCGACACCGAACCCGTCACCTTCGCCCCCCTGCTCTGGAGTGCTTCCTTGGCCGCGTCCCGGGTGTGCGTGGAGAGCGTACCGGTGACGACGACGGTCAGTCCGGCGAGCGGGCGGGGGCCCTCGTCGGCTCCGGCCTCCTCCTCCATGCGGACCCCGGCGGCCTTCCACTTCTCCACGATCTCGCGGTGCCAGTCCTCGGCGAACCACTCGCGCACCGAGGCGGCGATGGTGCCGCCGACGCCCTCGACCGCCGCCAGCTCCTCCTCGCCCGCCTCCGCGATCCGGTCCAGCGACCTGAACTCCCGGGCCAGCGCGACCGCGGCGACCGGGCCCACGTGCCGGATGGACAGGCCGGTGAGCACGCGGGACAGGGGGCTCTGCTTGGCCTTCTCCAGCTCGCTCATCAGCCGCTTGGTGTTCTCCTTGGGCTCGGCGGGCAGCGTGCGCTTGTCCTCGCCGCGGCCCACGGTCTTCTCCTGGCCGTAGAAGTAGGAGGCGAGGATGCGGTCGTCCTCCTTCGCACCCTTACGGGTGTCGCGGCGCCACATCTTGACGTCGCGGAGGTCCTCGACCTCGATGTCGAACAGGTCGGCCTCGCTGGAGAGCACCCGGGGGCCCTCGTCGGGGCTCGTGAGCGCGCGGACCGTCTCCTCGCCCAGCGCCTCGATGTCCAGCGCCTTGCGGCCGGCGAGGTAGAAGATGCGCTCGCGCAACTGGGCGGGGCAGGAGCGGGCGTTGGGGCAGCGGAGGTCGATGTCGCCCTCCTTCATGGGGCGCAGGCCCGCCCCGCACTCCGGGCACTCGGCGGGCATCACGAACTCCCGCTCCGTGCCGTCCCGCAGGTCCACCACGGGGCCCAGGATCTCGGGGATCACATCGCCCGCCTTGCGCAGCACGACGGTGTCGCCGATGAGGACGCCCTTGGCTTTGACGACCTCCTGGTTGTGCAGGGTGGCGAACTCGACCTCGGAGCCGGCCACCGTGACGGGCTCGACGACCGCGTACGGCGTGACCCGGCCCGTGCGGCCGACGCCCACACGGATGTCCACCAGCTTGGTGTTGACCTCCTCCGGGGGGTACTTCCAGGCGATGGCCCAACGCGGGGCGCGCGAGGTGGAGCCGAGGCGCCCCTGCAGGGGGATCTCGTCGAGCTTGACGACGACGCCGTCGATCTCGTGCTCCATGGAGTGCCGGACGTCCGGGTTGCCGTAGTGCGCGATGAACTTCCGCACGCCGTCCAGCGAGTCGATGACCTTGGCGTGCGCGGCGGTCGGCAGGCCCCACTCGCGCAGCAGCTCGTAGGCGTGCGACTGGCAGTCGATGTCGAAGCCCCGGCGGGCGCCGACGCCGTGCACCACCATGTGCAGCGGGCGGGTGGCCGTGATGCGCGGGTCCTTCTGGCGCAGCGAACCGGCCGCCGCGTTGCGCGGGTTGGCGAAGGGGGGCTTGCCGGCCTCCACCAGGCGGGCGTTGAGCTCCTCGAACTTCTCCATCGGGAAGTAGACCTCGCCGCGCACCTCGACGAGCGCCGGGATGCGGTCGCCCTTCAGGCGGTCGGGGATCTCGGAGATCGTGCGGACGTTGGGCGTGATGTCCTCGCCGGTGCGGCCGTCGCCGCGGGTGGCGGCGCGGGTGAGGCGGCCGTGCTCGTAGGTGAGGTTGACGGCGAGGCCGTCGACCTTGAGCTCGCACAGGAAGTGATACTTGGTGCCCTCGCCGATCTCCTTGGCGAGGCGCTCGGCCCAGGCGGTGAGTTCCTCGTCGTCGAAGGCGTTGTCGAGGGAGAGCATGCGCTCACGGTGCTCGACGGCCGTGAACTCCGTTTCGTACGCGCCCGCGACCTTCTGGGTCGGGGAGTCCGGGGTGCGCAGCTCCGGGTGCTCCTCCTCCAGGGCCTCCAGCGAGCGCAGCAGCTTGTCGAAGGCGGCGTCGCTGATGACCGGGGCGTCCTTCACGTAATACCGGAAGCGGTGCTCCTCGATCTGCTCGGCCAGCCGAGCGTGCTTCTCCCGCGCCTCCGCGGGCACCGTGGCCTGCGCCGCGAGCCCGTCGAGCTCCTCGCCCCGCTGTTCGACAGCCACCGTTCCGTCCTCCCGTTGCTCCATGCGTGCCGTCACTCCGGGTTGTCCGCGAGCGATCGGGCCGCCCGGACGCAGTGCTCCAGGGCCCGGCGGGCATATGCGGGCGAAGCGCCCGCCAGCCCGCACGACGGGGTGACCACCACGGACTCCGCGAGGGTCCCCGGTGCCAGCCCCAGCCTGCGCCACAGCGTCCTGACACCCATGACGCTACCGGCAGGGTCCGACAATGGACCGTCCGTGCCGGGCACCACGCCCGCGAAGAGCGTCGTCCCCGCCTCGACCGCCTCACCGATCGCATCGTCCTCACGCTCGGTGAGGAGGGAGAAATCGAACGAGACTCCTGCGACCCCCGCGCGGCGCAGCAGCGCGAAGGGCACGCCGGGGGCGCACGAATGCACGACGACGGGGCCGTCCGCGACCGCGACGACATCCCGCAGCGCCCCCTCGACCACGGCGCGGTCGACGGCCCGGTAGGTGCGGTAGCCGCTGGCGGTACGGATCTGCCCGCGCAGCACCGCGGTGAGCGAGGGCTCGTCGAGCTGGAGCGCCACCCGGGCGCCGGGCACCCGGCGGCGGACCTCGGCGAGGTGGTTGCGCAGGCCCTCGGCCAGCGAGGCGGCCAGGTCACGGCAGGCGCCCGCGTCGTTCAGCGCGGCCTCGCCGCCGCGCAGTTCCAGCGCGGCGGCGAGGGTCCACGGGCCGACGGCCGAGACCTTGAGCGTGCCCTCGTACCCCTGGGTGAACTCCTCCAGGGCGTCGAGGTCCTCGCCCAGCCAGGAGCGGGCCCGGCGGGTGTCCCGGCCGGGCCGGTCGCCGATCCGCCAGCCGCTGGGCTCGACGTGGGCGAAGACCTCCACCAGCATCCCGGCGGTCCGGCCGATCATGTCGGCCCCGGGCCCGCGGCCGGGGAGTTCGGGCAGGTACGGCAGGGTCTCCAGGGACCCGGTGACGGTCTTGGCGGCCTCGCGGGCATCGCCGCCGGGCATCGACCCGACCCCGGTGGCGGTTCCCGGGGCGACGGAAAAACTGTTGCTCTCGCTCACCCCGGAAGCGTACTTACCCGCCCGGCGGCTCAGCCTCCCGTGTACCCGGGCCGCACCGAAAGGTCGTTGATCTCGGCGTCGCGCGGCAGGTCGAGCGCGAGCAGCACGGTCGCGGCGACCGAGTTCGGGTCGATCCAGCGCTGCGCGTCGTACTCCTGGCCCTCCTGCTGCCGCACCTTCTGCTGCATGGGCGTGGCCGTGCGGCCCGGGTAGACGCTGGTGACCCGCACGCCGTTGGTGTGCTCCTCCTCGCGCAGCGCGTCGGCGAGCGCCTTGAGGCCGTGCTTGCTGGCCGCGTACGCGCCCCACTCGGCGTTGGCCCGGAGTCCGGCGCCGGAGTTGATGAACACCACGTGCCCCTTGGAGACCCGCAGTTGGGGCAGGAGCAGCCGGGTCAGCTCGGCCGGGGTGACGAGGTTGACGGCGAGGGTGTTGTTCCAGGTCTTCGTGGTGAGCTCGCCGACGCCGCCGAGGTCGGCGACCCCGGCGATGTGCAGCAGCGAGTCGATGCGGTCCGGCAGGTTCTGGTGGCCGAGGGCCCAGGAGAGCCGGTCGGGGTTGCCCAGATCGGCGACGAGCGTGTGCGCCCCGGGGAAGCGGGCGGCCAGCTCCTTGGCCCGTCCCGCGTCCCGCGCGAACAGCCACAGCTCGTCCCCGCGCTCCAACAGCCGCGTCGCGACGGCCTCGCCGATGCCGGAGCCCGCTCCGGTGATCACATGTGTAGCCATGGGTGACAGCTTGCCCTACCGGCTCGCTGCGGCGCTCTCCAGATAGGCGAGGGCGCTCGCCCCGTCCTCGGCGAAGAACACCAGCTCGGCGAGGGGAAGCGGCAGGAACCCCTCGGCCTCCATCCGCCGGAACTGCTGCTGCAGCCCGTCGTAGAACCCGGCCGTGTTCAGCAGCACGACGGGCTTGGTGTGCAGCCCGTGCTTCTTGAGCTCCAGGATCTCGGTGGCCTCGTCGAGCGTGCCGGTGCCGCCGACCATGACGACGACGGCGTCACCGCGGGCGAGCAGCCCCGCCTTGCGCTCGGCGAGGTCCTTGGCGACGATCATCTCGTCCGCGTTCCGGCGGGCCTTGGCGGCCAGGAACTCCACGGAGACGCCGACGAGCCGGCCCCCGTTCTCCTGCACGCCGTCCGCCATCACCTTCATCAGCCCGGATTCCGAGCCGCCCCACACCATGGTGTGGCCGCCCTTGCCGAGGAGTTCGGCGAACTCGCGGGCGGGAGCGGTGTAACGGTCGTCGAGGTCGGCGGCGGAGCAGAAGACGGTGATGTTCATGGGAGTCACGGTACGCGCGAGGCTGATGAAGCGGTGACGGGGTTCCCCGATACGCTCACACCACTCACCGCCTGATCAAGGAGCAATACGCATGCCCACCCGCACAGTTGACATCACGACCCACGACGGCACGGCCGACGCCTTCCTCGCCTTCCCCGACGACGGCGAGCGGCACCCCGGCGTCCTGCTGTACATGGACGCCCTCGGCCTGCGCCCGGTCATCCACGCACTGGCCGAGCAGCTGGCCGCCGAGGGCTATTACGTCCTGGCCCCGAACGCCTTCTACCGCCGGGGCCGTGCGCCGCTGTTCGAGGTGCCCGACCTGAGCAGCCCCGAGCTCCGCGGGGCGTTCTTCGAGCACCTCGGCCCGATGATGCAGGAGCTCACCCCCGAGCGGGTGCAGAGCGACGCCAACGCCTACCTGGACTTCCTCACCGCCCAGCCCGAGGTCCGCCCCGGCCCGGTCGGCGTCGTCGGCTACTGCATGGGCGCGGTCCTGGCGGTGCGCACGGCGGCGAGCCGCCCCGACGACGTGGCCGCCGTGGCCGGTTTCCACCCCGGCCGCCTGGCCACCGAGAAGCCCGACAGCGCGCACCTGCTCGCCCCGCTGCTGCGTGCCGAACTCCTCTTCGGCCTGGCCGAGGGGGACGAGCCGATGCCCGAGTTCGACAAGGCGGTCGACGCGGCCGGGGTCCGCTGCACCTCCGAGGTCTACCCGGGCACCGTCCACGGCTTCACGATGTCCGACACGGCGGCCTTCAGCCCGTCCGGGCTCCAGCTGCACTGGGACCGGCTGCTGCCGTTCTTCGCGCGGACGCTCCGCGCGGAGTGAGCCCTCGTCGGGGCCTTCACCCGGGGCGAGTTCGGTGCCCCGGCACCGGCCGGGGCACCGCGTCCTACTGAGCCGCCCGCAGGGCAGCCCGCTCCGTCGCCGCAATGGTCGCCGACCCCACCACGCGTGTGCCGTCGTACAGCACGATCGCCTGCCCCGGGGCCACGCCCCGGACCGGCTCGGTGAAGGTGACCCGCAGCTCCGAGTCGCCCACCGGCTCCGCCGTCACCGGCGTCTCGCCGCCGTGGGCGCGCAGCTGGGCCGTGTACGTGCCCGGCTCCGTGGGGGCGACGCCGCACCAGCGCGGCTTGATGGCCGTCAGGGCGATCACGTCCAGCGCCTCCGCCGGGCCCACCGTCACCGTGTTGTTCACCGGCGAGATGTCCAGGACGTAGCGCGGCTTGCCGTCCGGGGCCGGGTGGCCGATGCGGAGGCCCTTGCGCTGGCCGATGGTGAAGCCGTAGGCGCCCTCGTGGGTGCCGACCTTGGTGCCGGACTCGTCGACGATGTCGCCCTCGGCCCTGCCGAGGCGCTTCGCCAGGAAGCCCTGGGTGTCGCCGTCCGCGATGAAGCAGATGTCGTGGCTGTCGGGCTTCTTCGCCACCGCCAGGCCACGGCGCTCCGCCTCCGCGCGGATCTCCTCCTTGGTGGTGATCGTGTCGCCCAGCGGGAACATCGCGTGGGCGAGCTGCCGCTCGTCCAGCACGCCGAGGACGTACGACTGGTCCTTCGCCATGTCGCTCGCGCGGTGCAGCTCGCGCGTGCCGTCCTCGTTCACCACGACCGTCGCGTAGTGGCCGGTGCACACCGCGTCGAAGCCGAGCGCGAGGGCCTTGTCCAGCAGGGCCGCGAACTTGATCTTCTCGTTGCAGCGCAGGCAGGGGTTCGGGGTCCGCCCCGCCTGGTACTCCGCGACGAAGTCCTCGACGACGTCCTCGCGGAAGCGCTCGGCGAGGTCCCAGCAGTAGAAGGGGATGCCGATGACGTCCGCGGCGCGGCGGGCGTCGCGGGAGTCCTCGATGGTGCAGCAGCCGCGGGCGCCGGTGCGGAAGGACTGCGGGTTCGCCGACAGGGCGAGGTGCACGCCGGTCACATCGTGTCCGGCCTCGGCGGCGCGCGCCGCGGCGACGGCGGAGTCCACACCGCCGGACATGGCGGCCAGTACGCGGAGGCGGCGCCCCTTGCGGGGGGCCTGGGAGTCGGGGGCACCGGGGAAGTCAGTCATAGCCTCTCCAGAGTACGGTCCTGCGGCTGCGGGTGGTTCCGGGCTGGTCGCGCCCACGTGGCGGAGCCACACATCGGACACGGCCCCGCGCCCCTGACGGGGCCCTAGCTCAGCCCCGCGCTCCGGGCCCGTTCCACCACGGGCCCGATGGCCTCGATCACCGCCGCCACGTCCTCCCGCGTCGACGTGTGGCCCAGCGAGAACCGCAGCGTCCCCCGCGCCAGTTCCGGATCCGTCCCCGTCGCCAGCACGACATGGCTCGGCTGCGCCACCCCGGCCGTGCAGGCCGAGCCCGTCGAGCACTCGATGCCCTGCGCGTCCAGCAGCAGGAGCAGGGAGTCCCCCTCACAGCCCGGGAAGGAGAAGTGGGCGTTGGCCGGGAGCCGGCCCGCCGGGTCCGGGTCGCCGCCCAGGACCGCGTCCGGGACGGACGCCCGCACGCCCGCGATCAGCTCGTCCCGCAGGGCACCCACCTCGCGCGCGAACTCCTCGCGCCGCTCGGCGGCCAGCGCGCCCGCGACGGCGAACGCGGCGACGGCCGGCACGTCGAGCGTCCCGGAGCGCACGTGCCGCTCCTGGCCGCCGCCGTGCAGCAGCGGCACGGGCGCGTACCGGCGTCCCAGCAGCAGTGCGCCGATCCCGTACGGGCCGCCGATCTTGTGCCCGCTGACCGTCATCGCGGCGAGCCCCGAGTCGGCGAACCGCACGTCGAGCTGGCCGAAGGCCTGCACCGCGTCGGCGTGCACCGGAATGCCGAACTCGCCTGCGACCTCGGCCAGTTCGCGCACCGGCAGCACGGTGCCGATCTCGTTGTTGGCCCACATCACGGTGACCAGGGCCACATCGTCCGGGTTGCGGGCGATCGCCTCGCGCAGCGCGTCCGGGTGCACGCGCCCGTAGGAGTCGACCGGCAGGTACTCGACGGTCGCGCCCTCGTGCGCGGCGAGCCAGTCGACGGCGTCGAGCACGGCGTGGTGCTCCACCGGGCTGGCCAGGACGCGCGTACGGGCCGGGTCGGCGGCGCGGCGGGCCCAGTACAGGCCCTTCACGGCGAGGTTGTCCGCTTCGGTGCCGCCCGCGGTGAACACCACTTCGCTGGGGCGCGCGCCGAGCGACGCGGCGAGCGACTCGCGCGCCTCCTCGACGGTGCGGCGCGCCCGCCGCCCGGCGGCGTGCAGCGAGGAGGCGTTGCCCGTGAGGGCGAGCTGGGCGGTCATCGCCTGCACCGCCTCCGGGAGCATCGGGGTGGTGGCGGCGTGGTCGAGGTAGGCCATGGTGGGCACGATTCTACGAGGCGGCCCGCCGGGCGGTACCGGGCGTCCCGGCCGTGCGCGGGCGGGGTTTGCGTTGGAGTTCGCTCCAACTCTTATCGTCATGTCCATGAGCAACGGGAACAGCCTGAACAACCGGCAGGACACGACCCTCGGCGAGCGCTACGAGCGCGGCCTGGCCATGCTGGACACGGTCGACGGCGAGGCCGGCCACCGCGTCGTCGAATCCCTCGCCGACATCTCCCCGGAACTGGGCAACCAGGTCATCTCCTGGGCCTTCGGCGAGATCTACGCCCGCCCCGAACTGGCCCCGCGCGAGCGCCAGCTGGTCACGCTCGGCATGCTGACCGCCCTCGGCGGCTGCGAGGCCCAGCTGGAGGTGCACGTCAACGGCGCGCTCAACGTGGGCCTGACGCCGACGGAGGTCGTCGAGGCGCTGCTGCACTCCGCGGTCTACTGCGGCATCCCGAAGGCCCTCAACGCGACGTTCGTGGCCAAGAAGGTCTTCGCCGAGCGCGGGCTGCTGCCGGTGAGCAATCAGGGCGCGCCCGGCGGCTCTTCGCGCCCCGGCAGGGGCGCCCGGTCAGGGGCGCACTAGGACACGCTCCGACCTACATGATCGTTAACCTGTTCGCATGAACACAACAACCGACCCCCGCCCCCTCCTCGCCCGCGCCACCGCCCAGTTGGCGGAGCTCGTCGCCACCGTGCCCGCCGAGCGGCTCGGGGACCCCACGCCGTGCGAGGAGTTCGACATACGCGGACTCCTCGCGCACCTCGTCGGCGGTCTGGAGGCCGGTGCGCTGCTCGGCGAGACCGGTGAGCCCCGGCGGCTCGCGCCGGTCACGGACGTGCCGGACGACGGCTGGGCGGCGGCCTACGAGGCGGGGCGGGCGCGGCTGGCGGCCGCCTGGGCGGACGACGCGAAGCTCGACATGGCCGTCGCCGTGCCGTGGGGCGAGATGCCGGGCCGGGCGTACCTCGCCTCGGGGTGCGTGCTGGAGACCGTCGCCCACACCTGGGACCTCTCGCAGGCCCTCGGCCACCCGCTGCCGCTGGACCAGGAGCTCGGGGAGTACGCGCTGGAGTGGGCCCGGCAGAAGCTGACGGCCGACCGGCGCGGCGAGGGCGTGCCGTTCGGCCCGGTGCGGCCGGCCCCCGAAGACGCGGACGCGTACGGGCGGCTGGCGGCCTGGCTGGGCCGGACGGTCTGAGACTCAGAGCTCCTCGGCGGCCGCGCTCCTGCGGTGCCAGGCGCGCGGCGCCCTCCAGTGGTAGTGCATGGCCAGCAGCCGCAGGACGAAGGCCGTGACGACCGGCACGGCGGTGGTGGGGCCGTCGAGCACGTGGTAGCGGATCATCAGGGCGGCGATGGCCGCCCCGACCATGGCGGGCACGGCGTACAGGTCGCGGTCCCAGCGCAGCAGCGACGGCACCTCGTGGGCGAGTATGTCGCGCAGCACACCACCGCCCACGGCCGTGGCCAGGCCGAGGGTGGCGGCGAAGGTGAGGCCGAGCCCGCGGTCGTAGGCCTTGACCGTGCCGGACACGCAGAACAGCCCCAGTCCGGCCGCGTCGAAGACGCCCACCGCCCTGGTGATCCGCTCCACCTCCGGGTGCAGGAAGAAGACGATCAGCGTGGCGACCAGCGGCATGAGGAAGTAGCCCAGGTCGGTGAAGGCGGCGGGCGGCACGGCCCCGATGATCAGATCCCGGAACAGCCCGCCGCCCAGCGCCGTGACCTCCGCCAGCACGGCCATGCCGAAGACGTCGAAGTTCTTGCGGACGGCGAGCAGCGCGCCGGAGATCGCGAAGACGAAGATCCCGGCGAGGTCGAGCGAGTGCTGGACGGAGGGACTGAACAGATCGGTGAGCACGCGACATTCTTACTCGTCGCGTACACGATTACCGCAGCGCAGGCTTTCCGGGGCTCGACAGCCAGGTGGCGAAGAGATCACCGAGGTCCTTGCCGGAGATCTTCTCGGCGAGGGCGACGAACTGGGCGGTGTTCGCGTTTCCGTACCGGTGCTGAGCGGTCCAGGTGGGCAGCAGCTTGAAGAACGCCTTGTCGCCGATCCGCTCGCGGAGCATCTGCAGGGTCATCGCCCCGCGCTCGTAGACCGAGTCCGAGAACATGGTGTCGCGCTGCGGGTCCGCCACATCGATCTTCCAGAAGGCGTCGTCCGGCTTGTAGCCGTTGTACGCCTTGAGGAAGGAGTCATGGGCGCTGCGGGTGCCCTTGTGCTCGTCCCACAGCCACTGGGCGTAGGTGGCGAAGCCCTCGTTGAGCCAGATGTCCTTCCAGCGCTCGACGGAGACCGAGTCGCCGAACCACTGGTGGGCGAGCTCGTGGACGATCGTGGTCTCGCTGCGCACCGCCGAGTAGACCGGCTTCGACTGCACCTCCAGGGAGAAGTGGGCGTCCGGCATGTCGTCGACGATCGCGCCGGTCTCCTCGAAGGGGTACGGGCCGAAGATCGTGGACCAGTAGTCGGTGGCCGCGGCCGTGATGCCCCAGAAGTCCGTCTTGCCCGTCTGCAGGCCCTTGTTGACGGCGACGTACTCGGGGATGCCGCCGGGGGTCTTCCCCGTCCGCACGTCGAAGTTGCCGATCGTGGCGGTGGCCAGGTACGTCGCCATGGGGCGGCTCTCTCGCCAGTGGGTGACGGTGGTGGCACCGCTGTCGCGGGTGGAGATCAACCTGCCGTTGGAGACGGCGGTCAGGCCCTTGGGGGCCCGGACCGTGATGTCGAAGGTCGCCTTCTCCGACGGGTGGTCGCTGGACGGGAACCAGGTGGAGGCCGCGTTGGGCTCGCAGGCCACGAAGACGCCGTCCTTGGTCTTCATCCAGCCGTACTTGGACCCGAAGATGATCGGGCCGCCGAGCGCCTGCGGGACGCCGCCGTAGGTGACGGTCACCGTGAAGGCTCGGCCCTTGGCGAGGGCGTGCCGCGGGGTGATGACGAGCTCGTCGCCGTCGTGCCGGAAGGCGGCCGGGCGGCCGTCCACCTCGACCTTGGAGACGTCCAGCTGCTGGAGGTCGAGATCGAAGGAGGACAGGCTCTGGGTGGCCCGCGCGGAGACGGTGGTGCGGCCGTCGATTCTTCCGGTGTCCGGGGCGTACGAGACGTCGAGGTTGTAGTGCCGGACGGTGAAGCCGCCGTTGCCCTCGTGGGGAAAGTAGGAGTCGCCGATGCCGGCCGCCCCGGGCGAGGGGTGCTGGGCCGGAGCCGCGGATATCAGACAGGCGGAGGCCGCGGCGGTGGCAAGGGCGAGCAGTCTGGTGGGGGTGCGGGTCATGTTCCGTCCTTTCAGCGGTAGTTCAGCGTGCCGCGACGACCCTTCCCGCACAAGGGCCCCACCATGCACTTGTGCAACGCGCTCGTCCTACTCGGGAAAGTGACAGGCCACTTGATGGCCGGTACGCAACTCCAGGAGCGGAGGCTCCTGTTCCGAGCACACCTCGGCGGACTTCCAGCACCGCGTCCGGAACCGGCACCCCGACGGCGGCGAAATGGGCGACGGCACATCCCCGTTGAGCAGAATCCTCTTCCGCTGCGTCCGCCGCCGCGGATCCGGCACCGGCACCGCCGACAACAACGCCTTGGTGTACGGATGCGCAGGCGCCGTGTACAGCGACGTCCGGTCCGTCAGCTCCACCAGCTTGCCCAGGTACATCACCGCGATCCGGTCGGAGACGTGCCGGATGACCGACAGGTCGTGCGCGATGATGACGTACGTCAGGCCCAGTTCGTCCTGGAGGTCGTCCAGCAGGTTGACCACCTGCGCCTGGATCGACACGTCCAGCGCCGACACCGGCTCGTCGGCGACCACCAGCTTCGGCTTGAGCGCGAGCGCCCGCGCGATGCCGATGCGCTGCCGCTGGCCGCCGGAGAATTCGTGCGGGTAGCGGTTGTAGTGCTCGGGGCTGAGGCCGACGAGCTCCAGCAGCCCCTGGACCTCCTTCTTCACGCCGCCCTCGGGGGCGATCCCCTGGAGCCTGAAAGGGGCGCCGACGATCGTGCCGACGGTGTGCCGGGGGTTCAGCGAGGAGTACGGGTCCTGGAAGATCATCTGCACGTCGCGCCGCATCGGGCGCATCCCCGAGACACCGAGGTGGGTGATGTCCCGGCCCTCGAACTCGATCCGCCCCGCGGTGGGTTCGAGCAGCCGGGTGATCAGCCGGCCCATGGTCGACTTGCCGCAGCCGGACTCGCCGACCACGCCCAGGGTCTCCCCCGTGCGCACGTCGAAGGTGAGGCCGTCCACCGCCTGCACCGCGCCCACCTGGCGCCGCAGCACCCCCTTGGTGATGGGGAAGTGCTTGACCAGCCCCTCCACCGTGAGCAGGGCTTCCGGAGGTCCGGGGTTCGTCATCGCTCGGTCCTTCACAGCTTGGGCGCAATCTCTTCGGTCCAGATGCGCGTCCGCTCCTCGTGCGCGAGGTGGCAGGCGGAGTGGTGCCCGTCGTCGCCCGGTACCGGCGTGAGTTCCGGGCGCTCCGTCCGTGTGAGGCCCCCCTCGGGCACGTCCGCGTACGGGCAGCGCGGGTTGAAGGCGCAGCCCTCGGGCACGTTGATGAGGCTGGGCGGGCTGCCCTTGACGGGGATCAGCCGGTCGGTCTGCTCGCGGTCGATGCGCGGCATGGAGCCCAGCAGGCCCCAGGTGTAGGGGTGCCGGGGGCGGGTGAAGAGCGCCTCGGCCGGTCCGCGTTCGACGCAGCGGCCCGCGTACATCACCAGGATGTCGTCGGCGAGTTCGGCGACGACGCCCAGGTCGTGGGTGATGATGATGACGGCCGAGCCGAACTCCTTCTGCAGGTCGCGGATCAGGTCGAGGATCTGCGCCTGCACGGTCACGTCCAGGGCCGTGGTCGGCTCGTCGGCGATGAGCAGTTCGGGGTTGTTGACCAGCGCCATGGCGATCATGGCGCGCTGGCGCATGCCGCCCGAGAACTGGTGCGGGTAGTCGTCCACGCGGCGGTCGGGCTGCGGGATGCCGACCCTGTCCAGGAGTTCGACGGCCCGTTTGCGGGCGGTCCTCCGGTCCACGGCGTGGTGGACGCGGTAGGCCTCGACGATCTGTGCGCCGACCGTGAAGTAGGGGTGCATGGCCGACAGCGGGTCCTGGAAGATCATGGCCATCTTGCTGCCCCGCAGCCGGCGCACCCGGTCGGGGTCGGCTCCGATCAACTCCTCGCCGTCCAGGTGCACTTCGCCGGAGATCCGGGCCCGCGCCGTGCGGTGCAGGCCCATGACGCCGAGCGAGGTGACGGACTTGCCGGAGCCGGACTCGCCGACGATGCCGAGCGTGCTGCCGCGGCGCACGTCGAAGCTGATGCCGTCCACGGACTTCACCAGGCCGTCGTCCGTGTCGAAGTGGATCTTCAGGTCGCGCACGGAGAGGAAGACCTCCCCGGTCTGTTCGCTCACGAGTACCTCACCCTGGGGTCGATGGCCGCGTAGACCAGGTCCACCAGCAGATTGCAGACGACGATGAAGAAGGCGGCGACCAGGGTGACGCCCATGACGACGGGCAGGTCGTTGTCGCGGATGCCGGAGACGGCGTACTCGCCGAGTCCCTTGAAGGAGAAGACCTGTTCGGTGATGACCGCACCACCGATGAGCAGGCCGAAGTCCATGCCGAAGATGGTGACGATCGGGGTCAGCGCGGCACGCAGGCCGTGCTTGGCGACGACGACGTTCTCCTTGAGGCCCTTGGCGCGGGCGGTGCGGATGTAGTCCTCGCCCATCGTCTCCAGCATTCCGGCCCGGGTCAGCCGGGCGTAGAGCGCGGAGTAGAGGAAGGCGAGGCTGCACCAGGGCAGCAGCAGGTTCCAGGCCCACTCGGCGGGGTTGTCGGTGAAGCTGACGTAGTTCACGCCCGAACTCCACAGCGGCCACTGGACGGTGAAGATCGCCAGGCCCAGCATTCCGGTGAAGAAGATCGGCAGGGAGACGCCCGCCAGGGCGACGCCCATGGACAGCCGGTCGAAGAACGACCCGCGCCGGAGCGCGGACAGCACGCCCACCGCCACGCCGGACACCAGCCAGATCACGGCGGCACCGACGGCCAGCGAGAGGGTGACGGGGATGCGGGAGGTCAGCTGCGGCCAGACCTCGATGTGGTTCTTGAAGGAGTAGCCGAAACAGGGCGCCGAGCAGTGGGCCGCGTCCGGGCCGAAGCTGTAGTCGGCGCCGGCGAAGAGGGCCTTGACGAAGTGCCAGTACTGCTCGTAGATCGGCTGGTCGAGGCCGAGGTTGTGCTTGACCGCGGCGATGGAGGAGGGGTTGGCGTCCTTCCCCACGTACTGCGCGGCGAGCTGGTCCACCGTCTGCCCGGCGATCCGGGGGACGAGGAAGAAGATCGCGAAGGTGACTGCGCTGACCACCAGCAGCAACAGCACCGCGGCGAACACGCGTCGGATGATGTACGCGGCCACAGCTGTGCGGCGCCGGGCCCGCCGGACGGGCCCCGTGGGATCCGTCCGGCGGCCGCCGGGGTGCCTTCACCTGCCTTTCGGGTGCGGGTGGCGGAACGATTCCGCTGCTTACTCGGAGGCGTTTACTTGGAGACGCTCATCAACGCGTAGTCGTACATGCCGAGATACGCCTGGGTGACCGTGACGTTGGCGGCACCGGTGGGGCGGAAGAGCAGGTTCTTGCGGTAGACCAGAGGCACCGCCGAGGCGTTGTCGGCGATCAGCTTGTCGATATCGCCCCAGGCCTTGTTCCGCGCAGCGGCATCGGTGTTCTTGATGGCACTGTTGAGCATCTCGTTGATCTTCGGGTCGTCGAGCTCCTGGACGTTGTTGCCGCCGGAGGGCTTGATGGCCGCTCCGTTGGTGATCTGGTCCAGGAAGCCGAAGCCGGTGGGCCAGTCGGCGCCCCACGCCGTCATGATCATGCCGAGGTTGTGGCTGTGCACGTAGTCCGGCACCCCGGCGAAGTTGGTGAAGTACTTGCCGCTGGGGAAGGACTTGATCTCGGCCGTGATGCCGATCTTCTTCAGCGAGGCCTGTACGGCGGTGGCCATGGCCATCTCGGTGTTCCGGTCCGAGCGCGCCGTCAGGGTGGTGGTGAAGCCGTTGGGCTGACCGCACTGGGCCAGCTCCTCCTTGGCCTTGGCGATGTCACCCTTGCCGTTCGGCGTGGGGTACTCGTCGAACTTGGTGTAGCCGTTGACCGTCGGCGGCAGCAGCGTGGTGGCCACGTCGCCCTTGGGGGGACCGCCGGCCGCCTCCTGCGCGGAGGCCCGGTCGACGCCCCACTGGACCGCCTTGCGGCAGTGGATGTTGTCGAAGGGCTTCACGTGCAGATTCAGGCCGATGTACGAGGTCGCGCCGGCGATCGCGGAATCCGTCTGCTTCTTGTACTTGGGGTCCTGCAGCACCTTCGGCTGGGTCTGCGGGTCGACACCGTTGCCCTGCGCGTCGACCTGAAGACTGTTGTTGATCAGGTTGTTGTCGATGGTGACCTGGTTGACCTTGAACTTGATCTCGACCTTGTCCGGCAGCGCCTTGCGGATCGGGTCGGTCTTCGGGTCCCACTCCGGGTTGCGCACCAGCGTCGCACCCTTGCCGTCCTCGTACGAGGAGAACTTGTACGGACCCGAGGAAATGATGTGCTTGACGTAGTCGGCGCCCTTGTCGGCCTTCTGCGGCACGGGAGCCGTCCCGGGGAGACCCGCGAGGTAGTCGAAGTCCGCGAAGCCGTCCTTGAGATGGAAGACGATCGTCCGGTCGTCCGGGGTCTCGATGGACTTGATGCCGTCGGGGCTCTTGTCCTTGTACGGGCCCTGGTACTTGTCGCCGTCGGCCAGGTGCGCCTTGAAGTAGGTCGGCCCGTTGGACAGCGCCTCGGGCGCGAAGTTGCTGCGCTCGACGGCGTACTTGACGTCCTTGGACGTGACGGGGGTGCCGTCCTCGTACTTCACGCCCTGGCGCAGCGTGTACGTCCACGTCTTGGCGTCGGCGCTCGGCTTGCCCAGCGACTCGGCGAGGTCCGGGACGATCTGCAGCCCGGCCTTGCCGACCGCGGGCTTGAAGGTGGTGAGCGAACGGGCGTACAGCCGGGCGAAGTTCTGCACCCAGCCGTAGTAGGTGTTGCCGGGGTCCAGGGAGTCGGGGACGTCGGAGTGGGCGAACGTCAGCGTCCCGCCCTTCTTGTCGGACGGGTTGACGATGGAGGCGAGGGCCGCGTCGGCCGCGGAGCTGCCGCCGCCCTTCCCGCCGCCGCTGTCCTTGGACCCGCCGCCGCAGGCCGTCGCCCCGAGGGCCAGGACCACGGCGGCGGCCATCGCGGCCGTCGCTTTGCTTCTCTTCACCTGAGGAACGCCTCCTCGAACGATGACGGAACGGCGGACCGGCAGGCGGCCGCTCAAGAGGTCTGTCGCGCTGATCACTTGCTGCGGGGGTCGAGCGCGTCGCGCAGCCCGTCGCCCAGCAGGTTGAAGGCCAGGACCGTGACGAAGATGGCCAGGCCCGGCACGATCATGTATTGGGGATCGGCCTGGTAGAGGCCCGTCGCACTGGTGAGCATGCCGCCCCACGAGGCCTGCGGCGGGGCGATGCCGACGCCGAGGAAGCTCAGCGCGGCCTCGAAGAGGATGTTGGTCGGGATCAGCAGCGTCGAGTAGACGAGGATCGGTGCGACCAGATTGGGCAGCAGCTCCCGGAAGAGGATGAACGGACCGCGCGCGCCGAGGCTTCTGGCCGCCTCGACGAACTCCCGCTCCCGCAGGCTGAGCGTCTGCGCCCGCACGATGCGGCCCATGTAGGGCCAGTTGAAGAAGCCGATCACGAAGATCAGCACACCGATGCGCAGCGGCAGCCCCGAGAACCCGAAGGCGCCGTCCTGCAGGGAGGCCGAGATGGAGATGGCGAACAGCAGCAGGGGGAAGGCCAGGAACGTGTCCATCATCCTGCTGATCACGCTGTCCACCCAGCCGCCGTAGAACCCGGCGACGACGCCGAGCACGGTGCCGAGGACCACCGAGAGCACCGTGGCACCCGTGGCGACCAGCAGCGAGACCCAGGACCCCTCGATGATCCGGGCCAGGATGTCTCGCCCGTACTGCGGGTCCACGCCCAGCGGGTGCTCCCAGCTCATACCGCCCCAGGAGCCCTTGGGGGCGAGCAGGGACGGGTCGACGAGGTCCTGGTGGAAGGCATTGGGGTCCAGGCCGAAGACGGATTCGATCGGTTTGGCGAGCGCCGCCAGCAGGACGAGCAGGATCACCACGATCCCGCCGGCCACGGCGACCCTGTCCCGTCTGAAGCGGAGCCAGGCGATCTGGTAGAGCGAACGCCCTTCGATCTGGCTCCTCTTCGCCCCGGCGAGGACGGCCTCGGGCTGCGCGCCGGCAGCGGACCCGGTGGTCTCGATGGGTGCTGTCATCGTTGCGGGGACCCCCCTCGCCACCGAAGTGGCCGGTTCACATCACTGGTGCGGTTGGTGCGCAGAAGTGGAGCGATGGTGCGGGGTGGTGCGGGATGGTGCGGAAACATCACGCGGAGCAGGTCGTACACAGGACCGAACGCCCTTTGAAGCGGGAGTCTTCAATGTGGTCGCGATCACTGCCAGACCCGGCCGCCAAAGGATGCGCAACCGTGATGTGCGTAGGGAGCTTCCGTTATACGGACAGACCGGTCCCGTCAGCGGAACGGAATCGGCGGTGCCGCGCGCCGAGTTGACGGGTCAGTACGCCCCGGCCTGCCAGCCGTGCTGCGGCGGGTAGCCGTAACCGGACACCGGGGAGGGCGCAACGGGGGCCGGGGTGCCGCCGCCGTAGGCGTCACGGTCGTAGAAGGGCCGGGCGTTGGCGCGCATCCACATCGCGACGGGGTCGTACTCGTCCGCGAGGGAGACGGTCGACACCGGCAGCCCGTCCGGCACCGCGCCGACCGACTGCTGCATCATCAGGCGCACCGACTCCACGGCGGCCCGGGACGTGTCGTACAGGTCGAGGCCGATCGCCAGGTACGCGGCGCCCAGCGCGGGCTGCACCCAGGCGCGGCGCAGCGCCCGGACGGCCGGGGTGTTGCGGGCGTTCTGCGCCAGCAGCGCGTAGAACTGCGGGATGTCGGCGGCGGGTTCGCTCAGCCGCAGCGGGCCGGCCGGCAGCCGGTCCAGGCCGCCGGTGATGCGCCGCAGGTCGAGCCAGGGGATGCCGACACCGCCGCCGGGCGCATGGGGGTTGAGCCACAGGCCCCAGCGGTCGGGGTAGAGCGCGGCGGCGACGGACCGGCCGGAGACGACCTCGTGGGCCCGGTTCCAGCCGCTGGCGGCGAGCTCCTGCGCGGACGTCACGCACGGCGCGTAGCCCAGGCCGTCGACCTCCATGTTCCCGTACTGGGCGTCGGGGGAACCGGCCTGACCGTGCCACAGCAGCATCCACACGCGGCCCTCGGCCACGGCCCTCAGCAGCGCCTCATAGGTGTCGTACCGTCCGGGCGCCACCTGGCGCAGCACCTGCTCCACGCCGCTCTCCGCGCCCGCGCTCACCTGGTCCGCCTCTTCTCTCGGCACGGGGAGCGCGGCCGCGCTCCCCGTGTTGGTCGTCCAACCAGCTTACGAGCCCGCGGCGGCGGGCACGGGTGCTGTCACAGGTCACGGTCGTAGAACGGACGCACCTGAGCGCGCATCCAGTCACCGACCGGGTCCTGGGCGACGTCGAGGAAGACCAGCTGGACGGGCCAGGGCACGGGGGCCGCGCCCAGCGCGCGGCCGACGGCGGCCATGGCGGCCTCGCGGCTGCCCGGGTCGGGGAGGTCCAGCTCTATCCCCACGAAGAGGGCCGGATCCGCGCCCTCGATGCTGGCCAGGGCGCGCCGGGCGGTCCGGACCAGGCCGGTCGCGGCCAACTCCAGCCCGGCGGCGGCGAGGAAGGCGGTCGGCTCCTCCTGCCAGTCCGGCTGGAAGAGCCGGACGCGGCCGCCGGTGGCGTCGCCGTCCAGCACCGTGCGCCCGGCCCGGCACAGCCCGGCCACGGCGGGCGCCGGCAGCGGCACCGTGACGGTGCCCTCCGGGTTGACGACGATCCCGACCCGGGGCGGCAGGCCGCGGGCGAACTCGACCGCGGGCGCGACGGCGAAGTCGGTGCGGTCGCCGACGACGCGGCGGAACTCCTGCTCGGAGCTGAACACCGGGACGTAGGCGGCACCGTCGATGTCCATCGCGGGGATGTCGAGATCCGGGCTGGCGGCGCCGCCGCCGTTGGGCAGCGGGATCCACACGCTGCTGCGCCCGAGCGCCTCGACGATCCGGGGCCCGGCCCCGGCCACCCCGACCGAGGCGGCGAGCACCGCCTCGAGCTCGTTGGCGGGCCAGTCGTAGGGCTGCTGCGAAGGGATGCTCATGTCGTCCAACCACCGTGTCGTCAAAGGCGCGCAGGGGAACTTTAACGGTTCCCCTGCAACGGGGCGGGGCCGGTCCGTTGTCGGCCGCGGGCCGTGCGTGGCTGGTCGCGCCCACGCGGCGCAGCCGCACATGTCAACAGCCCCGCGCCCCTTCGGGGCGCGCCGGCTCAGCCGAAGGTGATGATGCGCACCGTGTCCGCCGCCTCGCGGTCCAGGACCGCCACCGAGTCGACCCCCCGCGGGAGGCGCCCGGCCGCCGCCCCCGCCACGAGGCGCCCCATGGCGCGCCGGTGCCGTGCGAACACCCGCCGCGGCACGCGTCGCCCCCGCCTCATCTGGCCCTCCAGCGCCACCGCCGGCTCGACGACCAGCAGCAACAGGTGCAGCGCACCCCCGCGCCGCCGCACGCCCCGCGCCAGCCAGCGCCGTACCAGGCCCACCCGCCCGCTGTCGTGCACCACCACACTGCCGCCGGCCCGCAGGGCACGCCGCAGGGCGGCGAAGTGCAGCAACCGGGCCACGGGCCGGTACAGCCCGTAGGGCACCCGGCCGGGCAGCCGCCGCTCCAGCCGGAGGCGGGAGTCCTGGGAGTCCACGCACCGCACCGGAACGCCCGCGGCGTCCAGCGGGGCCACCGCCCGCCGGATCAGCGTCGTCTTCCCGCTGCCGGGCAGCCCGGAGACGACCAGCAGATCGCCGGCCGGGTACCGCAGGTCGACCACCTCCGTCATGGCACCTCCCTCCTGCCGATACCCGCAGAACGTAAAAGAAAGGTAATCCAATTCACGGGGCCGCACCTGGTCCATCGCACGCCCGTACGTGCAATGATGTGCGCGCCGAAGCACGACCGGCACGACCAAACTGCATACCGGCCGCTCGAATCCGTGCGGGAGAGTCCCGGGCACCGACCCGGGCGCCGAAGGAGCAAGTTCCTCCCTTGAATCTCTCAGGCCCCGATACCGCACGGGCGAGGCAGATCTGAAAAGCGGGCCGCCCGTTCGGCGGTCCCACCCAAGGTGCAAGCCGGGGAGCTCCCGGTGAACCTCTCAGGTTCCGATGACAGATGGGGAGGACGTCCTCACTGCCATGCCTGGGAGCCCCACATGACCGTTGCCCCTCGCCGAACGGCCCTCGACGCGACGCACCGCGCGCTCGGCGCCACCATGACCGACTTCGCGGGCTGGGACATGCCCCTGCGCTACGGCAGCGAGCGCGACGAGCACCTCGCCGTGCGCACCCGCGCCGGGCTGTTCGACCTCTCCCACATGGGCGAGATCACCCTGACCGGCCCGCAGGCCGGCGCGGCCCTGGACTTCGCCCTGGTCGGCAACCTCTCCGCGCTGGCGGTCGGCCGGGCCCGGTACACCATGATCTGCAACGCGGAGGGCGGCATCCTCGACGACCTGATCGTCTACCGCCTGGGCGAGCAGGAGTTCATGGTCGTCGCCAACGCCTCGAACGCGCAGACCGTGCTGGACGCGCTCACCGAGCGCGCCGCCGGCTTCGACACCGAGGTCCGCGACGACCGCGACGACTACGCCCTGATCGCCGTCCAGGGCCCCGCCTCCCCCGGGATCCTGAAGTCCGTCACCGACGCCGACCTGGACGGCCTGAAGTACTACGCGGGCCTGCCGGGCACGGTCGCGGGCGTGCCCGCGCTCATCGCCCGTACCGGCTACACCGGCGAGGACGGCTTCGAGCTGTTCGTCGCGCCCGCCGACGCGGAGAAGCTGTGGCAGGCCCTGACCGAGGCGGGCGCCGCGGCCGGCCTCGTGCCGTGCGGCCTCTCGTGCCGCGACACGCTCCGCCTGGAGGCCGGCATGCCGCTGTACGGGCACGAGCTGACCACCGCCACCACACCGTTCGACGCCGGACTCGGCCGAGTGGTCAAGTTCGACAAGCAGGGCGACTTCGTCGGCCGCGAGGCGCTGCAGGCCGCCGCCGCGCGCGCCGAGACCGCCCCGCCGCGCAAGCTGGTCGGCCTGGTGGCCGCCGGCCGCCGCGTGCCCCGCGCCGGGTACCAGGTCGTGGCGGGCGGCGAGGTCGTCGGCGAGGTCACCTCGGGCGCCCCCTCCCCCACCCTCGGCAAGCCGATCGCCATCGCCTACGTGGACGCGGCGCACGCGACGCCCGGCACGGAGGGCGTGGCCGTGGACATCCGTGGCAGCCATGAGGCGTACGAGGTCGTGGCGCTGCCGTTCTACAAGCGCGAGCGCTGATCGACTTCTCTTCCGTTCTCTCTTCCGTCTCACCTGTCAAGACCCGTTGCACAAGCATTGACCCGCGTACAGGAGAATCGACCCATGAGCAACCCCCAGCACCTGCGCTACTCCAAGGAGCACGAGTGGCTTTCGGCCACCGACGAGAACGGTGTGGCCACGGTCGGGATCACCGAGTTCGCCGCCAACGCGCTCGGCGATGTCGTCTTCGCCCAGCTCCCGGCGGTCGGTGACACGGTCACCGCCGGCGAGACCTGCGGTGAGCTGGAGTCCACCAAGTCGGTCAGCGACCTGTACGCCCCGGTGACGGGCGAGGTCATCGAGACCAATCAGGACGTCGTGGACGACCCGGCGCTGGTGAACTCCGCCCCCTTCGAGGGCGGCTGGCTGTTCAAGGTGAAGATCACGGACGAGCCGGCGGACCTGCTGACCGCCGACGAGTACACCGACTTCGCCGGCTGACCCAAGTCCTCCTCTCTCGTCCAGGAAGAACTCATGTCCCTGCTGAACAGCCCCCTCCATGAGCTCGACCCCGATGTCGCCGCCGCCGTCGACGCCGAACTCCACCGCCAGCAGTCCACCCTCGAGATGATCGCCTCGGAGAACTTCGCTCCGGTCGCGGTCATGGAGGCCCAGGGCTCGGTCCTCACCAACAAGTACGCCGAGGGCTACCCCGGCCGCCGCTACTACGGCGGCTGCGAGCACGTCGATGTCGTCGAGCAGATCGCCATCGACCGGATCAAGGCGCTCTTCGGCGCCGAGCACGCGAACGTGCAGCCGCACTCCGGCGCGCAGGCCAACGCCGCCGCGATGTTCGCCCTGCTCTCCCCCGGCGACACGATCCTGGGTCTGAACCTCGCCCACGGCGGGCACCTGACCCACGGCATGAAGATCAACTTCTCCGGCAAGCTCTACAACGTGGTCGCCTACCACGTCGACGAGCAGACCAACCGGGTGGACATGGAGGAGGTCGAGCGCCTCGCCAAGGAGCACCGTCCGAAGCTGATCGTGGCCGGCTGGTCCGCGTACCCGCGCCAGCTGGACTTCGCGGCGTTCCGCCGGATCGCCGACGAGGTCGGCGCGTACCTGATGGTCGACATGGCCCACTTCGCGGGCCTCGTCGCCGCCGGTCTGCACCCGAACCCGGTGCCGCACGCGCACGTCGTCACCACGACCACGCACAAGACGCTGGGCGGTCCGCGCGGTGGTGTGATCCTCTCGACGGCCGAGCTGGCCAAGAAGATCAACTCGGCGGTGTTCCCGGGTCAGCAGGGCGGCCCGCTGGAGCATGTGATCGCGGCCAAGGCGGTCTCCTTCAAGGTCGCGGCGAGCGAGGAGTTCAAGGACCGCCAGCGCCGTACGCTGGAGGGCGCGAAGATCCTGGCCGAGCGCCTCGTCCAGGACGACGTGACGGCGGAGGGCGTCTCCGTCCTGTCCGGCGGCACGGACGTGCACCTGGTCCTGGTGGACCTGCGCCACTCCGAGCTGGACGGCCAGCAGGCCGAGGACCGTCTCCACGAGGTCGGCATCACGGTCAACCGCAACGCCATCCCGAACGACCCGCGCCCCCCGATGGTCACCTCGGGCCTGCGGATCGGCACCCCGGCGCTGGCCACCCGCGGCTTCCAGGCCGAGGACTTCCGCGAGGTCGCGGACGTCATCGCCGAGGCGCTGAAGCCGGGCTACGACGCGGAGGCCCTGCGCGCCCGTGTCACCGCCCTCGCGGCGAAGCACCCGCTGTACCCCGGGCTGAAGTAGTCCGTCGGCTCCTGCTTTACCCGCCGGTAAGGGGCACCAGGGCACACTGAAAGGTGAGCCCCGGTGCCCCGCACCGCGTGACCCCCCGTACAACCGAGTACCACCCCGTACCACCGACCAGAGGAGCAGCCACCGTGGCCATCTCCGTTTTCGATCTCTTCTCGATCGGCATAGGCCCGTCCAGCTCCCACACGGTCGGCCCGATGCGTGCGGCGCGGATGTTCGTACGCCGCCTGAAGAACGAGGGCCTGCTGGCCCACACCACCTCCGTGCGGGCCGAGCTCTTCGGCTCCCTCGGCGCCACCGGCCACGGCCACGGCACCCCCAAGGCCGTCCTGCTGGGCCTGGAGGGCCACTCCCCGCGCACCGTCGACGTGGAGATCGCCGACGACGAGGTGGAGCGCATCCGCACCACCAAGCGCCTCAGGCTCCTGGGCACCGAGATCGGCTCGGCCCACGAGATCGACTTCGACGACACCACCCAGCTGATCCTGCACCGCCGCCGCGCCCTGCCGTACCACGCCAACGGCATGACGCTCTTCGCCTACGACGAGGCCGGGGCGCCGCTGCTGGAGAAGACCTACTACTCGGTCGGCGGCGGCTTCGTCGTCGACGAGGACGCGGTGGGCCAGGACCGCATCGTCCTGGACGACACCGTCCTGAAGTACCCCTTCCGCACCGGCGACGAGCTGCTGCGGCTCTCCCGCGAGACGGGTCTGTCGATCTCCGCCCTGATGCTGGAGAACGAGAAGGCCTGGCGCACCGAGGACGAGATCCGCGAGGGCCTGCTGGAGATCTGGCGCGTGATGCAGGCCTGCGTCGCGCGCGGCATGTCCCGCGAGGGCATCCTGCCGGGCG
Source organism: Streptomyces morookaense (assembly GCF_013030945.1). Lineage (GTDB taxonomy): Bacteria > Actinomycetota > Actinomycetes > Streptomycetales > Streptomycetaceae > Streptomyces > Streptomyces morookaensis. Next base: position 24,335 of record NZ_JABBXF010000059.1, on the reverse strand, counting down.
GCCTGAAGGTCCGCCGCCGGGCGGCCAGTTCGGCGCGGCAGCTGCGCGCCGAGGGCGACCCGCAGGCCCGCGCGATGGAGTGGATCACCGTCTACGCCATGGCGGTCAACGAGGAGAACGCCGCGGGCGGCCGCGTCGTCACCGCTCCCACCAACGGCGCCGCCGGCATCATCCCGGCCGTTCTGCACTACTACATGAACTTCGTGCCGGGTGCGGACGAGGACGGCATCGTCCGGTTCCTCCTGGCCGCGGGCGCGATCGGCATGCTCTTCAAGGAGAACGCCTCGATCTCCGGCGCCGAGGTCGGCTGCCAGGGCGAGGTCGGCTCCGCCTGCTCGATGGCCTCCGGCGGCCTCGCCGAGGTCCTCGGCGGCAGCCCCGAACAGGTCGAGAACGCGGCCGAGATCGGCATGGAGCACAACCTCGGCCTCACCTGCGACCCCGTGGGCGGCCTGGTGCAGATCCCCTGCATCGAGCGCAACGGCATGGCCGCGGCGAAGGCCGTCACGGCGGCCCGCATGGCCCTGCGCGGCGACGGCCGCCACCACGTCTCCCTCGACAAGGTCATCAAGACCATGAAGGAGACGGGCGCGGACATGAAGGTCAAGTACAAGGAGACCGCCCGCGGCGGCCTCGCGGTGAACGTCATCGAGTGCTGACCGCCGCCGCACCCTGACGGCGTTGTCAGTGGCACCCCGTACGCTCGTCGTATGGGTTACGCAGACCTGCGCGAGCTGCAGAGCGCGCTCAGCACCGCTTCCGACATCGCCTTCTCCCTCGACGCCGCCGCCCCCGCCCCGCACGAGGCCGAGCAGTTGCTCGAGGCCCTGCGCAGGGCGACGGCCGCGGCGGCGGCGCTGGGCGCGGGGGCGGGGGCCACGGGCTGCGCCGAGCACCCGAAGGGGGCGGTGGATCCGCTGTACGGGGACAAGGACGATCCGCTGCCGCCCGGCTGGGGCCGCTGTCTGCTGTGCAACGACCGGCGGCGCCGGGCGAATGCCGCGCAGCGGCGCTCCTGGCGTTAGGGCCTGTCCCAGGGGGCGGTCACCAGGGCCATATAGCGGTCCCAGTCCCAGTACGGCCCCGGGTCGGTGTGCGTGGAGCCCGGCACTTCGACGTGGCCGATGATGTGGTCCCGGTCCTTCGGGATCCCGTAGCGGTCGCAGACGGCGGCGGTCAGCCGGGCCGAGGCGCTGTAGAGGGCGTCGGTGAAGTACTCGGGACGGTCGATCCAGCCCTCGTGCTCGATGCCGATGCTGCGGGTGTTGTAGTCCCAGTTGCCCGCGTGCCAGGCGATGTCCTTCTCGCGGACGAACTGGCCGACGTAGCCGTCGGCGGAGGCCACCATGTAGTGCGCCGAGACCCGGGAGCCGGGGTCCTGGAAGATTCTCCGTGCGTCCTGGAAGGTCTCCTGGGTCACATGGATCACGACGAGCTCCACCGGATGGGCACCGGGGCGGTGGGAGACCGTGAAGTCGGCCCCGGCGGCCGGAATCCAGTGGGTCGGCGGATAGGACAGAAGCGAAGTCACCGGACCTCCTTGCATAAAAATAAGCTACTGCGGGCGATCATTCACCAAATGCAAGGTAAGTGTCGGAACTCACCTTGGAATGAGCGGGACTCGTTTTGGTATTGACTACCCGCGTCTGCCATAGTCGAAGCCACGACCCCCATTGACCCGGGCCAGGTCGTCATCGCGCCGCGGAATACACCCCACCCCTTTCCGCGGCCACAACGAAGAGGCCCCCGGCCCGTCGTACGACGACGGATGGGGGCCTCTTCGTCGTCGCGTCAGCGGTCGGCCACCCGCATCTCGAACCAGGTCGTCTTGCCGCACGCGAGCAGGTCCACGCCCCAGCGGTCCGACAGCTTGTCCACCAGGAACAGCCCGCGCCCGCTGGTGTCCAGCTCGCGCACCGGGATCAGGCACGGCAGCCCGCGCGAGGGGTCGCGCACCTCGATGCGCATCCAGCCGCGCCGGCGCCGCATCCGCAGCCCGAAGTAGCGGGCGCCGGTGTGCCGGACGGCGTTGCCGACGAGCTCCGAGACGAGCAGCACGGCGTGTTCGGTGATCTGGGCGTTGAGCCCCCAGTGCCGCAGGCACACGGTCTGGGTCAGCCGGCGGGCGGCCACGGCGGATGGGGGCTGGGAGGGCAGCCGGATCTCACCCGTCATCGGATTGCCGAACAGCTCCAGCGCCTTGAGCGCCAGCTCGTCCTCGACGTTCGGCGTCCACCGCACCGGGGTCGCAACGGCCCGCTGCCGCGGCTGCTCCATTCCCTCCAGGCCCGCCATGTCCCCCATCATGGCCGCCGTTTCGTCACAAGGGATGAGGAACGGCCGGATCCGATTCCCCGGAGGCGAGCCCTCCGGGGAGCCTCCGCGACATATGCCACTGGCTCCGGCGCGCCGGGAAGAGGGCAACTGACCTGCGGCGGACCCCGATCCACCACGGCGCGCCGACGGCTTGGCGCAAGGCTCCCGGGAGCATGCGGAGTCGTGCCGGAATTCCCCCACAAGAGGCAACGCCCGGAGCGCGGGACTCCGGGCGTATCTCCTCAACAGGCCATGGTTCAGACGAACTTGGCCTTGCCAGGCCCTTCCTCGACGAAGCTGCGCATACCGATCGCGCGGTCCTCGGTGGCGAAGAGCCCGGCGAACCAGGTGCGTTCGATGGTGAGCCCGTTGTCGATGTCGGTCTCCAGGCCCGCGTCCACCGCCTCCTTGGCGGCGCGCAGGGCGATGGCCGGGCCGGCCGCGAGCCGGGCCGCCCAGGCGTGCGCCTGCTCGTAGACCTCGCCGGCCGGCACCACGCGGTCGACGAGACCGAGCGTGAGCGCCTCGTCCGCCTTCACCTGACGTCCCGTGAAGATGAGGTCCTTGGCACGGGACGGGCCGATGAGCCGGGACAGCCGCTGGGTGCCGCCCGCGCCGGGGATGAGGCCCAGCAGGATCTCGGGCTGGCCGAGCTTGGCGTTCTCCCCGGCGATCCGGTAGTCGGCGCAGAGCGCGAGTTCGCAGCCGCCGCCGAGCGCATAGCCGGTGACGGCGGCGACGACGGGCTTGGGGATCCGGGCGACGGCGGTGAAGGCGTCCTGGAGGCCGCGGGACCGGGCCACCATCGCGGCGTGGTCCATCTTCTGCATCTCCTTGATGTCCGCGCCGGCCGCGAACACCTTCTCCCCGCCCCACACCACGACGGCGCGCACGTCGTCCCGGTGGGTCACCTCCTCGGCCAGCTCGCGGAGCCGGTCCTGCATGGCGACGTCCAGTGCGTTCATCGGCGGGCGGTCCAGGCGGAGCGTGCCGACACCCTCGGCGACCTCAAGATGCACAGTCATGGCAGCAGGTTAGCCCCCGTTAACGAAGGGCGGCCCGGTGCACTTGGTCACAGTGCACCGGGCCGCCCGAACAGCCGTCGGAAGAGGCGTCAGTTGCCGGAGTCGCCGCCGCTCGGGGCCGTCCACTGGGACCACGGCATGTTCCAGCCGTTGAGCCCGTTGTCCGGCTGGATCGTCTTGTCCTCGGAGTTCTTCACGATCACCACGTCGCCGATGAGCGAGTTGTTGAAGAACCAGGAGGCCGGCGTGGAGGGGTCCGCGCCGCCGCGCTCGTCGTACAGGCCGACGCAGCCGTGGCTGGCGTTCTCCGAGCCGAACGTTCCTTCACCGGACCAGTAGTTGCCGTGGATGAAGGTGCCCGAGTTGGACAGGCGCATGGCGTGCGGCACGTCGGAGATGTCGTACTCGCCGCCGAAGCCGACCGTGCGGCCGTCCATGCGGGTGACTTCGTCCTTCTCGCTGATGACCATCTGGCCGTTGTACGTCGAGTGGCCCGGTCCGCCGGCCGAGATCGGGATGGTCTTGAGGGTCTTGCCGTCCCGCACCACGGTCATCTGGTGGCTGCTCGCGTCGACCGTGCTGACCTGGCTGCGGCCGACGGTGAACTTCACCGTCTTCTTCTGGGTGCCGTAGACGCCCTCGCGGCCCTGCACGCCGTCGAGGTCCATGCTGACCGTCACCTTGGTGCCGGCCGCCCAGTAGTTCTCCGGACGGAAGTCGAGGCGGTCGTTGCCGAACCAGTGCGGCTTGATGTCGACGGCCGGCTCGGCGGTCACCTTGATGGCCTGCTGGACGGCCTTGGGGTCGGTGATGCCGCGGCTGAAATTGATGGATACGGGCATGCCCACGCCGACGGTGGTGCCGTCCTCCGGCGTGAAATAGCCGACGAAGGTGTTCTGGGGCGTGAGGGTGGTGAAGACGGCGTGCTTGGCCGACTCGCGGCCCTTGTCGTCCTTCGCCACCGCGTCGACCGTGTACTTCGTGGAGGCGGCGAGGTGCCCGGAGGGCTGCCACTCCGAACCGCCCCCGGATATCTTGCCGTCGACCGTGTTGCCCTTGGCGTCGGCGACCTTGACGGACGTCAGACTGCCCTTCTCCGCAGTGATCTTGAGCGCGCCGCTCGTGGCGACGTCGCTCGCACCGTCCTTGGGCGCGATGTCCACCACGGCGACGGAGGCACCGTCGGCCTTGCCGCTCGCCTTCCCCCCGTCACCGTCCCCGCCGCAGGCGCTGACCAGCGTCAGCACCGTTCCGATCAACAGTGCGGACAGGCCTGCCCGACGGCCTCGGCGCACCGGTATCGGCTGCACGTTCACAACGGTTGTCTCCCTTCGCATGGCGCACGGCCACGCGGCGCCCCCTGTGCGCGGCTCACGCGCATGTCGATAGATAACCACACGCCTTTGGCGACGCTGACCTAGCGAATGTCACCGTTCGGTCCCAAATGAGAGGGGTGATACGAACCGTGCGCCTGGGGTGAGGGAGGTGACTGAAGTGAAGCGGTTGTTTCCGGACACGGTCACCAGGCGCGCAGCATATGCCGAGATACCCGGCGGGTCGAACTCGGGGGCGTGCGAACGGGCGTGGCACCCGGTGAGGCGGGGTCAGCCCCCGAGCGCCGACCCCGCGCGCCACTCCTCCCAGGACATGTTCCAGCCGCCCAGCCCGTTGTCCGGGGCCACGGTCCGCTCCCCGGAGTGGACGACCTCGACGACGTCGCCGACGAGCGAGGCGTCGTAGAACCAGCCCGCCGGGCTCGACGTGCTGCCGCCCTGGGTGTCGCGCAGCCCGATACAGCCGTGACTGGTGTTCACGGTGCCGAACGCCCCCGGCCGGGCCCAGTAGTTGCCGTGCAGGAACGTCCCGGAGGCGGTCAGGCGCATGGCATGCGGTACGTCCGAGATGTCGTACTCGCCCCCGAAGCCCACTGTGCCGCCGTTCATCCGGGTCACGTCGAACTTCTCGCTGATAACCATCCGTCCGTTGTAGGTGGCATTGCCCGGGCCGCCGGCCGTGATGGGCAGCGTCGCCATCGTCCGGCCGTCGCGGACGACTTCCATGGTGTGCCGCGCGGCGTCGACCGTACTGATCTGGCTGCGGCCGACGGTGAAGGTGACGGTCTTGTCCTGCGAGCCGTAGACGCCCTCGCCGCCGCGCACATCGCGCAGTCGCAGGGCGAGGCTGACGACGGTGCCGGGCTTCCAGTACGTACGCGGCCGGAAGTCGAGGCGGGTGGGGCCGAACCAGTGCGCGGCGATCTCGGCGGGCGGGTCGGAGGTGACGCGGATGGCGCGTTCGACGGCGGCCCGGTCGGTGATGGGCCGGTTGAAGCCAAGCGAAACGATCATGCCGGTGCCCACGGTGCTGTTCGGCTCCGGCGTGAAGTACCCGATGAAGCGGTGCTCGGGCACGTACGTCGTGAACGTGGTGTGCCGGGCGGCGCGGTGGCCGGAGACGTCGCGCGCCACCACGTCCACGGCGTAGCGGGCGGCCAGCCCGAGCCTGCCCTGCGCGGTGGGCCGCCAGGTGTGGCCGTCCGGGGTGATCCGGCCCGCCAGGGGGCGCTGCCCGCCGTCCTGGGTCTCGGTGACGTCCACCCGTTCCAGGGTGCCGTGCGGGACCCGCACCTCGAACCGGGCGTCCGCCGGGACGTCCTCCGCGCGGTCGCCGGGGACGACACGGATCAGCCCGGCGGCGGGGCGTGCGTCGTCGGTGAACGCGGTCCGCGGGGCGGCCGGGGTCACCGGGGAGACCGAGGTGCACCCGCCGAGCACGACCAGGCAGGCAAGGGCCGCCGCCGGCACGGCCAGTGCCCGTACCGCGCGCGAGAGTCCAAGTGTCACACCGGGCCCAACGACGCTTCCCCTCCCGAGAAACGTCACTGCACTCGCTTGCTGCGGCCGATCACACGTGTGAGCGCATACGTGGATCCGGGAAGAAACCGGGGAAGACCGGGAAAGAGCGCAACCACCGGGCCCCCGGACGGGACGCCGGGTGCCCCGGGTGCGCCGTCCCAGAGCCGCCGGAGGCGAACACGTGTCGAGCGCATCCGAGAAGAGCGCGTCCGAGCAAGAGGCGCGGCAGGACGCCCAGTTCGCCCGTGTCAACGGCCGCCCCCGCCCGGCCGGCCCGGGCGCTCCCGTGTGGCCGGGCAGCCCGGAACCGCTCGGGGCGCACTTCACGGTGGACGCGCACGGCGTGGCGGGGACGAACTTCGCGCTGTGGGCCGGAGGGGCGGAAGCCGTCGAACTGTGCCTGTTCGGCGAGGACGGGACCGACGACCCGGCAGGGGGTGAAACCCGTCATCCATTGACGGAGTTGACGCACGAGATATGGCACGGCTTCGTGCCCGGCGTCCTTCCCGGACGCTGCTACGGCTACCGCGTGCACGGCCGCTGGGACCCCTGGACCGGCGCCCGCTGGAACCCCGCGAAACTCCTCCTGGACCCCTACGCCCGCGCCGTCGACGGCGACTTCGGCGGCCCGCCCGGGCACCCGCGCACCGCGCTCCCGGCCGAGGTCTACGGACACGTGCGCGACTGGCCGCAGCAGCACGTCGCCGACACCGTACGCGACGAACGGGACTCCGCACCCCACGTCCCCAAGGGCGTGGTGGTCGCGGACCGCGACGACCCGGACGACCGCCGCCCCGACACCCCGTGGGCCGACACCGTCCTCTACGAACTGCACGTGCGCGGCTTCACCATGCGCCACCCCGGCGTGCCCGAGCGGCTGCGCGGCACCTACGCGGGCCTGGCGCACCCGGCGGCCCTGGAGCACCTGGTGCGGCTGGGCGTGACGGCCGTGGAGCTGCTGCCCGTCCACCAGTTCGCGCACGAGGACCACCTGCTGCGGCGCGGACTGGGCAACTACTGGGGCTACAACTCCATCGGCTACTTCGCCCCGCACGCCGCCTACGCGGCCTCCGGCACGCGCGGCCAGCAGGTCGCCGAGTTCCGGGCGATGGTGCGGGCCCTGCACACGGCGGGCATCGAGGTCATCCTCGACGTGGTCTACAACCACACCGCCGAGAGCGGCGAGCTCGGACCCACCTTCTCGCTGCGCGGCATCGACAACCGCCGCTACTACCGCCTCCAGGGCGACGCACGCCGCTACGCCGACTACACCGGCTGCGGCAACACCCTGCACGTCGCACAGCCCCATGTGCTGCGCCTGATATCCGACTCGCTGCGCTACTGGGTCACCGAGATGGGCGTCGACGGCTTCCGCTTCGACCTCGCCGCGACGCTGGCCCGGGACATGCGCGGCACGGACGAGCCCGACATGCTCTCGCCCTTCCTCACGGTCGTCGCCCAGGACCCGGTGCTGCGCCGCGTCAAGCTCATCGCCGAGCCGTGGGACGTGGGCCCCGGCGGGTACCGGGTGGGCGCCTTCCCGCCGCCGTGGGCCGAGTGGAACGACCGCTACCGGGACGCCGTGCGCGACTTCTGGCGCGGCGCCCTGCCCGATGTGCGCGACCTGGGCTACCGGCTCACGGGCTCCAGCGACCTCTACGCCTGGGGCGGCCGCCGCCCCCACGCCTCCGTCAACTTCGTGACGGCGCACGACGGTTTCACGCTGCGCGACCTCGTCAGCTACGACCGCAAGCACAACGAGGCCAACGGCGAGGGCAACCGGGACGGCACGGACGTCAACCGCTCGTGGAACTGCGGCACCGAGGGCGAGACCGACGACCCGGACGTGCTCGCCCTGCGCCGCCGCCAGATCCGCAACCTGCTCACCACCCTCCTGCTGTCCACGGGCGTGCCGATGCTGGTGGCGGGTGACGAGATGGGCCGGACCCAGGGCGGCAACAACAATGCCTACTGTCAGGACAACGAGACCGGCTGGGTCGACTGGTCCGCGCTGGAGGACCCCGGCTGGCGGGCCGTCGCCCGCCTCTGCTCCCGGCTGCTGGCCCTGCGCCGCGCCCATCCGGTGCTGCGCAGCCGCGTGTTCTTCTCCGGCCGTCCGCAGAGCGCGCAGGGCCTGCGGGACCTGGCCTGGTTCACGCCGGGCGGCACGGAGATGACCGAGGCCGACTGGTACGGCCCGACGGCCACGCTCGGCATGTACCTCTCGGGCCGCGACATCCCGCAGCGCGGTCCGACGGGCGCACCGGTCACGGACGACAGCTTCCTGGTGATCCTGCACGCGGGCCCGCGCCCGGTCCGCTTCCTGCTGCCGGGCCCGCCGTGGGCGGAGGCGTACGAACTGGTGGCGGACACCTCGCGGGAGGACCAGCAGGCCGCTCCGGAGAGCCGGCGCAGAGCAGGCGCGCGGACGGTGGTGCCCGCGCGTTCGGTGCTGCTCCTGCGCGCCGTGCCCACGGGCCGGGGGGTGCGTGCGTAGCGGGCACCGGGAGCGTACGGGCACGCGTCCCGCGCACGGACCGGCGCTCGCCACCGCCCGCGGGCCCGGGGCGGGAATCCCGGTGGGCGGTGTCAGTGGTGAACCGTAGTCTCGCACCTGATGACCGGAACCCGTGAAGCGACCCGCCCGGCCGAACACCGGTCGGCCGTACGGTCGTTGCTGCGCCTGTGGCCCTATGTGCGGCCCGTGCACCGGCGGCTGGCGGCGGCCGCGCTGGTGACCGTGGCGGCCTCCTGCCTGAGCCTGGTGATCCCGCTCGCCCTGAAGTGGACCGTGGACGGGCCGATAGCGCGCCGCGAGCCGTCCGGGGTGTGGCTCGGCGGGCTGATGCTGCTGCTGGTCGGTTCCGCGGAGGCGGGGCTGTTCGGGCTGCGGCGGGTGCTGGTGGCGCGGCCGCTGGCGCGGGTCGAGGCGGACATGCGAGCGGCGCTGTATGCGCATCTGCAGCGTCTGCCGGTCTCCTTCCACGACCGCTGGCCCTCCGGGCAGTTGCTCTCGCGCGGCACGACCGATCTGATGCTCGTGCGCATCTTCCTGGCGTTCCCGCTGACCTTCCTGTTGGTCAACGGGGCCACGATCGTGGTGGGTTTCACCATTCTGCTGATGCAGGAGTGGCGGCTCGGGCTCGTCCTGCTGGCCCCGGTCGTCCCGCTCGTCGCGCTGTGCTGGTTCTTCGAGGAGCGCTACGCGCGGGCGGCGCGCACCGCGCAGGACCGGATCGGGGATCTGACGACCGTCATCGAGGAGAGCGTCCTCGGCATCCGCATCGTCAAGGGCTTCGGCCGCCACCCGGCGCTGCAGCGGGCCTTCGGCACGCTCGCGGAGGGGCTGCGTGGCATCGAGCTGCACAAGGCCGCCCTGCTGGGCGCGCTCTGGGCGCTCATCATGATCCTGCCCGAACTGGCCGTCGGCACGGCCCTGGTGCTCGGCACGCTGCAGGTCGCCGACGGGCAGCTCTCCACGGGCACCCTGGTGGCGTTCCTGTCGACGGCGCTGGCGCTGCGCTGGCCGGTCGAGTCGATCGGCTTCCTGCTCGCCCTGACCAACGAGACGGCGACGGCCGCGGACCGCTATTTCGAGGTGATGGACACCGCACCGCCCGCCGCCCGGGAGCCGCGGATCCGGCGGCCGCGCTGCGCGCCGTGCCGCGGCGACGGCGGACTGCGGCTGGAGGGCGTCGAGTTCCGCTACCCCGACGCGCCGCCCGGCACCCCGCCCGTGCTGCGCGGGGTCGACCTGCACATCCGCCGCGGCGAGACCATGGCCCTCGTCGGCACCACCGGCAGCGGCAAGACCACCCTGGTCTCCCTCATCCCGCGGCTCCACGAGGCGACCGCGGGCCGCATCACCCTCGACGGCACCGACGTCACCGCGGTGCCGCGCAGCCGGCTGCGCCAGTGGGTGGCCGTCGCCTTCGAGGAGCCGACGCTGTTCTCCGCCAGCGCCGGGGAGAACGTCCTCATGGGCGCCGACGACGCCGGGGAGGAGGATCTCGACCGCGCCCTCGCCGTCGCCCAGGCCGGGTTCGTCCACGACCTGCCCGAGGGGCACCGCACTCAGGTCGGCGAGCAGGGCCTCAGCCTGTCCGGCGGCCAGCGCCAGCGGCTCGCGCTCGCCCGCGCGGTCGTCGGCAGTCCCCGCTTCCTCGTCCTCGACGACCCGCTCTCCGCGCTCGACGTGCACACCGAGGCCCTGGTCGAGAACGCGCTGCGCGAGGTCCTCGCGGACACGACGGCCCTCGTCGTCGCCCACCGCCCGTCCACCGTCCTGCTGGCGGACCGCGTGGCACTGCTGTCGCAGGGGCGCATCACGGCGGTCGGCACGCACTACGAACTCCTCCACGGCAACCGGGAGTACGCCTCGCTGATGTCCGGACCGAAGGGCACCCCATGACGAACTCCCCTGCCGGTGAGGTTCCGAGGGACGCGTCCAGAGCACTGCTGCGCTCCCTGCTGGCACCCGCCCGCGCCCGGGTGCGCACCGCGGCCCTCCTGCTGCTGCTCCAGCAGGCCGCGGTCCAGGCGGGCCCGCTGCTCGTCGCGTATGCCATCGACCACGCCGTGCCGGCCGTCATCCGGCACGACCACGGGCCGCTCATGGCCGTCGCGGCCGGGTACGGGCTCTGTGCCGTGGCCTCCGGCCTGCTGCAGCTCGTCTTCGTGCGGCTGAGCGCCCGGATCGGCCAGGACGCCCTGCTGGAGCTGCGCGGCCGGCTCTACCGCCACGCGCAGTCCCTCAGCGTCGACTTCCACGAGCGCTACACCTCCGGCCGGCTGATCGCCCGCGCCACCACCGACGTCGAGTCGATCCGCGAGCTGCTCAACGACGGCCTGCAGGAACTGATGGGCGTCGCGCTGTCGGTGCTGTACGTCTCGGCGATGCTGCTGTACCTGGACCCGGGCATCGGCGCCGCCGCGCTGCTCTCCTTCGCCCCGCTGTCCGTGCTCGTGCGCTCCTACCGGCGCCGCTCCGCGGTCGTCTACCGCATGCGTTCCTCCGCGATGGCGGCGGTCATCGTGAAGTTCACCGAGACCATGAACGGCATCCGCCCGGTCCAGGCGTTCCGCCGCGAGGCCGCCAACGAGGCGCACTTCGCGGTGCTCAACGAACGGCACCTGGAGGGCAACGCCCGGTTGCTGCTGGAGATGGCGCGCTACGTGGTCTCGTCCCGGCTGGTGGCCAATGCGGTGCTGGCCACGATCGTGGTGTGGGGTGCGTGCCGGGTGGCCGCCGGCGAACTGGGGCTGGGGGTGCTGGCGGCGGCCGTGCTGTACCTGCGACGGCTGTACGACCCCATCGACCGGCTGGGGTCGTTCCTCAACTCCTGGCAGTCCGCGGCCGCTTCGCTGGAGAAGATCGCCGAGCTGCTGGCCCGGCGCCCCTCCGTGCCCGAGCCGGCGGAGCCCGTACCGCTGCCCGCGCGGGCGGCCGGCAGCCCCGGCCGCGAGGTGGTCTTCGAGGGGGTGCGCTTCGCGTACCGCGCCGGGGTGGAGGTGCTGCCGCGCCTCGATCTGACGCTGCGCGCCGGGGAGACGGTCGCGGTCGTCGGGTCGACGGGGGCCGGGAAGTCCACCCTCGCCAAGCTGCTGGCCCGCTTCTACGACCCCACCGAGGGCCGCGTACTGCTCGACGGTGTGCCGCTGAGCGCGCTGTCCGGACGCGAACTGCGGCGCGGGGTGGTGATGGTGACGCAGGAGTCCTTCCTGTTCTCCGGGACGGTCGCCGACAACATCGCCATCGGCCGCCCCGGCGCGACGCGCCAGGAGATCGAGCGGGCCGCGCGGGCCATCGGTGCGCACGACTTCATCACCGCCCTGCCCGACGGCTACGACACGGACGTCCGCAAACGCGGCGGCCGCATCTCGGCGGGCCAGCGCCAACTGGTGGGCTTCGCCCGTGCGTTGCTCGCCGACCCGGCGGTGCTGATCCTCGACGAGGCGACGTCCTCCCTGGACATCCCCGGCGAACGGGCGGTGCAGCGGGCGATGGCCACGGTCCTGCACGGCCGCACGGCGGTGGTGATCGCGCACCGGCTGTCGACGGTGGAGATCGCGGACCGGGTGCTGGTGATGGACGGGGGACGGATCGTCGAGGACGGCACCCCGTCCGAACTCGTCGCGGGGGCAGGGCGGTTCGCGGACCTGCACAAGGCGTGGCGGGAGAGCCTGGTGTAGGGCGCCCCGAAGGGGCGCTGGGGGCACCTCCCAGCGGTAGCTGGGGGAGGAACTGCGCGCTCAGCCACGGCGCGCCTGCGGACGAGGGGCTCGGGGCTGCGCCCCGGACCCCCTGGGTGATGCGTCGGCTGCGGGCCGGTGGGGGCTTGTCGCGCAGTTCCCCGCGCCCCCTCGGGGCGCTTGCCGCTATGCGGACAACCTTCCTTGGCCAACGGACATTTTCCGGCCAACTTCTTGACCCGCCCATGACACCCACTTGGTTGCGGTGGGACTCTCACCTCAACTGGCACGGGCCACCCCCACATCCCCCCCAGACCCGTCGCCGATCGAACCTCTCTCCATGCCCATCGGCTGAAGGAGATCAGAGTGAGATCCACCCCCCATCGGCGCGCCGTCGCGACCGGCGCCCTGGTAGCCGTGACGGCGATGATCGCCGTCGGAGTACAGACCGGTTCCGCCACCGCCCGCCCGGAGCCCGGCGGCCAGAAGGCCGCAAAGGCCGACCCCGGTGCCCGGCCCGCCCTGCTGTCGCCCTCCCAGCGCGCCGAGTTGATACGCAACGCCACCGCGACCCGGGCCCGGACCGCCCGCACCCTCGGCCTCGGTTCCGGGGAGCAGCTCGTCGTCAAGGACGTCGCCCGGGACGCCGACGGCACGCTGCACACCCGGTACGAGCGCACATACGACGGCCTGCCGGTCCTCGGCGGCGACCTGGTCGTGGACGCGACCGCCGGCGGCAAGGTCACCACCGTCGCCAAGGCGAACAAGGCCCGCCTGGCCGTGCCGACGACCACGCCCTCCTTCGCCGCCTCCGCCGCCGAGAAGGACGCCGTCAAGTCCGCGGCCGCACAGGGCTCCACGGCCACCCGGGCCGACCGTGCCCCCCGCAAGGTGATCTGGGCGGGCCACGGCACGCCGGTCCTCGCCTACGAGACCGTCGTCGGCGGCCTCCAGGAGGACGGCACCCCCAACCAGCTGCACGTCATCACGGATGCCCGGACCGGCAAGAAGCTCTTCGAGTTCCAGGGCGTCAAGACCGGCACCGGCAACACGGAGTACAGCGGCAAGGTCACCCTGGGCACCTCGCAGTCGGGCGGCCAGTACCAGCTCAACGACGCGTCGCGCGGCGGCCACAAGACGTACAACCTCAACCACGGGTCGAGCGGCACCGGCACGCTGTTCACCAACTCCAGCGACGTCTGGGGCGACGGCACGGTCAACGACCCCGCCACGGCCGGTGCCGACGCGCACTACGGCGCCCAACTGACCTGGGACTACTACAAGACCGTGCACAACCGCAGCGGCATCCGCGGCGACGGCGTGGGCGCGTACAGCCGGGTGCACTACGGCAACAGCTACGTCAACGCCTTCTGGGACGACGGCTGCTTCTGCATGACCTACGGCGACGGCTCCGGCGACGCGCACCCGCTCACCGCCATCGACGTGGCCGCGCACGAGATGACGCACGGCGTCACCTCCGCCACCGCCAACCTCACCTACAGCGGAGAGTCCGGCGGCCTCAACGAGGCCACCTCCGACATGATGGCCATCGCCGTCAAGTGGTGGGCCAACAACCCCGCCGATCCGGGCGACTACATGATCGGCAAGAAGATCGACATCAACGGCAACGGCACCCCGCTGCGCTACATGGACCAGCCGAGCAAGGACGGCAGTTCCAAGGACAGCTGGTACGCCGGTGTCGGCGACGTCGACGTCCACTACTCGTCCGGTCCGGCCAACCACTGGTTCTACCTGGCCTCCGAGGGCAGCGGCCCGAAGGACATCAACGGCACCCACTACGACAGCCCGACCTCCGACGGCCTGCCGGTCACCCCGGTCGGCCGGGACAACGCGGCCAACGTCTGGTACAAGGCGCTCACCGAGCGCATGACGTCCACCACCGACTACGCGGGCGCACGCGACGCCACGCTGTGGGCGGCCGGCCAGCTCTTCGGCGTCGGCAGCGACACGTACAACAACGTGGGCAACGCATGGGCCGCCATCAACGTCGGCAGCCGGCTCTCCAGCGGTGTGTCGGTCACCAGCCCCGGCGACCAGACCAGCATCGTGAACACGCCGGTCTCGCTGCAGATCAAGGCGACCAGCCCGACGACCGGTTCGCTGAGCTACGCGGCGACCGGACTGCCGGCCGGCCTGTCCATCAACGCGTCGACCGGCCTGATCACGGGGACGCCGACCGCCACCGGAAGCAGCGCCGTGACCGTGACGGTGAAGGACGCGGCCGGCAAGACCGGCACGGTCTCCTTCACCTGGACGGTGAACGCGGCGGACGGCGGCGGCACGGTCTTCGAGAACACCACACCGGTCGCCATCCCGGACGCGGGCCCGGCGGTCACCTCGCCGGTCACCGTGACGCGCACCGGCAACGGCCCGAAGGCGCTCAAGGCGACCGTGAACATCACGCACACCTACCGGGGCGACCTGCAGATCGACCTCGTCGCACCGAACGGCAAGACGTGGCGGCTGAAGAGCGCGGACATGTGGGACTCGGCGGCGAACGTGAAAGAGACGTACACCGTCGACGCTTCCGCGGTGGCTGCGAAGGGCACCTGGAAGCTGCGGGTGCAGGACATGTACGCCGGTGACACCGGCACGGTGAACAGCTGGCGCTTGACATTCGGCTGACCGCCGGTGGCCGCCGGGGGCTCCGCCCCCGGACCCCCGTTCCCCGCCCACCCACCCGATCACCGGCAACGCCGTGGCGTTTCCGGGTAACGGGCGGGTGGGCGGGCTCGCTACCGCATCAGTACCCCGCCGTCCCCCGAGGCCTCCGGCGGTACCGCCACCAAGCCCATCTCCGCCCCGCCGGCGAGCAGCCGGTGCGCCGGCAGGATGCGTACCGTGTAGCCGAACGGGCCGGTGCGGTCGAAGGTCAGCGGGCCTTCGTAGAGGCGGCGCCCGTCCAGGCCCGCCGCACCCGTCGGCTTCAGCGGGAACGTGGCCGGCGCGGTCAGCCGGTCCGCCGGGTCCACCCGGCCCGCAACGGCCTGCACCTCCACGTCGGACGGCTCCAGTTCGCCCAGCCGGACGCTCACCCGCAGGGACACCGTCGACCCCAGCTCGGCCGTGCCGTTGAGCGGGCTGTCCGTCACCGCCTCGACGTGGTCGACGGCCACCCCGGACCACCCGGCACGGACCCGCGCCTTCCAGGCGGACAGGTCGGCCGCGGCAGCCGGGTTCAGCGCCCGCTGCGCCTCGGCGGCCGGGCCGTACAGCTCCTCCACGTACTCGCGCACCATGCGCCCGGCCAGCACCTTCGGCCCGAGGGTCGCCAGGGTCCGGCGGACCATCTCGATCCAGCGCACCGGCAGCCCGCCCGGACCCCGGTCGTAGAAGCACGGCGTCACCTGCTGCGACAGCAGCTCGTACAGCGCCGCCGCCTCAAGGTCGTCGCGGCGGTCCTCGTCCGTGCCGGTGCCGTCGGCGGTCGGGATGGCCCAGCCGAAGTCCGGGTCGTACCACTCGTCCCACCAGCCGTCCAGGACGGACAGGTTGAGGCAGCCGTTGAGCGCGGCCTTCATCCCGGAGGTGCCGCAGGCCTCCAGCGGGCGCAGCGGGTTGTTGAGCCACACGTCGCAGCCCGGGTACAGCTTCTGCGCCATGGCCATGCCGTAGTCCGGGAGGAAGACGATGCGGTGGCGCACCCGCGGGTCGTCGGCGAACCGGACGAGCTCCTGGACCAGGCGCTTGCCGCTGTCGTCGGCCGGGTGGGCCTTGCCCGCGACGACGATCTGCACCGGGTGCTCGGGGTGCAGCAGCAGTTCCATGAGCCGGTCGCGGTCGCGGAGCATGAGGGTGAGCCGCTTGTACGAGGGCACGCGCCGGGCGAAGCCGATGGTGAGGACGCCGGGGTCCAGCACGCCGTCGATCCAGCCGAGTTCGGCCGCGCCGGCCCCGCGCTCGCGCCAGGCGGCGCGCAGCCGCTCGCGCACCTCCTCCACCAGCTGCTCGCGCAGGGTGCGCCGCAGCTGCCAGATGTCGTCGTCGGAGATCTCGGCGACGGAGTCCCAGCGCTCGGCGCCGCCGATGCTCAGCGCCTCCTCGGCGCGGCCGATGCCGACGCGGCGGGCGCCCAGCCGGAAGACCTCGGGGGCGACCCAGGTGGGCGCGTGGACGCCGTTGGTGACGGAGGTGATCGGCACCTCGTCGGCGTCGAAACCCGGCCACAGTCCGGCGAACATCTCGCGGCTCACCCTGCCGTGCAGGACGGAGACGCCGTTGGCACGCTGCGCCAGGCGCAGGCCCATGACGGCCATGTTGAAGAGGTTGGGCTCGCCGCCGGGGTAGGTCTCCAGGCCGAGGGCGAGGATGCGTCCGGCGTCGATTCCGGGCAGTTCGCCGTCGTCGCCGAAGTGCCGGCCGACGAGTTCGCGGTCGAAGCGGTCGATGCCGGCGGGCACGGGGGTGTGGGTGGTGAAGACGGCGCCGGCCCGCACGCTTTCGAGCGCGGCGTCGAACTCGACGCCCCGGCAGGTGAGTTCGCGGATGCGCTCCAGGCCGAGGAAACCGGCGTGGCCCTCGTTGGTGTGGAAGACCTCGGGGTCCGGGTGTCCGGTGAGCCGGCAGTACGCCCGGACCGCCCGTACGCCGCCGATGCCCAGCAGCATCTCCTGCAGCAGCCGGTGTTCGCTGCCGCCGCCGTAGAGCCGGTCGGTGACATCGCGTTCGCCGGGGGCGTTCTCCTCGACGTCGGAGTCGAGCAGCAGCAGCGGCACCCGGCCCACCTGCGCCTGCCAGATGTGGGCGAGCAGGCTGCGGCCTCCGGGCAGCGCGAGGGTGACTCTGCTGGGGCTGCCGTCGGGTTCGCGGAGCACGGTCAGCGGGAGCTCGTTGGGGTCGAGCAGGGGGTAGTGCTCCTGCTGCCAGCCCTCGCGGGAGAGGGACTGCCGGAAATAGCCGTGCCGGTAGAGCAGTCCGACGCCGATGAGGGGAACTCCCAGGTCGCTGGCGGCCTTCAGATGGTCTCCGGCCAGGATGCCGAGGCCGCCGCTGTACTGCGGGAGGGCGGCGGTGATGCCGAACTCGGGCGAGAAGTAGGCGACCGCGGCGGGGAGTCCCGCCGGCTGTTCCTGGTACCAGCGGCGGCCGGTGACATAGTCCTGCAGGTCGTCGGCGGCGGCCGCCAGGCGCCGCCGGAAGCGGCGGTCCCCGGAGAGCGCCGCGAGGCGGTCGGCGGAGAGGGCGCCGAGCAGGCGCAACGGATCGCCGCCCGCCGCGCGCCAGCCCTCGGGGTCGGCGGACTGGAAGAGTTCGCGCGTCTCGGCATGCCAGGACCAGCGCAGATTGCGCGCCAGTTCGCTGAGCGGTCGTAGGGGCTCCGGAAGGACGGGGCGCACGCTGAATCGACGAATGGCCTTCACTCCCCCGACGGTAGCGCCGCACCGCCCCGCGGCAGGGCCCAAGCCGCCAAGTACCCTCGTCCGCCTGACCGCACCCGAGTCCGTGCGGGGGGTTTGCGTCCCGTAAGAAAGTACTAGGCAAAAATACGCCGCGCGTACATCACCAGGGTCCAAGGCCAACGGGCGCTACGGCCTTCGAAGGTGAAGTCGGGGAGCGTTCCCTCATTTGGCTGCCGGAAGCCTCCTTTCGTCACATTGCACACGGTCGGCCCAGCGAGCAGACTCCGTACGGGTGACGGGGGTCCGTCCGCCCTCCCCACACGGTGCCACGCGAACTACGCACGAGTAGTTCATACGGACCCGGCATGCAGGGCGGGGGCCGGTGGGAAAGCTCATCCGTATCCACGGGCGGCCGTCCGTCGCCTTTACTCCAGCTACGTCAGCGCGTTGTCTCCGCCCACCCGAGTGAACGCGGACAGGAGCCCTCATGCCCGCACTCCGCCGACGGCCGGCGAAACGGCTAGAAAGAACAGCGTCCGGATCCGCCCATCCCCCGTCCCCCGACGTCGAATTCCCAGGTGATCCCATGATCGGCCGCATTCCCGTCCTCGACCTCGCACCGCTCGTCGACTGCGGCCGACGACCGGTCAAGGCCGTGGTGGGGGAGACGTTCGAGGTGACCGCCACGGTGTTCCGCGAGGGGCACGACGCGGTGGGGGCGAATGTGGTGCTGCGGGACGCGCAGGGCCGCAGCGGGCCGTGGACGCCGATGCGGGAGCTGGCTCCGGGCACCGACCGGTGGGGCGCGGAGGTCACCCCCGACGCCGAGGGCCGCTGGACGTACGCGGTGGAGGCCTGGGGCGATCCGGTGACGACGTGGCGGCACCACGCGCAGATCAAGGTCCCGGCCGGGATCGACACGGACCTGGTGCTGGAGGAGGGCGCCCGGCTGCACGAACGGGCCGCCGCCGGCGTGCCGAAGAAGAACGGCCGGGAAGCCGTGCTGAGCGCGGTGGACGCCCTGCGCGACCGCGGCCGGCGCCCCGCCGACCGGCTCGCCGCGGCCCTCGCGCCCGAGGTCACGGCCGCGCTGGCCGCGTGGCCGCTGCGCGAACTGGTCACCGTCAGCAGGCCCGTTCCGGTGCTGGTGGAGCGCGAGCGGGCGCTGTTCGGCGCGTGGTACGAGATGTTCCCGCGCTCCGAGGGCGCGGTGGTGGCGGAGGGCGCCCGGCCCCGCAGCGGTACGTTCCGGACCGCCGCCGAGCGGCTGCCGGCGATCGCCGCGATGGGCTTCGACGTCGTCTACCTCCCCCCGGTCCACCCCATCGGCACCTCCTTCCGCAAGGGCCCCAACAACGCGCTCACGGCGGGCCCTTGGGACGTCGGCAGCCCATGGGCCATCGGCTCCGCGGAGGGCGGACACGATGCACTGCACCCGGACCTGGGCACCTTCGAGGACTTCGCGCATTTCGTGTCCCGGGCGCGCGAGCTGCGCATGGAGGTGGCGCTCGACTTCGCGCTGCAGTGCTCCCCCGACCACCCCTGGGTGGACAAGCACCCGGAATGGTTCCACCACCGTGCCGACGGCTCCATCGCCTATGCCGAGAATCCGCCGAAGAAATACCAGGACATCTACCCCCTGGCCTTCGACGCGGACCCGGAGGGGCTGACCGCGGAGACGCTGCGCGTCCTGCGCTTCTGGATGGAGCGCGGGATCAGGGTCTTCCGCGTCGACAATCCCCACACCAAGCCCGTCGCCTTCTGGGAGCGGGTGATCGCGGAAATCGGGCGCACGGATCCCGATGTCGTCTTCCTCGCCGAGGCGTTCACCCGGCCCGCGATGATGCGCACGCTGGGTGCCGTCGGCTTCCAGCAGTCGTACACCTACTTCACCTGGCGCAACACCAAGCACGAGATCACGGAGTACCTGACCGAACTCGCCGGTGAATCGGCCGCCTTCATGCGTCCGAACCTGTTCGTGAACACCCCCGACATCCTGCACGCCTACCTGCAGGACGGCGGCCGGCCCGCCTTCGCCGCACGCGCGGTGCTGGCGGCGACGCTGAGCCCGTCCTGGGGCGTCTACGCGGGATTCGAGCTGTGCGAGAACACGCCGGTCCGCGAGGGCAGCGAGGAATACCTCGACTCCGAGAAGTACCAACTGCGGCCGCGGGACTGGGAGAAGGCCGAACGCGAGGGGCGCAGCCTCGCCCCGCTGCTCACCGCCCTCAACCGGCTGAGGCGCCGTCAACCCGCCCTGCACGGGCTGCGCAACCTGCGCTTCCACAGCGCGGACAACGATGCCGTGATCGCCTACTCCAAGCGCTCCGGCAGTTCCTGTGTCCTGGCGGTCGTCAACCTGGACCCCCACCACACCCAGGAGGCGACGGTCTCGTTGAACATGCCGGAACTCGGCCTCGAATGGGGCGAGTCCGTGCCGGTGCGCGACGAGCTCACCGGAGAGACCTATCACTGGGGCAGGGACAACTATGTGCGCCTCGAGCCGGGCCGTCCGATGGCGCCTGCGCACGTGTTCTCGCTGCGACCGTCCTCACCGATCGGAGGGTCACCCACACCATGATCGTCAATGAGCCCGTCCAGGACACGTTCGAGGACACTCCCGCGAAGGACCGGGATCCCGACTGGTTCAAGCGCGCCGTCTTCTACGAAGTGCTCGTACGCTCGTTCCAGGACAGCGACGGTGACGGCATCGGCGACCTCAAGGGACTCACCGCCAAACTGGACTACCTGCAGTGGCTGGGCGTCGACTGCCTCTGGCTGCCGCCGTTCTTCCAGTCGCCGCTGCGGGACGGCGGCTACGACGTCTCC
Source organism: Streptomyces morookaense (assembly GCF_013030945.1). Taxonomy (GTDB): domain Bacteria; phylum Actinomycetota; class Actinomycetes; order Streptomycetales; family Streptomycetaceae; genus Streptomyces; species Streptomyces morookaensis. The sequence continues at coordinate 3,758 of NZ_JABBXF010000059.1, read as the reverse complement.
GACTACACCTCGGTGCTCCCGGAGTTCGGCGACCTCGCCGACTTCGTGGAGTTCGTGGACGCGGCGCACCAGCGCGGGATGCGCGTCATCATCGACTTTGTCATGAACCATACGAGCGATCAGCACGACTGGTTCCAGCAGTCGCGCACCGATCCCGACGGCCCCTACGGCGACTACTACATGTGGGCCGACGACGACAAGCAGTACCCCGACGCGCGCATCATCTTCGTCGACACCGAGACGTCGAACTGGACCTTCGACCCGGTGCGCAAGCAGTACTACTGGCACCGCTTCTTCTCCCATCAGCCGGACCTCAACTACGAGAATCCGGCCGTGCAGGAGGAGATCCTCGCCGCCCTGCGGTTCTGGCTGGACCTCGGCATCGACGGCTTCCGGCTGGACGCCGTGCCGTATCTGTTCGCCCAGGAGGGCACCAACTGCGAGAACCTCCCGCAGTCGCACCGGTTCCTCAAGCGGGTGCGCGCCGAGATCGACGCGCACTACCCGGACACGGTGCTGCTGGCGGAGGCCAACCAGTGGCCCGAGGACGTCGTCGACTACTTCGGCAACTTCGAGCACGGCGGCGACGAGTGCCATATGGCGTTCCACTTCCCCGTGATGCCGCGCATCTTCATGGCGGTGCGGCGGGAGTCGCGCTACCCCGTCTCGGAAATCCTGGCCAAGACCCCGGCGATCCCGTCCGGCTGCCAGTGGGGGATCTTCCTGCGCAACCACGACGAGCTCACGCTCGAGATGGTCACGGACGAAGAGCGCGACTACATGTGGGCGGAGTACGCGAAGGATCCGCGGATGCGGGCCAACATCGGCATCCGGCGCCGGCTGGCCCCGCTGCTCGACAACGACCGCAACCAGATCGAGCTGTTCACCGCACTGCTGCTGTCCCTGCCGGGCTCGCCGATCCTGTACTACGGCGACGAGATCGGCATGGGCGACAACATCTGGCTCGGCGACCGGGACGCGGTGCGCACGCCGATGCAGTGGACGCCGGACCGCAACGCGGGCTTCTCGTCGTGCGACCCGGGCCGGCTCTACCTGCCGACGATCATGGACCCGGTCTACGGCTACCAGGTGACGAACGTGGAGGCGGCCATGTCCTCCCCCTCGTCGCTCCTCCACTGGACGCGCCGGATGATCGAGATCCGCAAGCAGAACCCGGCGTTCGGCCTCGGCTCCTACACGGAACTGCAGTCGAGCAACCCGGCGGTGCTGGCGTTCCTGCGCGAGCACGGTGACGACCTGGTCCTGTGCGTGAACAATTTCTCCCGCTTCGCACAGCCGACCGAGCTGGATCTGCGGGCGTTCAACACCCGGCACCCCGTCGAGCTGATCGGCGGCGTCCGCTTCCCCGCCATCGGCGAACTGCCCTACCTGCTCACCCTCGCAGGCCACGGCTTCTACTGGTTCCGTCTGCGCCGCAACACCCCGGCGCCGGCCGCGGGCCACTGAACCACCCCTGTGCGCGGCCCGCCCGCGCACAGGCGTTTTCCCGCCCCGACCCTGGGAACCCCTACTACTACGCACGGGCCGGGCCGAAGAGATCGCATCCGCACACACGGGCCGTTGTCACTGACCGTACGGACGATCCTCGCCCGACACGTCCCGCACCGCGCACTGGCCAAAGCCGCAATCCGGGACACTTTGCCCAATCTGTCGTGTGCCCGGGGAAAGGACGCGACGCCATGTCGGACGCACCGCAGGCCAGGCCCCTGGCGGGGGGCCCTCGGGGAGCCGCAGCATCTGCCGGGACCCCCGCGGGACCCGGCGCGCCCCCCGCAGAGCCCGCACGGGCCGCCGCGGGGGATTCGCCCGAGGCGGACACCGTCCCGACGCCGTTGCCCGACGGGCCCGGGCCGCGCACCGCCCCCGCAGGCGGCGAGCAGCCGGCGCCCCCCGGCGGCCGTGCCGGACGGCCCCGACCGCCCGGTACCGCATACCCCGACGCACCCGTGCCGGGCACCCCCGCAACGGCCCCCCAGGCCGATGCCGCCCCCGTGGGCGGCGAACCGGCGGCGCCCCCCGGTGCGGGGCGCACCGACCCCAACCCGCCGGATACGCACCGGTATTCGCAGCCGGCCCCCACCGCCCCCGAGCTGCTCCGCTCCCTGGTCCCGCTGTTGCGGGAATGGCTGCCGCGGCAGCGGTGGTTCGCCGGGAAGGGGCGGCCCATCAGCGGGTTCAGCCTGGTGTCCGCCACCGAGCTGTTGCCCCGGGCGCGGGGCGGGAGTGCGCCCGGGCTGCTGCATCTGCTCGTACGGGCCCAGCAGCCCGCGGCCCCCGGTCAGGGGCGCGGTACCCAGGACTGCTACCAACTGCTGCTCGGCGTCCAGGACGTGCTGCCCCCGCAGCTGGCCCCGGCGCTCATCGGGCGGCCGGCCGACGGGCCGCTGCACGGCTGCACCCTCTACGAGGGCCTCGCCGATCCCCGGCTCGCCGCGCTGCTGCTGGAGCGGCTCCGGATGCCCGGCCGGCTCGGTCCGCTCCGTTTCAGCCGCGAAGCGGACGCGTCCATCCCGTCCGGTCTCACGCCCCGCCTCCTGGGCGCCGAGCAGTCCAACTCCTCGGCCGTATACGGCGAAACGTATATCCTCAAGCTCTTCCGCCGCGTGGGCCCCGGCACCAACCCCGACCTCGAACTGCCGCGTGCACTCGCGAACGCCGGCTGCTCGCGCGTCCCCGCGCCCGCCGCCTGGTTCGAGGCCGAGCCGCCCGGCCCGCCCGGTGCGGAACCGATGACCCTGGGCGTGCTCCAGCCCTACCTCGCCGGCTCCGCCGACGGCTGGCAACTGGCCCTGGGCGCCCTGGCCGTGCGCGCCGACTTCGCCGCCTCCGCGCGCGCCCTCGGCCACGCCACGGCCGAGGTGCACCTGGCCCTCGCCGAGGCCCTGCCCACCGTCGTGCTGCGCCGTCCGCAGCTCGAACGCCTCGCCGCCGGCATGACCCGGCGCCTGGAGTCCGCCGCCGACGCCGTGCCCGCACTGCGCCCGTACCGGACCGCACTGCGCTCCGCCTACGAGGAACTCGCCGGACTCGGCCGGGCCGGACGCACCTGGCGCGCCCAGCGCATCCACGGCGACCTGCACCTCGGGCAGGCGCTGCGCACCGCGGCGGACGGCCGCTGGTCGCTCATCGACTTCGAGGGCGAGCCCGCCCGCCCGCTCGCCGAGCGGCGCCGGCCGCAGCCCGTCGCCCGCGATGTCGCCGGCATGCTGCGCTCCTTCGACTACGCGGCGGCCGTCGGCCACGCGACCGGCACCGAGTGGGCGCAGCGCGCCCGCGACGCCTTCTGCGAGGGCTACGCCGCCGTCCACCACGACCCCCGCGAGGACCCCCGGCTGCTGCGGGCCCACGAGACCGACAAGGCCGTCTACGAGGTGCTGTACGAGGCCCGGCACCGCCCGGACTGGCTGTCCGTCCCGATGTCCGCGATCCACCGCCTCGCCGGGGAGCCGTCCGGCCTCGGCGCCCCGGGCCCGCGCCCCGTATGACAGCCCGACCGACGCAATTCCCCTGGGAGGACCACCCCGTGACCGCACGACCCCCGTCCGGCCCCGTCCCCTGCGACTCCGCCGGGGTCCCCGTCCCGGCGACGTTCCTGCCGGCCCGGTCCGGCGCCGTACCGAGGCCCTCGCGGGCGGCGGCGGAACCGGACCCGGCGGCACCGGCGCCAACGCCGTCCCCGGCGGCACCCCCTCCCCCGCGCCAGGCGCCCCCGCCCCCCGCGCCCCGCCGCCTGGTCG
>NZ_JABBXF010000058.1 GCF_013030945.1 Streptomyces morookaense | reverse complement strand
TCGTGGCCGGACGCAGTGACGTCGAGGCCGGTCACCGAGCCGCCGGAGGACTCCACGGCCGTGGTGAGCTGGCTGACGGCGGTCCCGCCTGCGGGAACCTCCAGACGGACGGTCATCGAGTACGAGACGCTGGGCGCCGTTGCCATCGGGGTGGTACTTCCTTCTTCTTGCTTTTGCCGGTGGGGGGTAAGCGGTGGTGGGAGTGGGGGATCAGACCGCAGCGGTCCGCGCGTGCGGGCGGGCCAGGTTGTCCGGGTGGAGGATCTCCTGCAACTGCTCCGGCGTGAGCAGGCCCTTGGCCAGGACCAGGTCGTACACCGAGGCGCCGGTGGCCAGCGCCTCCTGGGCGACGGCCGTGGCCTGCTCGTAGCCGATGTGCGGGTTGAGCGCGGTGGCCAGGCCGATGGACTGCCCGACGAGCTGCGCCAGGTGTTCGCGGTTGGCGGTGATGCCGTCCACGCACCGCTCGGCGAGGGTCGTGCAGCCGGCCCGCAAGTGCGTGATGCTCTTCAGCAGGCTGTGCGCGATGACCGGCTCGAAGGCGTTGAGCTGGAGCTGGCCGGACTCGGCGGCCATGGTGACGGTCACGTCGTTGCCGATGACCTCGAAGGCGATCTGGTTGACCACTTCGGGGATCACCGGGTTGACCTTGCCCGGCATGATGCTCGAACCGGCCTGCACGGGCGGCAGGTTGATCTCGGCGAGGCCGGCGCGCGGGCCGCAGGAGAGCAGGCGCAGGTCGTTGCAGGTCTTGGAGAGCTTGACGGCGATCCGCTTGAGCACGCCCGAGAGCTGGACGAACGCGCCCATGTCCTGGGTGGCTTCGACGAGGTCGCCCGCGACCGACAGCGGGATGCCGGAGATCTCGCTCAGGTACTTGCAGGCCGTGGCGGCGTACTGCGGGTGGGCGTTGAGGCCGGTGCCGATGGCGGTGCCGCCGAGGTTGATCTCGCTCAGCAGCGCGCACGCCTCGGCCAGCCGTGCCCGGTCCTCGGCCAGCATCACGGCGTAGGCCGCGAATTCCTGACCGAGCGTCATGGGCACCGCGTCCTGCAGCTGCGTGCGGCCCATCTTCAACACGTCGGAGAATTCCGCCGCCTTGGCGGCGAAGGCCTCGTGCAGCACCTCCATGGCCTCCAGCAGGCGGGCCGCGGCGAGCTGCAGGGAGAGGCGGACGGCGGTCGGGTAGACGTCGTTGGTGCTCTGCCCGGCGTTGACGTCCTCCAGCGGGTGGAGGTGGCGGTACTCGCCCTTGCCGTGGCCGAGGAGCTCCAACGCCCGGTTGGCGACGACCTCGTTGGCGTTCATGTTGGTGGAGGTGCCGGCGCCGCCCTGGATGACGTCCACCACGAACTGGTCGTGGAGGCTCCCGGCGCGGATCTCCTCGCAGGCCTGCACGATGGCGTCCGCCTTGCGCCCGTCCAGCAGTCCGAGGTCGCGGTTGGCCAGGGCGGCGGCCTGCTTGACGGAGGCCAGGGCGACGACGAGGTCGGGGTAGGCGGAGATCGGCGTGCCGGTGATGGGGAAGTTCTCGACGGCGCGCAGCGTGTGGACGCCGTAGTACGCGGCAGCGGGAACGTCCCGGTCGCCGAGGAGGTCGTGCTCGGAGCGCGTCTGCGCGTGGGCGGAGGCGGGGGCAGGGGCCTGCATGGGGGTCCGTTCGAAATGCGGGGTGGGGGGAGGGGAGAACGTCAGGCGGCGGCGACCGGTACGGCGGCCGCGGGCGCGGCGAGCGCGTGGCGGAGCACGTCGGCGCGGGCGGCCGGGTCGGTGGTGGCGAGGGCCGCGGAGAGCACGGCGATGCGTGCCTGGCCGGCGCGCAGGGTGCCGGTCAGGACCGCTCCGGCGGCCACGAGGTCGACGGCTCCGCCGTGGGTGTAGATCTCCGCGACGGGTCCGGTGGACACCCGCGTGGTCAGGGCCACGAGGACGCCACGGGAGACGGCGGCCTCGACGGCGGCGCAGATCTCGGGGGTGGCGTTGCCGGCTCCGGTCGCGACGAGCACGATGCCCTGGGCGCCCGCCCCGACGGCCGCGTTGAACAGCAGCGGGTCCCCGTCGCAGTGGTGCATGACGACGTCGATCCGGGGCAGCGGGCCCTCGGCCGCCGGGAGGGGGAGCGGCGCGGGGCGCTCGGGGCGCCGGTGGATCTCGATCCCGTCGGCGGTCACGTCCGCGACCCGGGTGCCGGAGGGGTCGGCGAAGGCGTCGGCGGCGAGCGTCTGCACCTTGACGGTGCCGCGCGCGGCGTGCACCTTGCCGTCGAAGACCACCAGGACGCCGAGGTCGCGCACCGTGGCCGCGGTCAGCAGCGCGTCGTGGAGGTTGCGCGGCCCGTCGCCGCCCTCCGCCTCCAGCGGGAGCTGGGCGCCGGTGAAGACCACCGGGCGGGGGTCGTCGTGGTGGAGGTCGAGGAAGAAGGCGGACTCCTCCAGGGTGTCCGTGCCGTGGGTGACGACGATGCCGTCCACCGCGGGGTCGGCCAGCACCTCGCGCACGGTGCGCAGCAGGGCGAGCTGGTGCCCGGTGGTGATCCGGGCGCTGTTGACGCTCATCAGGTCGACGACGCGGACGCTCACGCCCTCGGGCACGGGGGCGGTGGCCAGGACGTCCCCGCCCGCCGCGTCGGCGGCGAACCCGGACCCCTGCCAGCGGCTGGCGATCGTCCCGCCGGTGCTGATGACGACGACCTGTCCCACGTGTGCTCGCTCCTCGTGCCGCTTTTCCGGGTGATGCCTCGTACGCCAGTTCGCAGGCGTCGGGGCACGAGCAACCATAGAACGAATCGCACGCAATCGGTTTGCCAGTTCAGGCGCGGTCTCCGGGAATGCGTGGTGGATAATTGCGCCATGGACGAGATCGACAGAAATATCTTGCGCGAGCTCCAGAGTGACGGCCGGCTGACCATCCAGGACCTCGCCCAGCGGGTCGGCCTCACCTCCTCGCCCTGCCTGCGCCGCGTCCGCCAGCTCGAACAGGACGGCGTGATCGAGGGCTACCGCGCGGTCATCAACCCCGAAGCCGTCGGACGCGGCTTCGAGGTCCTCGTCTCCGTCGAGGTCAAGCGCGACCGGGAGGCGGTCGAGGCCTTCGAGGCGGCACTCCAGGACATCCCCGACGTCGTCGAGGCCTACCGCCTCTTCGGCAGCCCCGGCTGCCTGCTGCGCATCGCCGTCGCCGACCTCACCGCCTACGAACGGCTGTGGATCGAGCGCCTCACCACGCTGTCCGGGGTGACCGAGGTGAACTCGCAGATCATCATGAAACGGATCAAGGAGCCGCGCGGGCTGCCGGTCGACCGCTGAGCACTCAGGCGCCGCCGCCCCGGGTGATGGCCAGGAGCGCCATGTCGTCGCCGATGCGGCCGCCCGTGTGGTGGCCGACATCGGCGAGCAGAGCGTCCAGCAGCTCGTCCGGCCCGGAGAAGACGCGCCCGGCCAGGGCCGCGACGGGATCGTAGAACGCCCCCGCATGGTTCTTGGCCTCGGTCAGACCGTCGGTGTACAGCAGGAGGGTCGCCCCCGGAGGGAAGCGCACCGTGTCCGTCGGCATGGTCTCGGCGGGCCGAAGTCCCGCCAGGCACAGGGGCAGGGCCGGTTCGGACGGCTCCGCTCTGTGCACCTCGCCGTTCCGCAGCAGCAGCGGTGCCGGATGGCCGCGGTTGAGCAGCCGCAACTCGTCGCCCGAGTGCGCGATCTCGGCGAGCACGCCCGTGACGAACCCCTCGCTCCGCTCCAGCCCCGCCCGGCGCTCCGTCTCCCGCACCAGCCCCCGCTCCAGCCGCTCCGCGACCCCGGCGAGCGCGGGCTCCTCCTCGGCGGCCTCCCGGAAAACCCCCAGCGCCACGTCCACCGCCTTGACCGCCTCCATGCCCTTGCCCCGCACATCGCCCACCAGGCAGCGCACGCCGAAAGGGGTGTCCTGCACGCCGTACAGATCGCCCCCGATCTGGGCCTCCCGCACGGCCGACTGGTAGCGCACGGCGATCCGCAGGGACCCGATGACCGGCGGCGGGTGCGGCAGCACGGCGCGCTGCACGGCGAGGGCGACCTCGCGCGCCGACTGCAGCCGCACGTCCCGGTAGTGCATGAGCCGGCTGACGACGACGGCGAAGGCCGAGACGGTCGCCACGGCCGCCAGCTCGCTCCGCCCGCTCGAATCCGCCGCGAAGCCGAAGTGGTTGAGCACCGCGAAATCGGCGATGCAGGCGCCGATGCCCGCCAGGACCGTCGCACGCAGCGACAGCAGCGCCGCGGCCGTCATGGGCGCGGCCGTGTAGAAGGCCTCCGCGCTGAAGTGCGGAGGCGTGTTGAGGTCGATGAGGACCCCGCCCACCAGCAGCAGGACGGGCACGATCTGCAGGTGGCGCAGGAACCAGCGCAGCACGCCGGTGAGCCCTGCACCCGGTGCCTTCACGTGCCCGCTCCCGATCCTCGGTGCCGAACCCCACGCACGCTCCAGGATCCCCGGCCCCGATCATGGCTGCCAGCCGTGGGACGGCCGTATGGGTACGCCCCGCCCGCCGCGCCTCATCTGCCCCAGACCGCCCGGTACGCCGTGCGGTACCCGGGCGGGTCCCAGCTCGTGGCGCCGTCGGTGTCCGCCGCGGTGGCGATGTGGACGGGGGTGACGTATCCGCTGGCCGGGCGGCCGGCGAAGGCGCGGTTGAGCTCGTCGACGATCTGCCACCCCTGCGCGGAGAGCGGCTCGGGGACGGTGGCCGCCTGGAACTGCCGGTTGTTGATGCGCTCGAAGGCGGAGGGGTCGCCGTCGCCCGCACCGATGTTGAAGGGCGGTCCGGATCCCTTCCTCCGCTCGGCCCGCAGGGCGGGGGCGGCGTCGGCGAAGTAGACGTCGTTGATGGCGACGGAGTGGGTCCAGGTGCTGCGGAAACGTGCGAGGAGGGCGGAGACCGCCTGTGGGGTGCGGCTGCTGGTGTCCGCGAGCGGGATGTTCTCCTCCGCGAGGAGCCGCACCCCGCTGCAGGCGGCCAGCCCCTTGCGGATCAGCTCGGACTTGTGGCGGGCGAAGGGGATGGAGGCGTCGGTGAAGACGACGACCCCGGCGGTGCCGCGGGAGTGGGCGACGACCCAGTCCGCGCTGATCGCGGCGACGTCGTCGACCTTGGTGGTGATGTTGGTGAAGAGGGCGGGGTCCTCGCTCGGGCCGGGGGAGCCGACCGCGTGCCACCCGACGAGCGGGATGTGTCCGGCTTGCGCCTGCCCGACCTGCCGGGAGGTCGCCCGGGGGTCGAAGCCGCCGATGACGATGCCCGAGGGCCGCAGGGTGACGGCCTGGCTGAAGGCCTGCTGGATGCCGATGGGGGTGCCCTGGCCGTCGATCACGCGGACGGTCCAGCCGATGGCCCGTGCTGCTTCCTGCACGCCCTTCGCCGTTCCGGCGACGCCGGGGTTGGTCATGGTCTGGGCGACGTAGACGATCGTCCTGCCGGGCACGGCCGCCGGGCCGCTGGTGGGCCCGTTCCACCTGACGCTGCCCGACTCGGCCTGCCGGACGGCCGTTTCGGCCTTCGCGAGGGCGGCCGGGCAGCCGGTCCTGGTCGGGCTCGCCGGAGTGCCCGTCGTGCGGGACGACGAACCGCGCTCGCAGCCGGTGAGGAGGACTGCCGCAACGGCCCCTGCGGTCATGGCCATTCGGACGGTTCTCACGAGGCGGTCCCGGGCGGTTCGGGCACCGGTCGGGAGGGCTGGGCCCGTCGTCGCTGCAGCTGCCGGCGGGCTGCGTAGCCGGCCAGGCCGACGGCGATGAGCAGTGTGCTGCCGTTGAACAGCGGCGTGACCCAGAACTGGGCGCCGAGCTGGCCGATTCCGGCGAGGCCGACGGCGAGGACGGTGACGGCGACGAGGGTGCCCGGGGCGTTGGCCCGTCCGGGCCGGATCGCGGTGGAGCCGAGCAGGGCGCCGACGAAGGCGGGCAGCAGGTAGTCCATGCCGACGCTCGGATTGCCGATCTGCTGCTGGGCCGCGAGCAGCACACCGGCGATGCCGACGACCAGCCCCGATCCGGTGAACGCCCGGACGACGTAGCGCCGGGTGGGGATGCCGACCAGCTCGGCGGCGCGCGGGTTGGAGCCGATGACGTACAAGTACCGGCCGAGGGGCAGCCGTTCCAGGAGCACCCACAGCACGGCGGTGAGGGCGAGGACGTAGAGGGCGGGGACGGGCAGGCCGAGGAAGCGTGAGTCGTACAGATCCGTGAAGGCGGCCGGCAGGCCGTGCGGGCCGGGGACGATGCGGGCCCCGTCGGTGATCCAGCCGGTGAAGGCGTACATGACGCTGCCGGTGCCGAGGGTGGCGATGAAGGAGTCGATCCTCGCGTAGGCGACGACGAGGCCGTTGACGGTGCCGGCCACCGCCCCGCCGAGCAGCACCACGAGACAGGTCACCGGCCACAACCAGCCTTCGGCGACGATGAGTTGCATCGTCACGACGTGGGCCAGGCCGAGGCCGTAGCCGATCGACAGATCGAACTTGCCGGTGGCGATGGGGAGTGTCACGCCGAGTGCGAGGACGGCGGGGACGGAGTGGTTGGACAGGACGGCGGAGACGTTGTCGAGCGTGGGGAAGGTGTCCGGCAGGGCGAGGGAGAAGGCGAGGAAGAGCAGGACGGTGAGCGCCACCAGGCCGTAGGCGCCGACGAGATGGCCGAAGCGGCGGCCCAGCGGGGAACGGGGCGGGCGCAGAGGGGTCATCCCGGTGCCCCGGTCAGGGGCGTCATGGCGGAGGCGGCACGGGTGAGCGCGGCCGGGGTGAGGCCGGCACCGCTCAACTCGGCCCGCACGCTTCCGCGGACGAACACCAGGGCCCTGTGGCACACGGTGGCCACCTCCTCGAAGTCGCTGGAGACGAGCAGCACGGCGAGGCCCCGGTCGAGTGCGTCCTGGAGCAGGCGGTAGACGGCCGCCTTGGCACCGACGTCCACCCCCGCGGTCGGCTCCTCCAGGATCAGCAGACGCCGGCCCGTCCGCAGCCACCGGCCGATCATGACCTTCTGCTGGTTGCCCCCGGACAGGGTGCCGATCGGCGCCTCGGTGTCGCGTGGGTGCACCGCGAACTGCTCCATCAGGGCCGTGGCGCGGGCCCGTTCGGGCCCGGGACCGATCCAGTGCACGCCCGGCGGGCCGCCCGCACCCGGGTTGGCCAGCAGGTTCTCCCGGACGGTCAGCCCGTCGGCGCAGCCCTCGTCCTGCCGGTGGCTGCTGACGAAGCCGGTGCCCGCGGCGACCGCGGCGGTGACCGTGTCCGGCCGGTACGGCCGCCCTGCGAGCAGGGCCCGGCCGCCGAGGAGCGGCCGGCAGCCGGCGAGGGCGCGGCCGAGGGCCATGTGCCCGGCGCCGGTGAGGCCCACCAGGCCCAGGACCTCGCCTGCGTGCAGCCGCAGCGAGACCGGGCCGGTGTCCTCGGTCCGTACGCCGTCGAGGCTCAGGACGGCCGGTCCCGCGGCGGGGGCGGTGGTGCGGTGGGGGGCCGGTTCGTGGCCCACGATGTCGTGCACCAGCCGGGCGGCGGGGTAGCCGGCGAGCGGGCCGTGGCGGACGAGACGGCCGTCGCGCAGGACCGCGAAGGTGTCGGCCACCCGGTGCACTTCGTCGATGCGGTGGGTGACGAAGACGACGGCATGGCCGTGGTCGCGCAGGGTGTGCAGGACGCCGAAGAGCCGGGTGCAGTCCGCGGCCGGGAGGCTCGCGGTCGGCTCGTCCAGGACGATCAGCCCGGCCTCGGTGCACAGGGCACGGGCGATGGCCACCAGGGAGCGCTCGGCCCGGGAGAGTTCGGCGACCGGGGTGCCGGGATCCAGGTGCGCGGCGACGATGCCCAGGGCCCGCGCGCACTGCCTGCGGGTCCGCCGCCAGGAGACGAGACCGGCGCGGCGCGGGTATCCGGCGCCCAGGGCGATGTTCTCGGCGACCGTCATCCACTCCACCAGGCCCAGGTCCTGGTGGATGAAGGACATGGTGCGCGAGGCCGCCTCGGTGCCGAGCGGGTGCCCGGCGACGGTCACTTCGCCCTCGTCGGCGTGGTGGATGCCCGCGAGCACCTTGATGAGGGTGGACTTCCCGGCGCCGTTGGGGCCGAGCAGGGCCAGGATGCTGCCGGAGCGGATGTCGAGGTCGACCGCGTCCAGGGCGAGGGTGCCGCCGAACCGCTTGCCGAGGCCGCGGATGCGGACGAGAGGTGCCGAATACCTCATGCCCGACATGTTATGGGCTTCGCGTGGATCTTCGCCCCGTAAGGGGCGGTGCGTCGGTTGCGGGCCGGTGGGGGCCGGTCGCGCAGTTCCCCGCGCCCCTGACGGGGCGCTCAGTCGCGCACGACGAATCGTCAGATCGCCGGGATGTCGTCGAAGGCGAGCTCGACCGCCTCCGGCCCGCCCGCCGACATCTCCAGCGGGCACTCGGCCCAGATGACCTTGCCGCCCGCGGTGTAGCGGGTACCCCAGGCCTGCGAGAGCTGCGCCACGAGGAACAGGCCGCGGCCGCCCTCGTCGGTGGTGGCGGCGTGCCGCAGGTGCGGGGCGGTGCTGCTGCCGTCGGCGACCTCGCAGATCAGGGTGCGGTCGTAGAGCAGCCGCACCTGGACGGGGCCGGTGCCGTACCGGACGGCGTTGGTGACCAGCTCGCTGAGCAGCAGTTCGACGGAGAAGCCGATCTCCTCCAGCCCCCAGTCGGCCAGCCGCCGGGTGACGGCGGCACGGACGGAGGAGACCAGCGCCGGGTCGGCGGGCAGGTCCCAGGTGGCGATGCGGTGCGGGTCCAGGGCATGGGTGCGGGCCACGAGCAGGGCGATGTCGTCCGAGGGATGCTCGGGCATCACGGCCTCCACGACCGCCTGGCAGGTCTCCTCGGGCGGCCGGCCGGGGTGGGCCAGGGCCCGGCGCAGTTCCTCCATGGCCGTGTCGAAGTCGCGGTCGCGGTCCTCGACGAGGCCGTCGGTGTAGAGCACCAGCTGGCTGCCCTCCGGGAGGGCGAACTCGGCGGTCTCGAAGGGCAGTCCGCCCAGCCCCAGGGGCGGTCCGGCCGGCAGGTCGGGGAAGACCACCGTGCCGTCGGGGCGGACCAGGGCGGGCGGGCAGTGCCCGGCACGGGCCATGGTGCACTGCTGCGACGTCGGGTCGTAGATGACGTACAGGCAGGTCGCGCCGATGATCCCGGTGATGCCGGAGAAGGGGGCGTCGCCGCACTCCTCCCGGTCGAGGCGGCCCACGAGGTTGTCGAGGTGGGTGAGGACCTCGTCCGGGGGCAGGTCCAGCTCGGCGAAGTTGCGCGCGGCGGTGCGCAGCCGGCCCATGGTGGCCGCGGCGTGCAGCCCGTGGCCGACGACATCGCCGACCACGAGGGCGACACGGGTGCCGGAGAGGGGGATGACGTCGAACCAGTCACCGCCCACCCCGGACTCGGCGGGCAGGTAGCGGTGCGCCACCTCGACGGCGTTCTGCTCGGGGAACCCCTGTGGCAGCAGGCTGTGTTGCAGGGCCAGCACCATGCTGTGCTCGCGTGTGTAGCGGCGCGCGTTGTCGATGCAGATGGCGGCGCGCGTGGCGAGTTCCTGCGCGAGCGAACGGTCGTCGTCGCCGAAGGGGGAGGGGTCGCGCGAACGGTAGAAGCTCGCGATGCCCAGGGCGATGCCGCGGGCCAGGAGCGGGACGGCGATGAGGGAGTGGACGTTGTGGGCCAGGATGCGCTGGGCGTTCACGCGGCTCTGGGAGATCCAGCCCGGGGCGGTCCGCAGGTCGGGCTCCAGGACGGTCCGCCCGCCGGTCAGGCAGCGCAGCTGCGGGGTGGTCGGCTGGAGATGGACCCGCTCGCCGACGGGGTAGAAGGGGCAGTCGTCGCGGATGCCGTGCACCACCGTCCGGTGCAGATCCTTCGCGGGGTCGGCCGGCTCGTCGCCGCGCAGGACGGCCTCGGGAAGGTCGATCGTGACGTAGTCGGCCAGGCGCGGTACGGCCATCTCGGCCAGCTCCTGCGCGGTACGGGTCACGTCCAGGGTGGTGCCGATGCGGGTGCTGGCCTCCGACAGCAGTTCCAGACGGCGCCGGGCCGCCACGGCGAACCGTCCCACCCCGGGCTCGCCGACCATCACCAGCCCGCCCGCCGCCTGCCCGGGCCCGGTGGCGGACGGGCCGGCGACGGGAGCCGGGGCGGGCGGACGCCCGCGCAGCGGGACGGCATCGGACAGCGCCTGCTGTGCCACGAAACCGGGCGGCATCGCGGACTCGGCGGTGACGGCGAGCCGTTGGTGCCCTGTGGGGAGCACCGCCTCGACGACCACGCCCTCCACCCCGGAGGCGCTGATCACAGGCCGGCTCACCAGGGCGATCCGCCGCCCGCTGGGCAGCGGCACCTCGACGGCGGCCCGCTGCGCCGAGGAGATCAGCTCGGTCGCCTTCTCCTCCAGGACCAGCCGGTCGCGCCAGTCCAGCGAGCCGGTGACCAGCCTGTCCGGCTGCCGCTCGCCGGCCGGCACCCGGCGGCCGATGTCGAAGTACGCCTGCAGCAGGGCGCGTTCGCGTGCCGAACTCTGCTCCAGCAGCCGCCGTTCGATGGCCTCGGCCGCCCTGCTGATCACGACGTCCAGCGCCACATCCGCGTCGGTGCGCGGATAGCCGAAGCACAGCACCCCCTCGATGCACCCGTTGAGCGGGTCCCGGATGGGTATCGCCGAACAGGCGTTGGACTGCGACCGTTCGGCGAAGTGCTCGGCCCCGTAGACGTTGATCAGCCGCCGCTCCGCGAGGGCCAGCCCGATGCCGTTGGTCCCGCCGTACTTCTCCGCGAACACGAAGCCCGGGACGCTCTGGATCGGATCCAGGCGCCGGACCAACGACGGGTCCCCGAACCGGCGTTGGAGCACCGCGCCGCGCGCGTCGGCCAGGGACACGTTCATGTTCGTACCCGCGAACCTGGCCTGCAGCCGGTCCAGCACGGGTCCGGCCGCGAGGACGAGACGGCCGTCCAGGTCGAGGTCCTGTGTGTAGGGGAGCTCGCAGCCGTCCGGCGAGAGCCCCAGGGACCGGCTGCGCTCCCAGGAGCCGAGGATCAGGTCGCGTACGCCCTTCCCCGCCGTCCCGTCGAGAAGGAACTGCTCACGCGCGAGTGCGGGGCCGACGTCGTCTGCCACGAGCCCCATCCGGATCACTTCCCTCACCCGTCATCCGTACGTGCGGCCATGGCCACTCGTGCGTCGGAGCAGTTGCAATGTTCCATTTTAGAACTTTGTCCATATAGCGGCATCGTCGGCAGCAGCCGCCGCCTCATAGGACCGCCACCGGGCCGACGGGCGAGCCCGTGCCGCCCGGAATGTTCAGCGGTGCCACGACCAGCAGGAACGCGTAACGGCCCGCCTCGGCGCAGGCCGCGGAGAGCGCCTCCAGGTCGAGGTTGTCCAGCAGCGGGACACCCATCGCGGCGAGGGCGAGGGCGTGCACCGGGGAATGCACGCCCTCGACCGGCGAAGGCCGCACATCGCTGTCGCCGTCGCTGCCGAGCAGCGCGACGCCCCGCCCGGCCAGCAGAGGCACCGCGCCCACGTGGAAACCCGCGCACGCCTCGCCGGGGTCCCAGGCGCCCAGCTCCCGGCGCCGGCGGAACCGGCCGACCCGCAGCAGCACCGCGTCGCCCTCGCCGACCGTCACGCCCAGCGCCTCCTCCGCCGCGAGGACGTCCGCGGCGTGCACGGCGCGGCCGGGCTCCAGCCACTCCGTTCCCAGCACCGCCGGAAGATCCAGCAGCACCCCCCTCGTCACCAGGGGCCCGAGCGCCGCGACGTCCCCGAAGCGGGCGCCCCCGGCACCGACGAGCTCCCGCGCCGCGCCGCCCCCGTACAGCCGCCCGCGATAGGCGATATGAGCGGGCGCATCCAGATGACTGACCGCCTTGCCGTGGTAGTCGGCGCCGATGAAGTCCTTGTGGGCGGAGGGCTCGGGAGCCTCGACGTCACCGAGGTCGGACATGAAGTGCAGGGCGGGCTTGGCGTTGTCCGGCCCCGGCACGGTGTCCCACGGCCGCCCCAGCGCCACGACGGTCCCGGACCGCACGAGCGACACGGCGGTACGGACATGCCCGGCGGTCACCCGGTTCCAGGCCCCCCGGCCGGCATCCGCCCAGCGGCCCCACGTGCGGACCTCGTCGAAGAGCACGTCGAACTCCCGGCCGGAGACGGGCGGCCCGTTGCGGGGGCCGTCCGGCGGGGTGGTGGGGGAGTGGTCGCTCATGTCACGGCCAGTGTGACCCCGACCGGCCGGTCCCGGCATCCGGGGCATCCGGGGCGGAGGAAGGTCACTCCCTGTTGGTCTGGACAAAACACCTGGTGATGGTGTGAGTTGTGATCGACAAGCAGGCAGCGATCACCGAAGGGAACCACACATGATCAGGAGATTATGCGGCCTCGCCCTGGCCCTCGCGCTCACCGCGGCCGCAGGAGCGGGCACCGCGCAGGCCGAGACGCGCACCGGCCAGGACACCCCCGGCAAGCGCGTCTACAACGGCATGCAGATCGCCTTCGGCCCCGACGCGCCCAACCTCTTCTGCACCATCGGCGCCGTGGGCACGGACGACCACCAGCGCCACATAGCCATCTCGGCGGGCCACTGCCTGGGCGACCCGGGCAAGAAGTACGCGGACCGCGAGATTCCGGAGAACGTCGCCCCCGTCTACCACCGGCAGGACATCGGATACGGCCCGATCGGCTACGTCCGCTACTTCAAGGACCCCGAGGGCTCGCAGACGGGACACGCCACCAAGGACTACATGGTCATCGAGCTGCTCCCGCAGGTGACGCTCTCCTCCCAGGGCCCCTACCTGAAGCAGACCGGCGAGGTGAAGTACCCGCAGGGGCCGGTCAGTCCGAACGCCCTCAAGCCCGCGCTCGACAACGAGCGGCTGCTCACCACCGGCAACAACGAGATCATCACCTCGGGCCAGACAGGCGTCTGGTACGGCACCGTCATGAACAACGACAACGGCATCTACCGCGCGCCCGCGCCCAACAAGGCGGGCGACTCGGGCGGACCGGTCATCTGGCACGTCCCGGGCACCGACCTCCCGTCCCAGGCCAACAACTTCCAGGCCGCGGGCCCCTGGGCCGGCATCACCAAGGCGATCACGCTCCAGCTGCCGCCCTTCAACTACACCAGCTCGGCGAACATCCTCGCCGACCTGCGTGCCCGCGAGGCCGCCGATCCCGCGCACAACATCTTCGGCGCGGGCTTCGAGGTGACGGCCAACCCGTGACGGCCTGAGGTGGACGGCCCGAGGCGTCAGGCCGGCAGCACCGCCTCGATCGCGGCGGTCACCTCGGGCGCGTCGGGTTCCGTGCGGGGGCCGAAGCGGGCGGTGACGGTGCCGTCGGGGGCGATGAGGAACTTCTCGAAGTTCCAGCGGATGTCCCCGCTGTGCCCCTCGGCGTCCGGCGTGTCCACGAGTCCGGCGTACAGCCGGTGCCGGTGCTCGCCGTTGACGTCGGTCTTCTCCGTCATCGGGAAGGTGATCCCGTAGGTGGCCGAGCAGAAGGCGGCGATCTCCTCGGCGCTGCCCGGCTCCTGGCCCATGAACTGGTTGCAGGGCACGCCGAGGACGGTGAACCCGCGCGGGGCGTAGTGCTCGTGGAGCTTCTCCAGTGCGGCGTACTGCGGGGTCAGCCCGCACCGGGAGGCCACGTTGACGACCAGGACGGCCTTGCCGCGGTACTGGGCCAGGTCCGCCGGGCCGCCCTGGAGGGCGTCGATCTCGACGTCGTGGAAGGACATGTTCGCTCCTTGCTGATGAGGCTCGTGCGTACGGGCCCAGTGTGCCTGCCGGTGCGAGCACGGCGGCATCCGGGCCCGCCGCGGAGTGTTGACCGTTTGTTGAAGTTCCGTCCTTAGCCTCCTCACTCGCACCGGAGGAAACCGAGAAGCGAGAAAGAGGACGGGCGTCATGAAGAGACAACTGAAGAAGTCGCATATATGGGCCACTCTGGCGCTGGCCGCAGCAGCCGTCACCGCCATGCCGGCCGCGGCGCAAGCGGCGGATGCGACGGGCCCGGTCACCGGGATCGGCGGCAAGTGCCTCGACGTCCGCGGCGGCAGGACGGACAGCGGCACCCCCGTGCAGCTCTACCGCTGCAACGGCACCGACTCCCAGAAGTGGACCTACTCGTATGAGCCCGGCCGGGCCGGCTCGCCGCTCGTCGCGTTCGGCAAGTGCCTGGACGTCGCCTCCGGCGGCACCGCCGACCGCACGCCCGTCCGGCTGTGGGACTGCAACGGCAGCGGTGCCCAGACGTGGGTCCGGGTCGAGGGCGGCGCCCTGCTCAACCCCCGGTCCAACAAATGCCTGGACGTCCCCGGCAGCAGCACGGCCGACGGCACCCCGCTGCAGATCTACTCCTGCAACTACTCGCCGGCCCAGGTGTGGAACTTCCCCACCGGGAGCAGCGGCCGCCCGTCGGTCGACGAGCTGAAGAAGCAGGTGATGCAGCTGGTCAACGACTACCGTGCGCAGAACGGCAAGGCGGCGCTCACGTACGACTCCGCCGTGGAGCACACCGCACAGGACGAGGCCGACGAGGAGGCCCGCCGGCAGCAGCAGGGCCACTGGACCTACGACGGCACCTTCAACGCCCGGCTCAAGCAGTACGGTTACTCCCGTCAGCCGGGCGCGACCGGGGAGAACGCCGCAGGTGCCCACGGCTTCTGGACGGACGCGCAGTCCGTCGTGCAGGCGTGGATCGGTGATCAGAAGCACCGCGACATCATGCTGGGCGACTACGCGTACACCGGCGTCGGGCTCGTGATCGATGCGAACGGCACCTACTGGTGGGCGCAGGACTTCGTCGGCTGACCCGGCGACCGCGGCTGACGGCGGAGCAATGCTCTTGCCGTCGGCCCCCGTTCGGTGCCCAGCCCCTGTTCCAGCACCGCGAACAGGGCCTCGCTCAGCTCGGGGCGGCCCGGCGAACCCCTGGACTGCAGGGCCTGCCGGCCGCCGTCGTGCCACGAGCGGCGCCACCGCTGCACCGACCGCACGCTGACGCGTAGTTGCCCGGCCACCACAGTGTTGTCCCGTCCGGCGGCGAATTTGCGGATACCTCATGGTTCGGGCGTACCGCGACAATCCCCACTCGTCAGCGGATCACCCCGCGCTGGATCCGCTACGAGCGCGCCGACCTGTGGATCGGCATCGCGGTGGTCATGGCCGGGGCGGTGGCGATCATGGCGACCTCGGCCTTCGTCTCACCCTGCGCGGATATTTGGTCGTGGCCGTCGTGCTCGTCGTCGTCCGGATCGCTCAACTGGCCACCACGGGCTGACAGTCCCCAGGCGCCCGGCTCAAGCCGGTCTCCGCCGGCCGGCGGTGATGCCGGTGATCCCGGTGACGCCGGTCCGCAGGGAGACCGGACGGAGTCCGGCCGGAGCCGGGCCGTAGTCTGCTCCTATGATCGACTCCCAGCCCATGACCCCCCGCGAAGCCTTCGACCTGCTGCTGGCCGGCAACCGGCGATTCGTCGAGGGTACGCCCGAGCACCCGAACCAGGACGCCGCCCGCCGCGCCGAGACCGCACCGGTCCAGCGGCCTTTCGCCGTGCTGTTCGGGTGCTCCGATTCCCGGCTGGCCGCCGAGATCATCTTCGACCGCGGGCTGGGCGACCTCTTCGTGGTGCGCACCGCGGGCCACGTCATAGGTGCGGAGGTGCTCGGCAGCATCGAGTACGGGGTGGACCTGCTGGACTGCCCGCTGGTGGTGGTCCTCGGCCACGACTCGTGCGGTGCGGTGGCGGCTGCCTGTGCCGTCCTGGAGGACGGCGTGGCCCCGGCCGGTTATGTGCGCGACGTGGTCGAGCGCGTGACCCCCAGCGTGCTCGCGGCGCGGGCCGCCGGACGCGTGGAGCCCGACGAGATTCTGGCGGAGCACGTACGGCACACGGTGGATCGGCTGCTGGAGCGTTCCCGGGTGCTGGCCGACCGCGTCGCCGACGGCCGTGCCGCGGTGGTGGGCCTGTGCTACCGCCTGGACGACGGCAGCGCCCGCCTGGTGGCGGCCCACGGCCTCGATGTGACCGTCGGCTAGGCCGCAACCGCCCGCAGACCGGCGGACGCCGCGGACCGCCGCGCGGTCAGATGCTTTCCGTCAGGTCGGGCACGATCTTGCGGAGCCGCTCGGCGCTGATGGCACCGGCGCGCAGCAGTCGGGGGGTCGTGCCGGTGATGTCCACGATCGAGGACGGCACATCGGCCGGGGTCGGGCCTGCGTCGAGGTAGACGGCGACGGTGTCACCGAGCATCTTCTCGGCGTCCCCGCACGTCTGCGGGGAGGGCTGTCCGGTGAGGTTGGCGCTGGAAACGGCCAGCGGGCCGGTCCGGTTGAGCAGGTCGAGGGCGACCGGGTGCGCCGGCATGCGCAGAGCGACCGTGCCATGGGTCTCGCCCAGGTCCCACGTCAGCGAGGGCGAGTACCGGGCGACCAGGGTCAGTCCGCCGGGCCAGAACGCCTCGATCAGCTCCCGCGCCCGCCGGGGAACGTCGGGGAGCAGTCCGTCCAGGGCGTCCGCGGAACCGACGAGCACCGGTGACGGCATGGACCGGCCCCGCCCCTTCGCCCGGAGCACACGCCCGACCGCTTCGGGGTCGAAGGCGTCGGCGCCGACGCCGTAGACGGTGTCGGTGGGCAACACCACCAGCTCACCGCGGCGCACGGCAGCAGCGGCATCCTCCAGCCCTGTGGTGTGCTCGGAATCCTCGCGGCAGTCGTAGTGCCGGAACACGTCTTTCCTCTCCGTCCGGTGGTCGGGCTCCGGAGCCCGGGTCAGGTGGCCGGCGGCTCGTCGTGCTCGCCTGCCGGCGCGGTGCTCGCCCCGTACTGTAAGCCCACCGGCGTCGGGTCCGTCCCCCCGGTTCATCCATGCCCATGGTGGTGCCCGTCCTTGGCCGCGCCTTGTGCTGCGGACCGTGGAACGGGGTGGCGGTTTTCGCCGGGTCTCGTCCGCTTCGCGTGCCGATCTTGGTGGTGGGGCAGACTGGTGCCCGGGGAATTCAGGAGCGTGCGGGCGCCGGTGCGCAAGGCCCTGGGGCCCTGCCCGGCGTGCTCCGGCCCTGTGCGCGCGCCATCGAACGGGGGGATGGATGACGCAGTCGATTCCACAGCAGGGCACCGCCCCGGCCACGAGGCAGGCCGGCGGGCGGGGCCGGGCGGTGGTGGTGATCGGTGCCGGGCCCTACGGGCTGTCGGTGGCGGCGCATCTGCGGGCCGCCGGAGTGGACGTGCGGGTGTTCGGGGAGGTCATGGGCAGCTGGCGCCACGCGATGGCCACCGGCATGTTCCTCAAGTCCACCCCTGCCGCGACCGACTTGTCGGCCCCCATGCCGGACGGGCGGCTGGCGGACTTCCGCCGGGAGCGGGGCGAGCCGGAGCTGACCGAGCTCACACCCATCCCGTGCGAGGTGTTCACCGCCTACGGCATGTGGTTCACCGACCGGTTCGTCGGCGACGTCACCGCACGGCAGGTGACCTCCCTCGAGCGCGCCCCCGACGGCTTCACCGTGCACCTGGACGACGGAGAACCCGTACCGGCCTCGGCCGTCGTCGTCGCCACCGGTCTTCGGCCCATGGCCCACATCCCCCGGAACCTGCTGCACCTGGCACCTCAAGGACCGGGAGCCGATGCGGTGTTGTCCCACACCAGCCACCACACCGACCTCTCCCGCTACGCCGGGCAACGTGTGGCCGTGATCGGCGGCGGACAGTCGGCTTTGGAAAGCGCCGCCCTGCTCCACGAAGCCGGCGCCCACCCCCACGTCCTCATCCGCTCCGGCACAGTGCGCTGGGGAACCACCCCGGTGCTCCACCGGCCCCTCGTCAACCGCCTGGCCCGTCCCGCCTCCCCGCTCGGCAGCGGCTGGACCCTGGCCGCACTGTGCCGCGCCCCGCAGACCGTGCGCCACCTGCCCGCGCCCGCCCGCCTCCTGGTCCACCGCCGCGCGCTCGGCCCCTCCGGCGGCTGGTGGCTGCGTGAACGCGTCGACGGCATCGTCCCTCTCCACACCCACTGCCGCATCAGCCAGGCCCATCTCACCGACGGCCAGGTGCATTTGCAGCTGACCGGCGAGGAAGACGGTCTGCGCGAGTTCACCGCCGGCCATGTCCTGGCCGCCACCGGCTACCGCATCGACATCGACGCCCTGCCCTTCCTCCCCCCGCCCCTGCGCACAGCCATCGCCCGCATACCCGGCTCCAGCGCCCCACGCCTGACCGGCGCCTTCGAATCCACCGTCCCCGGCCTGTACTTCACCGGCGCACTCGCAGCACCCACCTTCGGACCCATGCTGCGCTTCGTCGCGGGCACCGCATTCGCCGCCCACCGCATCACCAGGCACCTCGCACGCCGGGCAACCCGCCGATGACACGAACCCGCGACCAGCAGCGGGGCGGCGGTATCGGCAAGGACGCGCAGCCAACGCCCCGGACTCGCCAGGCGGGTTGAAGAGCCTGGTCGCCCCGGTCAGGCCGGAGCCCCCACAGGCACCGGCGGACGGGCCGGACCGCCGTGCGGATCCCGCACCGGGCTGTCGAGTGCCTGCTCCACGAAGTGGACGGCCAACGGGAGCGCCAGGCGGGCGAGGAGCCCCGCACCGGCGGCGTCGGCCGCGGCGGCGAGGACCGGCCCGGCGTACCCCACGATCCTTCGCAGGGCCGGGCGGGACGATCCGGTGGTGACGTCGGGCAGGGGGATGGTGAGGGTGAGGCAGGTGTCGGCAGCGTTCGGCCATGTCAGTTGGATGCGCACAGCGGTCTCCGGGCAGGACGGACCCGGTCGCGGACGCACGCACGGAACAACGGCGCAGCGCGGCCGGGAGCCTCGTGCGGGCAGGGCCGGTACGCGGAAGTCGGCCGGAGCGTCAGCGACGGGTGAGTGGTGACGGGCGGGTCGGGCCGGAAGCGGGCTCCGGACTATGCCAGGGACTCAAGCCCCTCACCTCCTCGCGGCCTGGGCACTCGAGGGTGCCGGACATGGGCCGAGGAGCCTCCGCGACGCGGGAAGGCACCTCTCTCGTCACGGCTTCAGCACTGCACGGCGTATTCCCGGCCGAACTGCCTGGCCGGGCAGCCACTTGGGCGCACCCCTTAATCCGGAGTGAGCTGTCCTGACCCGGGGCGTCTCTCGACGTTCGGGGTCAGTGGCCTGTGTCCGCGCAGAAGCCTCGCCCAACGAGGTGCTGCTGCTTCGAGAATCACGAAGATGCACGGCGCCTGTCAAGCGACGTTTAGGGAAACGCACGACGGTACAGGTGAACACCGATGGACCGCTTCGCATCGGAACCATGTCCGTATTCGGAACAGGAGATTCCATGAGTGAGGGCGCCGATATACCGGCCGATATACGACCTTCGTCTTCATCGCACACGGCGGGCCGGTCAGGGGTGTTGGGGGCGGTTCAGGCAGTGGTGGACCACGTCCCCGGTACCGGCCTGGTCAAGGAGGCCGTGAACGGGACGCTGGACGTGGTCGGTTCGGTCTCTCCCCGGGCGCGCCGGGCCGCGGTGTATGCCGGTGTGGGCGTTCTGGGGGCCGCCGGCATTGTCGAGTGGCCGGTTGCGGCCGCGGGTGCCGCGGTGGTGTGGCTGACGCAGCAGCGTCCCGCAAGCGGCGGGGCGGAGGCCGCGCCGACCGGCCGGGAGCAGGGCTCGCCTGCGGGTGCCGCCACTGCCCCGAAGCAGATGAAGGACGCATCCAAGGCCTCATCGCCCACGGAGGACGGCCGGGGCGACGGCCCGGTGCCGATCGACACCGGAACGCCCTCGGACCGGGCGGCCGACTGACTGACCGTCGGCATCAGCTGTTGCCCGCCCGGCCGCCCGGCCGTCCCGGGCACAGCAGTTGCCATCTCCGCACCGTGGCCATGCCCGGTGCGCACATCTCGTGAGAGTAGGACAGTGGTTCTGCGTTTGCTGACAGGCTTGCCCGTGGCCGGACTCGGCTCGATCGTCACCGCTCCGGCCCGGGCCGTGAGCCGCCTCGCTCCCTCGCCCCGCGCACTGTGGCACGGGGCGGGCGAGCTGGCGTCGGCCGGAGTGCACACCGCGGCAAGCGGGGCGGCCGAGGTATCGGCGACAGCCGTGCGGGTGGCCCGGGTGACCCGTAACGCACTGGCGCCCGGCGACGGTCACTGGCGTGCAGGGAACCGGATCCAGCTGCCGCTGCGCCCGCGCCCCGGAGCCACCGCCGCCGGGGCGTCGCGGCCGAGGGCCGCCGCGCAGAAGGTGGCCGCTGTGCTGCTGGAGCATCCCGACGTGCTCCTCGCCTACTGGGACGGCGGTCTGTCCCGGCTGGTGGTGCAGGTGGCCGAGCAGGACGTACTCGACGCGGTCGAGCGCCGGGCGGAGAAACTCGCCGCCCGGTACGGACTCGAGCACGCAGCCGGCAAGGAGGAGCCCGGCCTTCCGCATCCGGGGAGCACAGCCGATGTGCGCACCGCCGCTGTGCTCCTGGCCTGTGATGCCGCGGGCATCGCCACGGCACTGACGGCGCGCGTGATGCGTCTGCGGAAGTCTCCGCGGCTGCTCACGGCGGCGGTGACGCTGCTGCGGGAGGACTCCCGGGTACGCGGCGTGCTGCGCCGCCGACTCGGCGCGGCCGGGGCCGACACGGTGCTGGCTGCGGTCTATGCCGCGACGCACGCGCTGGGGCAGTCACCGACGACCCTCATGCTGGACGGGGCCTTGCGCACGGGCCAGTTGGCCGAGGCGCTGGCCCGGGCCGCGGCGTTCGACGCCGCCCACGACAGCGTCTGCGCTCCGGACCGCACGAGCCTGTCCGGAGCCGGGGTGCCCAGGCCGCCGCTCCGGCCGGATCCGGGCGAGGAGTACGCCGACGCCGCGGTCACCGGCAGCCTGGTGGGCGCGGCGGCATCACTGGTGTTCACCCGCAGCACGGCCGGTGCCGCGGAGGCGGTCCTGGCCGGATCGCCCAAGGCGGCACGCTACGGCCCGGCGGCCTTCACCGCCGCCCTGAGCAGCGTCCTGGCCCAGGGCGACGCGCTGGTCCGGAACGTCGGGCGCCTGCGTCAACTGCAGCTCGTGGACACGGTCGTTCTGCACCCCCGCGCGCTGCACGGCCGGCGGCGGGTGGTCCTCGACGTCGAGCCCGGCGCATCGTCGTCGTGGGACCACGACCGGCTCTGGCACGCGGCGACCGCGGCACTGCGCGGTGCCGAGGGCGCGGCAGGGGGCGTCAACCCGCCTGCGGTGAGCCTGCGTTCGGCATCCGGCGACGACACGGCAAACACCGGCTCGATGCTCGCATCCGCCGACGGTGAGGACGTCGGCACCGTGCTGGTCGGCTGGGAGCTCGACCCGCGCGCCGAGGCGGTACTGGACGCGGCGCGCCGGGCCGACCTGAACGTCGTGATGATGGACGATCCTTCGCTCGGCGACTTCGCGGCACTGGCCGACACCGTCGTCGCCCCGGAACGGCCCCTGGCCGACGTCGTGCGGGAGCTGCAGGAGAGCGGCAAGGTCGTCATGACCATCACGCGCATCGGCCAGGATGACGCCGGGGATCACGGGACACTCGCCGGGCTGCTGGCCGGCGACCTCGCCGTATCCCTCACCGACGAGTGCAGCGCGGTGATCTGGGATGCCGATGTCCTCGCGCTGAACGGGCTGGAGGGGGTGTGGCGGCTGCTGACGGCCGCTCCCGCCGCGCGGGCCGTCGGCAGCCGCTCCAAGGTCCTCGCCCAGTCGGGTGCGGCGCTGTCCGGGCTCCTGGTCGTCACGGGAGGCTCGCCGGCCCGGCGCATGCCGCTGCCGGCCGGGATCCGGCTCAGCCCTGTCAACGTCGCTGCCGGCGGGGCCCTGTTCACGGGCTGGCGGGCCGCGTACGCCACCGCCGGCCGCAGGGCGCCCCGTCCGGCACCGCGCGTACCGTGGCACGCCCTGCAGCCCGCCGAGGCACTGTCCCGGCTGGCGAGCATGCCCCGGACCGCCCCCACCGTGCTGTCCCGGCTGCGCGGAAGTGCGCAGGCCGCGACCGGGCTGCCGGTCTTCGCCCCGGCGCGCACGGCGGTGTCCTTGTTCACGGCCGTGCGGGCCGAGCTCGACGACCCCCTCACCCCCGTGCTCGCCGTCGGAGCGGCCGCTTCGGCCGTTCTCGGCTCCGGCGTCGACGCGCTGCTGGTCTCCGGCGCGTTGGGGATGAACGCCGTGGTGGGCGGGGTGCAGCGGCTGCGTGCCGAGCGCGCCCTGGAAGAGCTCTCGGCGGGACAGCGGCAGACGGCGCGGCGCGTCACCCATGCCCGGGCGGGGACGACGGCGGTCGTCGACGCCGCCCGGCTGGCTCCCGGCGACGTGGTCGAACTGACCACCGGCGACGTGGTGCCGGCCGATGCCCGGCTGCTGGAGGCCGCCGATCTGGAGGTGGACGAATCCGCCCTGACGGGCGAGTCGTTGCCGGCCGGCAAGCGGGTGGCCGCCACACCCGGTGCGGCGGTGGCGGACCGCAGTTGCATGGTCTACGAGGGCACCACCGTGGTCGCAGGCTGCGGCCGGGCCGTCGTGGTGGGCACAGGCGACCAGACCCAGGCCGGACGGGCCGCGTCGCTGGCGTCCCGGACCCCGGCCGCCGAAGGGGTGCAGGCACGGCTGCAGGAGCTCACGAAGAAGGTGCTGCCGCTCACCCTCGCCGGCGGGGTGGCCGTCACGGCCCTGTCCCTGCTGCGCGGACGGCCGGTGCGCGAAGCCGTCGGCGGGGGCGTGGCAGTTGCCGTGGCCGCGGTCCCGGAAGGCCTCCCGCTGGTGGCGACGGTCGCGCAGATGGCCGCCGCCCGCAGGCTCAGTCGGCACGGGATCCTGGTCCGTACTCCCCGCACCCTGGAGGCGCTGGGCCGGATCGACACCATCTGCTTCGACAAGACCGGCACCCTGACCGAGAACCGCCTGCACGTCGTCCACCTGGTCACCGCCCGGGGCACCGTCCACGCCGCCGACGAACCCGAAGCCGCCGCGGTGTTGCAGGCCGCGGCCCGCACGTGCCCGCACCCCGACGGGACGGGCGCACACGCGCACGCCACCGACGAGGCCGTCCTGGCCGCGGCCGGGGACGACCCGGACTGGAGCGAGACCGTCGCCCAGCCCTTCGAGGCCAGCCGCGGCTACGCGGCAGCCGTGGGACACACCGCGGACGGCGACGCGGACCTGCTGGTGGTCAAGGGCGCGCCGGAGGTCGTGCTGCCGTGCTGCACGGACGTCCCCGCCGACGCGGAGGAGAGCGCGCAGTCCCTGGCAGGACGGGGACTGCGTGTCCTGGCCGTCGCCCGGCACCGGCTCCGGCCGGACGAGGTGTCCGACGTGCTGGACAAGCCCTTCCGGGAGCTGGAGTTGCTGGGTTTCGTGGCGCTGGCGGACACCCCGCGGGCCGATGCGGCTCCCCTGGTGGCCGGGCTGCGCCGGGCCGGGGTGCGGCCCGTGGTCCTGACCGGCGACCACCCGCAGACCGCCAGGGCCGTGGCGGCGGCCCTGGGCTGGCCGGAGGACGTCAAGGTGGTCACCGGTCACCGGCTGGCCGCCGTCGACCGGGCGGGGAGGGCCGAACTCCTGCGGGACTGCGGTGTGGTGGCGCGCGTCGCACCGGAACAGAAGCTCCAGGTGATCGAGGCGCTCCGGGAGGCCGGGCGCGTGGTGGCCATGGTGGGCGACGGCGCGAACGACGCGGCCGCCATCCGCGCCGCAGATGTGGGCATCGGGATAGCGGCCCGCGGGTCCGCCGCGGCCCGCAATGCGGCGGATCTGGTCGTCACCGGCGACGAACTGTCCGTCCTGGTCGACGCGGTGGCGGAGGGCCGGGCCCTGTGGCGCAGTGTGGCCGATGCCATCAGCATCCTGATCGGCGGCAACTTCGGCGAGGTGGGCTTCACCGTGCTCGGCACGCTGCTGGATGGCGCATCGCCGCTGTCCACACGGCAGTTGCTGCTGGTCAACCTGCTCACCGACATGTTCCCTGCCATGGCGGTCGCGGTCACGCCGCAGGACGCGGAGCCGGGCGAGGAAGCGCTCCCGCCCGGCGCCTCACCGGTGGGCACCGCCGTCCTCGGCGCCCCGCTGACCCACCAGATCCGCCGACGCGGCGTGGTCACCGGGCTCGGTGCGACGACGGCATGGCTGATCGGCCGCCTCACCCCGGGCTCGGCACGGCGCACCAGCACCATGGCCCTGTGCGGTGTGGTGGGAGCCCAGCTCACCCAGACCATCAAAGGCCGGCGGCGCAGCCCGCTGGTCGTGGCGACCGCGGTCGGCTCCGCCCTCGTCCTTGCCGGCATCGTCCAGACCCCGGTGGTCAGCCACTTCTTCGGCTGCACACCGCTGGGACCCGTGGCCTGGACGGGAGTCGGCGCGGCGATCGGCACCGCCGCGCTCGCCCCCTGGCTGCTGCCGCCCGCCGAGCGGCTGCTGTCCCGACTGGCGGACACGGTGCGGCCGGTCGTGCAGATATCCCACTGACGGCCGGACCACGGTTCCGGCGCGGAGCACACCGCAGCGTGGCTCCGCGCCGGGCAACCCGGAGGCCATCCGGGCAAGGCCAGGGTTTCAGGAAGGGTCGCACGGCTCCAGGAACGCAAGGCGGTTGCCGACCTTGTCGAAGGTCTGGAGGCGGTCGAATCCGGGGAGGCCGTCCTCCCAGGTGACCGGGTGCCCTTTGTCCTCGAGCCGCCGCTCCGTCATGCCCATCCGACGCTCATGACAGGCGGGGGCCCGACTGCCCGGCCCCGTCAAGGGGCGTGCAATACAGGGGCTTTCACGGCTCCTGGCGGGTTTGGGCGGACCACCAGGCGTTCCAGTGCGGCTGTTCCGGTCACCGAGCGGCGGAGGCCGGCGAAGACTTACGGATACGGGGCCGACTGTGGCCCGGACTGCTGCAACTGCTGCCATCCATGTCTCTCGCCTCCTCCCGGCCGGGGCGCATGCGGGCGCCGGACGACACGGCAAGGAGCGGACCGGCCCCTTGGACGGCCGGCTCACCCCAACTCGTCGGAACCGGGGCCACCCCGCCGGCCACGTACGTGTTGGCAGCCGAGGTGCGGCAGGAATTCTGCCTGGCGTGATCTCCTGACCGGAACGGGCGTGCCGGGAGAGCACGGAGGTGACTGATGGCGGATACGAGCGGATTCCCTTCCCGGAGAGTATGGCGGCGGCCGCCGTCGCGGTGGGTCGACTTGGTGGTCGCGGCGGCTCTGGTCGCACTGTTGTACGGGCTGTTGCGGCTGGCTCCGTCGCTCAACGCGCCGTTTCTGCCGAATACGGCGCCCAAGGCGGTGTCGACGGATCCGTCGAACCTGCCCTTCTACGCGGTGCGGTCCCTGCTGCGCATGTTCGTCGCTCTCCTCGCGTCGGTGCTGTTCACCTTTGTGTACGCCACGGCGGCGGCGCGGCTGCGCAGGGCGGACAAAGTCCTGCTGCCGGTGCTGGACATCCTGCAGTCGGTGCCCGTCCTGGGATTCCTGTCGGTGACGGTCACCGCGTTCATCAGCCTCTTCCCGGGTTCCGAGCTCGGTCTGGAGTGCGCCTCCATCTTCGCGATCTTCACAGCGATGGCATGGAACATGACGTTCGCCTTCCACGCCTCGCTGGTCTCCCAGCCGCGGGAACTCGACGAAGCGGCCCGGGTGATGCGGCTGACGAAGTGGCAGCGGTTCTGGCAGCTGGACGTGCCCAGCGGGGTGATTCCGCTGGTGTGGAACGGGATGATGAGTTTCGGCGGAGCCTGGTTCTTCCTGGCCGCTTCGGAGTCCATCTCCGTGCTCAACCACCAGTTCGCGCTGCCCGGCATGGGGTCCTACGCCGCCGCCGCGATCGCCCAGGGGGACCTGGGCAAGGTGGGCAACGCCATCGCGGTGATGGTCGTCCTGGTGATCGGCGTCAACGTGCTGTTCTGGCGGCCGGTGACCGCCTGGTCGGAGCGGTTCCGGGTCGAGGAGTCCCGGGCCGCCGAGCATCCCCGCAGCCTTGTGCTGGACTTTCTGCGGCGCTCGCAGGTGCCGCGGCTGTTGGCGCGGCCCCTGAAGCCGCTCTGGCCCGTGCTGGACCGGCTGACGCGGCCGTTCGGGCTGGCCCAGCACGCCATCGGAGTGTCGCCGGCCCGGGAGCGGACCGGGGACGTGTTCTTCGCCGGAGCGGTCAGCGCGGTCGTCGCCTACGGGGCCTGGAAAGCCTGTACCTATGTGAACGCGAACGTCGGTTTCGGCGCGTTCGGCTCCGCGCTGGCGCTGGGCGCGGCCACCTTCGGCCGCGTGGTGGTGCTCACCATCGCCGCGACGCTGGTGTGGGTGCCGGTCGGGGTGTGGATCGGGATGAATCCCCGGGTGACCCGGTTCGCCCAGCCGGTCGTCCAGGTCCTGGCCAGTTTCCCCGCGAACTTTCTCTTCCCCTTCGCCACAGCGGTCTTCGTCGTGCTGGGCATCTCGCTGAACTTCGGGGCGATCCTGCTGATGGCGCTGGGGGCACAGTGGTACATCCTCTTCAACGTCATCGCGGGCGCCTCGGCGATCCCGTCCGATCTGCGGGAGGCGATGACGACGTTCCGGGTGAGCGGGTGGCTGCGCTGGCGGCAGTTCATCCTGCCCGCCGTCTTCCCGTCCTACGTCAC
Source organism: Streptomyces morookaense (assembly GCF_013030945.1). Lineage (GTDB taxonomy): Bacteria > Actinomycetota > Actinomycetes > Streptomycetales > Streptomycetaceae > Streptomyces > Streptomyces morookaensis. The sequence goes on along the minus strand of NZ_JABBXF010000058.1, from coordinate 62,224 downwards.
CGGAGGCATCACGGCTGCGGGCGGGGCGTGGAACGCCTCGATCGTCGCCGAGGTGGTCGACTACGGACAGCACCACCTGGCCGCGACCGGACTCGGCGCCTACATCACCGAAGCCACCGCCACCGGGAACTTCCCGAAGATCCTGGTGGGCATCTTCGCCATGAGCCTGTACGTCGTCGCCGCGAACCGGCTGTTCTGGCGCCGCCTCTACCGGCTGGCCGAGACCCGCTACGCCCTCTGACCCCCGTCCCCTTCTCCGCCCGTCCGCCCTTTCCAGTTCCCGAGGCAGGATCCGTGAACAGCAGCGAAGCCACCATGACCGGACCGCGTGCGCCGGGCGAGGCGATCGTCCGGGCCGACGCGGTGACCAAGACGTTCACCACACCGGACGGCGGTGCCCTGCCGGTACTGGACGGCATCAGTTTCGACCTGGCCGAGGGCGAGATCGTCGCCCTGCTGGGCAAGTCCGGGTCCGGCAAGTCGACGTTGCTGCGCTGCGTGGCCGGCCTGATCGCCCCCTCGTCCGGCTCGGTCTTCTACCGGGGCACACCGCTGACCGGTGCCAACCCGGGAGTGTCGATGGTCTTCCAGTCCTTTGCGCTGCTGCCCTGGCTGACGGTGCAGCAGAACGTCGAACTCGGCCTCGCGGCACTGGGCGTGGGGGAGGAGGAGCGTCGCCGACGTGCCCTGAAGGCCATCGACCTGATCGGTCTGGACGGCTTCGAGTCGGCCTATCCCAAGGAACTGTCCGGCGGCATGCGCCAGCGCGTGGGATTCGCGCGCGGCATCGTGGTCGAACCCGACGCACTCTTGATGGACGAGCCCTTCTCCGCCCTGGACGTGCTGACCGCCGAAAACCTCCGCACCGAACTCGTCGGCCTGTGGGAAGGCCACGAGGCGCCGGTGAAGTCGATCCTGATCGTCACCCACAACATCGAGGAAGCCGTGCTGCTGGCCGACCGGATTCTGGTCCTTTCCTCCAACCCCGGCCGTATCCAGGCCGAACTCACCGTCGACCTGCCCCGTCCCCGTAACCGGCAGCACCACCGCTTCGAGGCCCTGGTCGACACGGTCTATGCCATCCTCACCGGCCGTGAGGCAGCAGCAGCCGCCGTTGTCGAAGCCCCGGCGCCGCCGGGTGGCCAGGCCCGTCCGGCGCCCGCGCCGACCCCCATCAGCGCCCCGCTGCCGGACGTCAGGGTCGGCGGTCTGGCGGGCCTTCTGGAGATCCTCATCGCGCGCGGGGGCGAGGACGGACTGGCCGAGATCGCCGATGAGCTCAACTTCGAGGTCGACGACCTCCTGCCCCTGGTCGATGCCTCTGTGATGCTCGGCCTCGCGCGCCTGGACGGCCCACGGATCACCATCACCGACACCGGCCGCGAGTTCTCCGCCGCCGACATCCTCACCAGCAAGAGGCTCTTCGCCCGCCACGCCGCCGCCCGTGCCCCGCTGGTCCGTGCGATCGTCCAGGCCCTGGCCGCGACCGAGGGCCATGCCCTCCGCGAAGACTTCTTCCTGGACCTTCTCCGGCGCGGGTTCTCGGCGGACGAAGCGCGCAACCAGCTGGAGACCGCGATCGACTGGGGGCGCTATGGCGAGTTGTACGACTACGACCGTGACGACGGCAAGCTGACCCTGGAGCCAGGTGCCCAGGACGCGTTGTAGTCACCCGGGTCAAGAACCAGGTCGAGAAACGGCCCCGCCTTGCAGAGCTGCGCAGGACTGGCAACGCTGGAAGAACCGGGAGAAAAACGGAAAAAGCCGAAAAGCCCAAGAAAACGCAGGTAGAGATTCCCATGCGAGCAACGCTGATCTACGGGGCCGGGGACGTGCGCGTGGAGGACGTGCCCGACCCCCGCGTACAGGAACCCACCGACGCCGTGGTGCGCGTCCTGCGCACGTGCATCTGCGGCAGCGACCTGTGGCCCTACGGGTCCAGACCGGCCACGGAAGAGGGCGACCGCATCGGCCACGAGTTCCTCGGCGTCGTACAGGACACCGGGGCGGACGTGACCGGGCCGGCGCCCGGGGACATCGTCGTCGCGCCCTTCGCCTACGCCGACAACACCTGCGCGTACTGCGTCGAGGGCCTGCACACCTCCTGCCCGCGCGGCGGCTACTGGGCGCAGAACGGCGTGGACGGGGGCCAGGGCGAGGCCGTGCGGGTGCCCTTCGCCGACGGGACGCTGGTGAGGCTGCCCGTCGGCGAGGACTCCCCGCTGCTGCCGTCGCTGCTCACCCTGTCCGACGTCTTCTGCACCGGTCACCACTGCGCGGTGACGGCCGGCGCCGGACCGCGCACGTCGGTGACGGTGATCGGTGACGGCGCCGTCGGCCTGTCGGCGGTGCTGGCCGCCCGGCGGCTCGGCGCGGAACGGATCGTGCTGATGGGCCGCCACCGCACCCGCACCGACCTGGGGCGCGACTTCGGTGCCACCGATGTGGTCCCCGAGCGCGGCGAGGAGGGCGTCGAGCGGGTACGGGAGCTGACGGGTGGCGAGGGCACCCGGGTGGTGCTGGAGTGCGTCGGCACCGAGGCGGCCCTGGAGACCGCGTTCGGCGTCGTGCGCGACGGCGGGACGGTGAGCCGCGTCGGCGTGCCGCAGTACGAGAAGGGGCCCGTCGGATATGCCATGTTCGGCCGCAACATCACCCTCACCGGAGGCGTCGCGCCGGCCCGCGCCTACATCGAGGAACTGCTGCCCGACGTCCTCGACGGCACGATCGAGCCCGGCCGCGTCTTCGACAGCACGGTCGGCCTGGACGGCGTGCCGGACGGCTACCGGGCCATGGCCGACCGCACGGCCCTGAAAGTGCTCGTCCGGCCTTGACCTTCGCCCGCCCTTGATATTTTTCCCGTCACGTGTTCGCGACCACCGGGAGCAGGCGCATGGGAAAGCTGCAGGGGAAAACCGCGGTCATCACCGGCGGCACATCGGGAATCGGGCTGGCCACGGCGAAACTCTTCGCCGAAGAGGGCGCCCGCGTCTTCGTCATGGGCCGCCGGCAGAAGGAACTCGACGAAGCGGTGAAGGAAATCGGCAGCAATGCCACCGGCGTTCGGGGCGATGTCGCCGAACTCGCCGATCTGGACCGGCTGTACGAGGCCGTGCGGGCCGAGGGGCGCCTCGACGTCGTCTTCGCCAACGCCGGCGTCGGCGACCCCGCCCTTCTGGAAGCCGTCACCGAAGACCACTTCGACAAGATCTTCGATGTCAATGTGAAGGGCGCGCTCTTCACGGTGCAGAAGGCCTTGCCGCTCCTGAACGACGGCGCCTCCGTCATCCTCACCGGCTCCGTCGCCGGCAGCAAGGGAACGCCCACGCACTCGGTCTACGGCGCCAGCAAGGCGGCCGTCCGCGATTTCGTGCGCGTATGGACGGCGGAGCTCAAGGACCGCCGCATCCGCTCCAACGTCCTCAGCCCCGGACCCGTCGTGACGCCCATGCTCGCGGCGCAGCCGCAGGACGCCGTTGCGCAGCTGGTGGCCGGTATTCCGCTGGGGCGCGCCGGAGAGCCGGAGGAGGTCGCCAGAGCAGCACTCTTCCTGGCATCCGACGACTCCAGCTTCATCACCGGCATCGAACTGTTCGTCGACGGCGGCCGGGCCCAGATCTGAGCCGGAGCCCCGGCGTCAAGACGGGATGAACCACTCGTCCGGAAAGGTGATTATTGCTCTCTGATGCCCCATGAGACGCCACTGATGCAGCAGTCTCGTCGTCAATGCCGGGCGATCGCCGGGTGCGATCGTCCGCGCGGCAGGTGGAGACGGCTGTGGCGGAGGACGGATGACGGGTATCAGTCGGCGCAGACTCCTGACCGGTGCAGCGGCTGCTGCCCTCGGCGGGACCACGTTCTCGGCACTGCCGGGGAGCGTGCAGCGGGCGGTGGCAGCAGGCCCCGCCCGGAGCGGTTCGCTCAAGGACGTCCGGCACGTGGTCCTGCTGATGCAGGAGAACAGATCGTTCGACCACTACTTCGGCACCCTCAAGGGGGTACGCGGCTTCGACGACCCCCACGCGCTCAGGCTGTCGAACGGCCGCAACGTCTTCCACCAGCCCGACAGCGCACACCCCGAGGGGTACCTGCTGCCCTTCCGCCTGGACACGCACAAGACCAGCGCCCAGTCCATCCCCTCCACCAGCCACGCCTGGGACGTGCAGCACGAGGCCTGGAACGGCGGCCGGATGGACCGGTGGATGCCCGCGCACCGGCACGCGGACGGCGCCGACGCGCCCTATGTGATGGGCTATCACACGCGCGAGGACATCCCCTTCCAGTTCGCCCTGGCCGAGGCGTTCACCGTCTGCGACAACTACTTCTGCTCGGTCCTGGGCCCCACCTGGCCCAACCGCCTGCACTGGATGTCCGGCACGATCGACCCCGGCGGAACCCGCGGCGGCCCCGTCATCACGAACGACTACCCGCCCACCTTCTACCGGTGGACCACCTACGCCGAACGCCTGCAGGACGCGGGCTTCAGCTGGCAGGTCTACCAGGGCCGGGACAACGGCTCCTACAACGTGCTCAACGGCTTCAAACAGTTCCGGGAGGCCCGGCCCGGCGAACCCCTGTACGAACGCGGCATGCGCAGGCTGCCCGAGGACGCCTTCGAGGACGACGTCCGCAACGACCGCCTCCCCGCGGTCTCCTGGCTCATCCCCTCCACCGCCGAATCGGAGCACCCCGATTCCCTGCCGGCGGCGGGCGCCGACTACGTCGCCCGGAAACTCGAGGCCATCGCCGGCAATCCGGACGTCTGGAACAAGACCGTCTTCATCCTCAACTACGACGAGAACGACGGCCTCTTCGACCACGTCCCCCCGCCCGTGCCCCTGGAGGGGACCAAGGGCGAATTCGTGTCGGGCCGGCCGATCGGCGGCGGCTTCCGGGTGCCCTGCCTCATCATCTCGCCCTGGACCGTGGGCGGCTGGGTCGCCCAGGAGGCATTCGACCACACCTCGTGTCTGCGCTTCCTGGAAAGCTGGACGGCGGCCCACGGCAGGGAAGTACGGGAGCCCAACATCAGCGCCTGGCGGCGCCGCACCTTCGGCGACCTCACCTCCGCCTTCGGCTTCGCCGCCCCCGCCCGCAAGCCGCCCCGCCTGCCGGCCGACACCCGCGAACAACTGGCGGAGGCCCGACAGGAAGTGGCCACCCTCCCCAAGCCGGCCTTCCCCACCACCGGCCAGACCCCGCCCCGCCAGGAGCAGGGATCGCGCCGGCACCGGTGAGCAGCAGCACGGCCCGCGTCAGAGAAAGTGCCCGCTGGCGAGATACGGAGCCGGCTCCCTCATCCCCCGGACCGCGAGGTATCCCTCCTGGCCGATGTCGAGACGGGCGGCCAGACCGACGTCGACAGCCCACTCGTTGGCCGTGGTGATGCAGTTGACGAGCGTGTCGCCGCGCGACGAGGCCAGGGCCTCCCACAACAGCTGCCTCGCAGTGTCCGGGTGTGCGGCGGCCAGGAGCAGCGGACGCCCCCGGTCGTCGAGGTAGACGTACCCCGGCCTGTCCCCGGCCCGGGAGACCACCAGCCGCAAGGAACCGAGCATGTAGCGGTGATCGGGGCCGTGACCGGCTCCCCGGAGGTTCTCGTCGAGCCGGTCCATCCACTCCAGGTCGTCACCCCCGCCGTCACGCAGCCCCGTCACCGCCGGCAGCGCGGAACGGTCGACCGTACCGACCATGCGCATCTGCGGGAGCAGCGAGAAACCCGCCAGCCGGTACCGGCGGGTCGCCGCGGGATGAACGGTCGAGGAGAACAGGCCCCGGCGGCCCTCCGCGTGCACCAGGACGACGTCCAGCAGCCGTTTGCCGATGCCCTTGCCCTGGTGACCGGGCAGCACCCCGTAGGTCGCCAAGTACCAGAGCCGGCCGCGGTTCTGCGAGACCGCGAAGCCGACGACTGCGCCTGCGTCCGTCGCCACCCAGCAGCCTCCCGGATCCACGGAGAGGAAGTACCGCATCCGGTCGATCCACTGCTGCGTCCCGGACGCCGGACGGGGCTGCACCTCCGGTTCACCGGCCCTCCGGCCGAGCCGGTCCGCTTCGAGGAACGTCACTGCCGAGGCGCGCTCTGCGGCAGGGAGATCGCTCTCCTGCATCGGCCTCACCTGCACGGAGTCCATTCCGCCAACGTACCGGCCGCTCCGGCCGGTGGGCACGCGAATTTTTCCCGGCCGGAGCTGCCGAGGCGCCTCAGCTCCCCAGGTGCCCCAGCACCGAGCGCATCGCGCGCTCCACCGCGCTCCGGGCCTGCCCGGTGTGGTCGATCGTCTCGAAGCCGTGGTGCGCGTCCGGCACGTCGATCACCTCGACGCGGGCTCCGCAGTCCCCGGCGGCGGCGAGGAACTCCTCGACCGTCGCCGTGAACTCCGCCTTCTCCAGCCCCACCCGGGTCAGCACGACGGGAAGCCGCCCGGCCGTCCGCACCCCGGCCGCGGGACGGAAGCGGTCGTCGGCAAGACCCCAGCCCGGCGGCGGAGAGAACAGGGGATACGTCGCCGCCACGCACCGCAGCCACGGCGGGGGAGCGGCAAGCCACTCCGCCGACAGCAGGGCGCCGCCGGAGAAGAACCACAGGGCGACGCGGTCCGCGTCGACGCGCGGATCGGCCCGCACGAGGTCGACCGCCGCGGCGACGTCCTCGGCGGCACGCCCGTAGTCGCCGATACCGTGCAGCCGGTGGTCCACCACCGCGCCGACCGCCCCCAGATGCGCCGCGTACCGGGCGTAGCCGACGAAGGCCGGCCAGTTGCGCGGCGTCGGCTGCACGTGCTCGGACACCGGGCCGCCGTGGACGAACACCACGGCCGGGCAGGGGCGTTCCGCATCCGGCAGATGGAGATCGACGCGGCCCGTCCGCTCCCGGGGCCGACCGGGCACGTCCATGAGGAACCGCCCGAGATACGCGGGCCGTTCGGGTGCCGCCGCGGTCAGCCGGTGCCCCTCTCCGGCGGCGGCCCGCAGGAGCACGCCGGCCAGTTCGGCGGGGGCGGAGAGCATCGGCCAGTGCCCGGTGCCGAGTTCGAGGAAGCCCACCTCCGGGTCGACGAGGGCACGGAACCGGGGGTCCCCGAGCCGCACTTGTGCCTCGACCATGGTGATGCTCGACCCGTTGGCGGTGCACAGGATGCCGGTCGTCGGCAGCCCGGCCGCGGTCCCCGACAGCCGCAGCGGCTGGGTGAGCGTACGCACCGGCTGCGGTACGGCCAGGCGGGTCAGGCGCGCCAGCGCGTCCTCGGGCACGTCCGCGATGCTGCCCCAGCGCTGCCAGGCATCGGACGCGGGCGGCGGCACGGGCCGGCTGTCCCCGGCCGGCTGCTCCGCCAGCCGGTCGCGGATCGCCTGGTCGGGCACGAGCCTGACGGCCGGTGCGCCGTCCTCGGGCATCCCCGCGTCCAGGTAGACGATCCGGGCGACCCGCCCCGGGCGCCGCTCGGCGGCGCCGAGCACCGGGTGGATGCCGTAGCCGTGACCGACCAGCACCAGGTCGGGCGCCTCCGCGTGGTCGACGAGCTGCACCACGTCCTCGATGTGCGTCTCCAAGTCCGTGTCCGGACGGGCCAGATGACGGCGGTCGCCCATGCCGGTGAGGGTGGCCGGATGCACCTCCGCCCCAGACTCCCTCAGCCGGGCGGCGGTTTCCCGCCAGATCCAGCCTCCGGTGCAGATCTCCGACACCAGCACGAATGCCGTCATGGGCCTCTCCTCGTCCACTCGGTCCGCACGGCCGGCCCATCGGACCGCCCGCGTTCCCGTGCACGCTAGGAACTCCCCCTGGGGGAGATTCAAGGCACCCGCAGCCGGGGAACGAGGAGAAGGGTCATGACCGGCACCCGTCCGTGAACCGCAATGCGCAGTGCAGCGTCCGGTCCCTCTTCACACGGCACGCCCGTCGGCACCCCGGTCGACATCACCGTCGACCGGGGTGCCGACGGGCGTGCCGTCGCGCTTGTAGGTCGTCAGCAGGACGACGCGCTGCTTGACGAACGGTGCCAGGTCAGGACTCGTCGGCTCTGCCGTACGGCCATCCTGCCCGGACGGGGGAGGCTGTCCGACCCATGCGACCGCCCCGCCCCGGACGGAACCGGGGCGGGGCGGGGCGGTCGCGGGGCGGCGGATCAGGCCGTGGCGCCGATGGCGTCGCGGACCTCGCGGAACGCCGCGACCGTGCGCAGGACGTCCTCGCGGGAGTGCGCGGCGGACAGCTGGACGCGGATACGCGCCTTGCCCTTGGGCACCACCGGGTAGGAGAAGGCGATCACGTAGATGCCCTTCTCCAGCAGCTCCGCGGCCATCCGGGCGGCCAGCGCGGCGTCGCCGACCATCACGGGGGTGATCGGGTGCTCGCCGGGCAGCACCTCGAAGCCGGCCTCCGTCATCTCCTTGCGGAACAGCGTGGTGTTCTCCCGCAGCCGGATGCGCCGGTCGCCGGACTCGGCCAGCAGGTCGAGCACGCGCAGCGAGGCGCCGACGATCGACGGGGCGAGGGAGTTGGAGAACAGGTACGGGCGCGAGCGCTGCCGCAGCAGCTCCACGATCTCGGCACGCGCGGCGACGTAGCCGCCGCTGGCACCGCCGAGGGCCTTGCCGAGGGTGCCGGTGATGATGTCGACCCGCTCGGTCACCCCGAACAGCTCCGGCGTGCCGCGGCCCTCCTCGCCGACGAAGCCGACGGCGTGCGAGTCGTCGACCATGACCAGGGCGCCGTAGCGCTCGGCCAGATCGCAGATCTCGTCCAGGGGGGCGATGTAGCCGTCCATGGAGAAGACGCCGTCCGTGACGATCAGCTTGTGCCGGGCGCCGGAGGCCTCCTTCAGGCAGCGCTCCAGGTCGGCCATGTCGCGGTTGCGGTAGCGGAAGCGGGCCGCCTTCGACAGGCGGATGCCGTCGATGATGCTCGCGTGGTTGAGCTCGTCGGAGATCACCGCGTCCTCGGCGCCCAGCAGCGTCTCGAAGACGCCGCCGTTGGCGTCGAAGCACGAGCTGTAGAGGATCGTGTCCTCCATGCCGAGGAACCGGGAGATCTTCTCCTCGAGCTCCTTGTGCGGGGCCTGGGTGCCGCAGATGAACCGGACGGAGGCCATGCCGAAGCCCCAGTCGTCCAGCGCCTGCTTGGCGGCCGCGACGACCTCGGGGTGGTCGGCGAGGTCGAGGTAGTTGTTGGCGCAGAAGTTCAGGACCTTGCCGTCGCCGACGCTGATGGCCGAGGACTGCGGGCTGGTGATCACGCGCTCGGACTTGTACAGGCCCGCGTCGCGGATGTCCTGCAGCTCCTTGCGCAGGTGCTCGCGCATGCCGTCGAACATGGGGGGACTCCTCGTGTGGTCGTGCGTCAGGGGTGGCGGCGTCAGGGGGCGGTCGGCCGGGTCCAGTCGATGACGATCTTCCCGCACTGGCCGGAGCGGGCCGTCGCGAACGCCTCGGCGTGCTGCTCGAACCCGAAGCGGTGGGTTATCACCGGCGAGATGTCGAGGCCGCTGCGCAGCAGGACGGACATCGCGTACCAGGTCTCGAACATCTCGCGCCCGTAGATGCCGCGCAGGGTCAGCATGCGGGTGACGACCGTGGCCATGTCGATGCTGACGTCGCCCGTGGGCAGACCGAGGGCGGCGATGCGGCCGCCGGGCGACATGGTGGCGATCATGTCCTGCAGGGCGTCGGCGCGGCCGGACATCTCCATGCCGATGTCGAAGCCCTCGGTCATGCCGAGCTCCGGCATGACATCCGCGATGCGCCGGGCGCTGACGTCGAGGGCGACCGTGGCGCCCATCTTCTGCGCCAGGGCGAGCCGGTAGGGGCTGACGTCGGTGATCACGGTGGAGCGGGCGCCCGCGTGGGCGGCGACGGCCGCGGCCATCATGCCGATGGGGCCGGCGCCGGTGATGAGGACGTCCTCGTTGAGCACCGGGAAGGAGAGCGCGGTGTGCACCGCGTTGCCGAACGGGTCGAAGATCGCGGCGACGTCGATGTCGATCTCGTGCCGGTGGACCCAGACGTTCGACTCGGGCAGGACCACGTACTCGGCGAACGCGCCGTCGGTGTGCACCCCGAGGCCGACCGTGCGGATGCACAGGTGGCGGCGGCCGGCCATGCAGTTGCGGCAGGTGCCGCACACCAGGTGGCCCTCGCCGCTGACGATGTCGCCGACGCTCACCGCGTTCACGCCGGGGCCGGTCTCCACGACCTCGCCCGCGAACTCGTGGCCGACGACGAGGGGGGCGCGGACCACACGGGCCGCCCAGTCGTCCCAGCTGTCGATGTGCAGATCGGTACCGCAGATACCGGTGCGCAGCACCTTGATCAGAACCTGCCCGGGACCCGCCTGCGGCGTCGGTACCTCGGTCAGTTCGAGACCCGGCCCGGCCTGGGTCTTCACCAATGCCCTCATGGAACATCACTGTGCTCCGTGGACCGCTGTGAAGTCCATCAACATTTTTCCACACCACTTGTGAAGCCCCGCTTCATAGAGACGGGGGGCGAATGCCATAGTGAACGGGTGATCGACCCCCGCCGCCTGCGTGTCCTGCGCGCCCTCGCCGACCACGGCACCGTCACCGCGGCCGCCCATGCCCTCTACCTCTCGCCCTCGGCCGTCTCCCAGCAGCTGGCCGCCCTCGAGGCGGAGACCGGGCACGCGCTGCTGGAACGCCGGGGCCGCACCGTCCGCCTCACCGCCGCCGGCAGCGTCCTCGCCCGGCACGCCGACGAGATCTCCGCCCAGCTGGCGCGGGCCGAGGCCGACCTCGCCAAGTGCTCCACGGGCCTGGCGGGCGAGGTGACCGTCGCCGCCTTCGCCACCTCCATCACCGAGGTCGTCGCCCCCGCCCTGGCAGCCCTGGGCCGGCGCGCGCCCCAGGTGCGGGTCCGCGTCAAGGACGCCGAGGGCCACGCCGCCGCCCGGCTGCTCGCCGACGGGGAGGCCGACATCGCGGTCGCCGTCGAGCACCGCGACTCCCTCGCCCCGGGCGGCCGCCAGCTGCTGTACGCGCCGCTGTACGAGGAGCCCTTCGACGCCGTGCTGCCGCCCGGACACCGGCTGGCCGGCAAGTCCGAGGTGGACCTCACGGACCTGCGCGACGACCCCTGGATCACGCCCTGGCCGGGCAACCCCGTCCACGAGGCCGTCCTGCGCGCCTGCGAGGAGGCCCGCTTCCAGCCCAGCGTGGAATGCCTCTCCGACGACTTCTCCGCCGTCTGCGCCCTCGTCGCCGTCGGCGCCGGTGTCGCCCTCGTCCCGCGCTCGGCCCTGCACGGCATCCGCCCGGCCCTCACCCCCGCCGTCCGTCCCCTGCGCGGACCGGGCCCGACGCGCCGCGTCTTCACGGCCGTCCGCCGCGGCAGCGAGGGACACCCCCTGCTGAAGATCACCCTGGCCGAACTGCGCGACCGGGCAGCCGCGCTGACGGCCTGAACAGCCCATCCGTACACGCCATAGACTGCTCCCTCCCGCCAAGAGAGGCCCAACACCGTGTCCGCTGACGGCATATGGAGCATCGGAGAGCTCGCCGAGCGCGCGGGCGTCACCGTCAAGACCGTCCGTTTCTACTCCGACCGCGGCCTGCTGCCCGAAGCCGGCCGCAGCGCCGGCGGGCACCGCCGCTACGGACCCGAGGCACTCGCCCGGCTCCGCATGATCCGCTCGCTGCGCACACTCGACCTGCCCGTCCCCGACGTGGGCCGTGTCCTCGACAGCGAGGACGCCCTGGAGAACGCCATCGCCGCCCAGTTGCGCGAGCTCGGCTCCCAACTGGCCGCCCTGCGCTGGCGGGAGGCCGCCCTGCAGCTCCTGCGGGACTGCACCCCCGAGGAGCGCCCCGAACGGCTGCTCCTGGTCGGCGCGATGACCACCCCGCCCGACACGGCGCCCATGGCGCGCTTCTGGCGGCGCTGGCTGCCCGCACGGCTCCCGGCCCGGCTGGTCTCCGCCATCCTCGAACGCGCGGTTCCGGACCCGCCCGCGGATCCGGAACCGGCCGACGTGCTCGCCTTCGCCCGTATGCACGCCCTCGTCTCCGCCCCGTGCACCGGTGACGGCCGTCACCAGCCCGAAGTGCACCGGCCCGACGGCGACTACCGGCCGGCCGTGCTCTACGAAGGCCTCATCGAGGCATTCGCACTGGCAACGCCCGACCTGCGGGCCCGCCGAACACCCCACGAGGGTGAGGCACTCGACGCCTTCGTCGACGCCCACGCCCGCGCATCCGGCACGCACGACACCCCCGCCTTCCGCCGCCGGCTCAGCAGCCTGCTCGCGACCGAACCCCGCATCGACCGGTACTGGCAGCTCAAGGCCGAACTCTCCGGCCCGTCCGCGGAACCCACCCCCGGCGCCGCCCACGACTGGCTCCACGCCGCCCTGGACGGACACTCGGCCCGCGAGGCCGCCGCCTGACCAGCCTGAACAGCCTGAACAGCCTGAAAAGGCAGCCAGTTCAGCAGCCAATTCATTTGCATCTGCATGGATCCGCAGCAGACCATGGCCCGCATGTTCGCACGCAAGAAGAACCCGCCGCAGACCCCGGAAACGGCCGAGGCCCTGGAACTGATCGCGGCCGGCGACGTCCCCGGTGCACTGCGTCTGGTCCGCGGCCGGGAGGAGGAGCTGCCGATCGGTGAACTGGCCGGACTGCTGTCCCGGGCCGCGGCCGCAGCGGGGTTCGAGGACCTGGAGCAGGCGGCCGGCCGGGCAGCCGCCGACCCCGAACACCCGCAGGCGCTCTACGCATACGGGTACGCCTGCATCGAACGCGGCCTGCCGGCCGCCGCCGTGCCCGCCCTGCGGCGCGCACTGGAACTCGTTCCGGAATCAGGAGCCGTCCTGCGCGAACTGGTCGCCGCATACGAGGAGACCGGCCGCCACGACAGGGCCGCCGCGGTCCTCGAAACCCGCGAGGAGTCGCTCGCCGACTGGCCCGATCGCTACCTGCTCGCGTGGAACGCGGCCATGTCCGGCCGCCTCGACGTGGCCCGGCACCAGACGGCCCTGCTGTCCGCACCCGACGACGAGCGGTGGCAGCCCGCACACCGACGCGTGCAGGACATCGTCCGGCGTGCCGAAGTCCTGCGTGTCGCCGCCGCACCCGTGCCCACACCCCTGCTCGGCGAACAGGACCTGCGCGGCTGGCAGTTCGTCATCGCCGGAACGGTGCTGGGCACCCTTTCCCCGTACGGTTTCGACGCGGGGATGAACGGCCGCTGGGCCTGGCTCCAGGACTCGCCGGAGCAGTGCCGCGAGGGGCTGCTGCGCCTGCGCACCGCACTGTCCGCCGCGGACCTGCACCCCACCACGGTCTCGCTCCTGCCCGACCGCTCCAGCCGCATCCTGGGCCTGGCGGCGGCCGAGCTGCTGGGCCTGCCCGCCGTGCCGTTCGAGCCTGCGCGCACCGATACCGTCGTGATCGCCTACGATCTCTCCGAGGTCGACGCCGAATCGCTGATCGCCCTGCGGGATCGTACGCCCGGGCAGGTGCTGCACGAGCACGCCTCCTGCTGGACGGACACCCCGCCGATGACCCCGGACAGTGCCGCGCTCCTGGTCCAGAGCGTGGTGCCGCCGTGGGGTTCGGGCCTGCGCATGGGGGAGGACGGCGCACCGGAGCGCATGCCGGAGGACTCCCGCCCGGTCGAGGAGATCGCGGCCGATATCGTGGGGGCCGACGCCGTCCTGCCCGACGGGGACGACGAAGCACCGGAGGACGACGAGGCCTTCGTCGCCTTCGTCCGTGCTGCGGCCGCCCACTGGCTCCAGGGTGACCGCACACAGGTCCCGTCCAGCGGCCCGGTGCCCGGCGCCCGGTTCGCATGACCCGTGCGGGGGCTGCACGCCCGTAAGGCGCCGTCGGAGGCCCCGGGCGGGCGACGGACCGACGGAAAATACCCAGTGGGAAATCGTTGCCGTCTTATGGCGGGAGTACAACCGTCCGCGCCACAGACGTAAGTTGAGTCGAGTACGTACCACACGAGACTCAGGAGGCACAGATGCCCCGCAGTGCACCGGTGGACGGTTTCCAACTCGCCTACGACCGAAGGGGGCCGGGCTCCGGCGACGCCGTCGTGCTGCTGCACGGCTGGCCGGGCGACCGCACCGACTACCGAGATGTCGTCCCGCTGCTGGCCGGGACGCACGACGTCGTCGTCCCGGACCTCCGGGGATTCGGCGACTCCGACAGGCACACCGCCCACCGCCCGGAGCTGTACGACGCCGCGGCCCAGGCCCGCAGCGTGGTCGGGCTCATCGGCGAACTGGGCCTGGAACGGCCCGTCCTGGCCGGATACGACATCGGCAGCCGCATCGCGCAGGCGGTGGCCCGCACGTACCCGGAGCACGTGCGCGCCCTGGTGGTCTCGCCGCCGCTGCCCGGCATCGGCGACCGCATCCTCGACCCGCGGGCGCAGCGGGAGTTCTGGTACCAGCCGTTCCATCAGCTCGCCCTGGCCGAGCAGCTCCTCGACGGCAGACCGGAGGCGCTGCGCGAGTATCTTCGCCACTTCCGGGCGCACTGGTCCGGCCCGGCGTACACCCCCGACGAGGACACCCTGGAGCACCTCGTCGACGCCTATTCAGCTCCCGGCGCGTTCGCGGCCTCCATCGCGTGGTACCGGGCGGGCGCCGGGGCGGTGGCCCTCTCCCAGGGTGAGAAGCCCCCTGCCCGCGCGGACCGCATCGCCGTTCCGACGACCGTCCTGTGGCCGGAACACGACCCGCTGTTCCGGCGGGAGTGGTCGGACCGGCTCGGGGACTTCTTCCGCGACGTCACGCTCGAACACGTCGACGGCGTCGGCCACTTCGTACCGGTGGAGGCCCCGGACCGCTTCGCGGAGGCGATCCGCCGGACCTTCTGTACCTACTAGTATGTACGATCATGGTCGTGAGCACGGGGGGAGTGGCACGCCTCTGCCCTCGCATACCTGAAAGAGGAGTACTGGCATGCCATTTGTCCGCATCGACGCACTGGGAACCGACGCCGACCGTCTGGAGGCGCTCGGCCGGGCCGTCCACGACGCCCTGGTGGAGACGATCGGCATCCCGGCCGACGACCGCTTCCAGGTCCTGACCGGGCACGACGGTGTCAACAGCACGCTGCGCTACGAGGATTACCTCGGTATCCGCCGCGACGAAGGCGTCGTGTTCGTCGCGATCACCCTGCGCTCGGGCCGGACGCCCGAGCGGAAGCAGGCGCTGTACCGGCGCATCGCCGAGCTCGCCCAGGAATACGCGGGCACCGAACCGCGGAACGTGCTCGTCACGCTGACCGAGAACGAGACGATCGGCTGGTCGTTCGGCAACGGGGTGGCCCAGTACGCCGTTTCCTGACCAGGTGCACGACAAATCAAAGGGATATCCGCTCCGCCGCCATTAGCCTGACCGGTCAAAATGACGAGTCATTGCCGGTGATGTGAGCGTTCCGTGACAAGATCGAAGGTGGTCGGCAACGGCTCCGGCGGTAATTCCTCCGACGGGAAATCACCCCGCAATTCATGGAACCGCCGGGCCTGCCGTGGCGTTTTGTCCTTCCGAATACCGTGAACTCAGGGAGGAACGGCGTCTTGCACACCTTTGGAGCGCGTACGGAGGCAGAGCGGTGACCACCCCCGAATCGACCGGGCGTCAGGGACGCGCGCCCGAGGCAGGTGCCCCGCCTCAGGAACCGCCCACCCTTACGGCCGAACCGGCGAATACGCCACCGCCTCCGCCGGCCGCTTTCCGGCCGGCCGGAAAGCGGCCGCGGATCTGGGCGGCGTCGGCCCTCCTGCTCCTCCTCGTGGCATTGGCGGTACAGGCCCTGCGCCCCCTGCCCGCTCCGACGCTCTCGCTCTCCGCGGACGCGACGTACACCTTCGAGGGCAGCAGCCCCTCGCTGCCCTGGCCCACCGAGGGGCAGGGCTGGATGTCCGTCGCGGGCCTGGGCACCATGGACCGGTTCGGCGAGCAGAATCCCGTGCCGATCGGCTCCGTCGCAAAGGCCATGACCGCATACGTCATCCTCCGCGAACACCCGCTGCAGCCCGGTGCGGACGGCCCGTCCGTCACCGTCGACGCGAAGGCCCAGAAAGAGGGCGGTTATGACGCCGCGGGGGAGTCGACGCTCAACACGGTGAAGGAGAACGACAGACTCTCGCTGAAGGACGCCCTGTCGGCTCTCATGATTCCGTCGGCGAACAACATCGCCCGCCTGCTGGCCCGCTGGGACTCCGGATCCGAGGAGGCATTCGCCGGCAAGATGAACGCGGCGGCCAGGAGGCTCGGAATGGACCGCACCACCTACACCGATCCGTCCGGGCTGAAGGAGACCACGGTCAGCACCGCCGAGGACCAGGTGAAGCTGGGCAACGAGCTCGTGAAAATCAAGGCGTTGACGGACATCACCAGGCTGCCGCAGTGGAAAGACCCCTCGGGCAGGACCTGGCGGAATTTCAACAGCCTCGTGCCCTTCGACAATGCGATCGGCATCAAGACCGGGTCGACCACCAAGGCCGGCGGCAATCTGCTGTTCGCCGCCACCAGGAAGACCGGCCGGCAGACGGTGACGGTCGTGGGCGCCATCCTGGGCCAGCACAGGGCGCCGGTCATCGACACCGTCAACGCGGTCAGCAAGAAGGTGATGGCCGCGGCCCGGAACGCCCTGCAGGAGCGGGCGTTGATGGACAAGGGGACCGTCGTCGGCCACGTCGACGACGGCCTCGGCGGCCGGACACCGGTCGTCACGTCCGAACCCGTGTCCGTCGTCGGCTGGACCGGTCTCACCGCGAAGCTGAAACTCGGCAACGGCGGCACGGCGATTCCGCACACGGCCCCCGCCGGAAAGCGGGTCGGAGTGCTGAGCATCGGCGACGGCACCGGCAGCGCGGTCGAAGTCCCCGTCGAGCTCCGGCGCGACCTCGGGCAGCCGGGGACGGCGGCACGGCTGACCCGCCTGGGCTGAATCGCACCGAAGGATGATCGGGCGCCGCCGGACGGATGATGTGGTTCTTCCGTGGGTACCGTGCTGGCCGGAGGAGACGCGGCTTCCGCTCCGAGCGGCAATGCCGGGAACGTCAACAAGCCCCCTGTTTCCGGGAGTTCATCCATGGCACAAAAGGTGCAGGTTCTGCTGATCGACGACCTCGACGGCGGCGAGGCGCACGAAACGGTGACGTTCGCGATGGACGGCAAGAGCTACGAGATCGACCTGAGCGAGGCGAACGCCCGGAAACTACGGGAATCCCTCGCGGAGTTCATGAAAGCGGGCCGCAAGGCCGGCAGCCGGCCCGGCGGGCGGGGAAAGCCCCGCGCCGCCACGGTCGGCAGCCCCGACACCGCGAAGATTCGCGCGTGGGCCAAGGAGAACGGCTACAGCCTGAACGACCGGGGGCGCGTCCCCGCCGAAATCCGCGAGGCCTACAGCAACGCCAACGCGTGAGTCGCCGGCCGTCGCCCCCGCCGGCGGCTCGGGCACCCGCCGCCGTGGCCGCACGGCCTCACGGCCGCGGTTCCGTGGCCAGCCGGGCGAGGGCGGCGGCCTCCCGACTGCCCTCCTCGGCGCTGAACACGTGCACGACCAGGCCCGTCTCGCCGGGCGCGGCCGGCACGTGCAGCGTCTCGTAGTCCAGGGCCAGCAGGCCGGTCACCGGATGCTGCAGCCGCTTCCGCCCCGCCGCGCACGTCACGACCTCGCCACTCGCCCAGATCCGCCGGAAGTCGGCGCTGCGCGCGGACAGTTCGGTCACGAGCCCGGTCAGCTCCGCGTCGCCGGGATAGCACGCCGCCGAGACCCGCAGCATGCCCGCGGCCTCGGCGGCCCTCGCCTCCCACTCGGGGTGGACGGCCCGGGAGGCCGGGTCGAGGAAGAGGAACCTGGCCTGGTTGCGGTCGCGGCGGGCCGGACCGGCCAGGCCTCCCAGCAGCTCGGAACCGAGCCCGTTCCAGGCCACCACGTCCAGACGATGGTTCGTCGCGAAGGCCGGGAAGCCGTCCATGCCGTCCAGCATCCGCTGCAGCAGGGGGCTGACCCGAACCGTGGGTGCGGGGCAGCGTCTGTTCCCGGCCAGATTGGCGAGATGTTGCCGCTCCGCCGCATCGAGGCCGAGCGCCCTGGCGAGCGCGTCGAGCACCTCGGGCGAGGGCTGCGTGGCACGGCCCTGTTCGAGGCGCACGTAATAGTCCACGCTGATCCCGGCGAGCTGCGACAACTCCTCGCGGCGCAGCCCGCGCACCCGTCGCCGACGGCCGCCCTCGATCCCGACGTGTTCCGGCGCGACGCGCCCCCGGCGGGCGCGCAGGAAGCTGCCGAGCGCCCGCCGGTCGTCGCCGATCCCGTCGACGGGGCCGCTCCCGTCCCTGTCGCTGCCACTGGTGGTGATGCGGTCGTCTGCGCGCTCCATGCGCTCAAGTATGAGTGGCCCTCGCAGTACCAGGATCACGGATCCACCGGTTGTACAGGGTGCTGGCTGCCCGGCCGCGCCCGGGAAAGGGTGGACGGCATGAACGCAGCAGTACCGCAGCAGCGGAAGAACATCCTCGTCGTCAGCGCCCATCCGGAACCCCGATCGCTCAACGCCGCCCTCACCGCCTTCGCGGTCGGACACCTGCAGGCGGCGGGACACGAGGTGCAGGTGTCCGACCTCTACGCCATGAAGTGGAAGGCCACGGTGGACGCCGACGACTTCCCCGGCCACGCCCCGGACCGGCGCCTGGCGGTCATGGCCGCATCCCAGAGCGCCACGCTGGCCGGGCGGCTGTCGCCCGACATCGCCGCCGAGCAGGAGAAGGTGCGCTGGTCGGACGCGGTGATCCTGCAGTTCCCGCTGTGGTGGTTCTCGGTGCCCGCGATCCTGAAGGGCTGGATCGACCGGGTGTTCACCGCCGGATTCGGCTACGGCCCGGAAGTCCCCCCGCCGTACAGCGAGGGCGCGCTGGCAGGGCGGCGGGCGCTGGTGTCGGTGACCGCCGGTTCCCGGGAGACGGCGTTCTCCGACCGGGGCATACACGGTCGGCTGGCGGACGTCCTCCACCCCGTGCAGCACGGCCTGTTCTGGTACACCGGTATGGCACCGCTCGAACCGTTCGCGGTGTTCGGCTCGAACCAGCTGTCCGACGAGCTGTTCGCGGCGGCGACGCAGGAGTACGCCCGACGGCTCGACGGGCTCTTCACGGACGAACCGGTCGCGTTCCGGTCGCTCGTCGGCGGCGACTACGACCACGCCATGCGGCTCCTCCCGGGAACGGAGGAACCGGGGACGAGCGGACTGGACCTCCACGTCCGCCCTGGCCGCTGAAGCCGCCTGTGCGGCAGCCCTATGGGGCGCCGGATCGACGAGCGGACCGGAACCTCCCCTGGACGCTCCGCAGAGGACGCGGCCGCCCAGTACCTGCACCCGCCGGGGCGGTACGAACCGGCCGCGCCCTTCCACCGCATCGCTCAGGCGGCGGTGCGGTCGCGGACGTAGGGCCGCGTCATGATCTCCATGTTGTGGCCGTCCGGATCGGCAAAGTACGCCCCGCGGCCGCCGAAGAGGCGGTTGATCCGGCCGGGTTCGGTGTGGCGGGGATCGGCGTAGTAGGTGACCCCGACCGCCTCCAGGCGGGCGATCATGAGGTCGAACTGCTCGTCCGGCACGAGGAACGCGTAGTGCTGCGGCTGCACCGCTTCGTCGGTCTTGGTGTAGTAGTCGAGTGTCACGCCGTTGCCGAGATCGACGGGAAGGAACGGTCCGAACGGGGCGCCGACCTGCAGCCCGAGGATGGCGGCGATGAACTCGGCAGACAGCTGCCGGTTCTTGGCGAAGACGGCGGTGTGGTTCAACTGGACGGTGGTGACGGGTAGTTCGTTCGGCATGTGCGGTGGAAATCTCCGAGTCCGGTATCCGCTGGTGAGGCGCTGAGGAAACGGAGAAAAGGGGCGGGGCCCTGGCCCGCCTCGCGCTCACGCCGAGGCCGGGTGCCCAACTCGTGTATGGCCCATGGCCGACCCGGCAGTCACCCGGGTGAGCTTAATGATCATTACCGGCCGGGGCAAGTTGTTTCCGGGGCATCAAGGATGAGTCAAGCAGCGGGGCTTGTGCGGCGCCGTGTCGCTAGGCTCGAAACGCGAGGCCCTCGGTCGGTGAGGCCTCTTGACGGCTACGCCGTGTATGTTCCGGCGCCCGTGTGCGCCCCGGCCGGGAGGAGGCGAGAGACGTGGATGGCAGTAGTTGCAGTAGTCCGGGCCTTGGCAGGCCCCGTATCCGTGTGTCCTTGCTGACCTCCGGTACGCGGTAACTCCCTTTCGCTGCATGGCCTTTCGCCCTGTCGTGCCCGCAGGGGGATCGCTGATCGCTGTACCTGTTCTCTCCCGCTGCCCGGGGCCAGGACCCCTCACCGAACCCACCGACAATGAGGGCTCGCTCCCGTGTGCCTCCTCACTTCCCTTCCGTTCTGCCCCTGACCCTGCGCGACGGCGCCGAGCGGCTGTGCCTGCTCGCCGACGGGGCCGCACTGTCCCGCGCCTGACCGACCGCGCATGCCCTGCACCAGGCATGCCGCCTCACGGAGGTGACCTCCCATGTCCGCGCTGACCGTCTTCCCTATCCGCCACGCGCAGCCGCACATCGCCCCGGCCGTACGCGCCATGCTCCGCAGGGCCGTCGGGCGCGTCGCAACCGGCGCCATCCACAACCCCGTTCTGCAGGTCCTGGGCGCTCCGGCCCGCGCCCGCACGGCAGTCGGCCACACCACGCCCAGGCGCCGGCGCGCGGAGCGGTGATCTCCGGAACCCTGACGGGACGAGACATCATGACAGTCGAGACCATCAGCGACTTCACCCTCGGCGGAGTGCACCACATCCAGCTGTCCATACCGCCGGGCGGTGAGGGCCTGAGCCGGGTGTTCTGGGGCGACCTGCTCGGGATGACCGAACTCGAGAAGCCCCTCGAACCGGGCAGCCTCGGCGGATGCCGGTTCCGCGGCGGCGGGCTGGAGGTGCACCTGGTCGTGGAGACCGACTTCCGCCCCTTCCGCAAGGCGCACCCGGCCGTCCTGGTGCACTGCCTGGGCGACCTCGCCCGCCGCCTGGAGGACAAGGGCCACCCCGTCACCTGGGGCGAGGGCATCCCCGGCTTCGACTGCTTCCACACCTTCGACAAGGTCGGCAACCGGCTGGAGTTCCTGGAACCGCGCAACTCGTTCTGAGCTCGGCGGTTCGTTCCTCGACGGGCTGTGCGGTGCGGACCGCAGGCCATCCGGTAGGCCGTGGCTGTCGAAGCGGTCGGCAGCCGCCAGTTCCAGGGCGTTGACTGCGCCCCGTCGAGCCGACGCCAGCTTGTTTGAAACTTCAAGAAGATAGGCCTAGGGTGGGAGTCGCGAAATGCTTTAACTTTCAAGATCTTCCGTGAAGGAGTCGTCGTGAAGTCCACCCGCAAGGCATGGGCCACAGCCGTAGCCCTCGGCGTGCTCGCCGCCAGTGGAGCCACCGTCGCCGCAGCCGCCCCTTCCGCGCACCGCACCTCCACGAGTGCGGGCGAGGACGCGCAGTTGCAGAAGCTGTACAAGGACGCCGTGGCCGAGGGCGGCCGGCTGGTCGTCTATGCCGGCGGTGACAAGCCGGGACAGGCCGACTACCTCAAGAACGCGTTCGTCAAGCAGTTCCCCAAGATGAAGGTCGACACCGTCGTCGACTTCAGCAAGAACCAGGACGCGCGCCTCGACAATCAGATAGCCGAGCACAAGGTCGTCGCGGACGTCGTCCACCTGCAGACCCTCGACGACTTCCCGCGCTGGAAGAAGGAAGGCGCGCTCGAGCAGTACAAGCCGGTCGGCTGGAACAAGGTCTACGACCAGATCAAGGACAAGGACGGCTACTACACCGGCCTGTTCTTCATCGGCTTCGCCAATGTCACGGCCACCACGCTCGGCGACAACGCGCCCGTCGAGGCGAAGGACTTCCTGAAGCCCGAGTACAAGAACAAGCTCGTCTTCACCTACCCGAACGACGACGACGCCGTCCTGTACTACTTCAAGCAGCTCACGGACACATACGGCTTCGACTACCTGAAGAAGCTCAAGGCCCAGAACCCGAAGTTCGTCCGCGGCACCGCCGATGCCTCCGCCCAGGTCGGCAAGGACGGCTACGTGGCGAACTTCGGCAGCTCGGGCAGCTCCAGCGGTCTGTCGAAGACCAGCATCCCGGAGAAGTCGCCGTGGGTCGCGTGGCCGCAGACCGGCGCCATCCTCAAGGACGCGCCGCACAAGGCCGCGGCCAAGCTCTACATGAGCTGGATCCTGTCGAAGGGGTACCAGGCGACGTCGTACGGCTGGAGCGCCCGTACCGACGTACCGGCCCCGGCCGGCCGCAAGGGCATCTTCGACTACGCGAACATGAACCCGCTCGGCCTCGGCCGGTTCATGAACGACCGTGCAGCCCTCGACCGTTACAAGGCGCGCATCAGCCTCTACGTCGGTGACGTCAAGGGCGCGGACCCCGCCGACCCCGAGGGCCGGCTCGGCCTGTACCCCGTCGACCAGAACGGCACGCAGGGCTGAGCACCGGCTCCGGGGCGGGCGGTCCCGGCCGCCCACCCCGGAGCCTTGTGCAGCCGGGCCGTCAGCTGCTGCGCTGCCGCGCGCGTCGCGCCGGCAGCATCGTGCACGCACAGGCGACAGCCATGGGCGCGACCGTCATCAGCGCCACTCCGGTCACACCGAGTCCGCCGCCGGTCCCCGTTCCTCCTTCGGAGCCCAGGAGGGTTCCGGTGATCAGGAAGAGGACCATGTTGTTCCCGGCGTGGGCCAGGCTCACGGGCCAGATGCTGCGGCTGCGCGTGAACAGCCAGGCGAGCAGGGCCTCTTGGAGCAGGAAGCTCCCCGTCCACACCGCCAGGCCGATCAGGGGGCGGGCGAAGGAGATGTAGTCGGTGAGCGCCAGCGGAAAGTGCCACGACGCCCAGATGAGACCGGTGGCAGCGGTCGCCAGGAGCGGGCGCCCCGGGAACAGCCGCTGTCTGAGGTAGCCGGTCCACCCGAATTCCTCGCCCGCGTAGATCGGTGTCAGGATCGGCACCACGAGCATGAGGGTCGCGACAAAGGCCCAGGCGGGCATGCCGCCCGCGAGTTCGTCGAGCGCGGCGAGGTCCGGGCGCCACAGGCCCAGCACCGCCGCCAGCCCGCAGGAGGCCCCTGCGATGACCAGCGGGCCCAGCCAGGCGACCAGGTAGTACGGCCAGCCGCTCCTCAGGCGCAGGGCCAGGCCCGCGTCGGCGAAGCCTTCCCGCGTGATCCAGCGGCGCACCACGAACGCGGCCAGCGCCGGCATGACGCCGAACGGCAGTTGCACCAGCGGGTTGACCATCGACAGCCCGCACCCGAAGCGCGCAGTGAGGATGTAGGCCCAGCATCCTCCGAAGGCCATCGCCAAGTACCAGGCCGTTCCCTTTGTCTTCGAGTTCGTCCTCGAGTTCGTCGTCGAGCCTTCGGCCGGCAACGCCGCTTCTTGCTGATATGTCTCTGTCTCAAGCACGCTGCCAGCCTCACGCCGGCGGCATGCCCCGCACATCCCGGCCGCGGGGGAATCCGGATCTGGCTCGCACGGGGGAGGCGGCAGGACGATCTTGCTTGGGATACTTCCGTCCGTGCACGTTCCGATACGTCCTTCTCCGTCCGCGAAAACCGCGAAAACCGCGAAAACCGCGAAGCGTGCGAGCGCCTGGCGCGGCCCGCTGCACGTGCTGCTCGGCGCAGCCGTTGCGCTGCTGCTGTCGCCCGTGGCGGTCCTGGCAGCCGCAGTCGTGCCGCCCGCCTGGCGGCCGGTCGTCTTCCCCGCCGCCCTCGCCGTGCTCGTGACGGCCCTCGGCCTGCCCCGCATCGCGCGCCGGGCCTCCGTGCCGCTGGCCAACCACCTGCTCGGTACGGACCTTCCGGCCCCCGCCACCGAAGCGTCCGGCACCGGCCCCGGCCGGCCCGACCGGTTCCGTACCTCCGCCTGGCTGTTGCTGCACACCCTGACCGGCGGTGCTGCCACCGCCGTCGTGCTGCCCCTGCTGATGGTGGCCTTCGCCTTGCCCGCCGTATGGCTGCGCGGCGGCGACCGGATCACCGTTCTGGCGGACGTCGACGTGGCGGGCGGAGTGCAGGGCTCGTGGACCGTACCGGCCGCGGCCGCCCTCCTCGCGCTGGCCTGCCTCACGGGCAAGGCGGCGGCCGCGCTCCTGCGCCGGCTCGCGCCGCTGCTGCTCGGGCACCGGCCCGCCGAACGGCTTGCCGCACTCGAGGAGCAGATGCGGATGCTGGCCCAGCGCAACCGGCTCGCCCAGGAGTTGCACGACTCCATCGGCCACACCCTCACCGCGTCGACCATCCAGGCCGCCGTGGCGAGGGAGCTGATGACCAGCGACCCGGCGCGGGCGCGCCATGCGCTCGTCAGCCTGGAGGAGGTGTCGCGCGCGGCGCTGGACGACCTCGACCATGTCCTCGGCCTGCTCCGGGACGGCCGGCCGTCGACCGCCCCGCCGCTGTCCCTCGCCGAACTCCCCGCCCTGCTGGACCGCGTCCGCGGGGCCGGTACGGAACTGCATGCCGACGTCACCGGGGACTTGGCGCACGTACCGGCCACCGTCTCCCGCGAGAGCTACCGCATCGTCCAGGAAGGGCTGACCAACGCGCTGCGGCACGCCTCCCGGGCACCGGTCGCCCTGCGGGTCGCGGTCACGCGCGACCGGCTGGAACTGGAAGTCACCAATCCGCTCACCGGGCGCAGTGCCCTCGGACTCGCGGGCCGCAGACGGGGATCCGGCCTGACCGGTGCGGCCGAGCGGGTGGCGCTGCTGCGGGGCGAGTTCTCCGCGGGGCCCGTACCGCGCGGCGGCAGCTGCATCGGCGGCACCGGTGACCCCGTCGGCCTCTGCGGCGAGGCCTGTTGGCGGTTCCGCGCCCGTATCCCGCTGGGGTCCGGCGCATGACCGTGACCGTACTCGTCGCCGACGACGAAGAGATCACCCGCACCGGCCTGCGGACCCTGCTCGGGGCCCGGCCCGGCCTCGACGTGATCGGTGAGGCCGCCGACGGCCTGGCAGCCGTGACCCTGGCGGAACAGCTCCGTCCGGACGTCGTGTTGATGGACGTGCGGATGCCGGGCGCCGACGGGATCGAGGCCACCCGGCGCCTGCAGACCGCCCTGCCCGACCCGCCGAAGGTCGTGGTGATCACCACCTTCGAGAACGACGACCACGTCTACGACGCGCTGCGCGCGGGAGCGAGCGGTTTCGTCCTGAAGCGTGCGGCGATCGAACACATCGCCCACGCCGTGCAGTTGGTGGCCACGACCGACTCCGTCCTGTTCCCGGACGCCGTCCGCCGGCTCGTCGCGGCCCGCCCCGCGCAGCCCCGGCCGCCCCGGGGAGCACCCGCGCTCACCGGCCGTGAACTGGAGATCCTCCGCCTCATGGCGACGGGCCTGTCCAACCCGGGCATCGCCGGCCACCTCGTGGTCGGCCTGGAGACCGTCAAGACGCACGTCAGCAACCTCCTGGCGAAACTCGGCGCCCGCAACCGCACGCAGGCCGTGATCCTCGCCTACGAGTACGGCTTCGTGGTCCCGGGAACCGGGCCGGTCATGGAGCGAGGCGCCGGCGACCCGGGGCGTTAGCCCCGGTCCTCGCGCCTCGACTGGATCAGATCCCAGCGGTTTCCGTACAGGTCCCGGAAGACGGCGACCGTGCCGTACGGCTCGTGCCGGGGTGCTTCCTCGAAGACGACCCCGGCCGCCCGCATCCGCGCGTAGTCGCGGTCGAACGCGTCGGTGTTCAGGAACCAGCCCACCCGGCCCCCGGTCTGGTTCCCGACACGGGCCTGCTCCTCGTCTGTTGCGGCCTTGGCCAGGAGCACCGCGGTCTCCCGCGCTCCGGGCGGGGCGACGACGACCCACCGCTTGGTGTCGTCGATGCGGGTGTCCTCCACGAGGTCGAAGCCGAGTGCGTCACGGTAGAAGGCGATGGCCTCGTCGTAGTCGCGCACGACGACGGCCACCAGGCCGAGATGGTTCATGTGACGGTTGCCTTCCCCTGGATCCACAGCAGGAGCAGAGTCTCGCACGGCCGTGGTCCCACACTTGGGGGGAGGTACCCCTCGTCCTCCGCGCACGACGGCGGCCCGCCCTCCTCCCCCGTGGAAGGCGGGCCGCCGTGCATTCCCCCCGTGCGGTACCGGGCGGTGCGGGGTGGACCGCACCGCCCGGCTTCCGGGTATGACTGTGATGCGCCACATCTTCATATGCCAGGCCGTCCCGGGGAATTGGGCCATCGTGGGACGTCCCACGTCCCTGCCTGCGGAGATGCCGCCGCCGGTGACGTCGTGGTGGGACGGCCACGGCGGCGGCGCGGTGGCCGGAAGTCGCGGCTGCCACCGGGCACCTGCGGGAACCGGCGTGTGCGCATCGTCATCATGTGCGGCAGAGAGGCTCGCCGGCCTCGGGGGACCGCGACGCGTATGGGGTGGAACATGCGGCGTTGGAAAGCACTGCCCGGATCACTGGACGATCGCGTCCGCCAACTCGTCGTGGCGCTCCGCAGACTGAAGGACCGGAGCGGGCTGAGCCTTGCCGCGCTGGCGGCCAAGACCTCGTACAGCCGCTCCTCCTGGGAGCGCTGTCTCAACGGCAGGCAGCTCCCGTCGCGCGACGCGGTCGAGGAACTGGCGCGCGTGTGCGCCGTCGACCCGGCCCGGCTGCTGGTGCTGCACGAACTCGCCGCGGAGGCCTGGTCGGACAGCAGGCCCGCCCCCGTGACGGAGCCGCGCCCGGCCGGCCGCCGGGTGCCCGGGCGGCGTCGGGTGCTCGTCGCGGCCGTGGCGGTGCCGGCCGTGGTGCTGGCCGTCGCCCTGCTGCTCACCCGCCCCTGGCAGGACGACCACGCGCAGCCCGGGAATCTGCGGGCGACTGCGGGCCCGTCGCTGTTCGTCTACATGCCCCACCGTGCCCACCCCTGCAACGTCAAGCGCCAGGACGGCGAGTTGCGCGCCGGGTACAGCGCGACCCGCACCGCGCTGATGGAGACCAACAGCACGGGCTGGGAGATCGTCGAGGCGCAGTGCCTGCTGAAGTACCACGGCTACGACCCCGGTGCCACCGACGGCGCCTACGGGGAACGGTCCAAGAGCGCCGCCGAGCACTTCCAGAAGGACCACGACCTCGTGGTGGACGGCATCGTGGGGCCGGACACCTGGAAGGAACTGCGCCGATGAGCGCCGACCGCCCCCTTCCGGAGGAGTGCGCCCGACTGGCCGGGGGCCTGCGCGAGTTGCGCACCCGTACCGGGTTGAGCCTCGCCGCGCTCGCGGACCTCACCCCCTACAGCAAGTCGTCCTGGGAGCGCTACCTCAACGGCAAGAAACTGCCGCCGAGGCATGCGGTCGAGGCCCTGTGCCGGCTGGCGGACGAGCCGGCCGGGCGGCTCCTGGCCCTGTGGGAGCTCGCGGAACAGGGGTGGAGCGGCCGGGCTGCCGCGCCTGCGGGCCCGGTCGCGGAGGAGCCGGCTCCGGGCCGCACGGGGAAGGCGCCGCGCCGCTCCCGCAGGACGGTCGCCCTGTCCGGCGCCGCAGCCGTGGTGGTGGCCGTCGCCGCCGTGCAGCTGTTCCTCACGGCCGGAGGGACCGAGCCCGGCGGCCGCGCGGCGGGGAAGGCCGCGGGGACCCCCTCGTACGCACAGTCCTACGCGCCCGGTTGCACGGGCGACGAGTGCGACGGGCAGGACCCCAACCAGATGGGCTGCGGCGCGCAGGACCTCGTGGACACGCTCACGACCCACCGTGCGGCCGGCGGCCGGCGGCTCGACATCCGCTACTCCGCCCGGTGCGGGGCCGTGTGGGTGCGGGCCGTGAAACTGCACGTCGGCGACCGCGCGGAGCTGAGCCTGCCGGGCACCGAGACCAAGCAGGTCACGGCATCGAGCCGGCGCGACACGGAGGTCTACCTGTCGACGGCGATGACGGCCACGAAGGATCCCCGCACGGCACAGGCCTGCCTCGAGCCTGCCGAGGGAGGCCCGCCCGACTGCTTCACGGTGTCCGGTCCGCGGCCCGCGACGGGATTGGCAGGCGGCACGAATTCCCGTGTAATGTGTGGGTGTCGCCGGGGGAACCCGGCGGACAACAGAACAAGGGGCTATAGCTCAGTTGGTAGAGCGCCTGCATGGCATGCAGGAGGTCAGGAGTTCAATTCTCCTTAGCTCCACAGGGAGATCGGGAGGCCACCGGAAGCGGTGGCCTCCCGGTCGTTTCCGCGTGCCGTGCGGATTCATCGCGCCAGGCCGAGGGCGAGCGAAGCTCCGGCCAGCGCCAAATAGGCCCCGGGAAACGCCATGTTGTGGAAGACGCGTGCGCGGACATGGGCGACGACGGCGCCGGTGAAGAACAGGACGAGTCCGGCCGCGGCGGCAACTCCGAAGGCACGGGCCCCCAGCAGACCCAGTGCGAGACCGGCCGCCCCGGCGGCCTTCGCCGCGCCCAGCAGCGGAATCGAGGACCGCGGGACCCGGACGGCGGCCGCGTTGGCGAGGACGAACCCGGCCCCGGCGAAGTCGGCAACCGCGATTCCCGCAGTGGCCACGATCGTGAGAACGGTGACAACCGTGTAGGCGATGAGCATGGAACCCAGCCTCGTCCGGCCCCCGGCCGGGCGTCCAATACCGGTGTCCATAACCTGGCGGCATGGACGTCGACACCCGGCTGTTGCGCTGTTTCCTCGCCGTCGCCGAGGAAGGGACCGTCACCCGCGCCGCGGAACGCCTGTACGTTTCCCAGCCCGCGCTGACCAAACAGATCCGGCGACTGGAGACCCTGCTCGGTGTCCGGCTCTTCAGCCGGTCCCGGGACGGCATGACACTCACCGCATCCGGCCGGGCCCTGGCCGAACAGGCACCGGCGCTGCTGGCCGGCTGGGACCGCGCGCTGCGCGGGACCCGCAGTGCCGCCGCCCGGGAGGCCAGGGTGCTGCGCGTCGGATTCCTGGCCGGCGCCGCCAACGAGGCCACCCCGCACATCGTCGCCGCGTTCGCCCGGCACCGGCCCGGCTGGCGCGTCGACATGCGCCAGGCCGCATGGTCGGACCCGACCGCCGGCCTCGCCGCCGCGGACGTCGACGCCGCCCTGCTGCGGCTCCCCTTTCCCGGCCAGGACACCCTGCGTGTGGAAGTGCTGTTCGCCGAACCCCGCTGGGTCGCGCTCCCCGCGGCGCACCCGCTCGCCGCACGCGCGTGCATCCCCTTCCGGGACCTGTGGGACGAGCCGTTCGTGGCGGCCCCGCCCGAGACGGGCGGCTGGCGCGACCACTGGCTCGCCGCCGACGAACGCGACGGCCGCCCGGTCCGCATCGGCGCCGTCACCGACCAGCCCGACGCATGGCTCAGCGCCATCGCCAACGGCTACGGCATCGCCCTCGCCCCCGCATCCTCCGCCCGCTTCCACGCCCGCCCCGGCGTCACCTACCGGCCCGTCAGCGGTGTCGGCCCCAGCCGCGTCGGCGTCGCCTGGACACCCGCCGCCGACTCCGACCCCGTCGTCCGGGACTTCGTCCGGTGCTGCCTGGACCACAGGCCGGCGCCCGGAGAGGGCATCACCTCCTGACCGACGGGGCACGCGGCCAATGCGATCTTTGCGGGCCACGTCCCGTTACCGTTCGGAACGGGAGCCGACGCCGAGGAGTGATGATGCCGGATCCGACCAGTGACCAGCCCGAAGAGTCCCGGCTCCGGCGCTGGCGGGAACTGCTGCAGAGCGAGCGCGAAGCGGCCGCGCTCTACGAACGCCTGGCAGGGGCCGAGACCGGTGAACGGCGCGAGGTGCTGCAGGAACTCGCCGCGGTGGAGCGGCGGCACGCCGCGCACTGGGAGGACAGGCTGCGGGCCGCCGGAGCGGAGGTCCCCCCGCCCGGCAGGGTGCCGCTGCGCACCCGCCTGCTGGGCCGGATCGCGGACCACTGGTCCGTGGCGGCCGTCCTGCCGCTGGTGGAGCGGTCGGAGAAGGCCGACGCCGGCACCTACGACGCCGAGCCGGACGCCGCGCCCGGCATGGCGGGGGAGGAACGGGGGCACGCCCGTACCCTCTCCCGCCTCAACGAGAGCCGCCCCAACGCCAGGGAGGGCATCGCCCGCCGGGAGACATGGCACCGGGGCGACCGCTCCGGCGCGCTGCGGGCCGCCGTCTTCGGCGTCAGCGACGGGCTGGTGTCCAACACCGCCCTGGTCATGGGCTTCGCCGGGTCCGGCTCCTCCCGCAGCGCCATCGTGCTGGCCGGAGTGGCGGGCCTGCTGGCCGGTTCCTTCTCGATGGCGGCGGGCGAATACGTCTCGATGTCGGGGCAACGGGAGATGTACGAGCGGGAGATCGGCCTGGAGAGCCAGGAACTGGAGGAGGACCCCGAGTCCGAGCGCGAGGAACTGGTGCTGCTCTACCGCGCGAAGGGGCTGAGCAAGCAGGAGGCGGGAAAGGTCGCGGACACCATCATGGCCGACCGGGACGTCGCCCTGGACACCCTGGCCAGGGAGGAACTCGGCCTCGACCCCGATGCACTCGGGTCGCCCTGGTCGGCCGCCGGGTCGAGCATGCTCACCTTCGCCCTGGGCGCACTGGTCGTCATCCTCCCGTACCTCGTCACCGGCGGGGCGGCGGCCCTCGTCGCCGCGGTGTGCCTGTTCGTCGTCGCGCTCGCCGCCGTGGGAGCGGGCATCGGGCTGCTCAACGGCCGCTCGGCCTGGCGTTCGGCGGCCCGGCAGGTCGTCGTCGGCGCGCTCGCCGCGGCCGTCACCTTCGTCGTCGGCCGCCTCATCGGCACGTCCGTCTCATGAACGAGGCCACCACCCGCTACCTGGAACTGTGCCGCACCGACCGGAGCGGACTCGGAAGCGCCGTGGCCGGGGCCGACTTGCCGGCGGCGCTGCGCGACGCACGGCTGCTGGCCCGGCCGCTGTTCGCCGACGAACCCGCCCTGCAGGCGGCCGCCGACGATCTGCTCTCCCTGTTCGGCGTCCTGGCCTCGCTGCCCGACCGCCTCTTCGACGGCGATCTCGCCGCGTACTGGGCGGCGGTGGGAGGAGAACCGGGCCTCGTCCCCCTGCTGCGGCGCTGGGCACCGGAGCAGCCGCGGGCCCGCTTCGGACGGGCCGACCTCCACCGCGGCGAACACGGCTTCTCCCTGCTGGAGTTCAACGTCGGCGGGGGAGTCGGCGGATTCGAGCTCGGCGAACTGCCGCGCGCCCTGCTGGCCACGGAGGACTTCGCCCGCTTCGCCGCGGAACACGCCCTCCGGCACGTGCGCACCGGGGAACA
This sequence comes from Streptomyces morookaense, assembly GCF_013030945.1. Classification (GTDB taxonomy): domain Bacteria; phylum Actinomycetota; class Actinomycetes; order Streptomycetales; family Streptomycetaceae; genus Streptomyces; species Streptomyces morookaensis. The sequence continues at coordinate 30,948 of NZ_JABBXF010000058.1, read as the reverse complement.
CGTCGCCGCGACGCTGCGCGCCGTGGCACCGCGCCCGTCCCCGGTGGTGGCGCTGGTGTGCGCACCGGGCGCCCTCGCCCGCTACCGGCGCCCGTTGGCCCCGACCATCGAGGTGCTGCGGACCCACGGACTGGACGTGCTCCTGGGCGAGTTGGGCGAGGTGAAGGAGAACGGGGGGAGGCTGTTCGTCGGCCGGGCCCGGGTCGACGTGGTGCTGCGCTACTTCGCCGTCGACGAGACGGACGGCTGCGAGGACGGCCTCGACGCGATCGTGCGCACCGAGCGGGCGGGCAACGCGGTCCTGTGGACCGGGCTCGACAGCACCCTCCTCTCCAACAAGGGCGCCCTCGCCCTGCTGTCGGACCCCCGCTGCGACGCCGTCCTGTCCGCGCAGGAACGCCGCCTGACGGACCGGATCCTGCCGTGGACCAGAATGCTGACCCCGGCACTGGTCGACCGGTGCGTGGCCGAGCGCGAACACCTCGTCCTCAAACCGTGCCGCGGATTCGCCGGCACGGGAGTCGTCGCCGGATGGACCTGCCCGGAACCGGAGTGGGCCGGCATCCTGCACCGGCACGCCGGCCGCGGGTATGTCGTGCAGCGGAGGGCCGTCCCCTGCCCCGAGCCCGTGGTCGACCCCGCGACGGGCGCGGCCGAGGACTGGATCCCGGTGTGGGGGATCTTCGTCACCCCGCACGGGTACGGCGGCAATGCCATCCGCGCGCAGCGGGCCACCGGTGACGGCGTCATCGGCTACAGCGCGGACACCGCCACCCGGGCCACCGTCGCCTTCGGCTGCCCCGCCACCGCTCAGCCGGCGCCGCCGGACTCCGCCGCCGTGGCCCCGTGCAGCAGGCTGGGGTGACCTGCCCAGTACGGGGCGCGCAGGGCGGTCTTGTCGACCTTGCCGATGGGGGTCAGCGGCAGTGCGTCGACGAACTCGAAGCTCGCGGGGAGGTAGACCGGACGCTCCAGTTCGTCCAGCACCCGCCTGCGCAGTTCCTCGGTCGGCGGGCGGTCCCCGGGGCCGGTGACGACCACGGCGTGCACGGCCTGGCCGTAGAGCGGGTGCGGAACCGGGATCACCGCGGCGGCCCGCACCGCCGGGTGGGTGGCGAGCGCGTTCTCCACCAGCGGTGAATAGATGGCGGAGCCGGACTCCCCGGTGATGATCACGTCGTTGCGGCGGTCCAGGAGGAAGAAGCAGCCCTCCTCGTCCCGGTATCCCAGGTCGCCGGTGCGCAGCCAGCCGTCCGGGTGGAACGCGGCGGCGGTGGCTTCCGGTTGGCCGACGTAGCACTCCATGACCCGCGGCCCCCGCGTGCAGACCTCGCCGGCCTGCCCCGGCGGCAGGGGCAGGCCCTGCTCGTCGCGGATGCTCACCTCCATGTCGGGGAACGGGCGGCCGGCCGAGCGCAGCAGTCTCCCGCCGTCCACGGTGTGGCCGGGCTCGTCCAGCGCGGTGATGCCGAACGCCTCGGTCATGCCGTAGAGCTGCCACAGCACCGGCCCGAAACGGTCGAGGGCCTGCCGGGCCCGGTCCGGGGTGATCGGACTGGCCCCGTACATGATCCGGCGCAGGCCCGAGCAGTCCACACCGGCCAGGCCGGGGTGGTCGAGCAGCCGGTACAGCATCGGGGGCATCAGCATCATCGCGGTGATCCGCCCGCTCGCCAGCGCCGCGGTCACGGCCTCCGGCGTGAAGCGGTCCAGCAGCAGGATCGTGCTGCCCCGGGCCAGACCGGTGAGCGCGTACAGGCCGCCGACGTGCGCAATCTGACTGGTCACCAGCAGCCGCACCGGCTCGGGCAGGAACGGATGCTCCAGGAGCGTCCGGTACATCCGGTGCCGGTGCAGTACGCACTTGGTGAGCCCGGTGGTGCCTCCGGTGCAGAGCACCGTCTCGACCTGCCCGGCCTCCGCCCACTCCGGGTCCGCGGGCGGGCGGGCCTGCCGGACGGCGGTCATCAGATCCTTCGCGGGCCCCTCGGGTCCCAGTGACCACAGCTGTGCTCCGGCAAACGCGGCCGTCACCGCCTCCGCGCACGGCGCCGAGATCCTGTCGTCCACGATCAGCACGTCGGCTGGGGCCTTCGCCGCGACGCTGGCGTACTCGGCAGGCCCCCGGTCCGCGGGCATCGGCAGGAACCGGGCCCCGGCCAGATGCGCGGCGAACGGCACGCACACCGCCTCGGCCCGGTTGCCGCTGGCCAGCGCCACCGTCCTCCCCGGGCCCAGACCCAGCGACCGGAAAACCGTGGCCATGCGCCGGACCGTCTCGCCCAGCTCCGCAAAGGTCATCCGGTGGCCGCCGTGCACCACGGCCTCCCGGTTCCCGTGACGCGGGAATTCCTCGTCCACCAGCCAGGCGGCATAGCTGCGTTCTTTCGCGTCGCCCGTGGCGCCCATGAACCGTCCTTTTCGCCGACCGAATTCACCGTTCATTCACAATCCGTGCAACGGACAACGTGTCTCATACGTGACCCGGGGAGACCGTCCGACTTTCGGATTTCCCCGGCAGGGTCACTCCGGTGGGCGATGTCCCGGTGACGTCCCGGGGCTCCCGGACCCGGTGGTACCGGCGTTACAGTCGGCGTGCGCGACTGTCGAGCGTCCCTGGTGACCCCTGGTGACCTTGGAAAAGGGACGGGAAGGACCGTGAGCCGTGACCGGACAGTCCAGAAAGACCCGGATAGGACGCCGCGGCCTGCTGAGCGGGGCACTGGCCGGGGGAGTCGCCGTGACGGCCGGGAACGTCCTGTCCGCGCAGGAGGCCCGGGCGCGCACGGGCCGGGCGGACGGCTGTCCGGTGCGCCGCCCCCGGCTCCACACCCGGGAGGAGTGGAAGGCCGTTCCGCCCACCGACCCCGGCGGCGTGAAAGTGGAACCCTTCGCACCGGCGCTCGTCGTGGTGCACCACATGGACTATCCGAACTCCATGGACTACTCGCTGGAGCACGCTTTCCAGCTGTCCAGGGACTGCCAGTACGACCACATGCACAACAACGGGTGGAACGACATAGGTCAGCAACTGACCATCAGCCGCGGCGGATTCCTCATGGAGGGCAGATACCGGTCCGCCGGAGCGATCCGGCACGGAGAGCATGTCATCGGCGCGCAGGTGGCCAACTGGAACACGGCGAGCATCGGGATAGAGAACGAGGGCACCTACATCACCGAACTCCCGCCCGCCGCACAGTGGCAGACGCTCGTCGCCACGTGCGCCTGGCTGTGCGACCGGTACGATCTCTCGCCCATGACCGCGATCGTCGGGCACCGCGACCTCAACCAGCCCGGCACCCCCCTCGCCACCGAATGCCCGGGCAACGCCCTCTACAAGAAACTCCCCGAACTGCGCGCGAACGTCGCCACGGCCATGGGACTCCCCGTCGGGGACGGCTCCGCCAACCATGTGACGGAGAACATGCCGTCCGTGCGACGGGACCGCGAGAAGGAACACGGGCCTGCGACCGGGCCGTTGGACCCCACCCGGTGAGCGACGCCGTGCCCTACCTCGTGCTGGCCGGCTGCCTCGCCGTGGTGATGGGCTTCTTCACCTGGCTCGCGGTCCTGACCCGCCGCCGTGGCGTGGCCGGTTCGGCCGTGCGCGCGGCGCTCGCCTCCTACGAGGAGGCCATGCGGATCACCGCCCACGACGCCCACCACGAGGTACGGGCCCAGGCCGACCGGCAGGCGCCGGTCCTCTCGCCGGACGGCCCGGCCCGGGGCGGCCGCCCCGTTGCCGGACCCGGTCGGCCCGTCCGGCCGGACCGTCGCCGCCCGGCCGCCGGCCGGCTTCGCCGTCTGCTCGGGCGGACGGTACGCCGCTTCCGCTGATCAGCCCCCACGCCCCAGCTCCAGCGCCAGCACCCCCGCCACCACCAGCACGATGCCGCCGATCTGCGTCCACGTCAGCCGGTCGCCGAAGCACACCGCGCCGATGACCGACACCAGCGTCACGCCGATCGCCGACCAGATGCCGTACGCCACCCCCAGGGCCAGGCCCCGGTCCAGCACCCGGGACAGGAGGCAGAACGCGGCGACGTAGCCGACGACCACGACGGCGGACGGGAGGAGTCTGCTGAAGCCCTGCGAGGCCCGCAGGGCCACGGTGGCGGTGACCTCGGCCCCGATCGCGCCCGCGAGCAGCAACCACACCATCAGCGGACCGTGAAGGTCGTGATCACCGCGGCGTGGTCCGACGGCCACACGTTCTCCGCGACGTCCGGCCAGGGACGCGGGGCACCGGTGACGAGGGTGACGGAGTCCTGTACGTCCAGGCCGCGTCCGGCGAACAGCACGTAGTCGATACGGTCCTGGGGCTCGGGCCGCCCGCTGCCGTCCTCGTGCCGGGGATGCAGCGGGGACCACGTGGTGCCCGGGTCGCGTACCGGGTCGGGGCGGGCGACCCGGTAGGAGTCGCGCAGCCCGGCCTCCTCGGCAGCCTGCGTGACCGGCCACGGGACGGGGCCGCAACCGCCGTGCAGGGAAGCCGGGTTCCGCGTCCAGTCCAGGTGCGAGGGCGTGTTGAAGTCGCCCATGAGCAGCACGGGCGTGGTGTCGCACCGGGCGAGGTCGTCCGCCATGTCCCGCAGCACCTCCGCCATTTCGGCCACCCGCCCGGAGGCCTCCTCGTGCTCGAGCAGCACCGGCACGGGCTGCCCGCCGAAGCAGGCGTCGTAGGGGCCGTAGGGCGTGTAGTTGAGGTGCGCGCTCCACACGGTGACGTCCTGCACGGCACAGTCCCGGTCGTCCCGGTCGTCCAGCCGGACGGTGACACCTGCGGCGCCGTAGCCGGACGGGGCCGGGGTGCCGAAGCGGGCGGTGACGGGATAGCGGCTGATGACGCCGAGGTTGTGACCGGCCTGGTGGTGGTCCCAGCCGAGGGCATCCGCCAGCTCCTTCGCGGAGGCACCGCCCGTCTCCTGGAGGGCCACGACGTCCACGTCGGCGTCGAGCAGCACCGTGAGCTGCTTCGCACGGTGGCCGGCGACGGGCGTGCCGCCGAGCCACAGGTTCCAGCTCATCACCCTGAGCCGGCTCACCAGGCGCTCGTCCGCCCCGACGACCGGGATGCGCACGGTGACGCACGCCCCGCCGCCGGCCGTGACGACGACCTCGTACGTGCCTGCTTCCGCCGGCGTGCCGGTGAGGGTGCCGTCGGCGCCGACCTGCACCCACTCCGGGCCCGCGGCCTTGGCGAACACCGGCCCGGCGCCGCGGAACAGCCCGGCGACAGCGGCACGGAACGGCTCGCCGGCGCGGCCGTTGCGGGTGGTGAACGCCGGGACGAGGAACGCCCCTTCGGTCACCATGGCCTCCAGCAGCGCGACATCGGCCCGCTCCAGGCTGTCGAGCACCGTCCGCCCGGGAGCCGCGGGTACGGGAGCGAGGGAGGGGACGGCGAGCACCGGGCAGCCCGCGGCCTCGGCCGAGGCCACACCGGTCGGGGTGTCCTCCACGGCGACGCACGCCGAGGGCTCGACGCCCAGGGCGCGGGCCGCCGCGAGGTACGGGTCGGGGGCGGGCTTGGTGCGCGGGGTGTCGTCGGCGGTGACGGACACCGCGAACCGCTCGGGGCCCAGGCTGCGCAGCACGATGTCCACCACGGTGCGCGGCGAGGCGGTCACCAGAGCGGTGCGGATGCCCTGCCGGTGCAGTTCGTCGAGCAGTTCGAGCGCGCCGGGCCGCGGCACGACCTCGGACTCGACCCGGGCCGCGAACTCCCGGTGCAGCTCGGCGCACAGCGCCCCGGCGGAGGCGCCGGTGACGCGCTGCAGATGGGCCGCGGTGTGCTCCACGGGACGGCCCAGCACGTCGGGCAGGTCGGCGTCCGTGAGCTCGTACTCCCGGGCGGACGCGACGTGTCGGACGGCCTGCCACCACAACTCCTCGGTGTCCACGAGGGTGCCGTCCATGTCGAACAGAACGGCCTGGAGGGGGCGGGCGTCGGCGGGGTGGTGGGACACGGGCTCTCTTCCGTAAAAGGATCCGTCAGGGGATCCGTCAGGGGACGTCGGGGTCACGCGCGGGCGGCGGCGAGCACCGGCCGGTCGGGCAGGGTCAGGGCGACCGCTGCGCCCGGGGCGAGCGCGGCGGCGTCGTGCGTGGGCACATCGGCCTTGACCGTGGTCCCGTCGGGCAGGCGGACGGTCAGGCGGGTGACGGCGCCGAGGAACGCCGTCGCGGTGATGCAGGCCTCGCCCCCGGCGTCCGCGCTCACCCGTACCGCCTCGGGGCGGACGAGCACGTCGACGTCGGGGCCGGCGGGCGCCTCGCCGTCCACGGGCAGGCGGCGGCCCAGCACCTCGACGGTGCCGGCAGCGGTGATACGGGCGGGGATGCGGCTCATCGTGCCCACGAACTCGGCGACGAAGGCGGTGGCCGGGCGCCCGTAGAGATCGGCCGGGGTGGCGCACTGCTCCATGCGGCCGGCCCGCATCACCGCGACCCGGTCGGCCATGGACAGGGCCTCCTCCTGGTCGTGGGTGACGAACACGGTGGTGATGCCCGACTCCTGCTGCACGCGCCGTATCTCCTCGCGCAGCGTGAGCCGCACCTTGGCGTCCAGCGCGGACAGCGGCTCGTCCAGCAGCAGCACCCGGGGGCGCAGGGCCAGGGCGCGGGCCAGGGCGATGCGCTGCTGCTGGCCGCCGGAGAGCTGGTGCGGGAAACGGGCGCCCTTGTCGGGCAGGCCCACCAGTTCCAGCAGTTCGGCAGCACGCGAACGCCGCTGTGCTGCGGGCACCTTGCGCATCCGCATCCCGAACGCCACGTTGTCCAGGGCGTTCAGGTGGGGGAAGAGGCTGTAGGACTGGAACACCATGCCGGCGTCGCGCCGGTGGGCCGGTACGGGCGTGATGTCGCGGCCGTCCACCAGGATCTGCCCGGAGTCGGGGTGCTCGAAGCCGGCCAGCATGCGCAGCGCGGTGGTCTTGCCGCAGCCGGACGGGCCGAGCAGGGCGAGGAGTTCACCGGGCCGGGCGGTCAGGTCGAGCCCGTCGAGGGCGACGGTCGGGCCGAACGCGCGGCGCAGGCCGCGGAGTTCGACCGAGGCCGCTCCCTCCACGGGGGCGTCGGCCGGGGCGGCGGGGGTCGCAAGGGTCGTGGAGGACATCAGGCGGAACTCTCCTGATCGGTGGTACGGGAGTCGGTGGTACGGGAGGAGGAACGGCGTCCGCCGAGGAACGCCAGCACGAGCAGCAGCACCCAGGTGATCAGCAGGCTGATGACGGACACGGCCACGGACAGCCGGGCCTGTGTGCCGCTGACGTTGACGATCCAGACCGCGAACGGCTGGAAGCCCAGGATCCTGGCCACGGTGAACTCGCCCAGGACCAGGGCGAGGGTGAGGAAGGCGGCGTTGAGCAGGGCCCCGCGCAGATTGGGCAGGACCACGCCCGCCACCGCCCGCGGCCACCCCGCGCCGCAGCTGCGGGCGGCCTCGACGAGGGTGCGCACGTCGACGGCCCGCAGCCCCGCGTCGAGCGCCCGGTACACGAAGGGCAGCGACATCACCGTGTAGACGATGACGAGCACGACGGGGAAGGAGGGGTTCTGCAGCGCCGCGAAGGTCCGGAAGAACGGGGTGTCGGCCAGGTGGTCCGGGCCCCAGCGCAGCACCGTCCCGACGCCGGCCACCAGCGCGATGGGCGGCACCACGAGCGGCAGCGAGCACACCACCTCCAGCACCGGCCGCAGCTTCGGCGCGCCCAGGCGCACGGCCAGCGCGGCCGGCACCGTCAGCAGCAGCACCAGGGCGACGGTCGCGGCGGCCAGGCCCAGCGAGAGCAGCAGGCTGGGCAGGAACCCGTCGGCGCCGACGAGTTGCCGGTAGGCGTCCGTGGTGAGTCCCTCGCCGGGCACGTCGACGGTGAAGACCACCGAGGCGGCCAGCGGGAGCAGGAAGTAGCCGCCCGCCAGGGCGAGGACCGCGGTGCCGCGGCGGCCGGGCGGCCCGGCGGCGGTGCGTGCGGTCAGTCGAACCATCGGGCACTCCGTCGTTGCAGGGGCAGGTGGACGGCCATGACCAGCCCGGCGACCACGACCATGTCGAGGCTCAGCGCGAGGGCCACGTTCTCCTGGCCGACCAGGACGTTGCCGGAGATCGCGTCGGCGATCTGCAGGGTGATCAGCGGGATGGAGCTGCCGACCATGGCCGCGGCGGTGGCGTAGGCGGCGAAGGCGCTGCCGAAGAGCAGGACGAACCCGCCGAGCAGGGACGGCGCGAGCACCGGCAGGGCGACGTGCCGCCAGTACTGCCACCGGGTGGCGCCGTTGTTCCGGGCCGCCTCGTGCCACTGGACGCGCAGGCCCTCCAGGGCGGGGGTGATGGTGAGCACCATGAGGGGGACGAGGAAGTACAGGTAGGTGAGGGTCAGGCCCCAGAAGCTGTAGAGGCTCCAGCCCGCATCGGCCAGCCCCAGATGCCGGGTCAGCACACCGGAGTTGCCGAGGGTGGCGACGAAGGCGAACGCGAGCGGCACGCCGCCGAAGTTGGCGAGCACGCCGGATCCGGTGAGCACGGCATCGCGCAGGGTCCGGGAGCCGAAGGCCACCACCGCCTGGGCGAGCAGCAGCCCGAGCACGGCGGCGAGCGCGGCCGAGACGGCGGAGAGTTCGACGCTGCCGAGCAGCGCGGTCAGATAGGGCCCGTGCAGGGACGCGGTGAGGTTGGCGAAGGAGAACGAACTCGCGCCGGTGGCCGGGTCCTTGACACTGAACGCCCCGAGGGCCATGGCGAGGACCGGGGCCCCGAAGCCGATGGCGGTGAAGGCGAGCAGCGGCACCGCGGTGAGCCCGGCCGCGGGGCGCCTCCGCCGCGCGGGTGCGGCGGAGGCGGCGGGCGGCGCGGCGTCCGCCCCGGAGGTGACGGCGGCAGTGGTCATGGAGCGCATCACCCGGAGACGGCCTGGCCCCAGCCCTGGGCCAGCGTCTGCTTGGCCGCGGCCTGCTGGGCCTCGGTCGGGAAGGACGGGGTGCCGGAGACCGGCGGCAGCTTGGCCGCGGCGTCCTTGTCCAGGGTGCCTGCCTTCGCCATGGCGTCCATCAGCGCGGGACGGGCGTGGCCCTTGAGGTAGAGGTTCTGCCCCTCGGCGCTGTAGAGGTACTCCTGCCACAGCCGGGCCGCCGCCGGGTGCGGGGCGTCCTTGTTGACCGCCTGCGAGTAGTACTGGGAGAACTTGCCGTCCTCGGGGACGGAGACCTGCCAGTCCACGCCCTTGTCCTTGAACTGCTCGGCGTAGCCGGCGTTGAGGTAGTCCCAGTCGACGGTGATCGGCGTCTCGCCCTTCTCGATGGTGGCCGAAGTGGCCTCCACGGGCGTGTAGTTGCCGTTCTGCCGAAGCTCCGCGAAGTAGTCCAGGCCCGGCTTGATGTTGTCGAACGACCCCCCGCTCGCGAGCGCGGCGGCGTAGACGGCCGCGAACGCGGCTCCGGCCTTGGTCGGGTTGCCGTTGAGGGCGACCTGGCCGCGGTACTCGGGCTTGCGCAGGTCGGCGAAGGTCTTCGGGCAGTCCTTGACGCGCTTGGCGTCGCAGCCGATGGAGATGTAGCCGCCGTAGTCGTTGTACCAGCGGGCCTGCGGGTCCTTCTGGCCCTGCGGTATGCCGTCGAAGCCGGCCACCTTGTACGGGGCGAGCAGGCCCTGCTGCGCGGCACCGAGGGCGAACGACTGGCCGAGGTCGACCACGTCGGGGGCTCGGTCCTGGCCCTTGCGGGAGGTGATGGCGCTGATCTCGTCCTGGCTGGAGCCGGTCGGGTTGTCGACGTTCACCTTGATGCCGTACTTGGCGGTGAACCCGTCGATCAGAGCACCGTAGTCGGCCCAGTCGCGCGGCAGGGCGATCGCGTTGAGCGTGCCCTCCTTCTTCGCGGCGGCGACGAGGGCGTCCATCCCGCCCAGGTCCCCGGCGGAGGCGGCCGTCGCCGCATTCTTGCCGCCCGCGGCACCGGCCTGGCCGGAGGGGGCCGCGCCGCACGCGCTCAGGACGAGCGCCGCGGTGGACAGGCCGCAGGTGAGGGCGACCGCCTTGGGGAAGGCCTCGGCGGCGCTTCTGTTCCGGATCGTGATCACTGTGTCTCCTCGAGACAACTTGTATGGACAAGTTGGCCACAGTAGGCACGGCGTCCATGACCGGAAAGTGAACGGCGGAGAAACCCCGGCACCCCGGAAGGAGGCCATCCGGCCGCGCTGACCAGGCACGTGTCACCGATGGGGACCGATCGGAAATCCGGACGACCGGTTTGCCGCACGCTCGGCTACGCTGGACCTGTCACGGACGCTGCGCACAACCGCAGCACCGCCGAACGGAGGGGGAATCCGGTGCGGGCACGGTACGAGGAGATCGCCGACGGGCTCCGGCGCGCCATCGACGCCGAGGAGTACCCCGTCGGGGCGCGCCTGCCCTCGGAATCCGAACTCGCCGCCCGCTACGGGGTCTCGCGCGGCACCGTCCGGCAGGCCATCGCCACCCTCACCTCCGAAGGAATGATCGGCTCCCGGCAAGGGGCACGCCGCGTCGTCCTGGCCGGCCGGCGCAGCCAGAGCTTCACCGAACTGCGCAGCTTCGCCCAGTGGGCACGCTCCATGGGCCACACCGCGACCGGGCAGGTCATCTCCAGCACACGCCGGCCCGCCACGGCGGAGGACCGCGCACGCCTGCACCTGACGGAAGGCGCCGACGTCCTGCACGTCCTGCGCGTCCGCAGCCTCGACGGCGAACGCGTCCTCCTCGAACGCACCGTCTACGCCGACTGGATAGCCCCGGACGTCGAACGCCTCGACCCCGCCTGCGAGTCCGTCACCCAGCAGCTCTACGAGACCACCGGCCTCGTCTTCAGCTACGGCGAACACCTCATCGACGCCGTCGCCGCCGGCACCGCGGACGCCGCACACCTCGGCGTCCGCCGCGGCAGCCCCCTGCTGCGCGTCCGGCGCGTCACCACCACCCGCACCGGCCGCCCCGTCGAATGGTCCGACGACCGCTACCGCTCGGACGCCGTCAACTTCAGCATTCACAACTCCATCGGTTCCAACCCCCTGGCCCGGCAGGCCGGACCGGGCATCGCCGGCCCGGCCTGAACGGACAGGCGGACGTATCGACGGGGCCCGACACGGTCTCCTCCGGGAACTGCCCACCCCGCACCGGACGCCGGACGGCAAGCCGTTCGGCACCTGACCGCTCAGACCCAGTGGTGGGCGAGCCCGGCGTGCGGGTCGGCGCCGGCGGGGGTGTGATCCATGTGCACGGTCGCGGCCGTCAGCCGGGGGAGGGCATGGATCAGGGCGTGCTCCGCGGCCACGGCGAGACCGTGCGCACGCACCACCGTCAGATCCGGGTCGACGACGATGTCGGCCTCGGCCCGCAGCGTGTGACCGATCCAGCGCATCCGGATCTGCCCGATGCCGCGGACACCGTCCACCGACCGCAGCGCCGCCTCCGCCGTGTCGACGAGCGCAGGATCCACGGAATCCATCAGACGCCGGCAGACCTCGCGGGCGGCGTCCCGCAGCACCATGAGGATCGCGGCCGTGACGAACAGACCGACGAGCGGGTCCGCCGGACGCCACCCCAGGGCGGCGCCGCCCGCACCGAGGAGCACGGCGAGGGAGGTGAAGCCGTCGGTACGGGCGTGCAGGCCGTCGGCGACCAGAGCGGCGGAACCGATCCGCCGGCCGGTACGGATCCGGTAGCGCGCCACCCACTCGTTGCCGAGGAACCCGGCGAACGCGGCCGCGGCCACCGCCCACAGGTGCGTGACGTCACGCGGGTGCAGCAGACGGTCGACCGCCTCGCAGGCGGCGAAGACGGAGGAGGCGGCGATGGTGAGCACGACGGCGACGCCGGCGAGGTCCTCGGCGCGCCCGTAGCCGTACGTGTAGCGCCGGTTGGCCGCCCTGCGCCCCAGCACGAAGGCGACGCCCAGCGGGACGGCCGTCAGGGCGTCCGCCGCATTGTGCACGGTGTCGCCGAGGAGCGCGACGGAGCCGGACAGGGCGACGACGACCGCCTGGACGACGGTCGTCAGCCCGAGGACGGCGAGGGAGAGCCAGAGCGTGCGCATGCCCTCGCGGGAGGCCTCCATGGCGGAGTCGACCTTGTCCATGGCCTCGTGGCCGTGCGGGACGACGAGATGGGCGAGCCGGTGGCGTATGCGCCCACGGGTGTGGTTGCCTGCCATGAGGCCACCGTGGCACACGGATTCGATTGCGGCTACCACCGTCATACGGCGGCTGACCAGCTGCAACGCAGTTGCAGGAGCGGTGCGGTCGGGCCTGCGGCAGGCGCTCGACGCGGTGGCCGCCTGCGCGGCGCGCGCACCGCGTACGATCGTCGCTGCGATGACTTCCACGCCGACCCGCGAGCCCGCCAGGGGGACGGACGATGAGCAGCGCAACAGGCCCGGAGGAACCGGACTTCCCCGCGGCCACCGCCGCCCGGCTGGACGGCCTCGGCCTCCTCGACACGGCCGTCACCACATGCCGGGCCTGCCCACGGCTGGTCGCGTGGCGCGAGGAGGCCGCGCGCGTCAGGCGCAGGGCGTACCGGGACTGGGACTACTGGGCCCGTCCGGTGCCCGGCTTCGGCCCGCCGGACGCGCCCCTCGCGCTCGTCGGACTCGCCCCCGCCGCCCACGGCGCCAACCGCACCGGCCGGATGTTCACCGGCGACCCAGCCGGCGATGTCCTCTACGCCGCCCTGCACGCCGTCGGCCTTGCCTCCCGGCCCACGTCCGTGCACCGCGGGGACGGACTGGAGCTGCACGGCGTCCGCATCACGGCCCCGGTGCACTGCGCACCGCCCGAGAACCGCCCCACCCCCGCCGAACGCGACACCTGCCGCCCCTGGCTCGCCCGCGAACTGACCCTGCTGCAGCCCGCATTGCGGGCCGTGGTGGTGCTCGGCGGCTTCGGCTGGCAGGCCCTGCTGCCGGTGCTCCGCGACGCGGGCTGGGAACTGCCGCGCCCGCAGCCGGTGTTCGGCCACGGCGCCGAGGTGACGCTGCGTCATACCGAACCGGGCCGGGAACTCCACCTGCTGGGCTGCTACCACCCGAGCCGGCGCAACACCTTCACCGGCAGGCTCACCCCGGCCATGCTGCGCGCCGTCCTGGCCCGCGGCGCCGGGCTGGCGGGGGTGCCGTGCCGGTGGCGCCCAGGAACGCCTGACACCTGACATCCGACGCCCGCCGGAAAAATACAGATGCACTGTCCGAGGGGCTCCCGTTACGGTGGTCGCATGTCTACGCCCCGAGTTTCCTAGCCGAGGACCCGCTTCCACGCCAGAAGTGTGTCCTCTTGCTTTCTCGGAGTGTCATCCCATGATCACCGTTCGCGACGTCGAACTGCGCGCCGGCGCGCGCCTGCTGCTGTCCGGCCTCTCCTTCACCGTCTCTCCCGGCGACCGCATCGGCCTGGTCGGCCGCAACGGGGCCGGCAAGACCACCCTCATGACGGCCCTCGCCGGCCGCTCGAAGCCCGCCGCCGGTGCCGTCACGCGCACCGGCCCCGTAGAGCTCCTCGCCCAGGACTCCCGCGCCGCGGACCCGGCCGTGACCGTCACCGACCGCATCCTGTCCGCCCGCGGCCTGGACCGGGCCCTGCAGCGGCTGCGCGCCGCAGAGGCCGCCATGGCCGAGGCCACCGGACCCGCCGCGCTGGAACGGGCGATGAACGCCTACGCCCGCGCCGAGGCCGCCTTCCAGGCCGGCGGCGGATACGCCGCCGAGGCCGAGGCCGCCCGGGTCGCGGCCGGGCTCGGGCTGCCCGGCCGCGTGCTGACCGAGCCCGTCGGAGCCCTCTCCGGCGGCCAGCGGCGCCGCGTCGAGCTCGCGCGCATCCTGTTCGCCGGACACGACGGCACCCTGCTGCTCGACGAGCCCACCAACCACCTCGACGCCGACTCCGTCGCCTGGCTGCGCACCTTCCTGCAGGGCCACCAGGGCGGCCTCGTCGTCATCAGCCACGACACCGGCCTCCTCGCGGACGTCGTCAACCGCGTCTTCCACCTCGACGCCACCCGCGCGACCATCGACATCCACAACACCGGCTGGCACACCTACCTCGCCCAGCGCGAGGCGGACGAGCGGCGGCGCGCCCGGGAACGGGCCAACGCCGAGCGCAAGGCCGCCTCCCTGCATGCCCAGGCGGACAGGATGAAGGCCCGCTCGGCCACCGCCGTGACGGCCAGGAGCATGGCCCGCCGCGCCGACCGCATGCTCGCCGGTCTCGAACCGGCCCGGCGCACGGAGAAGGTCGCGAAGATCCGCCTGCCGGAACCGGCGCCGTGCGGCCGCATGCCGCTGGGTGCGATCAGCCTCGCCAAGTCCTACGGCGGCCACCGGGTCCTCCAGGGAGTCGACCTCGCCGTCGACCGGGGCAGCCGCCTGGTGATCCTCGGCCTCAACGGCGCGGGAAAGACCACCCTGTTGCGCCTCCTCGCCGGCCAGGAGACCCCCGACAGCGGCCGGGTGGTGCACGGACCCGGGCTGCGCCTGGGCTACTTCGCCCAGGAACACGACACCCTCCGCACCGCACGGACCGTACGGGAGAACCTCGCCGACGCCGCGCCGCACCTCACCGACGGCGAGGTGCGGCGCGTGCTGGGCTCGTTCCTCTTCGCGGGAGACGACGCCGACAAACCCGCCGGTGTCCTGTCCGGCGGGGAGAAGACCCGCCTCGCCCTCGCCGCCCTCGTCCACTCCGGCGCGAACGTCCTGCTGCTGGACGAGCCGACCAACAACCTCGACCCCGCGTCCCGCGGTGAAGTCCTCGCGGCCGTCGGCTCCTACCCGGGCGCGATCGTGATGGTCACCCACGACGAGGGCGCCATCGACGCCCTGCGCCCCGACCGTGTCCTGCTCCTGCCGGACGCGGACGAGGACCTGTGGAGCGAGGACTACCGGGACCTGGTCGCGCTCGCCTGACCGCCCGGGAGGCCGGGGCCTGCCAGAAACCGCAGGGGATTGCGGCGCGTCATCAGGTCGACGACGTCGCCGCTCACTCCCGCGGCCCGGACCCGCGGCAGGAACGTGCGGAACAAGTACCCGTAACTCTGGCCCCCTTGACCGGCCAGGTACGTGTGGCGCGAGATGTCGCAGGAGAGCAGGATCCGGTCGGCATGCCCCGCATCGAGCAGAGCGAGCAGGAGCCGCAGCCGGGCCGCATCGTCCTGGTAGGCCGTCTTGCCGACGGTGTCGAAGGAGACGTACGCGCCCTCGGCGGCGATCCGGCGGTGCACGGCGGGGTCGTCGAGCAGGTCCTGGTGCCCGATGGCGATGCGGTGGGGTGCCAGGCCCTGGGCGGTCAGCAGGGCGAGCTGCGCGAGGCCGCCGCGGCCGAGGCGGGTGTGCGTGGCCACGGGGAGCCCGGTGCGAACGGCGGTGCGGGCGGCGGCGGTCAGCGTCCGGCGTTCCGGCGCGCCGGGCCGGTCGCCGTGGCTGCCGGCCTCGCCGATGAGCCCGGGCCGGATCCTCGCCGGTCCGATGCCGTCGACCACGTCACGGGTCAGGATCTCGACGAGCCGGCCGACGTCGGCCCGACGCACGTCGGGAGGATGGAACGGCGCGCAGTACCAGCCGGTGCCCGCCACCACCGCCACCCCCGAGGCGGCGGAGACCCGGGCCAGAGCGGCCACGTCCCGCCCCATGCCCCGGCACGTCTGCTCGACGACCAGGGACAGGCCGAACTGCTCCCGGAGCGTGGCGAGTTCGGCCACGATCGCGACTTCGTGCCGCCCGTCGAGAAAGGCCGCGGGACGGCCGGGGCGGCGCAGGTCGAGGGCCAGGTGCTCGTGGGCGAGGACCGGTCCCCGGACGGCGGACGGGCACAGCGGTCCGGAGACGGTCCGGATCGTCCCCGCAGCACCGGGAATCACCGGGCCACCGGGGTGAACAGGTGCATCCAGTACAGCACGTTGAGGAGCACCCCTCCGGCGACCACCGCGGCCGGGGCCGCCGCCACCCGCGTCACCGGCCGGCCCGTCGCCTCGTTGAACAGGTACAGTCCGCCGACGATCAGAATCCCCGGACCGCCGCCCATCGCGTTCGCCGCCGCCAGCGAGCCGAGGAGAACGGCCAGGTGCAAGGTCTCCGTGATCGCATTGCGCAGCTGCCCCGAGGCGTCGCGCACCGACGGCAGCCCGCCGAGGGCCCGGCCGGCCCAGGACAGGAGCATCACCTCGGCGGCGAACAGCAGGGCGCCCGCCGCCAGGGCGAGCCACGGGCCGGGCAGCAGGTAGCCGACCGGGTAGACGAGGGTGAACCCCGCGACGCCGTACGCGCCCGATGCCAGCGCGGTCGTCGCGATCAACGGGATGAAGCCGAGGGCACGGTAGAAGTCGACCTGGGCGGCGCCGCCGTGGTCGCCCTTCGCGATCAGGAAGCCGGAGGCCTCGCCGCCGCCGAAGACGTGTGCCTGGCACAGCAGGCACACACCCGCGCCGAGCAGCATGAGCAGGGGCAGGTGCGAACGCAGCCGGAGGGCACCGGCCCGGAACAGACCGGCCGTCGGATCCTCCTCCGCGCCCGCCGGCCGGCCCGGTCCCGTATCAGCGGTCCCGCGCCGCCCCGTGTCCCGGTGCAGGGCGAGGCCGACGAGGACGAGCACACCGGCCGCCATCGCGATCGACCCGGGAAAGATCTTCGGCCACAGCTTCAACGACATGACCGTCAGCGCCAGTTCGAGTACGCCGCACAGGGCGCCGCTCAGCCGGCCGAACTGCCGGGCGACGGCGAGCACCGGGAACAGCGCGAACAGATGGAGGATCGGCGTCGCCATCTGCTGCATGGCCGTGACGAAGTCCACCGGCAGCTTGTGCACCAGCGAGTCGGCGCCACCGACCCCGAACACCACGACCGCTCCCCAGGCCGCGCCCAGCGCGGCGGCGAGCCACCGCCTCGGCGACACCAGGCCGAGAACATCGGTCGGCAGGAACACCAGCCAGGGATTGAGCACACCCGTGGACAACGCCAACGGCGCACCCAGGCCGAAGACGAAACCGGCCGACAGCCCGAACGACACCGTGGCAGTGGCCCTGCGTGTCGACCGCCCCTGCACGAAGTCCAGCAGGAACGGCCGCACACCGTCGTGGAACACGGCCGCTGCGCGCTGCGCGACCCAGGCCGCCAGCGCACACAGCACGATGACCGTCAGCCGTTGCGCGAGCGTGAAACCCGGATGGCCACCGGCGACGGCGGCCCCGGCAATGCCGTCCGGCTGCAACCCGACTCCTCCCGGTGCACGGGACCTGAGGAAGCCAGGCCATGGTGCACGGGCGGCGCCCGATGCGCCAGAGGACGTCAACGGCCGTTGTGGCGCCTGCCGTTACGGTGCCCGCAAACCCGGTGCCCCATGCGCACCTGCCACCGCGCGGACGATGACGGGCGTCACGGCCTCGATGCGGTCGACCGCGAAGCCGAAGACCTTGACGCCTGCGGCGAGCAGCGCCGCGACCTGGTTCTCCTGCGGAACGGCGCGGCCGAAGGTGTGGCAGGCGTCGCTGCCCAGCACGCCCACGAGCACGCCCAGGGAGGCCCCGGCCCCGGTGTGGCACGTGCCGAGGTAGCAGTCGGCCCGCCCGGAGCGGAGCTCCACGGCCGCGCCCATGTCGTCGGACTCGGCGACATCGATGCCGTCCAGGCCGAGCTGCTGCACGATGCGCGCGACGTCGGTCCTGCCGAGGCCGCCGGTGAGGATCCTCGTCATACGCTCCCCTCGCTCTCCGCCGTCGTCGCGCAGGTGCGCTGTGCCAGAACGGCCAGGTGCAGCCCCAGAAAACCGATCTCCGCCTCCGGCAGCGCCGTCCCCAGCTCCGCACGCGCGCGGGCCGCCACGGCCCGCGCTTCGGACACGGCCTCGGGATACGCCCTCAGCTCGGCCGTCACCTGCGCGTCCGGGACACACTGCCCGGCCGGCCGGCCGGTGGCCAGGCGGGTCAGCGCCATCATCAGATGACTCGTCAGCATGCCGGCCGTATCCTCCGTGACACACCGCCCCGCGGCCGCCAGCGCGTGGAGCTCCTTCACGACGAACTCCACGACGGGAAGCGGGACATGGCCGCCCTCGCGGAACATACGGACCCGCTGCGCCAGCCGTTCGTCCACCTGCCCGCCTCCGGTCAGCCGGTCGTGGCCCCCACGAGCGCGGGGTTGGGGGTGAGGATACGCCCGAGGACATCCTCGACCTCGCCGCGCGTGGGGAGCCGGGTGCCGGCCAGCCCGCGCAGCGTGAGGCCGTGCAGCGCGGCCGTGGCGGCCTGCGCGGTGACGGGGTCGACGTAGGCCAGCAGGAGACCGGCCGTGGTCTCGGCGTACCGGTCCGCGAGCGGCCGCAGGGCGGGGCGCCGCAGGGCGGCGAGGTAGAGCTCGAACTGGACGACCTGCTGGTCGCGCTGGGAACCGAAGCAGCCCATGAGGGTGTCGGTGAGCAGGACGGTCAGCTGGGTCGCGGTCAACTGCGGCCGCTGGGCCGCCCATTCCTCGAGGGCGGCGGCGTATCGGTCGTAGGCGCGTTGCAGCGCGGCCTGGATGAGGTCGTCCTTGGTGGCGAAGTGGTAGGTGGTCGCCCCGAGCGGCACGTCGGCCGCCTCGGCGACCGCGCGGTGGGTCAGGCCCTCGATGCCGCGGGCGGCGATGACCCGCTCCGTGGCCGCGGCGATCTCCTCGATCCGCCGGGCGGGGTCGCGGCGGCGCCGGGCGGGCTGGTCGGCGGCCATGCTGGGCGCTCCTGTGGTCCGGGAAAGCGGTGCTGTACGCCCGTACCGTACCCGGGATTCCGGTCCCGACGGCCGCGGCGGGGGAGCGCGACCGCCACCGTGGTGCACGGCCGTGGTGTACAGACGCGGCCCCCGCGGTCATGCTGTTCACCCGGTCCGGGGCTGCGGCGAAGGAGGCGGTCTTGTCGTTGACGGTGTTCCCGTCGGTCCACATCGACGGGGGAAAGGTCGTCCACCTGGTCGAGGACCAGGTGGTGCCGGAGGCGGTGGAGACGGACCCGCTCGCCGTGGCCCTGAAGTTCCAGCGCCAGGGCGCGTCCTGGGTCCACCTCGTCGCGGTGTCGGACCACCTCGACGAGGCGGACCTCGCCACGGTCACGCGCATCGCCGGCAGCCTCCGCATCGGCGTCCAGGCGCTGTTCTGCTCCGTGACCGACGACGGCACCCTGCGCCGTGCCCTGCGCACCGGCTGCGCCCGGCTGAACCTGGGCAGCGCCGCACTGACCGACCTGGACTGGTGCGCGGCGGCCGTCGCCCGGCACGGCGACCGCATCGGGGTCAGCACCCTGGTCCGTACGACACCGCAGGGCCCCCGCGTGGCAACCGACGGCGGAGCCGGGGACGTCGGCGACCTGTGGCCGGTCATCGGCCGGCTGGACGGGGCCGGCTGCGCGCGGTGCCTGGTCACCGACATCAGCAGGGAAGGCATGCTGACGGGCCCCAACCTCTCCCTCTTCCGGGACGTCTGCGCCCGCACCGCCATGCCGGTCCTCGCCGCCGGCGGCATCCGCGGTCTCGACGACCTGCGGGCCGTCGCCGCGCTCGCCCCGCACGGGGTGACAGGCGCGGTCGTCGGCCGCGCCCTGTACACCGGGGCACTGTCCCTCCCCGAGGCCCTCGCCCTCTGACGCCTCCGAGGCCGGGTTCGCGGAGCAGGTTGGCACACATCCGCAACAACAGGCCCCGCCGGTGACACACTTTCCCCCGCTCCCCGCCGCGGTTGGCCGCACCCGGCATGCCGGGCGTAGACAGGGCCTGTCCGGAGAAAACGGCGAGGAGAGGGAGACCGGAAGTGACGTCGGACGAACAGGACTGTGTGCAGCGGCCGGTGGTGGCGACCGGCCGGGGCCGGGTGCGGGGAACGGCGGAAGGCGGGGTCGCGGCGTTCCGGGGCATCCCGTACGCGGCCTCCCCGGTCGGCGCGCTGCGCTTCGCGCCCCCGGCACGGCACCCGGGCTGGAGCGGCGTCCGGGACGCGGCCCACGCCGGGCCGTCCGCGCCGCAGGGCCCGTCCCGCCTGGAGGCGGTCATGGGGCCCCGCGTGCCGGACTGGGACGAGGACGGCTGCCTGACCCTCAACGTCTGGACCCCGGCCGGGGCGCTGCACGGCGGAGCCGGACTGCCGGTGCTGGTGTGGTTCCACGGCGGCGGCTTCAGCAGCGGCTCCGGCGGCTGGGACTGGTACGACGGCGCACGGCTCGCCGCGCTCGGGCGGATCGTCGTGGTCACCGCCAACTACCGCCTGGGCCCGCTCGGTTACCTGTACCTCCCCGAGATCGGTGCGGGCAACCTCGGTTCCCAGGACCAGGCCGCGGTGCTCGGCTGGGTCCGGGAGAACATCGCGGGCTTCGGCGGCGACCCCGACGCGGTGACGGCCGGCGGCCAGTCCGCCGGCGCCCACTCGGCCTTCTCCCTCGCCATCGACCCGCGGACCCGTGACCTGGTGCGGCGGGTGATCGCGCAGAGCGGCCCGTGGGGCCTCCCGCCGCAGGACCCGGCCGAGGCCGCCGCAACCGCCCGCGATTATCTGCACCTCCTCGGCATCACCGGAACGGACCCCGGCCCGGCCCTGCGGGAACTCCCCGTCGAACGCCTGCTCGCCGCCCACCGCCGGCTGGCCGCCGAACGGGCCCGCCCCGGCAGCATCGCCCCCGTGATGTACCCGGTGCTCGGCGGCCCCGGCCACCCCCACCCCTGGCGCCGGGCCGTCGCCGCGGGCGCGCTCGACGACAAGGACCTGCTGCTCGGCACGACCGGCGACGAGATGACCGCCTTCCACGCGCTCGGCCCCGCCGCCCCGGCCACCCGGCTCGCCGACCGGGCAGGCGACCGCGTCTTCCAGCGCGGCGTCACCGCGATCGCCACCGCCCGCGCCCGCCAGGGCCTCCCCGCCCACGTCTACCGCTTCACCCGGCGGCCGGCCCCCGACCCGCTCGGGCTCGGAGCCACGCACTGCGCCGAACTCCCCTTCCTCCACGGCACGTTCGACGCCTACCCCGACGCCCCGATGCTCGGCGCCGTGGACCCCGGCGACCACGCCCTGGCCCGCGCCTTCGGCGGCGCGCTCGCGGCCTTCGCCGCCACCGGCTCGCCCAACGGACCGGGCCTCGCCCCCTGGCGGCCGTACCGCACGCCGGCGGACGTCAGGGAGTTCGGGACCGCACGGCCCTGAGCCGGGCCGCACGCGCCCTCATGTACGGCCCTCGCGCTCCTGGACGTACTCCAGGAGCGGCTGCGGCTCCATCCACGGCGCGTGCAACACCCGGAATCCCGCGGCCTCGTAGGCGGCGCAGACCTGTTCGTCGTCGTCCACCACGGCGGTCACGCACTGCTCCTGCGCCAGCGAGCGCAGCAGTTCGGGCTTGACCGTACGGGCCGGCCTGCGGTCGCCGTCCCGGCGCATCAGCAGCGGGCCGGCGGGCAGGCCCTGCCGGGCCAGCCACTCCTCCGTCGCGCGCCGGCAGCTCTCCGGGCGGCCGGTGACGTACGCGAGGCGGCACTGCCGGGCGCAGGCCAGTGCGAGCCGGACGCCCTCGGCCAGCGGCGGGTCGGCGGGGGCGGCGGCGAAGAAGGCGTCCCAGTCGCGGGGGCGGGCCCGTACCAGATGCAGCCGGTGCCGGACGTCGGCCAGCGTGCCGTCCAGATCGAACACCACCACCGCTCGCGGCCGGGGGCCCGTGACTTCAGGCGACGGCTCCTCCGCCGGGCGCACCAGGAATCCGCCGTGCCCGTCGAGCCGCACCTCGTGCACCGCGTCGAAGCCGTCCGCCGTCCGCGGCCGGCGCAGCCTCTTCAGGGTTGCGCAGAGGCCGACTTCGGGCACCTTGGCCCGGCCCTCGCGCACGGCGTTGCGCAGCAGTGAACCGATCAGATCCGGCGGGAACCAGTACGCGACGACCGGGACGCCGTGCGAGCGCGCTGCCGCGACCAGCGGATCCCATTCGACGGGCGAGGGGTTGGTGTTGTCGACCACCACCGGCACACCCTGGGCCAATGCCTCGTCGACCAGCCGCATCTGGCGGCGCTGCCGGTGTCTGGCCCCGCGGAAGAGGTCCTTGCTGACGAGGGCGTGCGTACCGGCGAACGTCCGGGCGTAGAAGGTGGACTTGCCCGAGGCCTGCAGTCCCACCAGCACCACGAGCTCCGTCCGGGCAGCGCCTGCTTCGTTCGGCTCGGGCACGGCGGCTCCCTTCGGCGTCGTCGCTCATCGTACGCGGCGAGATCGGGCCACCTGGGGTGCGGAATGCCCGAGCCGGTGGTGGCGCAATTTCTCCCTGCCGGATCCGCCCCGCTGCTAAGTTCCGTGGCTATTGCACCTAGTGGGAGGCCTGCGGTCCGTGGGCCCTGGCGTGGCATCAGGAGGCCGGAGTGAAGGGCACCGTCCGGATATCGGTCGCCGTATGCGCGGCGCTGCTCGCGGGCCCGGCCCTGTCGGGCACGGCACAGGCCGCGCCCGCGGCACCGGCACCGGCCCCGGAGTGCGCGGTGGCCGACCACGGCGACTGGTCCCTCGGCCCGGACAAGCTGCCGGTCGCGGCTCCCGTGGGCCTGCTCGTCACGGGCTACGACAAGCTCGGGGGAGCCGACAGCGCCAAGGAATTCCTGGACGAATGGAAAGACGATAACTGGGACTGGCGCTATCCCGGCAACGACGGTTTCGCCGGCACCCCGCACCGCGTCACCGTGACCTACGACGCCCGGCACGAGGTCTACGTCGACCGATTCGGCGCGGCCACGGGCACCTTCGTCTCACCGGACGCCGAGTCCGCGCCCGCGTCCTATCGACAGCGGTCCATACCGCCGTCGAATCTGCACACATACCGGAACGACGACGGAACGTACGGTGCCGCCTGCAACTACCACGTCTACAAACTGCTTCCGGGCGCATCCTTCACCGGGTTGCAGGGCTCGATCGCCGCATGGTTCGGACAGCCCGGCGGCGGGACCCAGATCAAACTCGACAAGCCCGTCCGCGACCTGATCGCGGCCAAGGTCCTGGCCGAGGTCACCCCCGGCCGCAAGGGCAAGACGCCTCCGCATCGACGGAGCCCACGAGCCGACGAACTCGTCGGCCGCCTCGGCTGACGCGCACGAGATCGCGCCCTCGCCGCGACTCGTACAGTGACGTCCGCATCACCACTCTGCAACTGCCGTCAGGAGGACGGGTGACCCTCGCCAACCACCGGGCCCGAACAGGCCGTTCGCCCGCCGGCCGCCGCCGGCGACGGCTGCGCACGGCGATGGCAGCCGTGATGTGCACCAGTGCCCTGCTGGCCGGCGGGGCGGCCGAGCCGGCCGCCGCCGCATCCGCGACGGATCCGACCGCGGCCACGGCCGCCCACCTGGACCGCATCCGCGGGGACCGGGACAGGCTGCGGGCCTTCCTGCACGACATGCCCAAGGGCGCGGACCTGCACAACCACCTCAGCGGCGCCGCCTCCACCGAGCTGCTGATGGGCTTCGCCGCGCACGACGGCCTCTGCATCGAAGAGGGCTCGCTGCGCGCCGTCCGGCCCCCGTGCGCGCCCGGCGCCCGTCCGGCCTCCGATGCCGGCCGCGACCGGGAGTTCCGCCGCCGGATCCTCCGGGCCTGGTCCATGCAGGACTTCGTGCCCGGCCGCGAAACCGGGCACGATCATTTCTTCGCCACGTTCGGAAAGTTCGAGGCGGCGACGGCCGGCCACACCGGCGAGATGCTGAGCGAGGTGGCGGACAAGGCCGCCGCGCAGCACCAGTTCTACCTGGAGACCATGGTCTCCCCCGACGAGGACGACGTGGCCGCCCTGGCCCGCACGGCCCGCCCCGGCGACTCCCCGGAACGCCTGCTGGAGCGGATGACGGCCGGCGACGGCCTGCACCGGCTGGTGGAGCGCACCAGGAAGCAGACGGACCGGGCGATGGCCGCATTCCGCACCGCTTCACGCTGCAACACCTCCGCACCGCACCCCGGCTGCGCACTGCCCGTCCGCTTCATCACCCAGGTCGAACGTTCCGCCCCGCCCGCCCAGGTCTTCGCCCAGCTGCTGCTCGGCTTCGAACTGACCCGGCAGGACGAGCGGTTCGTGTCCGTCAACCTCGTGGCACCCGAGGACGGCCCCGTCGCACTGCGCGACTACGACCTGCACATGCGCATGCTGGAAAGCCTCCACGCGCGGTACCCCGCCACACACATCACCCTGCACGCCGGTGAACTCGCGCCGGGCCTCGTGCAGCCCGAGGACCTCCGCTTCCACATCCGCCAGGCGGTGCTCACCGGCCACGCCGAGCGCATCGGCCACGGTGTCGACGCCCGCTGGGAGGACGACCCGGAAGACCTGCAACGCACGCTGGCCGACCGGCACGTACTGGTGGAGGTGCCACTGACCAGCAACGACCAGATCCTCGACGTCTCCGGCAGCAGGCACCCGTTCGCCTTCTACCGCGCCCATCACGTGCCCGTCGCCCTCGCCACCGACGACGAGGGCGTCTCGCGCAGCGACATCACCACCGAGTACCAGAGGGCCACGACGACCTACGGCCTGGACTACCGCACCCTCAAGGACCTGGCCCGTACCTCCCTGGAGTACGCGTTCCTGCCCGGCCGGAGCCTGTGGACGAGCCGCGACGGCTTCACGCCCGTCCCGCAGTGCGCCCGCGACCTCCCGGGGGACCGGCACCCTTCCGCCGGGTGCGCGCGCCTGCTGGCCGCGAGCCCCAAGGCACAGGCGGAATGGCGGCAGGAGAAGGCCTTCACCGCCTTCGAGCGCCCCTACGCGGCGGCGCGCTCATAGCCGGATCAGGACGAGCCCCATGCTGAACCCGCTGGCCAGCCCGATGAGGGCGACGACGTCGCCGGGCATGACACGGTCGGACCGCTGCGCCAGGGCCAGTTGCAGCGGCAGGGACGCGGACGCGGCGTTGCCGTAGCGGTCCACCGTGGCCAGGAAGCGGCTCTCCGGCAGCCCGAGCAGGGCACAGGCCTCGCGGAACTGCGGCATGGAGATCTGGTGGACGGCGACGAACGCGCTCTCGCGCACCATGGCCATCTCCTGCGACGCGTGCGTCAGCACCAGACGGGCCATCTCGTGGCCCGTCCGGGACAGCTGGTTCTCGTTGAGCCGCAGGCAGTAGTGGTCGTCGCTCAGAGAGCGCGGATACATCGAGCCGCCGGACTTCACCGTGCACGCCTCCCAGGCGGAGGAGTCGGCGGCGAACATCGCGTACAGCACTCCGGGATCGTCCGGGCCGGCCGGCCCGGCGGTCAGGAGGAGAGCGGCGCCGGCGTCGGAGACGGTGTAGCCGGGCAGGTGACGCATGAACGTCTCCTGGTCGGGCGCGTGCCAGCGGGTGGTGAGTGTCGTCGTCTCCCCGCAGGCGATCAGCACGGTGCGGTGCCGGCCGGTCTCGATGAAGGCCGCCGCCGTCTCCACGGCGTTGAGGACGCTGTTGCAGGCGTTCTTCACGTCGAACACCGGGCAGAGGGCACCGAGTTTGGCCGCCACGATGTGCGCGGTGGCGGGTTCGACGAGGTCCTGCGACGTGGAGGCGAACAGCAGCAGGTCCACCTCGTGGATGCTCGTCCCCGCCATGTCCAGCGCCTCGGCGGCGGCCGCCACGGCGAGGTCGGACGCCTGCACGTCACCGGCCTTGACGTACACGCCCCGGACGCCGGTGAGGTTCTCCAGCGCTCCGGGCGGGGGGACGAAGGGACTCCCCGCCGCGATCATGCCCGCCCGGATCTGCTCCATCGTCCGGTACTGCGGCGGCAGGTGTACGGCGTTCGACAGCAGCCGGGCACGGCAGGAAGACGGCACGACAAAACCGTACGACGGCGGCCTCCGGGCGGGACCCCGCCGCCGGAGAACAACCACCAAGTGCCCATGTTTTCCGCATTATCGAGGGAGATCACCGCACAATCGGCCCGTTCCGTCCACGTTGACCGGCCCCGCACCGGGGTAGGGATGGAACCTGCGCCGGGACAGGCCGCGTTGGGGAAGCGGACGGGGGCCGACGATGGAGTGCAACGACCGTGCGGTGGCCGTCGTGGGCGTCGGCTGCCGGCTGCCCGGGGGGATCTCGGATCTGCGGGGGCTGTGGGACGCCCTGTCCGACGGCAGGGACGTGGTCGGCGAGATCCCGCCGGACCGGTTCGACAAGGCCCGCTTCGTCGACCCCGGAGGCCTGCGCGCCTGCCGGAGCTACACGGCGGCCGGCGGCTTCCTCGACGACGTGGCCGGCTTCGACGCCGCCTACTTCGGCATCGCCCCGAAAGAGGCCGAGGCCATGGACCCGCAGCAGCGGCTGGTGCTGGAAATGGCCGCGGAAGCCCTCGACGACGCCGGAATCCCCGCCGAGTCGCTGGCCGGCTCGGACACCTGCGTCTGCATCGGGGTCTCCGACCCGGCCTACGGCACGACCCAGGGCACGATCGAGGAGTACGCCAACCCCTACACGATGAGCGGTTCCACCCTGTCCATCGCCGCCAACCGTGTTTCCTACTGCTTCGACCTGCACGGCCCCAGCATGATCGTCGACACCGCCTGCTCCTCCGCACTGGTGGCCCTCGACCGCGCCTGCCGCACCCTGCTCGACGGCACCAGCCGCACCGCCCTCGCCGGCGGCATCAATGTGCTCAACAGCCCGTACTCCTTCGCAGGCTTCTCGCACGCGGGCATGCTCTCGCCCCGGGGCCGGTGCGCCGCCTTCTCCGCCGAGGCCGACGGCTTCGTCCGGGCCGAGGGCGGGGGAGTGGTCGTCCTGAAACGGCTCGCCGATGCCCAGGCCGACGGCGACCGCATCCACGCGGTGATCCTCGGCACCGGCACCAACTGCGACGGCCGCACCCGCGGCATGGCCCTGCCGAACTCCCGCATCCAGGAAGCACTTCTGCGCAGCGTGTACGAGCAGGCCCGGGTGGACCCGGACGAGCTCGTGTACTTCGAGGCCCACGGCACCGGAACCCCGGCCGGCGACCCGGCCGAGGCACAGGCCATCGGACAGGCCCTCGGCCGGCGCCGGACCGTGGGCCCGCTCCCGATCGGCTCCGTCAAGTCCAACCTGGGCCACCTCGAACCGGCCTCCGCCATGCCGAGCCTGTTCAAGGCCGTGCTCGTCCTCCGGCACGGCATCGCCCCCGCCACCCTGCACGCCCGCACCCTCAACCCCGCCATCGACTTCACCGGACTCGGCCTCGCACCCACCGTCGAACCCCTCGAACTCCCGCGCCCGGAACGGCCGGCCGTGGGCGTCAACTCCTTCGGCTTCGGCGGAGCCAACGCCCACGCCGTCCTCACCGCACCACCCGCCCCGCCCCGCCGCGAGGAGCCCCCGGCCGGCCCGCTGCCCGTCGTGATCTCCGCCCGCTCGGCCAAGGCCCTGCGCGAACTGGCCGCGCGGCTCGCCGCACACCTGCGGGAGACGCCGCCCGAGGACTTCTACGACCTCGCCCACACCACCACCCTGCGCCGCAGCGCCCACCCGCACCGCGCCGCCGTCCTGGCCGACGGGCCCCACGAGGCCGCCGACCGGCTCGACGGGCTCTTCACCGACGCACCCGCCCACGGAGCCACGGCCCGCAAGGCCGAACGGGACACGGTGGCCTACGTCTTCTCCGGCAACGCCTCCCAGTGGCCCGGCATGGCCGCCGACCTCCTGGCCGCCGACCCGGTCTTCCGCGCGGCCCTCGAAGAGGCCGACGCCGCCCTCGCCCCGCACCTCGGCTGGTCGGTGGCAGAGGAGCTGGCCGAGCCGGAAGCGGCCCGCTGGCGGCGCACCGAGATCGCCCAACCCGCCCTGTTCGCCGTGCAGACGGGCCTGGTGGCCGTGCTGGCCGCCCATGGACTGCACCCGGCCGCCGTCACCGGGCACAGCGTCGGCGAAGTGGCCGCCGCCCACGCCGCCGGGGCCCTCACCCTGCAGCAGGCCGCCCGCGTGATCGCCGAACGCAGCCGCACCCAGGGCACCACCGCGGGCACCGGACGGATGGCCGCCGTCGGCCTGTCCGAGGACGCGGCCCGGGAGGAACTCGTCCCCTACGCGGACGCGTTGGAGATCGCCGGAATCAACAGCGACCGCGCCGTCACCGTCGCAGGCGACCCGCAGGCCCTGGCCGCCCTCGGCGCCGAACTCACGGCTCGGGACGTCTTCTTCCGCGAACTCGACCTCGACTACGCCTTCCACAGCCCCGCCATGGACGCCGTCGCCGGCCCCCTGCGCACCGCACTGGCCGGACTGGAACCCGCCCCCGCCCGCATCCCCTTCCTCTCCACCGTCACCGGCACGGAACTGCCCGGCGAGGCCCTGACCGCCGACTACTGGTGGCGCAACGTCCGCGAACCGGTCCGTTTCCACGAAGCCGTCACCCGCATCCTCGACGGCCACGCCGGCATCCTCGTCGAGATCGGCCCGCACCCCGTGCTGCGCCCCTACCTGCAGCGCACCGGCGCCACGTACATCCCCACCCTGCGCCGTGACGGCGACGGCCCGCACGAGACCACCGCCGCCGTCGCCGCCCTGCTCGCCGCGGGCGCGGCCGTCGACCGGCGGACCCACTTCCCCCGCCCGGGCCGGGTCACCGACCTCCCCGCCTACCCCTGGCAGCGCGAACGCCACTGGATCGGCACCCCCCAGGACCTGGTCCTGCGCACCAGCGGCACCGGACTGCTCGACCACCCCCTCCTCGGCGAACGCCTCCCCGGACCGCACCCGCTGTGGGAAGGCGCCGTCGAGCCCCAACTGGTGCCCTGGCTCGGCGACCACAGGATCGCCGGAGCCGTGCTCATGCCCGCCGCCGCGTACGTCGAGATGGCACTGTCCGCCGGACGCCGCGCACTGGACCGGCCCGTGGAGGTACGGCACCTGGGCATCGCCAGCCCGCTCCCCATCGCCTGGCCCGACCCCGGCACCGCCCGCCTGCAGACCGCCGTCACCCCCGAGGACGGCGCGATCACCATCAGCAGCAGCGAGGGCCGCGGCACCGCCTGCCACCCCGTCGTCCGCGCCCAGGCCCGCACCCTGCTCGGCACCGCCCCCGCCCCCATCGACCCCGCAGCGATCCGCGCCCGCTGCCCCCGCACCGTCGACGGACCCGACTTCTACACGACCTGCCACAGTGTCGGCCTCGACGTCGGCCCCGCCTTCCAGCTCCTGCACCAACTGCACGTCGGCGAGACCGAGTTGCTGGCCGAGTACCGCAACGGGCACCCGGCCGAGGCCTACACCGTCCACCCCGTCCTGCTCGACGGCCCCTTCCAGGCCACCGTCGCCCTCGTCGAACAGCACATGCGGGCCGGCCGCGCCTACCTGCCGTCGACCTTCGACTCGGTCAGGGTATGGCGCACACCCTCCCCGCACGGCGTCGTCCACCTGCACCGGCGCAGCCACACCGAGACCGAGTTCTGCTGGGACGTCGCCTACGCCGACACCGACGGCACCGTCACCGCGGAGATCGAAGGGTTCCGCACCCGCCGCGCACACAACACCGACCGGACCCCGCTGACCGTCCAGCACACCGTCCTGCGCGCCGCCCCGCACCCCGCGGTCCCGGCCGCCCCCTCCCCGCTGCCGCCCCCCGCCGTCCTGGCCGACGCCGTCCGCGAACGGATCGACCGGCTGCACGACGCCCTGCAGGACACCGGCCACGACCGCTTCCGGGCCGCCGCCGACGAGACCGCCGCCCACTGCTGGGCCGCGGCCCTCGCCGGACTGCTCGACGACCCCTCCGCCCCGTTCTCCCTCCCCGACCTCCTCCACGGCGGACTGCAGCCACGCCACCGGCGGCTGGTGCTGCTGATGCTCCCGCTCCTCGCCCGGCACGGACTGGCCCGGCCCGCCGACGGAATCCGCTGGCAGCTCACCGGCACCGGACCCCGCCCCGACGCGTCCCTCAAGTCCCTGGTGGAGGACCACCCGGCCTTCGTCGCCGAAACCCTCCACCTCAACGCACACCTGCGGCACCTGCCCGCCGTCCTGCGCGACACCCCGGGCACCCGGGAACTCCTGGAGACCGGCGCCACGACGTACGAGCAGATGTACGCGGCCGCGCCCGCCCGCCGCTTCACCCACCGTGTCGCCCGGACCCTGCTCCGCGAGATCGTCCGCCACTGGCCGGAGGACCGCCCCCTGCGCGTCCTCGAACTCGGCACCGCACCCCACGCCCTCACCGAGGCCCTGCTGTCCCTGCTGCCGCCCGACCGCACCCGCTACACCTGCACCGACAGGTCCGAAACCGCCCTCGCCGCCGCCGGACACCGTTTCGCCGCCCACGACTTCGTCGACCTCCGCACCCTCGACCCGGACACCGACCCCACGGCCCAGGGCCTCTGCGACGGCGGATTCGACCTGGTCGTCGCCGACGACGCCCTGCACACCGCCGCCGACCTCGCCGGCATGCTCGGCCGCGTGCGCACCCTGCTCGCCCCCGGCGGACACCTGCTCGCCGTCGAGTCGCACGACGCCCAGCACGGGGCCCTCCTCCTCGGCGGCACCGAGGAGTTCTGGCAGCGCCACGACCGCACCCTGCGCCCCGACACCGTGCTGCTGCCCCGGGACCGGTGGCTGCCGCTCCTGGAGCAGTGCGGCTTCACCGGCACCGTACAGACCGGCACCGACGACCGCACCGTCCTCCTGGCCGCCGCCGGCCGCCTCCCCGCCGCCGAACCCGGCCCGCCCGCCCCGGAACCGGGCACCGCCTGGACCGTCGCCGCCGAGACGGCCGACGAAATCCCCGCCGCACAGGCGCTCGCCGACCTCCTGGGCACCGCGGAGACCATCACCGCCCCCGACGACACCTCCGCCTGGGCCACCGCCCTGCCCGCCGAACCCGGCGGCGTCGTCCTCCTGTTGAGCGCACCCGACGGAACCGAAGACGCCGTCGCCCGCACGACGCACCGCGCAGCCGTCCTGCGGACCCTGGCCGCCGCCTGCGCCGAACGGACCGAGGCAACCAGCCCGCAGGTGTGGCTGGTCACCCGGC
>NZ_JABBXF010000057.1 GCF_013030945.1 Streptomyces morookaense | reverse complement strand
GGCGGCCCGGTGCCGCGCCGCCGTCCGCCGGGCCCGCGGTCATGGGCCTCGACGGCGGGGCGGGGGCTCTCGCGGACGCGGTCGCCGGTGCCGTGCGCGCCGCGGGCGGCCAGGTCTTCCTGTGCACCCCCGCGCTCGCCCTGACCCGTACCGCCCATGGCTGGGAGGTGCGCACCGCCGCCCGGACCCTCGCCTGCGACGCCGTGGTGATCGCGGCGCCGGCCTGGACGGCGTCCACCCTGGTCGCCGCCGCGGCGCCGGCCGCGGCGGCCGAGCTGTGCGAGGTCGGGTATGTGTCGACGGCCGTGGTGACGATGGCGTTCCGGCGCCGCGACGTGGCCGGTCTGGCCGCGCTCGGCGACTGGTCCGGCTTCCTCGTCCCGCCCGCGGCCGGCCGCCCGGGACGGGCACCCGTCACGGCGTCCGTCAAGGCCTCCACCTTCATGACCGCGAAGTGGGGCTGGCTCGCCGGACGCGCCCCCGACCTCTTCGTCCTGCGCACCTCCCTCGGCCGGTACGGGCAGGAGGAGAGCCTGTACCTGGACGACGACGATCTCGTCGGCGCCTCCCTGCACGACCTGCGGGCGGCGACCGGGCTCGCCGCCCGCCCGGTGGCCTCGCACGTCACCCGCTGGATCGGCGGGCTGCCGCGCTACCCCGTCGGCCACCGCGCCCGGGTCGCCCGGATCCGCGGGGCGCTCGCCGCGCTGCCGGGTCTGGAGCTCTGCGGGGCGGCGTACGACGGGGTCGGCGTGGCCGACTGCGTGGCGAGCGGCCGGGACGCGGCGGACCGGATCATGGGCGGGCTCGTTTGTGATGGTTTCGTATCAAAGACCTGCGGATCGACGTGATCATGCAACCCTTGGCCCTGGCTCTCCGTCCGACAGGGCGGAACTGACCTTCTTTGTCCCTTTGGGGCAGTACCAGCCGGAGCAGCAAGATGACGAACCCACCCGCCGGGATGTACGAGTCCACCGGCCGGCGCCGCGCGTCCCGCGCCCGCGGCTGGCTCATAGGAGCGGCGTGCGTGACCACGCTCGGACTGATCGCCTGGCCGGTGATGAGCCACTACGAGATCCCGCCGTTCAGCGACAAGGGCAACCCCGTCAGCTACGACCAGGCCGGCGGCGGGGGCGACGGCAAGGGCGGGAACGCCAAGCCCGCCGACTCCAGGACGCTCATGCCGACCGGCCCCAAGGCCGACTTCAAGAACCAGAAGACGCTGAGCGACGGCTCCCAGGTGAGCGTCGTCACCCTGGACGGCCCGAAGTCCGGGTTCAAGGGCAAGGTGTGGGTCTGGGCGCCCAAGGAGTACACGGAGGACCCGAAGTTCAGGG
>NZ_JABBXF010000056.1 GCF_013030945.1 Streptomyces morookaense | reverse complement strand
TCTGGGCGCCCAAGGAGTACACGGAGGACCCGAAGTTCAGGGAGAGCGGCTTCCCCGTGATGATCGCCCTGCCCGGCGGCCCCGGCAACGACAGCAACTACTGGGCGCTCGGCGAGTTCGGCAAGGACAAGCTCTCGCTCGAGAAGAGCATTTCGAAGTGGTACCAGGAGGGCAAGAGCAAGCCGTTCCTGCTGGCCATGCCGATCCTCAACCCGGGACCGGACGACAAGGGCATCTACTGGGACGCCAGTGACATCCCCGGCCAGCAGAAGATGGGCACCTGGCTGACCGAGGACGTCCCGGACCTGATGAAGGCCAACTTCCGCACGATCAAGTCCCGCGACGGCTGGGCCTACATGGGCTCCTCCACCGGCGGCTTCGCGAGCCTGAAGTCGGTGCTCAAGCACCCGGACAAGTTCAAGGCCGCCGTCGCCAACGGCCCCGACATCGTGCCCGACTCCCCGCTGTGGAAGGGCCACGAGAAGGAGAAGCAGGAGAACAATCCCGAGGTGCTGGCCAAGCAGCTGGCGGCCACGAAGGGACCGGATGTCTACATCGCCTTCCAGTACGGCACGAAGGAGAACAAGACGATGATCAAGGGCGTCAAGGACTTCATGAGCACGTACGGGAAGGGCCCCGTCCACACCAAGCTGTGGGAGATACCGGGCGGTACGCACAACGGTGCCACCTACCTCTCCAACATGGAGGCCCCCGTCCAGTGGATCAGCGAGCAGCTGGAGGGGCCGACGCCCTCCTCCTGACCCCTCTGCCGACCTCGTCGCCGGCTGTCAGATCCGCAGGCCACCGCCCGGATCCGGCAGCCGGCGACGGGCCATCCGCATCACGTCCTCACCGGTGACGGTCCCCACCAGGCGCCCTTCCTCCATGACGAGGATCATCAGCTGCGCGGCCGGGGCCACCCGGCCCAGCACCTCCGTCAGCTCGTCCTGCGGGGCGGCGACCGTGCACTGCGCCAGCGGAACGGCCAGGTCGCGGACGCGCAGCTCCGACCGCCGCGAGGCGGGGACGAGCAGGAGCCGGTTCCGCTCGACGACGCCGCTCGGGCGCCCGTCGAAGTCGACAACGGGAACGGCAGGGCGCTGCGTCCCCGCCATGACCGTCGCGAGGAAGTCCTCCACGGTGCGCCAGTCCGGGCCCGTGACCGGGGGCGCCGTCATGGCGTCGGCGACCCGCACGTCCTCAAGGGCCGCGAGGATCACGGCCTGCCGCATCTCCGCCGTGGCCGAGACCGCCACGAAGCCGCCCACGAGCATGAGCCACAGGCCCGAGCCCAGACCCCGGGTGAGGGCGATCCAGCCCGCCGCGATCATCAGGAAGCCGGCCACCTGACCGCTCCGCCCGGCGACCCGCTGCGCCCGCGGCCGGTCCCCGCTCCGCCACCACACGGCCGACAGCAGGACCCGCCCGCCGTCGAGCGGTGCGGCCGGCACCAGGTTGAACAGCCCCAGCAGCAGATTCGCCCCGCCTGCCCAGACCAGCACCGCCGAGACCAGCGTCCAGTGCAGGAGGTGCCCGGCCCCGTAGCCGCCCGCCAGGGCCAGCCCGCCCAGCACCAGACTGGTCGCCGGCCCGGCCGCCGCCACCAGGAACTGGGTGCGCGGGGTCGCGGCCTGCCCCAGACGGGTGACCCCGCCCAGCCCCCAGACCGTGATGTCCACGACCCGGATCCCCGCCCGGCGCGCGGTCACCGCGTGCGCCGCCTCGTGCAGCAGCAGGCTCACCGTCAGCAGGACCGCCCCCGCCAGCCCGGCCGTGTCGTAGACCGCGGCGGAACGTCCCGGCACCCACTGCGGCAAGGTCCCGCCGGCCAGCCCGAAGCCGAGGAAGAGGATCAGCACGGGCGCGCTCCAGTGGACCCGCAGCGGTATGCCGAGGAGCTTGCCCAGTGGTACGGAACCGCCCATGTGCCTGGCCCCCTCGCCCTGACCTCCGGCTTCCATCATCCGCCCGCATCCCCGCCCGGCACAGGGGAGACGGAGGCCCTACGAGGAGCGCGCACCGTCGTGCGGGACGGCGACGACCGGGCACCGCGCATGATGGAGGACGCCCTGGCTCACCGACCCCAGCAGCATCCCGGTGAAGCCGCCGTGCCCCCGTGTCCCCACCACCAGGCCCAGGGCCTGCTCCGACGCCCCGGCCAGCGCCTCCACCGGATGCCCGCGGACGACGGCGAGCTCCAGCCCGACGTCCGGCCGGGCCGCGGCCTGCTCCGCCGTCGCGTCGGCGAGGATCCTCCGGCCCTCCTGCTCGGCGGCCTGCTCGTCCATGACCCCGGTCTCCTCGGGCCGCCACCAGGCGTACACCGCCCGCAGCGCGGCCCCGTGCAGCGCGGCCTCCTCGAAGGCGAAGGCGACGGCCGCCGCCGACTCCGGGCTGCCGTCCACTCCCACCACGAAGTACGGCGGCGCCGCGACGGCGTGCTCCCGCTCCGGGACGACGACGACCGGGCAGGGGCTGTGCGCGATGACGGGCAGGGCGACGGACGCCGCGGAGAACACCTCCTGCACCCGGCTCAGATGCGAGGAGCCCAGCACGACGAGGAGCGCGTCCCGCGCCTGCTCGCGCAGCACCCAGGCGGGATCGCCCTCCGCGAGCAGCCCTGCCACCTCCGCCCCGGGCCGCCGCGACTCGGCGAAGGCCACCGCCTCCCCGAGCACCCGGTCCCCGGCCTCGTGCAGCGCCCCGTTCCACTGCTCCCACGACGGCAGTACGTCCGTCTTCCGGTACCCGCCGGTGGGGGTCCCCTGGGCATGCACGAGCAGCAGCGGCGCGCCGCGGCGGGCCGCCTCGTCGACGGCCCAGGCCGGGGCCGCCCGCCGGCCGGCGTCCGGGGCGACACCGGCCACGATCGCGCGGGGTTCCCGCACTCCTGCCATCGCCGCCTCCCGGAGGATCCTCGCGTGCCCCGCCTCCCAGGCTGCCGCCGTCCGCAGCCGTGCACCACTCGGCCGGAGCCGGACCGCCGCCGGAACCCTTGACCGGGGTGCGGGCGCGGCCCATGGTGGTTGCGGCGCCAGGGCCGGCAGGACGGAGTACGGCATGGACGCGGTCCCGGCACACGGCATCACCCGGCGCAGACTCCTCGGAGCCGCAGCAGGCATGCCGCTGCTGCCCGGCTCCCTGCGCAAGGCCCTCGCGGCGCCCGTACGGCCGCTGCGCTCGCTCGACCAGATCGAGCACGTCGTCTTCCTGATGCAGGAGAACCGGTCGTTCGACCACTACTTCGGCACGCTCCAGGGCGTGTGCGGATTCGACGACCCGGACGCCGTCACCCTGCCCACCGGCCGCTCGGTCCTCCACCAGCCCGACCCGGAGAATCCCGACGGCTACCTGCTGCCGTTCCACGACGACACCCGGACCACCAGCGCCGCGAAGGCCTACGGCACCAGCCACTCCTGGCCGTCGCAGCACCGGTCCTGGAACCACGGCCGGATGGACAACTGGGTGCCCACCCACCGCGCCGCGGACGGCCCGGTCAAGGGCCCGTTCACCATGGGTTATCACACCCGCGACGACCTGCCGTTCCACTACGCGCTCGCGGACGCCTTCACCGTCTGCGACCACTACTTCTGCTCGGTCCTCGGCCCCACGCACCCCAACCGGGTGATGGCCATCAGCGGCACGATCGACCCCGCCGGGCGGCTCGGCGGACCGGTCGTCGACAACACCCCGACCGGCTTCCGGTGGACCACCTACCCGGAACGCCTGCAGGCCGCCGGGATCAGCTGGCGCTACTGCACCGCCTACCCGCCGGACACCGACCTCGGCTGGTTCAAGGCCTTCCAGGACGCCCGGCCCGGCGACGATCTCTACGAGAACGCGATGGTGCCCTACGCGCCGTCCGATGTCGCGGACATGATCCGCAGGGACGAACTGCCCTCGGTCACCTGGCTGGACGCGCAGTACCTCCCCTCGGTCTACGGCCTCCCCGAGGCGTCCGAGGAACCGCCCAACTTCCCCGCGGCGGGCGCCGAGTACATCTACACCGTCCTCGACGCCCTGGGTTCGCGCCCCGAGGTGTGGGCGAAGACCGTCTTCTTCATCAGCTACGACGAGAACGACGGCCGCTTCGACCACGTGCCCCCGCCCGTCCCGCCCGAGGGGACGCCGGGGGAGTGGGTCACCGCCTCCCCGCTGCCGGCCGGCGCGGCGGGGATCGCCGGGCCGGTGGGGCCGGGCTTCCGGGTGCCCGCTCTCGTCATCTCGCCGTGGAGCCGCGGCGGTTGGGTGTGCAGCGAGGTCTTCGACCACACCTCCACGCTGAAGTTCCTGGAACGCCGGTTCGGCGTGCACGAGCCCAACATCAGCGCCTGGCGCCGCAGAACCATGGGAGACCTGACGTCGGCGCTGCGCCTGCACGACTGCGACCGGTCCTTCCCCGGACTGCCCGACCCCGCACCGCTCCTCGCCCTGGAAGAGCAGGAGGCGGCCACCCTTCCGCCGCCCGCCGTGCCGACGGTGCAGACGGTCCCGCACCAGGAGCCCGGCAGCCGCCCCCACACCCCCTGACGGCGGTCAATTCCCTTCAGCGCAAGCCTCGTTCTCCTCCTCGAAGCGGGCGACCTCTTGACGGATCAGCTTCATCGTGTCGATGCCGGCCGGGGCACCCGCGTAGACCGCGCACTGGAGGGCGACCTCGGCCAGTTCCTCCGGCGTGCAGCCGTTGCGGAGTGCGCCGCCGATGTGGAGCTTCAGCTCGGCGGGGCGGTTGAGACCGGTGAGCAGGGCCACGAGCAGCAGGCTCCGGGTGCGCCGGTCGAGGCCCTCGCGGGACCAGGTGAAGCCCCAGGAGTACTCGGTGACGAGCTCCAGCAGCGGCTTGGCCGGATCCCAGTCGCGCAGCATGGTGTTGACGTACTCGTCTCCGAGCACCTCGCGGCGGATCTTGTCACCTTCTGCGTGACGTTCGGACGGGTGCATGAGGACCTTTCGGGTGGGACGGCGTACAGGTGGTGAAGTGACAGGCTGTCAGGCGGCCTGCGCGGCGAGGGAGCCGGAGTCCTCGTCCGGGCGGGCCGGGCCGTCCTCGGCGGCGTCGAGGCCGAGGAGGACCCGGGCGATCGCGTCCGCGTCACCGAGGATCACCGAGTCGACGCCGGGCCGGATGCCCGCGGCGGTCGCCCAGTGCACGCCCTCGGTGGGGACGCCGAACGCGTGCAGGCCCCGGTGCGGCCGGCCGGACCGGTCGATGACCCGGTACGGGGTGCCCGTTACCTCCAGCGCACCGGTGTGGTGTTCCTCGTCGGCCTTGGTGAGGGCGTGCCGGCGGGCGATGCCCTCGTCGACGAGCCGGCCCACCAGGGGGTCGTCGGCTCCGGCGATGCCGGCCGAGGGCAGCCGGGCCTCGATGAGGACCGTGGCCTCCCGGCGGCTGCCGGGCACCAGCGGCGACCGCGCCGTGAACCGGCCTGAGCCGTCGGCCAGGACCTCGGCCCCGACCTCGACGTCCGGCCCGAGGACGTCGAGGACACCGGCCTCGACGAGGGCGATCATCTCCTCGATGCGGCTGGCCGGCGGGCCGATGGAGACGAAGCCGTTGAGCGGCGTGTAGAAGCCGGAGACGTGGTCGCGGTAGGAGTCCGCGGCCACCCGGCCGTGGTCGATGACCTGGCGGACCTCGTTGCGCAGGTCGCGCATGGCGTCGAGGGCGGCCTTCACGGGGTTGTCGAGGTTGCCGCCCCGGCTGTTGTCCAGGTCCTCGCGGAGGTGGCCGAGCAGCCAGGCGGTGAACGCGGCGTGGTCCTCGAACCGTTCGCCCTGCCAGGGCCTGCCGATACGCTCCCACGACCAGCGGTCGCCGGCGCCGATGCCGTACCGGGCGAGCACCCCCTCCAGCTCCGTCTCGCCGGGCCACTCGGCCAGTTCGGCCGCGAGCGTCTCCGCCTCCGCGGCACGGCCCCGCTGCCGCAGCAGCGTGGTGTAGTGGACGAGCTCGACCTCGCGCGTCACCAGCGGCCACACGTCCGCCATGAAGTCCAGCCCGCCGGTGCTGTCCGCACGGTGCTGGAGCCGGGCGATGACCTCGGGGGTGAGGTACCGGGGCTCGTGCCGCCCGCTGACGCCCTTCTGGTTGGCGCCGCGCGCGTGGTACGGGATGCCGCGCCGCGAACTCGCGTACATGCGGGGCTCGTTGCCGGACGGCACGTACACCAGCCGCCCGTCCCGGCGCTCGAAGCGGCCGCCGCGGCCCTCGGTGAGCAGGCTCAGGTAGTCGAAGAAGTTCAGTCCGAGCCCGCGCAGGATCACCTCGTCGCCGGGCCCGATGCCCCGGTGGACGTCTACGTCCGCGGGGTTGGCCGGCGGGATGTACCGCAGCCCGTGCTCGGCGGCGAAGAGCAGCATCAGCCGCTCCTTGTTGCGCAGGGCGCCCGGCAGATGGCCGAGGGCCAGCACCGTGCGGTCCGCGACGATCGGCTCCGGCTCGTCGATGAGGTCGATCTGGTAGCGCTCACCGGCCAGCGGGGTGACCGCGGTGACCCGCGAGACGTGCTGCCGGACCGTCACCCCGGCCGGGGCGCCCGCCACCGCACGCTCGAAGACCCGCTGCAGGTAATGGCCGTACAGTGCACGACTGGGATAGTCGTCGGGGCCCAACGAGCGGGCCTGCTCGGCGAGTTCCGGGCCGAACCGCTCGTCCAGCGTGTCCTGCGGCAGCTCCCGCACCCACTCGTACAGGCTCGGGCCGGGCACGATCGGCCCGCGGCAGCTCACGCTGGGGTCGGTGTACATCGTCACCTGGGAGGCGACGGTGTTCATCAGCAGGTGCCGGGACTGCGTCGGTCTCCATACGTTCCCGGAGCCCGGTGCGTGCGAATCGATGGCGTGGACGAGCACGGTGCGCCCGGGGTTCGCCCGGGCGTTCTCCATGACGCGTTCCAGGACGGATAATCCGCGCGGGCCGAGGCCCACGATGGCGATCGTGACGTCGGGGATGCCGGGGGAGGTGCTGCGGGCGGGGGTGTGGCTGGCGGGCATGCTGGCCTTCTCCATGAGCGGGGTGGGGGCGGTCGGGGGACGTTGCGCGATCACGCCGTCATGACGGACAGAGCGGCACGGGTCTCCTCCCAGAGGGTGCGGGTGATCTCGGCGGCCGGTGCGCAGCGCGCCAGGCGGTAGCGCGCACCGGCCCACAGGTGGAGCCGCTCGGCGTCACCGGCTTCGGCGGCGGCCGAGCGCAGGCTGCGGGTCAGGTGGTGGACGTGCGGGTAGGCGCCGGGCGCGGTGCTGTCGTGCGCGTCGATGAAGCGGTTGCGCAGGCCCCGGGCCGGGCGCCCTGAGAAGGCCCGGGTGACGGCCGTCGTCGTGAAACGGGCGTCGGCGAGGGCGTCCTTGTGCGTCTGCGAGGCCCCGGACTCGTGCGCGCGCAGGTAGAGGGTGCCCAGCTGGGCGGCGCAGGCGCCGCCGCGGAGCACGGCGGCGACGTCCTCGCCGGAGCCCAGCCCGCCCGCGGCCACCAGCGGCAGCCGCACCCGCTCGCGTACCGCGGCGAGCAGCTCCGGCAGTGGCACGGTCCCCGGTTCGGCCGTGATGTCGTGCGTGGACCGGTGCCCGCCCGCCTCCGGCCCCTGGACGCACAGCGCGTCCACGCCGGTGGCCTGTGCGGCCTCGGCCTCGGCGACGGTGGTGACGGTCGCGACGAGCAGGCTGCCCGCGCGGTGCAGCGCCTCCGCCTCCGCGGCGGAGGGCAGGCCGAACGCGAAGGAGACGACGGGCACGGGGTCGTGCAGCAGCGCCTCGATCTTCGCCTCCCACGCGTCGTCGTCCTCGGCCGGCGGGACGGGCAGCGTGATGCCGAACCGCTCGGCCTCGGCCCGCAGTTCGTCCCGGTAGGCGCCGACCGCCGCGGCCGCCGCGGGGTCCACCGCGCCCGGCACGAAGACGTTGACGCCGAACGGCCGCGAGGTCAGCTCGCGGGTGCGCGCGACCTGCTGCCGCATCCCGTCCGCCGTGCGGTATCCGGCGGCCAGGAACCCCAGGGCGCCGGTGCTGTTGACCGCGGCGACCAGCTCGGGGGTGGACGCGCCGCCCGCCATGGGCGCCTGGACGATCGGGACGGACAGCTGGTCGAGGTGGAACGGCATGGGGAAGTCTCCCGGGAATCAAGGTTGGTGACGGTGCATCAGAAGAGAGGAGTCGGTCAGGCGTGGGCCGGGTCCGCCGCGCGTCGCATGAGCGGTGCGGCGCACAGGGCGGCGGCCAGCAGCACTCCGCCGCTGATGGCCAGGGCCGGGCGGTAGCCGTGGGAGAGGACCGGCTGGACGACCAGCGGCCCCGCCACCTGCCCCAGCCCGTACCCGGCGGTGAGCAGCGCGACCGTGCGCGGCGTCCCCAGGGCGGTACCGGTGACGAGCGAGAGCTGGGTGATGGCCATGAACGTGCCGCCGAAGCCGACGGCCGAGACGACGGCCGCGCCCGTGCCGCCGAGGACCGAGGGCAGCGCCACCGCCATCGCCTGGACCAGCAGGGCGACGGTGAGCAGCAGGGGGCGCGGGATACGCAGGCTCAGCGCCATCCACAGCACGCACGAGGGGAAGGCGGCCAGGCCCACGATCACCCAGGCGCCGGTGCCCAGCCAGGAGGGCGACCCGTCGGCGGACAGGGCGGCCACCAGGAAAGTGGCGGCGACGATGTAGCCGACGCCCTCCAGGAAGTAGCTGACGGCGAGCCAGGCGAGGGGTCCGCGGGCGGGCCGCTGCGGGGGTGCGGTCCGCGCGGCGGCGGGGGCGGCCTCCTCGGCGGGGGCGCGGGCGATGAACAGGGCGGTCACGGCGGAGAGGGCCGCGGCCACCCACCACGCCTGCCGCCAGGTGCCGGACTGGTGGATCAGCAGGACGGCCAGGCCGGTGACGGCGATGCCCAGCCCGACGCCCCCGTACACCCAGCCGATCAGCCGGGGCCGGTGGCGCAGCCCGGCCTGGGCGCTGCGCGCGGTGCTGACGAAGACGAGGGCGCTGGCGGCCCCGGCGAGAAAGCGCAGCGCCACCCACAGGGGCAGGGCCGTGGTGAGCGGCATGGCGGCCAGCGTGGCCACCAGCACCGCCAGACAGACGGGCAGGACGGCACGGGAGCGGATCAGCGGCGGAATGAATCCCGCGGCAAGTGCGCCGAGCAGATAACCGAGATAGTTGGCTGTGGCAATCGATGCGCCGTCCGATGCCGTCACATGCGTCTGGTGTTCCATCATCGGAAGGATGGGAGTGAACACGAACCGTCCCACTCCCATGGCGACTGCCATCGCCAGGGCGCCCTGCAGGACGACTCTGCGTTCCGTTATCCGTAATTTC
The DNA here is from genome assembly GCF_013030945.1 of Streptomyces morookaense. Classification (GTDB taxonomy): domain Bacteria; phylum Actinomycetota; class Actinomycetes; order Streptomycetales; family Streptomycetaceae; genus Streptomyces; species Streptomyces morookaensis. Next base: position 79,425 of record NZ_JABBXF010000056.1, on the reverse strand, counting down.
CGCTGCGCCGGCTGCGATGCATCGTCCTGCCTGCGCTGTCGTGTCTTTTTCGTTGTTCCGTCGGTCCGGCCGGACTGGTCCACCAACACGTGGCCAACACCCCCGTCGTCAAAGGCGCCTACGGGAATTGAGTGAAGCATGCGAACAATCCAGGCGGAAATGCCTTCCCCGGCGCATCTATGCTCTGGACGTATGGATGTCGAACTCAGGCACTTACGTGCATTTCTGGCTGTCGCCCGGCACCTTTCCTTCAGCCGGGCCGCAAGTGAACTCCGGATGACCCAGCCCTCGTTGTCCCGCTCCGTCCAGCGGCTGGAGGCGGCACTGGGCACCCGGCTCGTCCACCGCACCTCGCGCAACGTCACCCTCACCCCGGCCGGCCAGTACGCGCAGGAACGGCTCGGACGCCAGCTTCCCGCGCTCGACAGCACGCTCAACGGCATCCGTGACAGCGGCACGATCCGGCTCGGCTTCGCGTGGCTGCTGCCCGACCCGTGGACGCAACGGGCCGTCGTCCGCTTCGAGAACGCCACCCGCGGCACCGTCGAGCCGGTGCGCCACGACGACCCCGCAGCGGCTGTCGACCTGGGCGAGGTCGACGTCGCCGTGATCCGCGGCGCCCCGCCGGGCGGGAACGCGACAGCCGTGCCCTTCCTCCGGGAACGCCGCGTCGCCGCCGTCTCCACCTCCTCCCCGCTCGCCGCGCGCGACCGCCTGGGCTGGGACGAGTTCCGCAACTGGCCGCTCGTGGTGAACACGGTCAGCGGCTCCACCACCCCGGCGGACTGGGCGGACGGCCAGGCTCCCGACGACGTGGTCCCCTGCGGCAACTTCGACGAGTGGCTCGAACTCGTCGCCGCCGGACGGGGGGTGGGGGTCGTGCCCGACAGTGCCGTGCGCCGCAGCCCGCACTCGTGGATCCGTTTCCTGCCGATCGACGATGCGCCCCCGATCCCCGTCCGCATCGTCTACTCGCCCGGCAGCCGTCATCCGCTCCTGCGCGCGTTCGTCGAGGCGGCGATGGCGGAACGGCCGTGCCGCGCGCCGGGAACGGGGTGATCAGGCGCTGCCGGGGCCGGTGTCGGGAAGCGCCTGCTCGCTCCAGATGATCTTGCCGGTGGCGGTGTAGCGGGTGCCCCAGCGGTCGGCGAGCTGGGCGACGAGGAACAGCCCGCGCCCGCCCTCGTCCGTGGTCGCCGCGTACCGCAGGTGGGGGGCGGTGCTGCTGGCGTCCGAGACCTCGCAGACGAGACTGCTGCCGCCGCGCAGCATGCGCAGCCGGATCGGGGCGGCGGCGTAGCGGACGGCATTGGTGATCAGTTCGCTGAGGATCAGTTCGGTGGTGAACGACAGCTCGTCCAGCCCCCATTCGGCCAGCGTGCGCACGGCGGCGTTGCGCACCTGTGCCACGGCGGCGGGATCGGCGGGCACGTCCCATGCGGCGATCCGGCCGGGCTCCAGCAGCCGGGTGCGTGCCACGAGCAGAGCGACGTCGTCGCGGGGCCGTTCGGGGGCGAGGGCGTGGAGCACCGCGTCGCAGGTCTCCTGCGGGGTGCGCCCGGCGCGGGAGGCGAGGGTGTCGCCCAGGGCGCGCATGCCGCCGGAGAGGTCGTGGTCGGCGCCCCGGACGAGTCCGTCGGTGTAGAGCACCAGCCGGCTGCTCTCGGGCAGGTCGAGCTCGGCCGCCTCGAACGGCAGGCCGCCCACGCCCAGCGGCGGGCCGACGGGGACGTCGGGGAACTCGACGCGGCCGTCCGGGCGGAGGACGGCCGGCGGCGGATGCCCGGCGCGGGCCAGGGTGCAGCGGCCGCACGTCGGGTCGTAGACGGCGTACAGACAGGTGGCCCCGGTGACCGGCGTGCCCCCGTCGGCCTGCGTGCCCTCGTCGATGCGGGTCACCAACTCGTCCAGGTGGGCCAGCAGTTCCTCCGGCGGCACGTCGAGCGCGGAGAAGTTGTGCACGGCCGTGCGCAGCCGCCCCATCGTGGCCGCGGCGTGCAGCCCGCGCCCCACGACGTCGCCCACCACCAGGGCCACGCGCAGGCCGGGCAGCGGAATGACGTCGAACCAGTCCCCGCCCACGCCGCCCAGCGCGGGCAGATAGCCGGAGGCGACCTCGACGCCGCCGTGCTCGGGCAGCACACCAGGCAGCAGACTGCGCTGCAGGGTGACGGCCATCGTGTGCTCGCGGGTGTAGCGGCGGGCGTTGTCGATGCTCACCGCCGCCCGGGAACACAGCTCACCGGCGGCCGACAGGTCGTCGTGGGCGAAGGGCTGCGCCGTGCGCGACCGCAGGAAGGAGACCACGCCCAGCGTGGTGCCGCGGGCGGCGAGCGGGGCCGCGATCAGCGGTCCGTCCGCCTGCGGCGAGGACAGCAGACAGGCCTGTCCCTCGCGCAGCGCCCGGCTCTGCGGCGTGGACGGGGCGAACGCGACGGTCTCCCCCTCGGAGGCCGGTGAACGGCCGTCGTCGATGCCGCCCCTGGCCGCGCGCAGCAGGCGCACGTCGTCCGCCGGATCCGGCTCCCCGCCGTGGACGACCGCTTCGGCCAGGTCGACGGTGACCGTGTCGGCGAACGCGGGCACCGCGACGTGCGCCAGCTCCTGCGCGGTGCGCCGGACGTCCAGGGTGGTCCCGACGGCGGTGCTGGCGTCGTACAGCAGCTTCAGGTGCTCGTACATGCGCCCCAGCTCGGCCGTCCCCAGCCCGTGGGTCTGGCGCCGCAGCCGTCGGCTGATCAGTGCGTTCCCGGCCACGGCCACCGCCAGCGCGACGGCGGCGGCACCGAAGAGGAACGGGAGCCTGCGGCTGACGTGGCCGCTGAGGCCGTGGACCGCCTCCCCGGCGCAGACGAGACCGGCCACGGTGTTGCCCGGGCCGGTCACCGGGACCACGGCCTGCACCACCGGCCCGCGCGGCGAGTCGATCTTCTCGGTGAAGGAGCGCCCCTCCAGGGCGGGGGCGATGGTGCCGATGAACTTCTTGCCGATGAGCCCCGGGTCGGGGGCGGTGTAGCGGATCCCGTCGGTGTTCATCACGATGAGGAAGTCGACGTCCGACCGCTTGCGGGCCGTCTCGGCCCGCGGCTGCAGCACCGCCGTCGGGTCCGCCGAGTGCAACGCGGCGACGATTCCCGGGGAGTTGGCGAACCCCTCGGCCACGGACAGGGACCGGTCGCGGGCCTCGTGCAGGGCGTCGTCCCGTGCGATATAGACCCACTCCACGGCCACGGCGGCGACCAGGAGCAGCACCACCGCGGCCTGGAGGACGAACACCTGGGTCGCGACGCTCCACGCGCGCGGCATCCAGCGGCGCGGCCGTCGGCCGGGACCCCCGCTCATGCCGGCGCCTGCGGACGGTACCGGTGCCGGTGCGCATACCAGGACATGCCTGCATATCTACACTTTCCTGGCCCCGGTCGTGCACGTGGCACGCCTGCCGCCGCCCGCGAGGCGGCGGTCACCGCTTCAGGAACGCGCTCCCGGCTGCCCGCCCTGCTGCGTGTGCTTCTCCTTGATGCGCTCCGCTTCCTTGCGCACCTCGGCCTGGGTGGCGCGCTCCTTCTGCAGCCACTCGGGGGACTCCGCCTTCAGCGCCTCGATCTGCTCGGTGGTGAGCGCCTCGGTGATCCCGCCGCGGGCGAGACCCGAGATGGAGACACCGAGCTTGGCCGCGACGACCGGGCGCGGGTGCGGGCCGTTGCGCCGCAGCTCCCGCAGCCACTCCGGCGGGTCCGCCTGCAGCGCGTTCAGCTCGTCGCGCGAGACGACGCCCTCCCGGAACTCCGCAGGGGTGGCTTCGAGGTACACACCCAGCTTCTTGGCCGCGGTAGCGGGCTTCATGGTCTGGGCGTTCTGGTGCGACGTCATGGGACCAAGGATATCGAGCGTGTGCGCCCCTCCCGACCACGCCCGGTAATCTGGCCAGGTGACAGGCTCGGAAGCACAAGCAGCAGCTCCCTCGTTCCGGCTCGCGTACGTCCCGGGCGTGATCCCCGCCAAATGGGTGCGGATCTGGCAGGAGCGGCTGCCCGGCACCCCGCTGGACCTCGTCCCGACGTCCGCCGCCGAGGCGCCCGACGTGCTGCGCCGCGGCGACGCGGACGCGGGCATCGTGCGCCTGCCGGTCGACCGCACCTGCTTCAGCGCGATCCCGCTCTACACCGAGACCTCGGTCGTCGTGGTCCCGAAGGACCACGTCATCGCGGCGGTCGAGGAGGTGTCCGCCGAGGACCTGGCCGACGAGATCGTCTTCCACCCCCTCGACGACACCCTCGACTGGGAACAGCCGCCCGGACGGCCCGCGATCGAGCGGCCCGCGACGACGGCGGACGCCATCGAACTGGTGGCGGCCGGCGTGGGTGTGCTCGTCGTCCCGCAGTCCCTCGCCCGCCTGCACCACCGCAAGGACCTCACGTACCGGCCGGTCACGGACGTGCCCCAGTCGAGTGTCGCGCTGTCGTGGCCCGAGGAGCGCACCACCGACATGGTGGAGGACTTCATCGGGATCGTCCGCGGCCGCACCGTCAACAGCACCCGCGGCCGCCGCACCGACGCCCCGGAACCGGAGCGCAAGCCCGCGGGCACCGGAGGCGCACGCCGCAAGCCGGCGGGCGGCAAGCCCGCGGCCAAGGGCTCGCGGGGCGGTTCCGGCAGCCCCAAGGGGGGCGGCAAGCGCGGCAAGCCGCGCCGCCGCGGGTAGGGCCTGTCCGGCAGGTCTTGCAGCGCCCCTGACGGGGCGCGCAAGCCGCAAATGTCAACAGCGCCGTGCTCGGCGTGATCTTCTGTAGCGGGGGTCCGAGACAGGAGAGTCGCATGGGCGCTGACAGGATCGCGGTGGTGACGAGTGACGTCGGCGCCGAGCACGACGAGGACCTCCCCCTGCTCGTCGAGGCCCTGCGCGCCGACGGCTGCGCCGCGGAAGCGGTGAACTGGGACGCGGACTCCGTGCGCTGGGACCGGTACGACCTGGCGGTCATCCGATCGACCTGGGACTACGTGGACCGCCTCGGCGAATTCCTGGCCTGGGCCGACGCGACGGCCCGCGTCACCCGGCTGCGGAACCCGGCGCCCGTGGTGCGCTGGAACAGCGACAAGCACTACCTGCGCCGGCTCGCCGAACGCGGCGTCCCGGTCGTCCCGACGCGCTGGCTGGAACCCGGCCGGACGTGCACCGAGGCGGACGTCGACGCGGCCGGCGGAGTGGTGGTCAAACCGGTCGTCTCCCTCGGCGCCCGTGACACCGCACGCTACGAACCCGACCGCCGCGCCGACGCCGTACGCCACGCCCGCATGCTCCTGGACCAGGGCCGTGCCGTGATGATCCAGCCGTACCTGCACCGTGTGGAGGAGGGCGAACGTGCCCTGGCCTTCTCCGCCGGCACCTTCAGCCACGCGATCCGCAAACAGCCCCTCCTGAACGAACCAGGCGTGATCGACAACGACAGGACCCCGCACCCCGGCGCCGCCCGCTACAAGCCGACCGAGGCGGAGATCCGCACGGCGCTCCGGGCCCTGGCAGCCGTTCCCGTCCCGGACCCGCTGCTGTTCGCCCGCGTCGACCTCGCACTGGACGGGGCGGGCGACCCGGTGGTCATGGAACTGGAGCTCATCGAGCCCCACTTGTTCCTCCGGCACGACCCGCAGGCCCTGGAACGCTTCGTGACGGCCGTGGGCGCGGAGTGCCGCCGCGACCGTCTCGATCAAGGCCGAAAGCCGACCGGTCGAAACCGAAACCATTGATACCGCTGGCATATCACCGCTTGCATGGCCCTGCCCAAGACGTTCCGGACACGTTGTGGAGGGAAACTTGCGCCAGCCCCGAGCACGCGCAGGAAGACGCAGAGCAGGCAGAACACCCCAGGGCATATCCGGTGCGGCGGCGCTCATCAGCGCCGCCGCACTCGTCGTTCCGGCGGTGCCCGCCCACGCCGCGGCGGGCCCGGCGGGCAGCAGCCCGGGCGAAGTGATACCCGGGCGGAACACCGCAACTCCCGCCCTGGTGACCGGCATCCGGGAACAGGCCGGGGCCACCGGCAGCGCGGCGGACGCCGCGCGCGGGCACCTCGCCGGCAAGGAGAGCCGCTACCGGATCGCCGACCCGGCACGGGACCTCGACCCCCTGCGGACCACCACCACCGGCACCACCGAGGTCGTGCGCCTCCAGCAGCGCCACCGCGGCGTGGAGGTGCTCGGCGGCCAGTACGTCGTACGGATGGAACACAAGGACGGCAAACGCGTCGTCACCGGCACCTCCGGCAAGTACTTCACCGGCCTGACCACCGGCACCGAGCCCCAGGTCGACCAGGAACTCGCCGTCGAGAGGGCCGTCGAGGCGACCGAGGCACAACTCGGCGGAGCCCGGCCCGGGAAGACCGAGCCGGCGCTCACCGGCACCGCACGCGGCCTGGTCGTCCTGCCCAAGGGCCCCGGCGTGCTCACGCAGCACGTCACCGTCCGCGGCACCGCCCCCGGCACCGGCGAACCGGTCCTCCGCGAGGTCTTCGTCGATGCCCGGGCCGGTTATCCCGTCCTCCAGTACAGCGGTATCAAGACGTTCGCGCCCCCGGCCCCGGGCCCCGCCCCCGCCGGGGCGGCCGCCGCACACGCGGCTCTCACGGCGGAGCCGCCCGCCTCCGACACCGGAGTGCAGGGCTCCGGCGTCAAGTTCGACGGCGCGACCGTCGACCTGCAACTGGCACGTGACACCGCGCACAACACCTATGTGATGCGCGACTACTCCCGGATGCGGGACACCACCAAGAACGTCCTGGCCACCTGGGACGCACACACCCAGTACGCGGGCGACGTCTCCGGCCACTGGCCCGACGGCATCAAGGAGTTCGCCTCGCCCGCCCCGGCCTTCGGCAAGGATGCCACGGACGCCGGCGCGGTGGACGCCCACTGGGCGGCGGGCAAGGTCTACGACTACTACAGGACCGTCCACGGCCGGAACAGCCTCGACGGCCGCGGCATGACCGTCAACTCCCTCGTCGGCGTCAGCAATTACGGCATGCCGTACGTCAACGCCTTCTGGGACGGCACCAAGATGGTCTACGGCAACGGGGACAGCGAGTACCGCCCGCTCTCCGCCGGTCTGGACGTCGTCGGCCACGAGATGACGCACGGCGTCGTCGAGAACAGCGCGAACCTCGTCTACGCGGGCCAGTCCGGCGCCCTGAACGAGGCGTTGGCCGACTACTTCGGCACCGCGCTCAAGGACGACACCTACCACATCCCCATGGACAGCCCCGACTCCGGCCTCGTGGGCGACACGCTGTGCCGCACGAAGGCCCCGCGCGACTGCGCGATCCGCGACCTCAACGACGGCCGGACCACCTCCGGATCCTTCACCGGCGTCGGCTTCGGCACCGACAACGGCGGCGTCCACCTCAACTCCACCATCTTCTCCGGCGCGTTGTGGAACATCCGCAGGGACCTCGGCCCCGCGCTCGCCGACAGGATCGTCTACAGGGCGCTCACCGCGTACATGACGCCCCTCGACGGCTTCACCGAGGGCCGCAACGCGGTCATCGCCGCCGCCAAGGACCTCAAGATCGCGGACGGCGACCTGAAATCCGTCCAGCGGGACTTCAACGCCCACGGCATCGTCCCCGACTGGGAACTCGCCCTGGGCGTGGACTCCGACCAGCTGCTCGGCAGGGTCAACACCACCGACACCTCCGTCGGCGCGGGCGGCGGCTGGTGGACCGCCTCCCAGTCCAACGACGACGGCAGCGAGGCCTACTCGGTCTGGGCCGGCCGCACCGACGGCTCCGGCGCGCCCAAGCTGATCAGCCCCAACGACGGCCGCTACCACGTCACTCCGGTCACCGACGGCAAGACCGTGGTGTGGCAGGCGTACAAGGGCTGGAACGTGGACATCCTCGCCCGGCCGCTCGCCGGAGGGCCCATCAAGACCCTCTACTCCGGCCGGTACCGCGTCTCCTCGCTGCACGTCGAGGGGAAGACCGTGGTCTTCCAGATCACCCTGCGGCACGTCGGCCAGCGCGTCGTGTACCTGAAGATGGGTGAGACGGACCCGACGGAGATCCTGCCGGGCGGTGGCCCGGGACGCGGCCCGTCCACCGAGCTGCCGTCCCTCGCCGACGGCCGGATCGCCTTCACCGACTGGCACCGCGAGAACCGCAAGTGGCGCACCGACCTGGAGGTCCTGGACACCGCGACGGGCAAGCGGACGGTGGTGCAGCAACTCAGGCCCGAGCAGGAGGTCGTCCAGACCGCCCTCACCGGCAAGCACATCTTCTGGCTGTCCAAGGACCACTGGCCCAGCGGCGTGACCGCGCTGCGCCGCGTGGACCTCGACGGCTCCGGTGCCGTCGACATCAGCCCGGACACCGGCAAGGACGCGCTGCAGGGCACCGGCCTGTCGGCCACCGCGGACGCGGTGACCGTCACCGCGCGGCCGGCCGACGCGCAGGACCGCAACGGGGCCCTGTCCAAGCTCTGGCAGTTCTCCACCGACGGCTCGCGCAGGGGGCGGGTCTCCTGCAACCGCGGTGAGCAGTTGTGGGGCACCGCCGACAGCGGCACCCGGGTGGTGTGGCTCGACGCCACGACCGGCTACACCGACCTCGTCACCCGCTCCCGTCCGGCCGGACGCTGCGGCTGACCGGTACGGCACGTCACGTCACGGCACAGGCCCGGCCGCAGGGATGCGTGTCCCTGCGGCCGCGGCCTCGTTGAGGCAGGGCGGGGTGCAGATGTTCGGAAGGAGACCCGGATGAGTGAAAAGCAGCCCGACGAAGTGGCCGACGACCGCACAGCTCTGCTGTCGGCGGCCGGCCCCGACGTCGACCATCCCGGCGACGCCCTGCTCCTGCTCGCCGACTTGGCCGAGCAGAGCGACGACTTCCTCGCCGCCGCCCTGCGGGGCGACCCGGTGCCGGAGGACGAGCGCGCCGAGCACCACCGCCGCCGCGCGTACGTCTGGGTACGCGTCGCCGAGCACCGGTCGGAGTTCGAGCCCGTCGCCGAGGCCGAGATCCGCGCGTGGCAGAAGGTCCGCGCCGCTGAAGGACAGGACGCGGAAGACGCGGAGGACGCGGCGGTCACGGAGGACGCTGAGGACGAGGAGGTGAGCGAGGACGACAAGGCCCCTGCCGCAGCCGGTGGTTGACGTCTGACGGCCGTCACCGCAGCGCGCGGCGCATGCAGGTCCGCGGCCACCGGTCCAGGCCGAGCTCCGCCTCGTGCCGGCGGATCCGCTCCAGGCCGGGGGTGAGGTCGCCGTCGGCCAGGGGCAGGAACCCCAGGCGCGCGTAGTAAGGGGCGTTCCACGGGACCTCGGTGAACGTGGTGAGGGTCAGCGCCGGCGCCCCCTCGCTCACGGCCCGGGCGGCCAGCCGGTCCAGCAGGGATCGGCCGATCCCGCGATGTGCACTGGCCGGATGCACCGACACCTGCTCGACGTGGAGGTTGCCGTCGACGCGGTCCGCGATCAGGTACGCGACCGGGACGCCTGCGTCGTCGGCGGCGACCCAGGCCAGCCCGGCACGCTGATGCCGGGCGAGTTCGCCCAGCGAGGGCGGCTCGTCGTCGGCGATCTCCGGCATGCCGATCTCGCGGAAACACTCTCCCGCCGCCCTCTCGATGTCTTGCAGGACGGACAGTTCGTCAACGCGTGCTGCTCGGATATGCATGGAGGCATTCTCCAAGGACGGGCGGAGACGAGCACCGTGCCCCGGTTTGATAGAAATGGCCGTCGGACGACAGAGTGACGACCGACCACACGCCGGGTGCCGGAAAGGCGTTCGCGGCCGAGTGGGCCCGACTGCCCGAGGAGTACCCCGCGGTGAACGATGCCGCACGAGATGCCGCACACGATGCCGCACACCGAAGCCCGCTGCAGTCCCCCGAGCAACAGCCTTCCGACGGCAGCGCCGTCCCGGCGCCCGCACCCCGGTACGGTGGTGCGCCCGCCCCGGCCACCCTGTCCTCGGGCAGGATCATCGCCATGGTCGTGGCCGCGCTCCTCGCCTTCGCCGCCGTCGTGGCCGTCGGCGTCCAGTGGCTGTGGCCCGCCGTGGGCGTGGGGGAGCGGCACGGGGAGGCGGAGGCCGGCAAGGGATCGTGGAGCGTGCCCTACATGCCGACCGGCGAGACGCACTCCACGATGATCCGTGGTGTCTGGTTCACGGACAAGGCCGTGGTGAAGGCCCTGCCGGACGGCGTGCACGCCTACCGACCGGCCGACGGCAAGGAGTTGTGGACCGTCCGCAACCCCGACGGCACCAAGCTGTGCCAGGCGTCCACCGACTCCACCGGCGACATCGCCGTCTTCGCCCGTGGCAAGGGGGACGACTGCTCCACCTTCGCCGCCGTCGACCTCGCGTCCGGCAAGCAGTTGTGGGAGCACACCCTCGACGCCGAGGACCATGTCGTCGGCGCCGGCGACAAGATCGCCCGCAGCGGTGACACCGTCGTCGTCTCGGCGGCCGGGCACCGCACCAGCGCGCTGCGGGCCGGCGACGGCACCCTGCTGTGGAAGGAGACCGCCGAACTCCTCGGCGGCAAGGACTGCCACGGCACCCTCGGCACCAGCAGCATGGGCTACACCGGCGGCCGCCGGCTCGTCCGCCTGCAGTCCTGCTGGAACGAGGAGCGCGACACCGTCTACGACGCCGTCGGCGTCGACCCCGCCACCGGACGCGCCCAATGGGCCTACCGGCTCGGCGAGCACGGCGGCGAGGCCAAGGTGCTCACCACCTCGCCGGTCGTCGTCAACGTGCCCGAATCCCGCGACATGAAGCAGCTGCGCCCGGTGGTGCTCGACGACGCCGGCCGGCTCCGCACCCGCCTCGCCGGCGGCCCCGACACCGACCGCGAACTGCTGACCACCGACGGCAGCCCCGCCGCCAACGTCCAGATCAAGGGCGACAGGATCTTCGTCGTCGCCCAGGACGAGGAGACGGACGCGACCGACAACAACAAGATGGTCGCCTGGTCACTGACGGACGGACAGCGCCTGTGGGAGCAGCGGTCGCGCGGCTACCAGCAGACCTTCTACGCCGTCGCCTCGGACACCGACGACGTCCTCGCCTACATGGCGGGCAACATTCACGACCCCGCCCGGCTCGTGCGCTTCGACCCCGCAACCGGCCGCCGGACACTGGTGCGCCGCTACCCGCCGACGCCCCGTACCGCATGGATCGGGGCCGACCCGCTGGCGCTGATCAGCCGCGGCCGGCTGTACCTCTCGGCGGGCTTCGTCAGCGAGAAGCCGGGAGAGGCTCCGCGAGCCCGGCAGAAGGCACTGATCGTGCTGCCGGCTTCCTGACAACGGCCGCAGGCGGCAGGGCGCGATACACGCCCTGCTGCCCTTGTCAGGCGCTGCGGTCCGCGAAGGGACCCTTGCCGTTGAACACCAGCCCGGCGAAGCGTTCGCCCATGCGGCGGTGGGTGGCGGCGTCCGGGTGGAGCCCGTCGGGCAGCGGCAGTTCGGCCGCGTCGGCCGGGCCGTAGAGCTCGCGGCCGTCGAGGTGGTGCAGGTTCGGGTCGTCGGCCGCGCGCTGCCGCACGATGCGGGCGAGTTCGTCCCGGATGACGCCCAGGGTCAGCTTCCCGCTCGCGCGTTCCGCCGGATCGCCCGCGGCCCGGAACCGCAGCCGTCCGTTGGCGAAATCGCTGAAGTCCGGGGCGCTGGGCCCGGGGGTGTCCTCGTGGATGGGGCACAGGGTGGGCGAGACGACCAACAGCGGCGTGTCCGGGTGGCCTTCGCGGACGGTGTCGAGGAAGCCGTGGACGGCGGGGCCGAAGGCGCGCAGGCGCATCAGGTCGGCGTTGACGAGATTGATGCCGATCTTGACGCTGATCAGGTCGGCGGGAGTGTCGCGCAGGGTGCGGGCGGTGAACGGGTCGAGCAGCGCGCTGCCGCCCAGACCGAGGTTGACCAGTTCGACACCGCCGAGGGACGCAGCCAGTGCGGGCCAGGTGCCCGTGGGGCTCGCGGCGTCCGAGCCGTGGCTGATCGAACTGCCGTGGTGCAGCCACACCTTGCGGCCGCGGTCCGGCGCGGGCTCGACGGGGGCGTCGGTGCGCAGGGCGACGAGTTCGGTGGTCTCGTTGTGCGGCAGCCAGATCTCGACGTCCTTGTCCCGGCCGGGCAGACCGGTGAACCGGAGGGTGCCGACCGGACCGGGCCGCGTCTCGGCCGTCCCGGCCCGCATGTCGATGGTCAGGGTCTTGCCGCCGGCCACAGAGGCCTGACCGGCCAACCGGCCGTCGACGAGCAGGTCGTACACGCCGTCCGGGCGGGGCGGGGCGCCCGTGTAGACGCGCTTGGTGGGCAGCGCGTCCAGTTCGACGGCGGTGGCCCGGGTCCGGAAGACGAGCCGTACGCCGGAGGGCTGGGACTCCGCCATGGCGAGCTGCCCGTCGGCGCACTGGGCGCGGGCCCGCGCGGGCAGCCGGTGCGGCAGCGTCCCGTGCGCGGTGCGCTCCAACTCGATGGCGCCGCGCAGGAGATCCGCCGTGATGGGCGTGGTGATCCAGTCGTGCTCGGTGGTGTTCATGCTCTCGGCCTGTCGGTCGGTGTTTTCGGGTGACGGGGAGGTGCGGTGCGCGGGGCGGCCGAAGGTCAGGACGCCGCGGGCCAGTTGCGCAGCAGGGCGTCGAGGGAGTCCAGGATCCGGGACCAGGATTCCTGCGAGTCGGGGGCGCTGTGGCTGAACCCGCCGCTCGCCTCCAGCTCGACGTAGCCGTGGAAGACGCTGCCCAGCAGTCGGACCGCATGGGTCTGGTCGGGCTCTTCCAGGTCGTAGCCGCGCAGGATGGCCCGCATCATCCGTGCGTGCCTGACGCCGGCGCTGGCGGCGGCCGTCTCCGGGTCGAGCCGGAGACGCGCCGCGGTGTAGCGGCCGGGGTGCTCCCGGGCGTAGTCGCGGAGGACGTTCGCGAAGGCGGCCAGGGCGTCCTTGCCGGCCCGCCCGGCCATGGCGTCCGCGGCCCGGTCGGCGAGTTCCTCCAGTGCGAGCAGGGCGATCCTGGTCTTGAGGTCCTGGGAGCTCTTCACGTGCGAGTACAGACTCGCGACCTTGACGTCGAACCGCCGGGCGAGCGCCGAGACGGTCACCTGGTCGAACCCGACCTCGTCGGCCAGCTCCGCTCCGGCCCGGGTCAGGCGTTCCGTGCTCAGTCCTGCGCGCGCCATGTCTCTCCTCCTGTCGGCAGAATCGATTATGCAGTTGCCTAAACCCTTTAGGCAAATCATTTCGCTGTGCAGGTGGAGGGGTCCGTGCGGTGTTGATCTTGCGGCTACCATGCGACGCAAGGGAGAGGGGGGCGACACCGTGACGTCCGATGAATGCTGGGTCGTAGCAGGCCTCGGAAACCCGGGCCCGTGGTTCAGGGGGACGCGGCACAACGCCGGATTCCTGGTCGCCGACCACCTGGCCCGGCGCCATGGAGCGGCCTTCAGGTGGCACAGGGCCCGCTGCCGGCTGGCGGAGATCGATGTCGACGGCAGGCGCGTGATCCTGGCCGAGCCGCAGTGGTTCATGAACCTGTCGGGCGGTCCTGTGGCCACTGTCCTGCAGGCCTACGGTGTTCCGGCGGAGCGGCTTCTCGTGGTCCATGACGACCTGGACTTCCGGTTCGGCGCCGTCCGGATGAAGCGCGGCGGGGGCGCCGGCGGACACAACGGGCTGCGCTCGGTCAGCGAGGCCCTGGAAACCACGCAGTACACGCGACTGCGGTTCGGCATCGGACGGCCGCCGAAGGGGCAGAAGACCGGGCAGTACGTCCTGCAGAAGTTCACGGAGTCCGAGCGGACCGCACTTCCGTCGCTGCTGGAGCGCTGCGCGGACACGGTCGAAGCTCTCGTCGTCCACGGCCTGGACAAGGCGCAGACCGCCCTGCACACCGCCCACGCGTGATCAGTCGGCTGACCGCCGATCCGCCCGCCGACGACGGACGAACCGCACGAGAGAACGCAACGGCTGCACCAGCGCCAGCGTCAGACCCGCAACGGGCAGGACGAGCAACAGGATCTGGAGACAGGCCGAGAGCATCGCGAGCGGCTGGAGGCCCGCCGCGTCGGCGCGTGCGATCAGCAGGGTGGCCGTCTGCCAGTCCGCCTGGAGCAGTTGGGGCAGATTGGCCAGCACCATGCCCAGCTGGAGGGCGAGCGCCGGAATCAGGAACAGGACCCACACGGTGACGACGATCTGCGGCCACCGCTTCAGGTCGCGCAGCCGGTCGTCCTGCGGCCGACGCAGCAGGACCCGCCGGAGAATGGGGGCGATGTACTTGAAGAGATCGGGAATGCCGACCAGGTCCGCGACGATGTAATAGCCGTCGAACCTCAGCGTGGGCAGCAGCTGTTGAATGATTTCGAGATGGACGGAGAGGACCGCCACCAGAAGCAGTGGGAATCCGGTGAGCGCATACACGCCCAGCAGCCCGAGAGTGAACAGGGCGTTGAAGTAGACACCGCCCAGGTCGGCGCGGATGCGCCCGGCGCGGCCCAGCCGGTAGGAGTTGGTGATGTCGGTGTAGAAGGCGGGCCAGACGAGATAGATTCCGCATCCCATGGCGCCGGGCCGTACGCCCCCGTACCGGCATGCAGCACCGTGGCCCAGTTCGTGGAATGCGCACGAGGCGACGGCCAGCAGAATGACGAGGAGAACGCTGGACGGGGCCGACAGCACTTCCTGCAGTGCGGCGCCTGTGTCCTGTGTCGTCCACAGCCACGCCTCGCCCGCCACGAAGGCGCCGATGCCGAGTGCGACGAGCGCCGGACGGAACAGCCATGCGAAGAGCCCCGAGAGAAACCATGTGAGGTGCTCGGGGACGACCGCCAGCCGGAACCGGAAGGAGAGGAACGGGTCTTTCCTGGGCGTGGGCGGAGGCGGCGAACCGTCGCTGTGGGTGGTGATGCCAAGTGGCGCGAGTTTCTCGTCGATGAGGAATACCACGTGTGCGGCGGAGAATTGCCGGCCCGTCTCCCGGCTGAGTTCGTCCGCCACCTGCGCCGTGATCGTCGGGCCTTCGCCCGGCGACCCGGCCCCGAGCTCCCGGTGCCGGGCGTCCAGTGCTCTGACGACCTTGTACAGCAGGGCCGGAAGCCGCACGAGCTGACCGTCGGGGCGGCAGACCAGGTGGGGCGGTTCGCGGTAGCCGGAGTCCTCGAACTCGCCGACGAGCTCCGTCCCGTCCACCAGCCCGGGATCGGTACGCGGGGCGGACGGCAGGGACATGGGCGCTCTCCAGGAGTGACGGGGCGGGCGGTCGGCCTGCGGCACGGTGGGGAAGGGCCGGAAGCCGCGGCCCTTCCCCGGGATATGCCGTGCTCCGGTACGGTCAGTGGCTCGAGACGGCCGCAGGAATGCAGGTGAAGGTGGTGTTCGGGTTCTGCGAGTTGAGGCTCAGCGAGCTGAGCAGGCCCGCGGGCTGCGGGTGGTCGATGGCCTGGCAGGAGGACAGCATCGTGGTGCCGTGGTCACTGGGGGCGGGTGCGAAGACGCCGCCGCCCGTGGCCGCCGCGGAGCTGCTGCTGCCGGCGCCCGCGCTGCTGCCGGGGTCGCCGCCGTGGTTGAACGGGGTGGCCAGGACGCCCAGGACGGTCCGCTCGGGCAGCACCTCACCCGTGATCTTGCCGAGCTCCTCGAAGCTGATGGGGTTCTCCATGCCGTTCCCTTTCTCTCGATTCCGCGGTTTCCGCATTCGGATCGCCGGAGCGGCAACCCGAAATCATCCTCGAAGCACCCTCGTTGCGGAGGGGCCGAGGACGAGTCCTTGTGTTTCGGTGAAACTGGACAGGGCGAGCTGTGTGAGCTGCCACGCGTGAACCGACCGGCGGAGCCGGTCAGTTCTGTGGAAAGTGGAAAGTCGATCGGTGACGTCAGGAAGCCGGTATGTCCGGTGCGGCGGTCAGTGGCTGGAGATGGCCGCGGGAATACAGGTGGTGGTGTACCCCGGCGTACTCGGCGCCAATCCCAGTGCGACGAGAAGGCCCGGGCCGGGCGCATCCTGCCGGTACTGACAGGCATAGGCGACCGTTGTCCCGTGGTCCGTTCTCACCAGCATCGGATAGACGGCCTGTTCGGCGCCCGTAGGCGAGACACTGGAAAGCGCGATGCGCGGCGGAAGTTCCTCCCCGCATACCCGGTCGAGCTCTCCGAAGGTCACGGCGGACCCCATCCCTGGTTCCCTCCCTCTGGAACGACGCCGTCGCGCCCGGCCCTCCACCGTTCGCCCCCACCGGCGCATGCGGACACAACGGCCTTTGGCCGTCCGTGTCTTTGCCGTCCCCTCATGGAGGCTAACCCGGATACGAATACAAGACACGTCATCAATGCGCTGATCACCCAGTCGTGTTGGCATGGTCCCCCTGGAGGGGGTGAACGGTGCAGGGCCCTGACGCCGTTGGCGAAAACCGTGTCAGGCATGGAACGTTCGCCCGGGCCGGGGGCGCGGGCTGCACCGGAGCGGAACCGTCGCCGTTGGTAGTGCGGCGTGCGGCCGGGGACACTGGCCTGGTGAACACCACTTCTGCCGACGACGGCGCATCAGCACGAGCACGCTACCGGCGGTCGGCAGGTTCCCCGCGCGGCGAGGCCAGGCGCAGGGAACTGCTCGACCTGGTCGCCGACGACCTCGCGGCCAACGGGCTCCCGGACTTCTCGCTCCGGCGCGCGGCGCGGGCGGCCGGAACCACGCACAAGGTGCTGCTCTACCACTTCGACGGGGCCGACGACCTGCTCAGGCAGGCCATACTCAAGCTGCGCGAACGGCGCATGGACAATGCGCTGGCCGCCGCCGCCCGGGATCCCGCCCATCGGACGCTGGCAGCACGGGTACGCGCCGCCTGGCCGGCCCTGAAGCGGGAGCAGGCGGGGGCGCGGGTGCTGGAGCAGGCCGTGGGCCTGGCCATGTGCAACCCGGACCGCCATGGCGGGATCGCCAGGACGGCGGCGCAGGAGTACTTGCCGGCCATGCTGTCCCTCTGCCCGGCGGACTGGTCCGACCGGCGCAGGCTGGAGGTCGCCGCGATGACCCTGGCGACGCTCCGGGGCCTGCTGATGGAACTGGTGACGAGCGGCGATTCCGAAGGAGCCGACGCGGGTTTCGAGGCACTGGTCCGTGCACTGGAGCGGGAGGAGGCGGCTGGAGGCTGAGGGGGCAGCGGAGCGGCCGCACATTGCCGGCACCGCCGCCCCTAAGAAGCCCCCTCCCCGCTCGTGAACGCCCGCGGGCCGTCGACCAGTTCGGCGATCGCATCGAAGGGTCGATGCGCGGCGAGTTCGCTGCTGAGGGCTGAGGCGCGGGCGCGGTACGTGCTGTCGGTGAGCACGGTGTCGACCGCGGCGCGGAGGTCGGCGGTGCCGGGGCGTCCGGTGCGCAGGTCGATGCCCGTACCGCTCCACTGGACGCGTGCCGCGACCTCCGGCTTGTCCTCGCCCGCACCGGCGACGACCAGGGGTACGCCGTGGCGCAGTGCCGTGTGCACGCCGCCGTAGCCGCTGTTGCTGACGAGGACGTCCGCGTGCGGCAGCAGCAGCTCGAACGGCACGTACCCGGCGGCCCGTACGTTGTCCGGCAGTCCGCCCAGCAGGCCCTCCAGGACCCGGGGACCGTCCGGGCGGACGGTGGCGGCCACCACGAGCACCTCGGCGTCGGCCAGTGCGCGGACGGCGGGGGCGACGAGGGCGGAGAGGTCGGCGTTGTCGAGGGTGCCCTGGGTGACGACCACGACCGGCCGGCCGTCCTGTGTCAACTCCGGCCACCAGGAGGGTGCTTCGTACCCTGCCGGCGCGCCGGCGACCGGGAGCGCGCCGATGCAGCGGAAGGAGTCCGGTGCGTCGCTGCGAGGGTACTCGAAGCCGGGCACGGTGAGTTGAAGGTAGTGGTCGGGCACGGCGACCGTGACGTTGCCGATGGGGCCGTCCGGCAGCGGAGTGCCGATACGTGCGAACACATCGGCGGCGTACCGGCGCAGCGGTTCGGCGCGGGCGGCCGCCTCGGCGTTGAGTGCCGCATTACGGGACCGGCCTGCCTCGTCGCTGCGGGGCGGGAGTGCGAGTCCGAACGGTGCGGTGTCGATGCTGAGCATGGTCGGCGGCGCCACGCCCACGCTGACGGTCACCGGGCGCTCGGCGGCCGGGCGGGCCAGGGTGAGCGCGAGGGTGCCGCGGAAGAAGTTGTCACTGATCACGGCGTCGGCCGGGACCTCCGTCAACAGCTCGCGCAGCGCGCGGTACTGGGCCGGGACCGGGTCCAGGAAGATGTGCTTGAGGTCGAACGCCAGCCGTTCGGGCCCCGGCGGCACGAGTGCCCGTCCCGGGAAGCAGTCGTCGACTGTGCGGTCGTCGAAGTCGGCCTCGTCCGGCAGCGGGACGAACCGGGCCCCGGTGGCGGCGACCTCCTCGGCGAACCGGGACCCGCCCAGGAAGGCCACCTCGTGGCCCCGGTCCACGAGGTCGGCGGCTATGACGCGCAGAGGTGCGGTGTGCCCGTGAGGGGGCGTGGCGGCGACGATGATTCTCGGCATGCGGAAACCCTAGGCAATCCCTGACCCGGATTTCCCTTGCCTGTCGAGCACTTGATGCCGCTGACGTCGCGTCACGGCAGCGTGATATTCCCCTGACAAGTTGTGAACCGCATGGTTCACTTTCTCCTGAAGCGGGCGGCCCGGGCGCGCCACGGGGGTGCGGGTCCGGGCCGGACGGTTGTTCACCTCACGGTGCCGGTCGAGGGCCGCCGCCTTCCGTGGCCGCTGCCGCCGCCGCTCACCCGGATATGTCCCGCCGCCGCAGCGCCGCCAGGCCTGCACCGACCAGCGCAGCCGCCAGGGCGAGCAGACTCAGGACCGGGAGCCAGTGCATCGGCGTGCCCGGCAGCTTGGGGAGATGGCCGAACGGGGAGAGGTCCAGGGCGGCCCGGGGCAGATTCAGGGCGGGGCCGATCCAGCCGAGGGCGAGGCAGACCCCGACCACGCCCCACGTCGCCGGGGCCGCCTTCGGGAACGCTCCGTACAGCAGCACCGCCAGGCCCGCCAGGACCCATATCGCCGGCACCTGGACCAGCGCGGCGCCCAGGATCCGTCCGAAGTCCTCGCCGTAACCGGCCGCCAGGCCGAGGCCGCCGACCGTCATCAGCAGCACCGAGCCGCCGAACGCGATCACCAAGTGCCCTGCGGCCCAGGGCAGTCGGCCCACCGCGTTCGCCAGGACCGGCTCGGCACGCCCGCCCGTCTCCTCGCCATGCAGGCGCAGCACCGACTGTGCGGCGTACAGCGCGGCGACCATGCCGAGCAGGCCGACGATCGCGGCGAGATAGGCGTTGGTGAGCCCCGACTGGCCGCCCATGCGCCGGAACATCTCCTTCGTCTGCTCGTTGTCGCCGAGCAGTCGCGTCGCCCCCTTCGTCATCCCGCCGAACAGCAGCCCCGCCACGGCGAATCCGGCCGCCCAGCCGGTCAAGGCGCCGCGCTGCAGCCGCCAGGCGAGCCCGTACGCGGTGGCCATGCGCCCCTCGGCCGGGCCGGGCCGGGGCGGCACGAGCCCCATGCCGATGTCCCGCCGCCCGGCGAGCGCATAGGCCACGGCGCTCTGTGCCCCCGCTGCCGCCACGAGCAGGAGCAGCGCCCACCAGCGCTCGCCGGCGTAGGGCCGCACGTTCTCCGCCCAGCCCAGTGGGGAGAGCCAGTCGAGCACCGACGACGCGTCGTGCGACGATGTGTCGCCGGCTGCCCGCAGCACGAAGGCGGCGCCGAGCACGGCGCCTGCGAGCCCCTTGGCGAGCCGTCCGCTCTCGGTCAGCTGCGCCGTGATCGCCGCGACACCGGCGAATGCCATCCCGGTCGCCCCGACGGCGAGCCCGAGCGCCGCCGAACCCGCCGTGGTACCGGTCGACTTGGCGAGCCCCGCCGTGGTGATCAGGGCAACTCCGGCATTGGCGAGCAGTGCGGTCAGCAGCGCCGAGGCGAGCGGCGCGTGCCGTCCCACGCAGGCCGAGGAGAGCAGCTCCTGGCGACCCGTCTCCTCCTCGTCCCGGGTGTGGCGCACGACGATCATGAGGCTCATCACCGCGGCCAGTACCGCCATGAACCCGCCCAGCCGCCAGGCGTTGAGAGCGCCGAGGGAGTCCGCGAAGACCGGCCCGTAGAGGGCGCGCAACGAACTGTTGCCGTTCATCGACTCGGCGAGGTCGGCCCGCTTGGCCGCGGTGTCGTAGAGCTTCGCCAGGGTGCCCGCCCCGCTGACCAGCGTCCCGCCGAGTGCCAGGATCCACACCGGCAGCATCAGCCGGTCCCGGCGGAGGGCGAGCCGCAACAGGGCGCCCGTACCGGCGAGTCGGCCGGAGAGCCTGCTGTGGCGGGCGGGGGCGGGGGCGGTTGCCACGGCGGTCATCGCGAGACCGCCTTTTCGCCGCCGGGCGTGGTGCTGCCGATGTCTTCCTGGTAGTGACGCAGGAACAGCTCTTCCAGGGTCGGGGGAGTGGAGACGAGCGAACGGACCCCCGAGGCGGTGAGCGAGCGGAGCACCGCGTCGATCTTGTCGGTGTCCACCTGGAGCGTGACCCGCAGGCCCTGGACGTCGAGGTCGTGCACCCCGGGCAGCCCGGCGAGCCCGTCGGGCGGGCCGGCCAGCTCGGCCGTCACCGAGGTGCGGGTGAGATGACGCAGCTCGGCGAGCGAACCGGCTTCCACGGTCCGGCCTTTGCGGATGATGCTGACCCGGTCGCAGAGCGATTCGACCTCGCTGAGGATGTGGGACGACAGCAGAACCGTGCGGCCGCGGTTGCGCTCGTCCTCCACGCAGCTCTGGAAGACCTCCTCCATCAGCGGATCGAGGCCGCTGGTCGGCTCGTCCAGGATCAGGAGTTCCACGTCCGAGGCGAACGCGGCGACGAGCGCGACCTTCTGCCGGTTGCCCTTGGAGTAGGTGCGCCCCTTCTTGGCCGGGTCGAGCTCGAAGCGGTCGAGGAGCTCGGCGCGCCGCCGCGCGTCGAGGCCGCCCCTCAACCGCCCGTACAGGTCGATGACTTCGCCGCCGGAGAGGTTGCGCCACAGCGTGACATCCCCCGGTACGTAGGCGACGTGCCGGTGCAGTTCCACCGCGTCGTGCCACGGATCCCTGCCGAGCACCCGGGCGGCGCCGGAATCGGCGCGCAGCAGTCCCAGCAGGACGCGGATGGTGGTGGACTTCCCGGCACCGTTGGGCCCGAGGAAACCGTGGACCTCGCCGGCCTCGACCGTGAGGTCGAGACCGTCCAGCGCGTGGGTGCGCCCGAACGACTTGTGCAGTCCGGCGACCGTGATGGCCTTCGTCATGCTTTTGAATATACAGTACGTTCACGAACTTGTGAAGATAAGGAACCGTGTAAAGTTCAGAGGTGCCGGACGGGGCGGACGAAGGAGGCGAAGGGCTCATGAGCGGCAAGAGTGGCGCGGGCGGCCGGAGCGGCCAGGGTGGAACGAGCAGTGACGGTGCCGGGCCGGTGCCGGCGGACCGGAGTCCGGACGAGCTGTCCCGCTTCGTGGAGCGATTCGCCTCCGAGCTCGCCGAGGCGGGCATGCAGCGGATGGCCGCCCGCGTCTTCGCGGCCCTGCTCTCCTCCGAGACCGCCTCGATGACCTCGGCGGAACTGGCCCTGGCCCTGCAGATCAGCCCGGCCGCCGTCTCCGGCGCGATCCGCTACCTCTCCCAGGTCGACATGGTCAGCCGAGAGCGCGAGCCCGGCTCACGCCGCGACCGGTACGTCGTGCACAACGAGATCTGGTACGAGAGCCTCACCCGCCGCGACCAGCTGCTCGCGCGCTGGGAGAAACTCCTCCGCGAGGGCGCGGAGACCCTGGGCGGCGTGAGCACTCCCGCGGGGCTGCGGCTGGTCGAGACGGCGGAGTTCATGCATTTCCTGCAGGGCGAGATGCAGACGATGCTGGAGCGCTGGCGCGCCCACCGCGCCACTCTGGATCTGCCGCCGGTCTCGCAGGTCCCGCCGGTGCCGCCGTCCGGCACCTCCGGTGACTCCGCCCGGCGCGGGGCGTAGGCGCTCCGCACTCCCGGCCACCACGGCCCCGGACGGCTGCTGCGCTACTGCACCTTCGTGAACGCGGCCGTCCCGTTGAAGACGAGCAGCTTGTCGTGGATGCCGACCGGGCTGGCCGGGAAGGCCCTGAGGAACGACGGGCCCGCGGAGCCGGCCAGGTGGAGGGACACCGAGGTGGCCTTGACGGACGGGTAGGCGACGGTGACGTGCCCGGGATTGATCGAGTAGGTGAGGAAGGTGACGTGGGCCGGCCGCGCATCGTCGACGGAGAGGTCCGCCGTCGCCGTGCGACTGTCGATGTGGAACACCAAGTTGCGTACGTCGAGCCGGTGTTGGGGTGTGTACAGGCGCAGGCCGCCCTGGAACGGGATCTCGCCGGTCGTCAGGTCGGTGGAGAGGGTGCCCTTGTCCGACAGGGTCGCGCAGCCCCCCGAGGTCGACGCGCCCTCGATGCCGGTGAGGCTCGTACCGGTACTCCTGGCCAGGCAGAACGTGCCCTTGCCCGTGATCGGGAGTGCGGGGCCGACCAGGGCCGCGCCGATGGCCCCGAGTGCCGTCAGTCCGGCGAAGGAGGAGAGGACGAGCTTCGGCCGCTTGAGGATCCGGATCCGCATACGCTGTGCAACGACGCCGGAACCGGCCGGTCACTCCGGTCGCGTCACCGGCCTCACCGCCTCACCGCCTCGCACGCACTGCGTGCGCATTCCATGACGGGACGATGACAGGCCCGTTTTCGCCGAATTGCGCGTGATTGGCTCGCCTGGCAGGCAACAACAGGGAGCGGTCGGATGAAGGCAGAGTTCAAGGCGAAGTTCGGGGCGAAGTCCGCGGCGATGCGGGGCACCCTGGGCGCGCTCGCGGCGGCGCTGACGGGGATGGCCGCGCTGACGGGCGCGGTGGTGCTGGGGCCGAACGGCTCGGCGGGCGCGTCGGAGGGCAGCCGGCTCGACCCCGATCTGCCCGCCCCCGCCGTGGAGATGAGCATCTCCCGGCAGCCGGAGGACCCGGGCAAGGCCGTGAACCTGACCCTCGACGACGGCCCCGACCCGACGTGGACCCCCAAAGCACTGGAGATACTGGCCGCTTCCGGCGCCAAGGCGACGTTCTGCATGACCGGCCCCAACGCCCAGGCGCACCCGGACCTGGTGAAGAAGGTCGTCGCGGCGGGGCACCGCCTGTGCAACCACTCGGTGAGCCACGACACGGCCATGGACAGGAAGTCCGTGGCCTACCAGGGCAAGGAGATCCTCGACGCGAAGCGGATGATCGACGAGGCGTCCGGCGGCGCGGAACTCCGCTACTACCGGGCGCCCGGCGGCGCTTTCACCCCGCAGAGCCGTCAGCTGGCCGCCGCCCACGGAATGCGCAGCCTTGGCTGGAACGTGGACCCGGGCGACTACCGCAGGCCCGGCGCCGACACCATTCTCGCGACGGTCGAGCGGCAACTCGCGAACGGGCCCACGATCCTGCTCCACGACGGCGGAGGGGACCGCTCGCAGACGATGCAGGCCCTGCAGAACCTGCTGCCCCGGCTCAAGGAGCAGGGCTACGCCTTCAGTTTTCCCCAGGCGTAGCCCGCATGACCGTGGCAGGAGCAGGCCGCGCCCCCGTGGTCGGCCGGTTCACGGCGACGGGGTGATGGTGAAGGTGCCGCCGGACAGCCTTCCGGGTGCGTAGCCCCCGCTGGACAGCGGCAGGGGGTGGGCGTTGCCGAACGGCTGCTCGTTCACCCTGACGCCGGAGAAGGTCAGGCTGTCGAAGGACGGGTAGCTCTGCGAGGGCGATTCGATGACCGCCTCGGCGCTGGCATTGCGTCCGTTGATGTTCTGGACCGTGCGCTCGGTCCAGCCCTGGGTGTTGTCGGTGAGCGTCAGCGTGTAGCTGCCCCTGCCGTCGGAGACGACGGAGGCGGTGATGCTGTCGCCCTCGCTGACGGGGTCGTTCCAGTACACCGGCGGGCCGGGGTACATCTCGTAGAAGGCGGTCAGCACCGGTGACCCGCTTGAGCAGTCGGTCTGCACGCCTGTCTGCTCGGCGGTGTCCGACCCGTAGCCGTCCAGGCCGACCCACGGGGCGAACAGGTCCTTGGTGCTGCCGCAGGTGACGTGCGGCTCGGTCCACGAACCGCTGATGCCGGTGAAGGTGCCCCGCGCGACGTAGCCGCCCCAATTGCTGTCAAGGTACGTACGCAGGACGGGAGTCGTGGTGGTGGCCGCGCATGCGGCTCCCTGGGGAAGTGTGAGCATGGCGGTGCACATCGCAGCTGCCACGATGCGCCCGCGCTTTCTCCTGCATGCCTTGATACCCATGGCTGTCCTCTTTGCCCGATGTGTTCTCCCGGTATGGGCGTCGTCCGGGCATGTCACCCTCACGAGCGACTCCGCCGGCCGCGCTGCCGCGCCGACGAGCTCCCCGCCCGGGGGCCGGGGGCTCGTCGGCCAAGGTGCCGGAGGCTTCCGGCCTCACGGGTTTGGAATCGCCTCCGTGCCGCCAGGGATCCAGCGAGCAGTGCCATGCGTGGTGCGACAGAAGGGACCTGCGATGCCGGAGAAGCGAGAGGTGCCGGCCGGGCGACTGCCGGCCGTGTCGGACGAGGTGCGGGAGGCGCTGGACCACGGGCGGCCGGTGGTCGCGCTGGAGTCGACGATCATCGCCCACGGACTGCCGAGGCCGCGGAACCTCGCAGTGGCGGAGGAGCTGGAGCAGCTCGTACGGGCCGGCGGCGCCGTTCCCGCGACGATCGCCGTGCTGGACGGACGGCCCCGTATCGGCCTGGACAAGGAGCAGTTGGCGCGGGTGGCCGGCGAGGACGGCATCCGCAAGCTCGGGCACCGGGATCTGGCACCGGCCGTCGCGGCGGGCGCGAGCGGCGCGACGACGGTGTCCGCGACCGCGTTCCTGGCCGCACGGGCCGGGATCCGGGTCTTCGCCACGGGAGGTCTGGGCGGGGTGCACCGGGAGTGGACGCACACCCAGGACGAATCGGCGGACCTGCGCCTTCTGGCGCGCGAGCGGATCGCCGTGGTCTGCGCGGGGGTGAAGTCCGTCCTGGACGTCCCGGCCACCCTGCAGCGCCTGGAGACGCTGGGCATCGGCGTACTGGGCTTCCGCACCACGCAGTTCCCGGGCTTCTACCTGCGCAGCTCCGGCGAACCGGTCGACTGGACGGCCGGGTCCGCGGAGGAGGTGGCCGCCGTGCTGCGCGCCCAGGACGTGCTCGGCGGCCCGCCCTCGGCGCTGGTCGTCGCGAACCCGGTGCCCGAGGCGGAGCAGTTGGACCCGGCGCTGCACGACCGCGTGCTGGCCGGGGCGCTGGAGGCCTGCGCGCGGGAAGGCGTCTCCGGCCAGGCGGTCACCCCCTTCCTGCTCGACCACCTCGTCCGGCACACGGGCGGCGCATCCCTGGAGGCCAACGTGGCCGCGGTGCGCGGTAATGTGCGACTGGCGGCCGAGGTCGCCGTGGCGTACGCGTCGGCGTCATGACGGGCGGCCCGGGCGGGGCGCTGCTCGTCGTCGGCGACGTGGTCACCGATGTCGTCGCCCGCCACCGCACACCGCTCGCCCCCGCGACCGACACCGAGGCCCGCATCACCACCCTCCCGGGCGGCGCGGGCGCCAACGCCGCCTGTTGGGCGGCCCGTTCGGGCACCGCCGACGTGCGCATCCTCGCCCGGGTGGGGGCCGAGGCGGCGGGCTGGCACGGGCGCTCGCTCCGCGCGGCCGGTGTCCGCCCGCACCTGGTGACCGATCCCGACGTCCCCACCGGCACGGTCGTGTCCATGGTCGGGGCGGACGGCGAGCGGACGTTCCTCACGGACAGCGGCGCGGTGCTGCGCCTGTCCGCCGCCGACTGGAGGGACGACCTGCTGTCCGGAGCCGGCCAACTGCACATCTCCGGCTACCTCTTCTTCGCCGACGCGAGCCGCGCGCTCGCCCGGCTGGCGATGGACGCGGCCCGTGCCCGGTCCGTTCCGGTGAGCGTCGACCCGGCCTCGGCGGGCTTCATCGCCCGCTTCGGGGTGGACCGCTTTCTGACGGCCGTCGCCGGAACGGACGTCCTCCTGCCCAACCGTGACGAGGCGGAACTCCTCACCGGACTGACGGATTCCACGGACGCGGTGGCGAAGCTGAGCCGGGACTTTCCGCTCGTGGTCGCCACACTCGGCCCACGCGGCGCGATGGTGGCCCGTTCCGGCACGGTCGTCGGCCGGGTGCCGGGCGAGGCGGTCACCGCCGTGGACACGACGGGAGCCGGCGACGCCTTCACCGGGGCGTACCTGGCGGCCCGGCTGGCGGGCCACGATCCTGTCACCGCCGCACGCCACGGCTGCCGCGCAGGTGCCGAGGCAGTGACCGTCATCGGCGGGCGCCCGCCACAACAGCCACAGAAGTCACCGGATATAACACCTGCATGATGCAAGTGACGTTACGCCGTACGTCTGCCGCCGTGGTCCTCGCCCTGGCAGCACTCCTGATCCCGGCCGCCTCCGCGACGGCGGCGGCCGGGCCGCGGGCCGGCTCCTCCACCGCCCCCGTTGCCGCCTCGGACCGCGCGGTGGTGGCGGGACTGCAGCGGCACGCCCACCCGCTGCGCAGCACGGAACCCGGTGGTTCCGGGAACGACCTGGCCGCGTTCGGTGCGATGACCCGGGGCGCGACGGTCGTCGGCCTCGGCGAGGCCTCGCACGGCTCCAGGGAAGTGTTCACCGTGAAGGACCGGTTGTTCCGGCACCTGGTCGAGCGGGAAGGATTCTCCGCCCTCGCCACCGAGATGAGCTGGTCGGCGGCGGCCCGGCTGAACACGTACGTCCTGACCGGCGAGGGCGACCCGCAGCAGATCATGCGCGAGGAGTTCCAGGACGGCTACCTGCTGCTGAACACCGACGAACTCCTCACCATGTTCCGCTGGATGCGGGAGCACAACCGCACCAGCGCCCACAAGGTCCACGTCCTGGGCATGGACTTCTCCGACGCCGGCCCCGAGCAGTACGAACGCATCCTGACCTGGGCGGCCGCCCACGAACCCGGCCTCGTACCCGAACTGCGCCGCCGCTACGCGGCACTTCGTGCCCTGCCCGGCGGGGTCGCCACGCGGATGGCCGCGCACAACGCCCTGCCGCTCGCCGAGCGGAAGGCCGTCGCCGAGGACGCCGAAGCCGCCTACCGGCTCCTGGCCACGGCGGACCGGCAGGACCCCTGGGTGCGGGAAGAGGCCTGGATCATCTCCCAACTGGCCACGTCCTACACCTTCGACGTCGACGACCCGGCCCAGGCGGCCGCCATGGGCCGCCAACGCGACCGCGTCATGGCGGAGATCGCCGTGTGGTGGCAGCGGCAGACCGGCGACCGCGTCGTCGTGTCCGCCCACGACGGCCACATCTCCTACGAGACCGTGATGCCCGCGTACTACCCCGTCACCACGGGCGCGGCCCTGCGCGAGCTCATCGGCAGCAAATACCTGGCCGTCGGCACGTCCCTCTACGAAGGGGACTACCGCGCCCGGACGGCGACCGGCGGCACCGGGGTCTTCCCGGTCGGTCCGGCCGCGCCGGGCAGCAACGAGTACGTCCTCGACAAGGTCCGCCACCGCGACTTCTACGTCGACCTGCGGGCGGCAGGCCGCGACCGGGTCGTACGCGACTGGCTGAACACGGCCCGGCCGACGTTCGTCATCCCCGGCCGGTACCCGAACCGGCCCGCGCCGCCGTTGGCGCTGGGGCGCGGGTACGACGTGGTCGTCCATCTGCATCAGGTGCACGCCTCGGTCCTGTTGCCGTGACCGCTCCGCGCCCCTTTGGGACGCGATCGCCCAAGCCCGCCAGGACGTCACAAGGAGTCTTTGTGAACGACGACCTCTTCCTCGACCGCGTCGCCGACACCCTCGCCGGCCTGCCCGCCGTGCACGCCGTCACGCTCGGCGGCTCGCGCGCGCAGGGAACCGAGACGCCGGACAGCGACTGGGACATGGCCGTGTACTACCGCGGCGGCTTCGATCCGGCCGACCTGCGTGCCGTCGGCTGGGACGGCGAGGTATCCGGGATCGGCGCCTGGGGCGGAGGCGTCTTCAACGGAGGAGCCTGGCTCACGATCGACGGCCGGCACGTCGACGTCCACTACCGTGACCTCGACGTCGTCGAACACGAACTCGGCGAAGCCCGGGAGGGACGCTTCCACTGGGAGCCGCTGATGTTCCACCTCGCGGGCATCCCCAGCTACCTGGTCGTCGCCGAACTCGCCGTCAACCGGGTGCTGCGCGGCACGCTGCCCCGCCCCGGCTATCCGGATGCGCTGCGCGCGGCGGCCCCGCCGGTGTGGCGGGGCCGGGCGGCCCTGACGCTCCAGTACGCCGAGGGCGCCTACGTCCGGCGCGGCCGGGCCACGGAGGTGGCGGGTGCGTTGGCCACTGCCGCCCTGCAGACGGCGCACGCGGTGCTGGCGGCGCGCGGCGAGTGGGTCACCAACGAGAAGCGGCTGCTGGACCGGGCGGGGCTGCGCGGCGTCGACGCGATCGTGGCCGGCCTGCGGCCGGAGCCGGAAGCTCTGGCCCAAGCCCTGGCCGCCGCGCGGGAATTGTTCCGCGAAGCGGCCCGGTCCCGGTCCCTGTGACCCGGTCCCGGTCCCTGTGATCGGTCAACGGCCGTCCGGCACCAGGCCGTCCGCCGCCAGACCGGCGAACACCGCCTCGCCCAGGGCGTGGACGGCGGACTGCGGCCGGACCATCACCGTGAACTCCTTGATCCGGCCGTCGTCGGCGAAGTGCAGCAGGTCGATGCCGTGGATCTGTTTGCCACCCACGGCGGCCCGGAAGACCAGCACCGCCGACGGGGCCGGGGTGCCGTCGGTGCCGGTCTCCGCAGTGCCGGTGTACTGGCCTATGTAGCGGAAGTCCTCGAAGGTGCGCAGGAGGACCCCGAAGAGCCCCAGCACCAGCGGCCTGCCCTCGAACGGTGTGAACTTCACGGGGCTGTAGAAGCGGATGTCCTCGGTGAACAGGTCCTCCAGGGCCGCGTGGTCACGGTTGTCGACGGCGGCGCGGAAGCGGTCTGCGGTGGTCATGGCACCTCTCTGCATGGCACACAGTCATGAATGTGACTAGTCATGTTTATGAGTAGCATGGGGAGGGTGTCCGGCAACAGGGGGACCGGACCGGACCCGGAACGGAAGGAGGCGATCCGATGGCGCTGCGGCACGCCGTTCTCGCGGCACTGCTCGACGGAGAGCTGAGCGGCTACGAGCTGGCCAAGGCATTCGACGTCGGCGTGGCGAACTTCTGGTACGCCCAGCCGCAACAGCTCTACGCCGAGCTCACCCGGCTGGAGAAGGCCGGGCTCGTCGTGGGCCGCGAGGTGGTCCAGGAAACACGGCCCACCAAGCGCCTGTTCCACGTGACCGACGCCGGTCTGGCGGAACTGGAGGATTTCGCGGCCGCCTCGGCGAAGCCCTCCTTCGTCCGCGACGACCTCCTTGTCAAGGTCCGCGCCGCCGACCACGTCGACACGGCCGTCCTGATCGAGCAGTTGACCGAGCGCGCCGCCTTCGCCCAGGCCAAGATCGACCTGTTCGGAAAGCTGCTGCGCAGCATGCGGGGCGATCGCACCGAGGACGAGTTCCTGCGCCACGGCGACCGTATCGGCCCGTACCTGACCGGCCTGCGCGGCCTGTCCTTCGAGCAGGGCAACCGCGACTGGTGCGCACGCACGATCACTGTCCTGAGGGAGAGGCAGACGGTCCGTGCCCGCCACTGAACACCCCCGGTACGCCCGCTACGTCGCCCTGGGCGACAGCCAGACCGAAGGACTGGGCGACGGCGACGACACCACGGGCCTGCGCGGCTTCGCCGACCGTCTCGCCGAACACCTCGCCGGCCACAACCCCGGCCTGTGCTACGCCAATCTGGCCGTACGAGGCCGCGTCGCCGAAGAGGTCCGTGCCCAGCAGCTCGCCCCGGCCCTTGCGCTGCGCCCCGATCTGGCCACTGTCGTCGCCGGGTTCAACGATCTGCTCAGACCGCGGTTCGACGCCGACGAGTCGGCCGGTCACCTGGAGGCGATGTTCGCCGCGCTCACCGCCGAGGGGGCTCGCGTCGCGACCCTCACCTTCCCCGACCCGGCCCGCATAGCCCCCCTGGCCCGTCCGCTGGGCCCGCGCGTCACGGCCCTCAACCGCCGCATCCGCGAGGCGGCGCGCCGCCACGGCGTCACCGTCGCCGAGGCCGCGCACCACCCCGTCGTCACCGACTCCCGCCTGTGGAGCCCCGACCGGCTGCACGCCGGCCCGCTCGGTCACCAGCGGATCGCCGCCGCCCTCGCCCATGCCCTCGGACTCCCCGGCGCCGACGACTCCTGGACGCACCCGCTGCCCCCTCCGGCCCACCCCGCCCCCACCGGGTGGCAGGCCGCAACGGCCGAACTGCGCTGGGCCGCCGCCTTCCTCGCCCCCTGGCTCGTCCGGCGGCTCCGCGGCCAGTCGTCCGGTGCCGGCCGCACGGCCAAACGACCGCAGCTGCTCCCGGTGCTCGACGCGGCCTGATGGACCGGCGCAACCGGAGTCGTCAGTCGTTCCAGCCGGACTGCTCGATCAGGTCGTGCCATTCGGGCATCGCACTCGACGCGCACGGCGGCGCGACGACCGTACGCCGCTGGCAACCACCGCCTGCGGAAGTGCCGTTGGACGAGGCCGCCGACGCCGTACGCAACGCGCTGACCACCGCGGTCGCCGCGCGCATCCACGACGGCGGCACCATCGGCGACGGCCTCTCCGGCGGCATGGACTCCACCAGTCTGTGCTCCCTCGCTGCCAGTGGCCCGGCCCGCCTGCTGACCTACCGCCACGGCTCCGTCGATCCGGCCCACGACGACGTCTGGGTGCGGATCGCCGCGCCGGCCATCCCACACACCAAGACCGGCAAGAAACTCGAGGTCCCGGTCAAACGGGTTCTCCAGGGCGCTCCCGCCGAGCAGGTCCTCACCCCCTCCGCCGTCGACAACCCGGACCTGATTGCCCACTTCGCCGACCTGGGCGCCGAACACCGCCAGCTCCTTCACCCGCACACCCCCATAGGCGTCTCGTGATCCTCTCCGCCTCCCTCACCTGTCTCATCGCGCTGATCTTCGCGGCTCCTCGAACTCCCCGACAGGACACGGTCTGAAGCCGAACCGGTCATCCCTCTTGCGCAGGCCGCGCCAACTCCGCGTTGAACTGGGCGCCGCTCAGCAGTGCCAGATTGGACAGCCATAGCCAGATCAGGAAGACCACGACGCCTCCCAGCGAACCGTAGAGACGGTTGTAGGTGCTGACATGAGAGGTGTAGACGGCGAGCCCCAGCGAGGCAGCCAGCAGGAGCACTACCGCCAGTGCGCCGCCGGGCGCCATCTTCCGCAGCGGCCGGGAGGGCGCGGGGCCCGAACGGTACAGGACGAGCACCAAGGCGACGGCGACGCCGGCCACGACCGGCCACCGCAAGGCGTCCCAGACGGTTTGCGGAGCGGTGCCCAGATTCAGTACCCGGCCCAGTCGGCGGGCCAGGCTGCCGGTGAGGGTCAACGCCAGGGCGGAGGTGAGAAGCAGCAGGACCAGAACCAGGGCCGTGGCGACGATGCGCGGCGCGGTGCGCCAGACCGGCCGATGTGCACTGGTCCGGTGTATGGCGTGCAATGCTCGGCGGAAGACGCTCAGATAGCTGGATCCCGACCACAGTGCCGCCGACCCGCCGAGGAAGAGCAGCGTCCATGCCGCTGACGTCTGGCCGGACATCTGGCGCAAAGTGCTGCGCAGCAGCGCGCGGGACGCGGCCGGGGCGGCCTGCGCCATATGGTCGATGACCTCCGGCTTGGCCGTGGGCATGGTCAGACCCAGGATCGAAAGGATCACCAGCAGCACCGGAAACAAGGCCAAAACCGCGTAATAGGTCAGCGCGGCAGCCCAGTCCGTGATGTCGTTGTTCCACATGGCCACCGGCGTCCTGCGCAGCGCCGCCCACCACCGTGCCCTGTGATTGTCCGCACTGTCCATGCCGCGGATGGTCTCCCCCCACGTCCGCCTCGTCCTGCGCCAATGTGCCAGATCGCCCGATGGCGCGCGGGGCCCGTGCGCCTCTTGCCCAGCACCCCGGCCGGCCCGGTCGCGCCGACGACGGGACGGAATTCAGTATTCCGATTCGGGTCCTGGGTGATACCCCTGAAGGGGCCTGCCCGTATTCACGCTGCATTCGCGGCGAGCAGGCCCCTTGTCGCTGCCGAATTCTCGGAGGAGAAGGCGGCGTTAGGGCCTGAATGCGTCCTTCACCTTTTCCTTGGCCTCACGGGCATCACCCATGCGCCTTTCCACCTCTCCCTCGGCGGTCATGCGCTCATTGCCGACGGTCCTTCCCAGGGCTTCCTTCAGCTTGCCCTTGACCTGGTCGGTCTTCGCCTTGACCTTCTCGCCGGCAGTCATGGAAGAGCACCTCCGATAGATCGTGTGCCGCTGTCGCGGTAACCCGCATCTGCCCCGAGCCCGCCCCCACAAACACAGTTCACCACCACTACTCACCATCGGCTCCCGGTAATGAATGAAGTCGAAATGGCAGGGCATATGTGCGGCCAGGAGGTTGATGAGTATGGGACCCTTGCTGCTCGTTCTACTGCTCGCACTGATCCTTTTCGGTGCCGGCTTCGCCATCAAAATTCTCTGGTGGGTCGCCGTCGCCGTCCTGGTGATCTGGCTCCTGGGCTTCGTCATGCGCTCCACCACAGCCGGTGGCGGCCGAGGCCGCTGGTATCGATGGTGATCTGACGGCCACTTACCCCCGCAGCCCGTATGGGGCCCGGCCGAGCTGACGGCCGGGCCCCATACGCATGCCGGGCGCCGGCAATCGGGGAGGAGCGGGCATACCACTCTTAGGCTCCTGGTACTCCAGCTACAGTTCCCCCGTTTCTGGAGGTCACAGCTGTTTGTGGGCCTAGCGAGCTGACGGGGCGTCATGTTGCTGAAGTCCGTGACCGGCGGCGCGTGATCGCTGTTGTGCTGAATCAGGCAAGACGATGTACGGCCGGATGTCCGGGCGAGGGAGCCGGAGGAGGTGTCGCTGCGGGTCGGTGACCGGTTCGGCCGAGCCGGCCTGGTCGCGCTTCTCCGGGGTCGCGTGCGGGATCGGCCGGCGGCGCAGGGAGGCGCGGATCGCACGGGACGGGTACGCGAGGTCGGCGGTACCGGCGACGGACCGGGCCATGGAAGTCCTCCGGTTACAGCTCCGGTTCACGGTTCACAAGCGACAAGTCGCGGCCACGGCTCAGACGTTGAAGCGGTCCGGGTCGGCGGCCTCCCAGTCGGCGGGCGGCTCGGGGAGCAGCCTGGGCGGTGACACCGGTTTGGGGCAAGTGTTGGTATGGCACCGCTGGGCCCCGGATGCAGCCGGGCGCGAACATCATCGCCCGCGCGGAGTTGCCGTAATCGGCGCCCTGCACCAGGCGTTTGACCAGGTCGGCCCCGGTGGCGATCTTGCCGCCGGCCCCGATCTTGATCCGGTCGCGAAGTCCCGTGCCGACCTACTGCCAGGACAACGAACTGACCTGGATGGACTGGACCGATGTCACCCAAGCCGGTGAACTCCTGGACTTCACCCGCAAGTTGATCACCCTGCGCCGCGATCATCCGGTCTTCCGCCGACGGCGGTTCTTCAAGGGGCGCACCTCGGACGACACCCATACCGAGAACAAGGACATCGTCTGGTTCACCCCCGCCGGGCGGGAGATGACCGACACCGACTGGGAGACCGGCTTCGCCAGGTCCGCTCCCTTTTCGTCCTGCGTGGCCACCGGCAGGACTGAGGCAGGCGGTACACGTCAGCCGGCCCGAAGACCCACCGCCAGCGTCAGCTCAAGGACCCGGTGCGGCGAGGCGAGATCCGGAAACAGCTCCCGCAGCTGCGACATCCGGTACCGGACTGTCTGGGGATGGACGAACAACTCCGCCGCCACCTCCTCCCGCCTGCCCTGGTGCAGCAGCCACACCCGCAACGTCTCCTCCAGCCGCTGTGCGGTCGCGACAGGCAAGGTCCGCAACGGTGCGAGGGCTCGGGCGCGCAGGTCTGCGAACGCATCCACGTCGGCGCTCAGCACCAGCTCGGGCAGGTGCTCCTCGGTGTCGCGGATATCAGGAGAGAGGGAGCGCGCACGCACGGCTCGGGCGTACGAGGCGGACGCACGAGTCCATGGCCGGGCCGGGCCGACCACGGCCGTGCGGTCGGTCAGCTGCCGCAGGAGAAGTGACCGGTCGGCGTCGGGGACGAGCAGCACACCGGTGGCGTCCGGCAGATCGTCCAGGACGAGGGTGCTCGGGTCGAGCGCGCGGTAGGCAGGCCGGGCCTGGTCGGCGGGCAGCAGGACCGCGGTCAGCGAAACCGGAGGCTGCCACCCGGCCCGTTGAACAGAGGCCAGCAGCACATCCGGGTTCGCGCCGGCGAGGATATCGCGGGCCAGTTGTTCCAGGTGGCGCTCGTGGGCCCGGCCCCGGGCGGCCAGTTCGTCGGCGTGGCCCGCGGCGCTGGCGGCGGAGAGCTCGTCGATGTAGGCGAAGGTCAGCTCGGCGAACTTGGCGACTTCGGCGGCGGGCAGACCTGCGGGTACGGCACCCGCTGCCAGGCATCGCCAGGCCACGCGGGCGCCGACACGGTAGGCGCTGAGCAGGGCGTCCATCGAACGGCCGTCGCGCACCTCGCCGCGGCCCAGCTCGTAGGCCGCGTCACCGGCGTCGCCGCCTGTGGCGTTCCCGCTCGCGAGGTCCAGGTAGTGCCCCAGGGCGGTGCGGACGGCTCGGCGGATGGTGCCACCCATGCGGCCCGAGAGGGCGTTGGCGTAGGGAGGGACCTCGTCGATGATCGCCTGGACGACCTCGTCGGCGGTGGTCTTCAGCGCGGCCCGAAGTGCGGTGACCGTCGTCTCATCCAGGGCCAGTTCGCTGGCCCTCCGGATTGCATGGCTCATATTTTTGTTCCCTGCGAACAATTCGGCCGACCAGATTTACATCCTGCGGTCAGGACTTTACGCCTTGAGGCACAGCAAGCTTGGGTCATGACGAGTGCAGCCCTCCGTAGCAGGGCGTGGAAACTGCTGGAGATGGTCACGACGCCGCTGCTGCCGTCGGACTACCTCGACCTGGTCAGCCCGCTGCGGGCGGGCGCTGACCTGCGCGGACGCATCGAGGCCGTGCACCCCGAGACGGGTGACGCCGCGACCATCGTGATCAGGCCGGGACGGGGCTGGCGCGGTCACACAGCCGGACAGTATGTGCGGATCGGGGTCGATGTCGATGGGAGGCGCCTGTGGCGTGCCTACTCCATCACCTCGCCGTCAAACCGCCAGGACGGCCGCGTCACGATCACCGTAAAGGCGATCCCGGACGGCAAGGTCAGCAACCACCTGGTCCGCAGGGCGACACCGGGCACACTGATCCAGCTCGACCAGGCGACCGGTGACTTCGTACTGCCGCAGGCCAAGCCCGCCAAGGTGCTCTACCTGACGGCCGGCAGCGGCATCACGCCCGTGATGGGCATGCTGCGCGAGACCGAGCTCGACGACGTCGTCATGGTCCACTGCGCGCCACAGCCGCAAGACGTGATCTTCCGCAACGAACTGCACGACCTGGTCGCCGACAAGAAGCTGCGCCTCACCGAGGTGCACACCGACACAGACGGCATGCTCGACATCGCCCGTCTCGACGAACTTGTGCCCGACTGGGCCGAGCGCGAGACCTGGGCTTGCGGGCCCGCGGGCCTGCTCGACGCCGCCGAAGAGCACTGGACCGGGCACGGCGTCCAAGAGCGCCTGCACACCGAACGCTTCCGCCCCAGCACCGTTGTCGCAGGCGACGGCGGCGAGGTCACGTTCAGCGCCACCGGCAAGACCGTCGACGCGGACGGCGCCACGCCGTTGCTGGACATCGGCGAGGAGGCCGGCGTGCTCATGCTCTCCGGGTGCCGCATGGGCATCTGCTTCGGCTGCGTCACACCGCTCAAGGCGGGCGCCGTCCGCGACCTGCGCACCGGCGAGATCACCGAGGCCGAGCCCGGGGTCCTCATCCAGACCTGCGTGTCCGCCGCTGCGGGCCCCTGCGACATCGAACGGTAGGAGCACCTTGACCGCCATCGACCCCACCGCCCACCTGACCGCGGAGCAGATCGAGGAGCTTGGCCGCGAGCTGGACGCGATCCGCGACGAGGTGCTCGCCAGCCGCGGCGAGAAAGACGCCGCCTACATCCGTAAGGTCATCTCGGCGCAGCGCAAGCTCGAGCTGGTCAGCAGGGGCGTGCTGCTGTTCTCGATCTTCCCGCCCGCGTGGCTGCTCGGCACCGCCGGCCTGTCCGTGGCGAAGATCATGGACAATATGGAGATCGGCCACAACGTCCTGCACGGCCAGTGGGACTGGATGCGGGACCCGAAGATCCACTCCACCACCTGGGAGTGGGATCACGTCTCGCCGTCCGATCAGTGGAAACACTCGCACAACGAGCTGCACCACACGTACACCAACGTGATCGGCAAGGACAACGACCTCGGCTACGGCATCATGCGCGTCGACGAGGACCAGAAGTGGCACCCGTTCCACCTCGGCCAGCCGCTGTGGAACTTCATCAACGCCTGCTTCTTCGAGTACGGCATCGCGGCGTACGACCTGGAGCTCGGCAAGAACCTGCACAAGCGCCGCCGCAAGGACCCGGAGTTCCGCGCGCGGGCCAAGGCCGTGGGCCGCAAGATCCGCAAGCAGGTGCTCAAGGACTACGTGATCCACCCGTTGCTGTCGGGCCCGTCGTTCCTCCCCACGCTCGCCGCCACGTTCACCGCCAACCTGGTCCGCAACATCTGGTCCCACTCGGTGATCATGTGCGGGCACTTCCCCGAAGGCGTACAGGTCTTCGAGCGCCGCTCGATCAAGGACGAGACCCGCGGCCAGTGGTACCTGCGCCAGATGATGGGCTCGGCGAACATCAGCGGCAGCAGGGCCATGCACTTCATGACCGGCAACCTGTCGCACCAGATCGAGCACCACCTGTTCCCGGACCTGCCGAGCAACCGGTACGCCGAGGTCGCGGTGAAGGTGCGCGCGCTGTTCGAAAAGTACGAGCTGGAGTACGTCACCGGGCCGCTGCCCAAGCAGGTGTTCTCCGCCTGGCACAAGGTCTTCCGGCTCTCGCTGCCGAACAAGAAGCCCAAGGTCAAGACGCCGGACCGCGAGCAGGAGCTCGTCGCGGCCTGATTCCCGGTATTGGTCCAGATCCTTCGGCTCCCAGTTGGGTCGGACCGTGAAGTCTCCGGCCACACCCCGGCCGGCAGCGGGCCGGGCGGGGTGGACGGCACAAGGACCCCGACCGGGAACCAAGGCCCCGTCGGCGTGCGGCCTGCATACGCTACTTCGCTCTCGACGGCACCGACCACGCCGGCCACAAAGAGCAGGGCACCCGGTTCCTGTTTGCGTGGGCCCGCGCGGCGCTTCAGCCGACGGGCCCGGCGGTGTCGGGGGGCGGTGATGGTGCCGATGGGTGAAGTGCCGTGGTGGCGGGCGGGCAGGGCCCAAAAGCACTCCCTGGGGCCCCTACGAGGGGGTGGACATGTACGGGTCGGCCCAGGCGCTGATGATGTGGGCGGCTCGCTGCGCTTGTCCTCGTGCGGTCAGGAGATGGTCTGCTCCTTCGAGCGCGACGAAGCTTCGCGGGTGTCGAGCCTCGCGGAAGATCTCCCCGGCGTTGGCGATGTCGACGGTGTGGTCGGTAGGCGAATGCAGGACGAGTAGCGGCAGGGTCAACTCGCGTATCCGATCACGCAGGTGAGCATGGCGGACGTCTTCGACGAAGGCGCGCTTGAGGACCAGGGTCCTCCCGCCGACGAACCACTCGTGCGACCCTTCGCTGAGAACGCGGTCCATGACCGCGTCGTACTGTCGCTCGACGTGGCTGGGCTCGGCCGGCGCCCCGATCGTGGCGAGCGCGCGGATGCCGGTTGCCTCAGCCGCGGCGGCGAGGGCCGCAGCGCCGCCCCATGAGTGTCCCACCAGTAGGTCTGCCGGCGTTCCCCGCTCCGCCATCAGGGCTGCCGCACGGAGCGTGTCCTGGACCTTGACGGTGAAGGAGCCGTCCCCCCAGTCGCCGTCGGAGTCCCCGATCCCGAGGTTGTCGTAACGCAGCATTCCGATCCCCTCGCGTGCCAGCTGCTTGCTGACGCGCGAGGCTGCCGGCGAGTCCTTGCCGAGTGTGAATCCGTGCACGAAGATCCCCCAGCCTCGGATCTCGCCGTCTGGCAGGTCGATTGCTCCGGCCAGTTCGGGGCCGACGATGCTCCGGAATCTCACTTTTTCGGTCATGTTGTGATCACCTAGGCAGGTACTGTGCGTGAGGCAGGGGGACGAGGGCGACAGCGGCGGGTGCCACGCGCGTGCTCAGTGAGGCGGTGCTTGCCTCCGTCGACACGTTAGACGATCGGCCTCTGTACGGAGGTCGGCTTGGTGGCGAGCAGTGCGGTGATCTCCTCGGCGAGGTGCGGGCCGAGCTCGCCCCAGCCGTCCTTGTAGCCGTAGACGCCGGCCAAGGTGCGGGCCTCGTAGTCGCCGTTCATGATCTCGACGTCGGTGGCTGTGATGAGTGCCGGGTGGGCGACACCGACGGCTGCCGAGACCTTCAGCAGTTCCTGGCGCAAGGTGCGCAGGTAGACGGCTGCGCGGGTGGCCTTCGAGGTCGGGTCGAGGCCGCGGGCCAGCCGCGGGTTCTGAGTGGCGACGCCGGTGGGGCACTTGTCGGTGTGGCACTTCTGCGACTGTATGCAGCCGATCGACAGCATCGCCTCGCGAGCCACGTTGATCATGTCGGCACCCAAGGCGAAGGCGACCGCGGCGTTCTCGGGCAGGCCGAGCTTGCCGGAGCAGATGAAGGTCAGGTCATCGGTCAGCCCCAGCTCGGCGAAGGTGCCGTAGACCCGGGAGAAGCCCATCCGGAAGGGCAGCGACATCGAGTCGCTGAAGATCAGCGGTGCCGCCCCGGTGCCGCCCTCGCCACCGTCGATGGTCACGAAGTCGACACCACGATCACCGCGCGCCATCAGCGTGGCAAGCTCCTGCCAGAAATCCATCTCTCCCACCGCGCTCTTGATCCCGACCGGCAGACCGGTCTCGGTGGCGAGCAGTTCGACGAAGTCGAGCATCGAGTCGACGTCGCTGAACGCGGTGTGCCGCGACGGGGAGGCGCAGTCCTTACCGAGCGGGATGCCGCGGATCTCGGCGATTTCAGGGGTGACCTTGGTGCCCGGCAGCATCCCGCCCAGCCCTGGCTTGGCGCCCTGGGAGAGCTTGATCTCTATCGCCTTGACCGGGGCGCCGGCAACCACATCCTTGAGCTTGTCGATGTTGAAGCTGCCGTCCTCGTTGCGGCACCCGAAGTACGCCGTACCGATCTGAAGGACGAGATCGCCGCCGTTGCGGTGGTACGGCGAGAGACCGCCCTCTCCCGTGTTCTGCATCGCGCCCGCCAGCGCCGCCCCCTTGTTGAGCGCCGTGATCGCCGCGCCGGAGAGCGATCCGAAACTCATCGCCGATATGTTCACCACACTCGCCGGCCGGAACGCCTTGGCGCGCCCTCGCGGCCCGCCCAGCACCTTGGCCGAGGGCAGTGCGGCCTGCGGGTCGTGGAGGTCGGGCAGCGTGCCGGCGAACGTGCGCTGCTTCAGGTACGCGTGCCCCTGCATGTGCTCAACATCGTTGTCGGTACCGAACCCGAAGTAATTGTTCTCCCCCTTCGCCGACGCATAGATCCAGGTGCGCTGGTCACGACTGAACGGGCGCTCCTCGTCGTTGGAGGTCACGATGTACTGCCGCAGCTCCGGGCCGATCGTCTCCAACAGGTACCGGGCGTGCCCGATCACCGGGTAGTTCCGGAGCAATGCATGCTTTTTCTGGACAAGGTCACGAGTGGCCAACAGTGCCAATGCTGTTGCGGTGGCCGTGGCAATGCTCCGGGCGCGCATGAACGTACCTCTCCTCGATGTCCGACTCCACCGCCATGCGATGGACGTCGTCATGTCGTAACGGGCCTTGGTGGGGGGCGTAGTGGTGGCGGTGCCCGCCGGTACCGCCGTCGATCACTGGTAAGGATCTTCAGAGTAGCCACTGATCAGGTGACGACTGCTGGTCCGTAACGAGCAGGCCCCCGGCTGTTGGGCGAGATATCTCACGTCCCAACCATCCAGCTGGGACGCCCTGTTGGTGATCCATCCCGGCCGCAGCGGGGATTGCGCTGGTCGTGCTGTCCGGGGCCGCGGTCACATGGCGTGCGGGGGCGGAGCGGTAGCCCCCGGGCGCGTCACGGCGTCGGCTCCCGCACCACGCCTGCGACGACCGCGGCCACGACCTTGCGGACGGCTTCGGGCTCCGGCCGGCCGGCTTTCCGGTCGGCGAACAGCAGGTGTCCGGCTCCGATCAGGGTGGGGGAGAGGGTGTCCACGTCGGCATCGGCCGCGAGGCGCCCCAGCCGGCGCTCGGCTGCCAGGTACGCGGCGATCATGGCCGCGGCCTCGGTGAGGACCGGAACGCCCGCCGGTCTGCTCCGGCGCAGGCGGGCGCGCAGGTCGTCGCGGAAGGTGATCAGGGCGACGATCCCCACGGCGACCGACGAGCCGAACAACTCCGTCAGCGCGTCGGCGAGGTTGCCGGTGACGGTGCCGGTCCCTGCGGATGCGCAGAG
The DNA here is from genome assembly GCF_013030945.1 of Streptomyces morookaense. Classification (GTDB taxonomy): domain Bacteria; phylum Actinomycetota; class Actinomycetes; order Streptomycetales; family Streptomycetaceae; genus Streptomyces; species Streptomyces morookaensis. Next base: position 38,711 of record NZ_JABBXF010000056.1, on the reverse strand, counting down.
GGCGGTGCCCTGGGCCTCGACCCGGGCGATGCGGTCCAGGACGAGTTCGGCGAGGAAGGCGTCGAAGTCGGCGAAGTGCCGGTGCAGGACGCCCTTGGCGCAGCCCGCCTCCGTGGTGACCGCACGGCTGGTCAGTGCGTTCGGACCGTCCCGGAGCAGGATGCGCTCGGCCGCGGCGAACAGCTGCTCCCGCGCATCGCGCAGGGCCACCCCTGTCGGCATGTCCTGTGTCCCTCCTGTCTGTTCGGGTGCCACCCGTTGACGAGTGGGCATGCGCCCACCATAGTGGGCGCATGCCCACTATACGGTCTTCAGAGAACGACCCCCATCAACTCCGCGAGGTGGCCGAGTCGTTCGGCGCGGACGCTGAACGCTACGACCGGGCCCGGCCCCGCTACCCCGAAGCCCTGATCGCACGGATCGCCGCCTTCGGGCCCGGTGCCGGCACCGGGCCCGACGTCCTCGACGTCGGCTGCGGCACGGGCATTGCCACCCGGCAGCTCCAGGCGGCCGGCTGCAGGGTGCTCGGCGTCGACCCCGACGCGCGCATGGCCGAACTGGCGCTGCGGGCCGGGGGAGAGGCCGAGGTGGCGAGGTTCGAGGAATGGGACCCGGCGGGCCGCGTATTCGACGCGGTCGTCGCAGGCCAGGCCTGGCACTGGGTCGACCCGGCCGCGGGCGCGGCCAAGGCCGCCCGGGTACTGCGCCCGGGCGGCCTGCTGGCCCCCTTCTGGAACGTGTTCCGCTATCCGTCCGATGTCGCGGAGGCCGTCGTCGAGATCTGCGAACGGGAGCTGCCCGACGTCCCGTTCGACTTCCGGGCGGCGATCCGGGGATCCGCGGACATGTACCGGAAGGTTTTCGCCAGGGTGGCCGACGGGATCCGGGAGACGGGCGCATTCGGCGAACCGGAACTCTGGGAATTCGACTGGGAATTCTTCTACACCCGGGATGCATGGCTGGATCTGATGCCCACCGCGGGCGCCTTCATCCGGCTCCCCCCGGACCGCATGACGAAGGTACTGGACGGCCTCGGAGCCGCCATCGATGCCATGGGCGGCGGCTTCACCATGGACTACACGACGGTGGCGGTCGCCGCGGTACGGACGGACACTGCGTGACCCGGTCCAGCGCGCGGCGATAACGGACTTCGGCCACGGGTACGCCGTCGTAGTCGTCGGATTGCACGGCACCGTCCGAGGCGTATCCGGCTCGCTCGTAGAAGCGGCGGGCCTTGACGTTCTCCTGGAGGAACCCCACGATGTCGCCGCGGCCGTCGGTCGCCACGAGGTTGGTCATCCGCCCCCGGAACCGGGCGAATTGTCGCCGACGCAGTGCGATGTCCCCCTCGACGGTCATGCCGTCCAGATAGGACTGCGGAATCATTCCGGCGTAGGCGGACTTCCAGCCGGACACCCGTACGGCCGAGACCGCTGGAATATCGGTTTCCGTCATCAGGCGCACGGACCACACCTCGCCACCCCCTACCCCTCCGGGTAGAAGACGAACAGCGTGCAGCCCGTCGTCGTCTGCGGGATGTGCGAGGAACCCGCGGGGGCATGGATGAAGGAGCCCGCGGGGTAGTCCCGGAAACCGTCGTTGAAGACGCCGGACACCACGAAGACCTCCTCGGGGCCCGGTTCGTGGACGTCGATGCCCTGCCAGCACGTCCCCGGGTCCATTTCCAGGACGTGGGCCTTCGCGCCGTCGTCCCCGGTCCACAGCGGGCGTGCGCGGATGCCGGGGAAGATCTCGTGGACCGGGGCGTCCTGTACGGCGGACCACACGTAGCCCGGCATCTTCTGTTCTGCCGTCATGTCTCTCGTCATGAGGCCAGCCTGGCCGGTGATCGTCCGCCCGCCCAGTGTCAGGAATGACATCGTGCGGTACTTTCCCGCCATGCATCGCGTCGTCGCTCTCGTCCGCCCTCCGCAGTCGTCCTTCGAGCTCGCCTGCGCCGCCCAGGTGTTCGGGATCGAGCGGCAGGGGCTGCCCACGCGGTACACGTTCGGTGTGTGCACCGAGCACCCCGGTCCCGTCGCGACGCTCGCCGGGTACGACATGCTCGTGACCGACGGGCTGGACGCGCTCGACCGGGCGGACACCGTGGTCGTCCCGGGCTGGCTGCCCGTCCAGGAGCCGCCCTCGCCCGCGGTCGTCGGGGCCCTGCGCCGCGCGCACTCGCGTGGGGCGCGGGTGGTCAGTATCTGCTCCGGCGCGTTCGCGCTGGCGCACGCCGGTCTGCTGGACGGGCGGCGGGCCACCGCCCACTGGGCCCAAGCCGACGGGCTGGCCCGGCAGTTCCCCGCCGTCCGGGTCGACGCGGACGTGCTGTACGTCGACCACGGCGACGTGGCGACCAGCGCGGGCGCCGGTGCCGGCATCGACCTGTGTCTGCACCTGGTCCGTGCCGACCAGGGCGCCGGGTACGCCGCGCACGTCGCACGGACCATGGTCATGCCGCCCCACCGCGAGGGCGGACAGCTGCAGTACGCGGCGCCGCCGCACCCCGCGCAGATCGACGGTTCGCTCGCGCCGTTGCTGCAATGGGTCACCGGCAGACTCGACGAGCCGGTGACCGTCGACGACCTGGCCGCGCACGAGGGCGTCTCGGCGCGGACGCTGGCCCGGCGCTTCACCGACCAGCTCGGCACCAGCCCCGGACAGTGGCTGCTCGCCCAGCGGATCGTGGCGGCACGGGAGTTGCTGGAGTCGACCGACCTCCCGCTGGAGACCGTCGCCCGCCGCGTCGGCCTCTCCTCCGCCACCAACCTCCGCAGACGCTTCCTGGGCGCCCTGGGCACGACGCCCGGCGCGTACCGCCGGGCCTTCCGGGCAGGACGGGGGTAGCAGGGCGGGGGTAGACGTCACACCGGGGCTTCCGCAGTGGGGAGTACGAGCACGGACGGGTGGTGCAGCGAGACGTCGGCCGGCGCGAGCCGGGTGGCCGTCGCCGAGGGTTCCCCGGTCCCGGTGTTGCGGGCGAAGCGCGGGTGGGCGCCGCCGCTGATCTGCAGGCGGATGCGATGCCCGGCGGGGAAGCAGTGGGCGGTGGAGCTCAGGGGCACCGTGACGGCGGCCGGAGTGCCGTCGTCGGGCTGCAACCGCCGCAATCCGTCACAGACGTTGACCGAGCGGTTCCGCTCGTCGACATCGCAGAGCCGCGCGAAGACATCGGCGTGGCCCGTGTCCGTGGTGACCTGCAGCTCCACATGAGCCGCACCGAGAACGCGGACCGGCGCGGCAAGGGGCTCCGTCGTGAACGTCAGCACGTCGTCCCTGGCCTCCAGCGCGCTGTTGTCCTGCGGACCGGCCTTGTTGCTCAACAGGGGGCCGCCGACGGACGGCGTGGGATCGGCCGGATCGTAGCGGAAGGACAGAGGCGGCGTCGTGCCCTCGGGCGCCCGGGAATCGAGCGTGCCGCCGCTCCCGAGGTACCAGCGGCGGCCGGTCGTGGCCGGGGGCCAGTCGGGCAGGTCGTGCCACGTCTGCCGGCCGCCCATGTGGACACGGACCCGCGTCCTGCGCAGCCCGGACCTGTCGTCGCACAGGTGGGCCCGCAGCCAGGCGAGGCTTTCGGCGAAGACCTCGGGCCAGCCTTGCTGCAGGGCCGAGTTGTGGGTCCACGGGCCGACGAGCAGGGCCGTCTCGCAGCCGGCGCGCCGCAGCCGGCCGTACTGCCGCAGGGTCTGGTCGAGGTAGATGTCGTGCCGGCCGGTGATCAGGCTGGTCGGCACGGTCAGCGTGTCCGCCGCGGCCCCGATGTCGGCGCCGTCCCAGTACGGGTCCTGGGGATCGGGGTGCGCCATCGCCCCGTCCAGGAACGGCACTCGGCCGCCCAGGGCGGGCACGTAGGACTCCGCGAGGGGAAGGGTCCGCGTGACCTTCCCGAGGTGACGCCGCAGTCGCAGGGCGGACCGGAGGAACGCCGGTATGCCGAGGTGCTGTCTGGTCAGGCCGACGGCGACGGCGAGCGCGTTCTCCAGCGAGAACGCGTCGGTGGGGTGGAAGAAGCCGTGCGGGTCGTGCATGCCGACCTGGATCACCATCGCGCGCAACTCCGGTGGCGGGTCCAGGGCGAGTGCCCACTGGACGTAGCCGAGGTAGCTGGGGCCGATCGTTCCCAGCACCCCGGAGAACCACGGCTGCCGGCGCAGCCAGGCGACGGTGGCCTGCCCGTCGGCCGGCTCGTTGCGCCACAGATGGAACTCGCCGCCCGACCCTCCGGTGCCGCGGCAGCTCTGCAGGACGACGTGGAAGCCCTGTTCGGCGAAGAGCATGCCGTACATCGGTGCCCAGGGGAATCCCCGGCCGTAGGGCGAGCGGATCAGGAGGGTCGGGAAGTCGCCGTCGGCGACGGGGAAGTAGTGGTCGGTCAGCAGCGGGCTGCCGTCGGCGGCGGGCACGACGAGGCCGGGCTCGTGGGCGACGTCGTGGAGCCCGGCGGGCAGGCCGCGCAGGGACCGGCGCATGGCCCTGGTGCGCAGGGGCGGCTTCCGTGCAGGTGAGCTGCGCATCGGCATGGTCGCGAAGCCTCGATTCCCGGACTCGCCGGATAGCGGGATGATGATTTCCGTACAGCGTACGAGAATAGCTCGTGCTTGGATGGAGACAGAGGAAGGGAGGGGTCGCCGTGGCCCGTGCAGGCTCACCCGGTCGCAAGGCCGGTGTGGACCCGGAGCTGCTCTGGGCGCAGCCCGAACGGCCGCGCCGGGGAAGGCCGCCGGCCCACAGCCGCGCGACGATCACCGCCGAGGCGGTCGCCATCGCCGACGCGGAAGGGCTCGCCGCGGTCACCATGCGTGCGGTCGCGGCCCGGCTCGGGGCCGGGACGATGTCCCTCTACAGCTACGTCCCCAACAAGGAGACGCTGCTGGAGCTCATGATCGACCAGGTGAGCGGCGAACACCGGCTGCCGGACGAGCCGTCCGGGGACTGGCGCGCCGACCTCCGGCAGATCGCCCGCGAGCAGCGCGCCATGATGCGGCGCCATCCCTGGCTGCCCGCCGCGCTGACCGCCCGGCAGACCCTCGGCCCGAACACCCTCGCCGTCGTGGAGCACGCCCTCGCGGCACTCGCCCCGACGGGCGAGGACGCCAGGGCCCGGCTGGAGACCTTCAGCCTGATCACCGGATTCGTCGTCAGCTACGTGTCGTACGAACTCGGCCAGGAGCAGGCGAGCGAAACCGCAGGCCGCACGTCCGGCGAGCTGCGCGACGCGCACGCCCGTTATCTCCAGGCCCTCATGGCCGGAGGGAACCACCCCCAGTTCGCCCAGGCGCTTGCCGCGCCCGGCGACCCGTCCCCGGAGGCGGTCTTCGACCGGCTCCTCGACCGCATGATCAACGGGCTCACGGCGGAGGCGTGATCGCCTGTGGTCCTGTGGTCCTGTGGTCCGCGTCAGACCGGGTTCGCGGGCCCCTTGCGAAGTACCCGGAGGGTGTCGGGCACTTCCTTGGCGGTCATGACCAGGTCGCCGGTGAGCAGAGCCTTGTCGCCGCCGACGGACTGGAAGATGAAGGGCGTTGTCGAGCCGGTCATCCTGGGGAGCGCGCGGTCGATGCCCGCGGTGTCCTGGGTGAACAGGTGTTTGTGGAGCGAGGTCTGCGTGATCCGGTGAGCGCTGAGCGCGTCGTTCACGTACTGCAACTCGCTCTCCAGGACGGCCAGTTCACGCGGAGGCCAGCGTCGGGCCTGCGAGCAGGGAGGACAAGACCGTGGCCAGGACCAGGCGGCGCGGGGGCCGGGACGGCTCGTCCGTGGTGTGCGGTCTGCTGCTGGTCATCCGCCAGTCACCTCCGGCATGAATACAGGGCCGGAGGTGTGCTTTTCCGCCGAGGCGGGGCAGCCCATCGGGGTACGGGTGCGGGGGCGGCGCCCGGGCACCCGTACCGCGGCGGGATCAGGCCAGCGGGGCCGGGTAGGTCGGGTACTCCACCCCGGAGATGTGCTGGACGACGCGGACGACCTGGCACGAGTAGCCGAACTCGTTGTCGTACCAGAGGTAGAGGATCGCGTTGTCGCCCTCGACCTTGGTGGCGCCGGCGTCGACGATCGAGGCGTGGCGCGAGCCGATGAAGTCGTTCGACACGGCGTCGGGTGCGGTGACGAAGTCGATCTGGCGCTTGAGCGGCGACGTGAGCGACACATTGCGGAGGTGGTCGAGGACCTCCTCGCGGGTGGTCTCGCGCGCCAGCTGCAGGTTGAGGATGGCGATCGAGACGTCCGGCACCGGGACACGGATCGAGCTGCCGGTGATCTTCGCCTGGAGGTCGGGCAGCGCCTTGGCGACGGCGGAGGCGGCACCGGTCTCGGTGATGACCATGTTGAGCGGCGCGGAACGGCCGCGGCGGTCGGACTTGTGGTAATTGTCCAGCAGGTTCTGGTCGTTGGTGAACGAGTGGACGGTCTCCACGTGACCGCGCAGGACACCGTACTCGTCGGCCATCGCCTTCAGCGGCGGGACGATCGCGTTGGTGGTGCAGGACGCGCAGGACAGGATCTGCTCGTCCGGCTTGATCATGTCGTGGTTGACGCCGTGGACGATGTTGGGGACGTCGCCCTTGCCCGGCGCGGTGAGGACCACCTTGTCGATGCCGGGGCGCAGGTGCTTCGACAGGCCCTCGCGGTCGCGCCACTTGCCCGTGTTGTCGATGAGGATCGCGTTCTTGATCCCGTACGCCGTGTAGTCGACGGCCGACGGGTCGTCGGCGTAGATCACCTTGATCTCGTTGCCGTTGGCGACGATCGTGCTGTTCGCCTCGTCGACGGTGATCGTGCCCTGGAACTGGCCGTGGATGGAGTCGCGGCGCAGCAGGGAGGCGCGCTTGACGAGATCCTCGGCGGCCCGGCCGCCGCCCCCGCGGACGACGATGGCGCGCAGTCGCAGGCCGTTGCCGGAGCCGGACTTCTCGATGAGCAGCCGGGCGACGAGCCGGCCGATGCGGCCGAATCCGTAGAGGACGACGTCGCGTCCCTCGCAGCGCTCGATCTTGTTGTCGCCCGTGGCGCCCGCGACGGCCCCGGCGGTGAACTCCGCCACCGACAGGCCGCGGTCGTCGGCCCAGTACGTCGCGGCGAGCATGCCGATGTCGATCTGCGAAGGACCGAGGTCGAGCGTGGTGAGAGCCTGCAGGAACGGCAGCGTCTCGGTGACCGAGAGTTCCTCGCCGGCGATCTGCCGGGCGAATCGGTGGGTCTTGAGGATGCTGACCACCGACTTGTTCACCAGGGAGCGGCTGTGGAGGAGGACGGTGACGTCCCGCTCCCGGTGCAGCTTCCCGATGATCGGGATCATCGACTCCGCGATCTCCTCGCGGATCTTCCAGTTCGTGAACGAGTCGTCGTTGACAGTCACAGGCTTCTCTTTCGAGCTAGGTAGCGCTCACATGCTAACTCGCTCCTCTGTTCGTTCAAGGGGCGCACCCCGGACCGGTGTCGCTTGTGGCTATTTGTCCGCGTATGGCCGGTCAGTGACGCTGTGTGCCGGATGCGGTGAGAAAGGTGCCCATCTCGCGGGCCACGGCCTCCGGCTCGTCCAGCATGGACAGCACATAGGCGCCCGGCACCTCGGCGTAGCGCCCCGCGGGCAGCAGCGCGGCCAGGCGGCGGCCGTGCGCGGGCGGCATCACGCGGTTGTCGGGCGACCAGAGCACGAGCGCCTCTCCGGTGAAGCGGCGCAGTGCCTCGGTGTCACGGACGAGCCCGGGCTTGTCGAAGGGGCCCCGGCAGTAGGCGAGCAGGTCGCGCCGGATCCGGGCGTCGTCGAGGAACGGCCGGGTCCAGCCGTGCACGAGGTCGTCGGGCAGCGGGCGCCGTGCCATCAGGCCCAGCAGGACCGGCAGCCGACGCAGCCGGGCGACGCGCAGCTGCCGGGCGCCGAGACTCAGTCCCCCGGGGACGCGCACGGCCAGGGTCAGCACCTTGCCCGGGAGGCCGGGCGGGAAATTGTCGAACGCCTCGCACGGCAGGATGATCATGCGGGCGACGCGCCGGTCCAGCCCGTGGGCGGTGAGGAACAGGGCTCCGCCCCAGTCGGAGTGGACCAGGGTGACGTCGTCCGGACCGAGCGCGTCGAGGAAATCGGCGACCAGACGAACCTGCCCGCGCAGGGTGAGGTCGGCCCCCGCCTTCATCGGCCTGCGATGGGAGCCCAACGGCAGGACGGGCCGCACATAGCTGAACCCCTCGGGCAGGAGCGGCAGTACGCGGTCCCACACCGTGTGGTCCATCAGCAGCCCGTGCAACAGCACGACGGCGGGCCCCGATCCGGTCACGTCGTACTCGACGACACCGGCGGGCAGTTCGACGTTCCGCACGACAGCCTCCCCAGGGAAAAGCTCCGGGCAAGGATTCTAGGTCCGGCGCACCGACAACGGCCCGGCCCGTCAGGACCATTCGGCCCGTGGCGCGTTTGCCGCACGGGCCCGTTGACGGAACCCCACGCGTACTCGGAGGCTGTCCGCCGTCCCATCTCCGGACCCGTACCACCCGTCACTCGGGAGGACACAATGCGAGCACGCATCACAGCAACGGTCATGGCCCTCGCGACCGGCGCCGCGCTCCTGATCACGACCCAGGCCAGCGCCCAGCCCGACAAGCCGGACACACCGGCCGGCTGGTGCCAGCGGCACGGGGGCACGCCGGGCGACTACCGCGCGTACTACGACAACCAGGCCGGTCTCACGGCGCTGGGCACCGTTCGCGGGCTGTGCCACTTCCGGGCGGAGGACGGGAGCCGGATCGTCATCCCGTCCGACACCCTGGACGCCGACAAACCGACGCTCGCCGGCCTGGCCTACATCCGCAAGCCCGCGATGCCCCACGTCACCGGAGGCGCCAACCCGGCCGCCGTGTACTGCGCCCACCTGGGCGGCACCTCGCAGTTCGGCATCGGCAAGCTCGAAGTGGGCGGCTGGATCAGGGAGGGCGACGCCGTCAGCCGCGACAACCTGCACTCCATGTGCATGTTCGCGGACGGTTCGGCCATCGACGAATGGGGGCTCGCCTACCACACCATGGGGGTCGTCCGGGGCGCGGACCTGGAACACAAGTTCCGGGCGCACATCCCGCCGGCCGAGGCCGGGGCAGCCGGGGCGTACAACCGGCTCTAGACGTACGGCAGTCACCCACACCGGCGACATGTGCATTGGCCCGCCCGCGCGCAGGGCAGGGAGAGGGGACGGTGACGTCGGATCCGGTCCGACATGACAGCCCTTGCCGAGGTGGAGAGATGAAGACTGCCCGTTTGACGGTGGCGGCCCTGGCCGCGGCGCTGGCCCTGACCGCGACGCCCCTGGCGTCCGCGATGCCGGGGGGTGGGCACGCGAAGCCGAAGCACCTGGACCTCGGGAACAAGGACAACAGACAGTCCTTCACCGTGCACAAGGGCGAGGAGATCGACATCCACCTCTCGGGGGAGCAGAACGAGAGCTCGACGTGGGAATGGAGCACACCCACCGCTGCCGACGACAAGCTGCTCCACCGGGACACGGCCAGGATGCTGCCGAACGGCGATGCCACCGCGGTCTTCCATGCCCGCGCCGACGGGACGACCACACTCGACTCCCAGTTCCGCTGCAGGTCCCGCAGTTCGGGTCAGGTCTGTTCCCACGCGGTGGTCCAGTGGCAGGTCACCGTGAAGGTGCGCAAGTGAACAAGTGACGAGTGAACAAGCAACGGGGGTAAACCCCACACCCGGGCCGGGGGCCGGCCGGATGGCCGCCCCGGTCCGTGCCTTCGTACGGTCGTCCCATGCCGACCACGCACCACCGAGCCCTCCGCCGCGCCGCAACTGCCTGCGCTGCCGCACTCCTTGCCGTACTCGTCCCCGCTCCAGCGGAAGCCGGGGCGGCCGCCCGTGGACGGACCGGCGTGCTGCAACAGGACGCCGACGCGCTCCACGACACCGGCGTCACCGGGGTGTCCGCCCGGCTCCGAACACCCCACGGAGTCGGCACCGCCCGCAGCGGGGCCGGCGACCTCCGCACGGGGCGGCCCGTACCGCAGGGCGAGTACCTGAGGATCGGCAGCACCACCAAGACCTTCGTCGCGACCGTGCTGCTCCAACTCGCGGGCGAGGGGAGGCTGTCGCTCGACGACACCGTGGAACGGTGGCTGCCGGGCGCGGTCCGCGGGCAGGGCAACGACGGCCGGCGCATCACCGTGCGACAACTCCTCCAGCACACCAGCGGGCTGCCCGACTACACCGGCGACGTCGTCCCCGACCTCAGCCCCGCCGGCTACCGCAGGAACCGCTCGACCACCTACACCTCCGAGCAGCGCGTCGCCTTCGCCATGAGGCACCGGCCCCTCTTCGCGCCCGGCACGGAGTGGAAGTACTCCAACACCAACTACATCCTCGCGGGCATGGTCATCAAGGCCGTCACCGGCCGCTCCTGGGAGACGGAGGTGCGCAGCCGGATCCTGGAGCCGCTGCGCCTCGCGCACACCGTCCTCCCGGGCGACGATCCGCGGCTGCCGGAGCCGCATGCCCGCAACTACCAGCAGTTCACGCCGGGCGGTCCGCTGACCGACACCACGATCGCGTACCTGCCCTTCGACGGGGACGCCGACGGCGCCGTGATCAGCACGGCGGAGGACGTCAACACCTTCTTCACCGCACTCCTGCGCGGCAGACTGCTCGCTCCCGCCCAACTCGCCGACATGCAACGGACCGTGGCCGTCCCCGACGGTCGCGACGGCCCCCCGGGCAGCCGCTACGGCCTCGGGCTCGAATGGACGCCCCTGTCCTGCGGCGGAGGCTACTGGGGCCACAGCGGCAGCGGCTTCGGGTACCTCGTGTGGCCCGGGGTCACCGCGGACGGCCGGTCCGCGGTCACCGTCGCGGCGCACAGCCGCCCCGGGGACGAGGACACCGCCGTGCGCCAGCTCCGGGCCATGACGGGCATGGTCGACCATGCCCTGTGCACGGGCTGACGGGGCCAGACGCATGGCCGGCCCCTGCCCGGACCACCCGGGCAGGGGCCGATGCATGCCTGTTGGCGGCGGCTGCCTACGGCATCACCAGGTGGTGATGCCCATCGTGTTGGCCGCGCTGTGGATCGCGTTGTAGTGCGCGATCGACATGTCGGACTTCTTGTCCTTCGCCGGGAGCTTCTTGTCGGCCGCGCGGAACTCGTCACGCGCTGCGGCCAGCAGGCTCGTGCCGTAGCCGACCGGGACATCGTCCTTGCCGTGGATGACGTGCGACTTGGCCGCCGTCTGGCTGCCGGCGTTGGCCAGGATGCTCCGCGCCTGGTTGTACGCGGCCGGCTTGATCGTCTTCGGGTTGGCCGCGACCGCGTGCGCACCGGCCACCGCGTGGGAGGCGCCGGACGTGACGGCGGCGGAGGCGGGCACGACGGCCGTGGCGACCGCTCCGGCCGCCAGCGCCGCGACGAGCCCGGTCCGGATGCTGGATTTCATGGGGTGCCCTTCACTCGACTGTATTGCGGTTGCCGCGAACGGAAGCGTGCCCGTTCGCGATCACCACCATGATGGGCGGAGGGCAACTGCGTTTGCCAGGAAGTCGGTTGAACACCACGAGTTCCCCTAGTCCTCGGGAGTCCGGAGGAACAGCCGGTCCAGGTGGTGGTCGATCGCGGCGAGTGCCTCCTGGGGTTCGATCACGCCCAGTTCGAGCAGGGTCGTGAAGCCGGTGAGCGCGAGGAGGAGATGGGCCTCGGCCGCCGGGTCACGGCCCGGGGCGATGTGCCCGTCGGTGATCGCCTGCCGGATCAACTGCTCGACGAGCGAGCGTCCTTGGGTCATCCCGTCGCGCGCCCGGGCATGGAAGTTCTCGTTGTGCAGTGCCTCCAGTACGAAGGCGGCGCTCATCCGGCTGGTCGCCCGGGCGTCGGCATGCAGGGGCAGCATCTCCGTGAGCATCACCCGGAGCACATCGCGCGGATGCGGCCGGTCGCCCAGCTGCTGGAGGCCCTGGCCGACGCGCAGCGAGGTCTGTTCGGACGCGAAGTCCATGGCGAAGGAGAGCATCGCCTCCCGGGAGGCGAAGTAGTGCTGCAACTGGCCGTGGGACATGCCCGCCTCGCGCGCGACCTCACGCACGGTCAGGTGCGTGACGCCACGCTGCTCCACCACCCGCCACAGCGCCCGGGCGATCATTTCGCGGCGTTCGCGGTGGTCCACCTGCTTCGGCATCGTCGGCTTCTCCGAGGCTCACGTTTTTTCGTACGGTTGACATAATACAGCTGGCCGATAACCCTGGTGCTCCCTGCCCAGGAAGGAATCGACATGTCCGAACAGCCAGGAGTGCGTACCGCCGAGGGAAGGATCGAGGGCCTCTGGGAGCAGGGCCACGCGGTGTTCCGCGGCATCCCGTACGCCCAACCCCCGGTGGGAACACTCCGGTTCGCCGCGCCCGCCCCGCCGCTGCCCTGGGAAGGGACACGGCAGGCGGTGGAGTTCGGCCCCGCGGTCCCGCAGTCCGTGCCGCACTCCGGACCGGCTCCCGCGAGCCCGCCGGGCGGCACGGACTGGCTGACGCTCAACGTCTGCACCCCGGATCCGGGCGCGGCGGGGCTGCCGGTGCTGGTGTGGATCCACGGCGGCGCCTACGTCGCCGGCGGCTCCGACGACCCGATGTACGATCCGGCTGCGCTCGCCGGTGCGGGGCTCGTCGTGGTGAGCATCAACTACCGCGTGGGAGCCGAGGGGTTCGCCCTCCTCGAGGGAGCCCCGGCCAACCGCGGGTTCCTCGACCAGATCGCCGCGCTGGAGTGGGTGCAGCGGAACATCGCGGCCTTCGGGGGAGACCCCGGCCGGGTCACCGTGGCCGGACAGTCCGCCGGGGCGGGATCGATCGCCGCACTGCTGACGATGAAGGAACAACGCGGGCTGTTCCGGCGGGCCATCACGCACTCGGTACCGGGCTGGTACTGCTCCCGTGCCCTGGCCGAGGAGGTCGCCGCCGCGCTCGCGGACCGGCTCGGCACCGTGCCCACCGCCGCGGCCCTCTCCGGCATCGGCCCCTGGCGCCTCGCCGAAGCGCTCACCGCGCTCAACGGTGAGCTTCCCGCCCGTCGCGAACGCTGGGGGCGGTTCTCCCAGGCCGGTATCGCCATCTGCCCCGTCATCGACGGCGAGGTGCTCTCCGAGACCCCCTGGGCCGCCCTCAACGGTGGCCGGGCGAGCGGGGCCGAGCTCCTCGTCGGCCATACCCGAGACGAATTCCGGCTGTTCACGTTCATGACCGGACGGCTGGGCAAGATCACCGACGAGGACGCCCGTACCGCCCTGGACCTGTTCGCCCCGGCACCGGACGGGCCGGCCGCCTATCGCGCCGCCCATCCGCGGGCCGCTGCACAGGAGTTGTTCGAGTCGGTGTACGCCGATGCGTGCTTCCGGATGCCGTCAGTGCTGCTGGCCGAGGCGAATGCCGGTGCCGGCGGCGGCAGGTCGTACCTGTTCGAGCTGCAGCTGGCCTCTCCGGCCCTGGGAGGCGTTCTGGGTGCCTGCCACAGTCTGGACGTGCCTCTGGCGTTCGGCACGCTGGACAGTGCCACCGGCAGACAGCTGTGGGGCGACCGGCCCGGCCCCGAGGCGGTCGCGGTGTCAAAGCAACTCCGGCGGGCGTGGGTGGATTTCGCGGCGAGCGGCGACCCCGGGTGGGAGGCGTATGTGCCTGAGCGGCAGCTCACGCGGGTCCTGGATGTCGGGTCGGGGACCGTGCCCTATCCCGAGCCGTGCTCTTGGGGGATTTGGGCGGGGCGTCCACCGTTGCCGTTCGATCTGGTCTAGGTGGTCAACTGCGGGCTCGTGGGGATTGCTCCGCGCCCGGGGGCGCGACGCCTGCTGTCCAGCACATGCGGCAGGCCACGCTGCCAGCGTGTCCTGTCCTCCGCCTTGGCCGCCGCGAATTCCGGGGCCTCGTAACCCTTGAACGTCCGTACCGCGGGTGCCTCCGTGGCGCCCGCCGCCACCAGTACCGCCGCGGCCGCCCGGCGGCCGGCCTCGTTCGCCGTTTCCATCGATGTGAAGTCGACGTTGCTGTACGTGCGGACGTAGTCCGCGGCGAGGAAGAGGTTCGGGACGGCCGTCGCCGCGTCGGGGCGCAGGTCCCAGGAACCGGTGGTGTTGAGCAGGTAGAGGTCGTCGTTGCGGGTGCCGCCGCCGGGGGCGTCGGTGATCGCCTCGTCCACGTACCAGGAGTGCAGCAGTCCGTCGTCCAGGCCGTGCGGGCTCGTGCGCCCCAGATGTTGCTGCATCTGGGCCCACACCTCGCGGGCGATCTCGGCCCGGGTGCACTGCCGGGCCGGCCTGCCGTAGAGGATGCCCGGCGTCTCCCAGTCGGAGACGTCCACGGACAGCGACTCCTGCGCCCGGCCGTCGCCCCAGGTGCGGGCGAACGGTGCGCGCCAGAGCCTCGATTGGCTGATGGACACCAGTTTCCACGGCGAGTCGACGTGGACGATGTGGCCCGCGATGACCGGTGCCGGGTGCCGGAGGAAGAACTGGACGCCGTTGCACCAGACCTGCTGGAGTCCGTCCATGGCCGCGAGCCGCGGGTCCGCCGCGCGGAGCGCGCCGTTCCAGAGCGTGGTCGCGCGCTCGGAGGGGACCGCGGCGACGAACCAGTCCGCGTCGATGCGCTCCGAACCGCCCTGCGCGGTGCGGACATGGGCCGCCGCGATGCGGCCGCTGTGCAGTTCGAGGTGCTCGACGTGCTGTCCGAAGGCGAAGCGGACGCCGAGCCCGCGCAGATGGGCGACCCAGGGGTCGATCCAGGCCTCGCTCGTGGGGGCGTCGAAGATGCGGTCGGCCGGGCCGTCGCTGCCGCGCCCGACGAGGTCGTACACGATGGATTCCAGGCCCTGGCCGGAGGTGCGGGCGCTGGCGGTCGGGGGTCTGAGGGCCTGCAGGAGCTGTACGCCGCCGCCCAACAGGCGTTGGTAGTCCTGCGACATGCGGGCGGCCTCGATGTAGTCCCACCAGCCCACGTGTTCCCACTGGCCGAACCGGCGCTCGGTGCAACTGGTGAACAGCATCACCGCCTGCTTGGCGAAGAAGGCCGCTTCCCCCGGCGGCAGTCGCAGGCTCTCCGCCAGCAGGCCTGCGACCGAGGCGACGAGGAGATCGGCGTTGGCGAGGTGCAGTCGGCCCGATCTGACGGGGACGGGAATGGCCGGTCGGCCTCCGCTGCGGGCGAGTTCGATCCAGGAGACGGCCGTGAGATTGCCGAAGACACTGCCGCCGCCGGGCAGCGGGATGCGCCGGAGGGTGTCCGGAAGGTTGTGGTAGAAGCCGAACACGCCCCGGTGCCCGTGCTCCCCGGGCAGATCGCGGCGGCCGCCGGTACCGCTGTGCGGGACGTACAGGGAACGCGCCTTGCCGCCGGCGACGGAGCGGCGCTCGTGGACCGTCACCTCGAAGCCGCGCTCGGCCAGTTCGTGCGCGACGGTCAGCCCGCCCACACCGGCACCGAGCACGGCGACCCGGCGGCCGGGCCGCCCGCCGGCGAAGGCCCGCGCGGGCCGGGCGAGGCCGGCCGCGCCTGCTGCTGCCGCTCCGTACCGCAACACCGTGCGGCGCGGAAGTCCCTCCGGGGACCCGGCCTCGCTCATCTCCATGCCGAATGCATGCGCTCGTGCGGGGCGTCAGATGCGGGACCGTTGCCGGTCTCCGTCGATCGGGTCGAGTGGCCCGGAGGGAGGTTTGGTTCCGGCGGCCTGGATCAGTGGTTCGTGCCGGAGGCCCAGACGGCCTGACTGCCGTCGTAGATCACGACGTTGCCGTCGTTCTGGACGACGAGCCGGGAGCCGGGGTGCCCGGCGGTGTTGGACGCCCAGACCGGGTGGCCGGAGCGGGTGTAGACGACGAAGTTGCCGTCCGTCTGGAAGGCGGCCAGCCAGCCGCTGCCGACGGTGTTGGACGCCCAGCGGGCGTGGCCGAACTCGTCGTAGATGACCAGGTTTCCATCGGTCTGCATGACGAGCTGGGCGGTGTCGGATGTCCAGGACCGCCCCCGCTCCAGCGTGGCGGGCGCGGACAGCACCTGGTCGGCCTGGGATCTCGCCGCGGTGACCGTGCCTTTGGCCCCGGCTGGGGCGTGCGCGGGCGCGACGGCGCCGGCCGGGCCGGCGAGTGCGAGAGTGGCGAGCGCGGCGGTTGCAACGAGTGTGCTGATCCTCTTCCTCACGGAAGGGTCTCCTTTCGCCGTACCGATCGTCCACCGGTCCCCGGCGGGGACGGCGATCGGAGTCTGGCATCGAACAGGCGAACGGAGTCCCGGAAATCACTGCTATGACGCGTTTCCCTCGCTCTCTGGCCAAGTCCTCACCGGCGTGCCCCGGACGGGCACCGTGACCATGTGTAGGCCTCGGGCGTGAAGGCGTGCAGGCGCCGGACGAGCCGGCGGGTGGACCAGGGCCAGCAGAAGGTGTTCACGCCCGGCAGCCCGAAGTAGTAACTCGAGCCACCGGCGGTGTTGTAGACGGTCGTGCGCAGCGCCCGGTGCAGGGCCTGGTGATGTGCCGCTTCGGCCTCCGGTTTGACGTCCAGCGCGGTGTGGCCGCCCGCGCGCAGGTGGGTGAGCGCGGCGGTGACGTACCGGAGTTGGGCTTCGAGGACGGTGGGGACGGCCGTGGTGCCGGTGAGCAGGTTCGGGCCGATGAGGAGGAAGAGGTTGGGGTATCCGCTGACGCTGGTGCCCAGGTAGGCGCGGCGGCTGTCGGTCCAGGCGTCGGCCAGCGGGGTGCCCTCGCTGCCGTGGAGGCGCCGGGCGAGGGCGAGTTCACCGATGTGGTAGCCGGTGGCGAGGACGATGACGTCGGCCGGGGTGCGACTGCCGTCGGCGCCGATGACGTGGGAGTCCTCCACCGCGGTCACCCGGGTGGGGTGCAGGCGGACGTTGGGGCGGGTGAGGGCGGGGTAGTAGGTGTCGGAGGCGATCAGGCGGCGGCCGCCGAGCCGGTAGCGGGGGGTGAGGGCCCGGCGCAGCGTACGGTCCGGCACCGAGGTGCGCAGGTGGAGACGGGCCGCGGCTTCGAGCGGGCGGAGGAGGCTCGGGTGGCGCAGGGGGACGCCGATGGCTTCCTGTGTCCAGTGGTGCAGGCCGCGGAGCGTGCGCCGGGCCGCCGGGTGGCGTCCGAGGAACCGGTGCAGGCCCTGGGGGAGCGGGTAGTCCGGGCGCGGGAGCACCCACTGCGGAGTGCTCTGGAAGACGTCGATGCGGGCGGCCAGGGGCTGGATCTCGGGCAGGAACTGGACGGTGGAGGCCCCGGTGCCCACCACGGCGATGCGGCGTCCGGCCAGTTCGGCCTCGTGGTCCCAGCGTGCCGAGTGGAAGACGGTGCCGGGGAAGCCGCCGAGGCCGGGGATGTCGGGACGGCGGGGCCGGTGCCAGGGGCCGGTGGCGACGACGACGGCCCGGGCGGTCCATGTGCCCGCCGTGGTCCGCAGGGTCCAGCGGTGGACGTCCGTGTCCCAGCATGCGGCCAGGACCTCGGTCCCGTAGCGGATGACCTTGTCCACGCCGTGCGTTGCGGCGGTGGTCTCCAGGTAGCCGAGGATCTCGGACCGGGCGGCGTAACAGCGGGTCCAGGGATGGGGCGCGAAGGAGTACTCGTACAGCACGGCCGGTACGTCGCAGCCGCAGCCGGGATAGGTGTTGTCCCGCCATGTCCCGCCGAGGCGGCCGGACTTCTCCAGCACCACGACATCGTGGAACCCGGCCCGGCGCAGCGCGATCACGGCGGCTATCCCGGACAGACCGGCCCCGATGACGACGACGTCCGCCTCCTGGCGGCTGCTGTCGATGCTCTCCCCGGACACCGGCGCCCCCATCCCTCGGCGTGATGAAGCGTAGCGGCAGGGGTGACCGTGGTGAGGGGATACGACGAGAATATGCCTCATACGAGTGAGTTTTCCGGATAAAGGGTGGTCGACGCCCCTTGTGTGATTGGCTCTTCGTCATGACGACCCGTGCCTCCGGCGCACGCGGGCCGGAACTCCCCTATCCGAGCGGCTGGTTCTGCCTGGCGCTCTCCCGCGAGCTCGCCCCCGGCGCCGTGCTGACCCGGCGGCTCGCGGGCGAGGACGTCGTGCTCTACCGCACCCGAGACGGGCAGTCGCACGCGGTGCGGCCCTACTGCCCGCATCTGGGCGCCCACTTCGGCGCGGGCGGCACCGTCGAGGGCCGGAACCTGGTGTGCCCCTTCCACCGCTTCGCCTTCGCCCCGGACGGTGTCTGCGTCGCCACTCCGGACGGCCCGCCGCCGCGGGCCCGGCTGGAGCACCACACCCTCCGCGAGCGGAACGGCTTCCTCTTCGTCTGGTACGGGCACGACGGGGCCCCGCCCGGCTGGGAAGTGCCCGACACCTCACCGCCCGGCGCCGTCCCAACAGCGAGCTGGGCCACCGACGTTCACGCCCACGTGCAGGAACTCACCGAGAACACGACCGACCTCCGGCACCTGCCGGTCGTGCACCACGTGACGGTGTGGAAGGCCGACGGGCCACGGGCCGAAGGCCCCTGCCTGCGCTCGCACCTGCGCCTGGGGCCGAACCGTCCTGCGCTGCTGAGGAGGACCTGGTGGGACACCACGTTCCTGGTGGCGGGAATGGGCTATGTGCATGTCGGGCTCCCCCTGCTCCAACTCGGATGTGTCATCCACCAGTGGGTCATGCACGTCCCGGTCGGTCCTCGGCGCACACGCCTGGTGCTCGCATGCGCCTGCTCGGACATCCGGCAGGAACGCGCCGCCGGGCCTGCGCTGGTGAAACGCCCCCTGTACCGGGCCATCGCCCGGAGCATGCTGTGGATCTCGGTCCGCAAGGTGCAGGACGACGTGCGGATCTGGAACGCCAAGCGCTACGAGCCGCGCCCCCGGCTCGCCGCGGGCGACGAGGGCATCGGCCTGTACCGCCACTGGGTCCGGCAGTTCTATCCGCCCGGCTGAGGAATCCGCGATGATGCTGACGGTCCCCTTGATGCTGGCCCTGTTCATCGCGAATCTCGACCAGACGATCGTGGCCACCGCCCTGCCGGACATCGGCCGTGACCTGCACGCCGGCGCGGGCATCTCCTGGATCGCGACCGCCTACCTGCTCACCAGCGCCGTCACCACGCTGGTCTTCGGCAAACTCGGCGATCTCCACGGCCGCAAGAAGATCCTCCAGTTCTCCGTGGTGGTCTTCCTGGCGGGTTCGCTGCTCAGCGGCATCGCCGGTTCCCTGTCCCTGCTGGCCTCCTCCCGAGCCCTGCAGGGCATCGGTGGCGGAGGCATCACATCGCTGGTCATGGCCGTCACCGGCGACCTGGCCGCGCCGCGGCAACGCGCCAGGATCCAGGCAGCGTTGGGCATGGTCGCCGCGCTCGCCCTGATCGCCGGGCCGCTGCTCGGCGGGGCCTTCGCCGACGGCCTCTCCTGGCGGTGGATCTTCTACGTCAACATGCCCGTCGGTGTGCTCGCCCTCGTCGCGATCGCCGCAAAGCTCCACCTGCCCGGGCCGGAGGCGCGCGGCGGCCGGGTCGACGTGCTCGGCGCCCTGACCGCCACCGTGTTCACCACCGCCGTGGTACTCGTCACCACCTGGGGCGGACACGAGTATGCCTGGGCCTCACCCGTCATCATCGGCCTGGCCGCCCTCGGTGCCGCTGCGTTGGCCCTCCACCTCCTCGTCGAGCACAGGGCGGCCGAGCCGATGACACCGCTGCACCTGTTCCGCTCCGCCGCCTTCAGCCTGGCCGCGGCGCAGTTCCTGCTCGCCTCCCTGGTCCTGTTCGCAGGCATGCTGTACGTGCCGATGTTCCTGCAGACCGTCCAGCACAAGTCCGCCTTCGCCGCGGGCCTGTTCATCGTGCCCCTGCTGCTCGGTCTGGTGGCGGCCGCGGCGCTGTCCGGTCCCGTCATCGCCAGGACCGGCCGCTACAAGCTGTATCCCGTCACCGGCGCCGTTCTCGTCGGGGTCTCGATGGCATCCCTCGGCCGGGCCGGCCAGGACACGAGCGCGCCCGCCCTGATCGTCCCGCTGACCGTCGCGGGAGTCGGCATCGGCTTCTTCGTCCAGGTCTGTCTGCTGGCCGGCCAGAACGCGCTGGGGCACGAACACATCGGCGTCGCCACCGGTGTGCTGAACTTCTTCAGGACACTGGGCGGAACCTTCGGTGCAGCGCTCTTCGGTGCAATCCTCGCCGCGGGCCTGCGCTCTCGCGGGCCGTCCCCCGGCGAGAGCGCCCAGGCGTTCCGGGCCGTCTTCCTGTGGACCGTGCCCTTCATGGTGCTGGCGCTCGGTCTGGCCCTCGCCATGAGGGAGGAGCCGTTGCAGGACGGAACGGAGGACGGGGGTTCGGCGTCAGAGGCGGGGAAGAGTGCGGTGTGACCGGACGGGCGTCGGTCAGCGGACGAACTTCCAGGTGATTCCGTTGATCACACCCCGGTCGAGCGGCGCCAGTTTCTGGAATGCCGGCCGGCTGAGGTCGATGTGGCTCGGATCGCACGAAGGACACTTGTCCTTGACCGGCACCCTGATGGTCCTGCCGTTGTAACTGACTTCCACCGACACGCCCTTGCAGAGGGGGTCGTTGTTCGGATTGGGGGAGGTCCACCACGAGGCCGGAATCGCGACCAGGTCCTGCGAGGTCGCGTCGATGGGCGTTCCGCAGGCGCCGTATCCCTGGTCGGTGTAGTAGGTCATCTTGCCGTTCATCGGCCGGCCGATCGGGACGTCGGCGGATGCCGTTCCCGTGCCGATGGCTATGCCGGTGACGGCGGCGACCAGAGCGGTGACTGCATATCTCGCACGTCGTAATTCACGCATGGCATCTCCTGGTTCAGGGGGAGCTCGGGATTCCTTCTCGAACATGGGTGCCATGGTTCTCGACCGCCACGCAAGCCCCTGAGGTGACAGTTGTCCTGAACTCGTTGATGCATGAATCGAGTTAGGCCGGACACGAAGCGTTCCGTTGACAGCAATCACTCGCGGCTTATTCACTGCGCGATGGCAACAGGCACGCAACCCCACTGGAGTCGCTGTGAGAAGAATGCGCATAGCCGCCCTGCTGACGGCCGTCCTGGCCCTGGCCGGAACGGCCTCCGTCGTCCCGGCCGCCACGGCGAGTGCCGTCGCCGGGCCCTGCGACAGTGCGGCCAACTGGACCGCGGGCACCTGGTATCCCGCAGGAACGGTCGTCCGGTACACCGACGGCCGGTACTACGTGGCCGAGCACGACAATCCCGGCTACGACCCGGTCATCAGCACGTGGTACTGGGACCCCTACACCTGTCAGGGAGGCGGCACGCCGCAGCCGGGCGGTTTCCCGGTGAGCGAGGACCAGTTCCGGCAGATGTTCCCGAACCGGAACTCCTTCTACAGCTACGGCGGTCTGATCGCCGCGCTGGGCGCCTATCCGGGCTTCGCCAACACCGGCAGTGCGGAGACCAGGAGGCAGGAGGCCGCCGCCTTCCTCGCCAACGTCGGTCACGAGACCGGCGGACTGGTCTACGTCGTGGAGCAGAACACCGCCAATTACTCCCACTACTGCGACCGGAACCAGCCCTACGGCTGTCCGGCCGGCCAGTCCGCGTACTACGGTCGCGGGCCGCTCCAGATCAGCTGGAACTTCAACTACAAGGCGGCGGGCGACGCCCTCGGCATCGATCTGCTCAACAAGCCGTCTCTTGTGCAGACCGACTCCGCCGTCGCCTGGAAGACCGCGCTGTGGTACTGGAACACCCAGCGGGGGCCCGGCAGCATGACGCCGCACGAGGCCATGGTGAACGGCCGTGGGTTCGGCGAGACGATCCGCAGCATCAACGGTGCCGTGGAGTGCAACGGCCGCAACCCCGCCCAGGTCCAGAGCCGGGTGTCCAACTACCAGCGCTTCACCGGCATTCTCGGCGTGGCGCCCGGCGGCAACCTCTACTGCTGACCGGCTGCCCGGCCTGCGTGCTTCCACGGGCTCACCGCGAGCCTGCCCGTGGTGCCGAGGTCGAGTTCGGGCGTCACCGTCACCGGCGGGAATGCGGGCCCGGCCTTGATCCTCACGTAGGGGACGTTCACGGCCGTGCCCGCGCCGGTGGTGTTGCGCCACACCAGACCGGCGGACGCGGACTCGCCCGGGGCCAGGTCCACCGGCCCCGGCGGATCGTCGAAGCCGGTCCCCGAGGCGATGTCCTCGGCGTCGTGCAGGATGTCGATGCCGGGGACCGGTTTCCTTTCCCCGTCGAGGAGTTCGAGGCCCGGGGGGCCGTCGAGGTGCCGGCTGCGGGTGCCGCAGTTCGTCAGGTGGAGCCCCACGACGCGGAGCCCCATGGCGGCATCGCCCTCGTCGGCCGTGATGCGGATCCCGGACGGCGGGCAAGGGCCCGTGGCGGCCGGTGCCTCGTCCGACGGCACGCGCCTGACTTTGGCGATCCGCACGTGCTTCCTGTCGTGCAGAGTGCCAGGCGTGGGGTTCAAGCGAAGTGTGCGCTGCACGGTCCGGCCGGGCGGCACCGACGGCACCGTCTCCTGCGGGCTCTCCAGCACCGCTCCGGAGAGGGACGTGACCGTGAACGTGATGGTGTACGTGAACGGTTCGGTCTCGCGGTTGGTGACCGTGAAGTCGGCTGTGGCGACGGACGGTTCGCCGGCGCGGGGGCGTTTGACCGCGCTGGTGATTCTCACCCCGTCCTGCGCCGGGGCGTCGTCGGACGCTACGGGGCGCTTCGCTTCATGGTCCGCCGGGCCGGTGCCCTGCGGTCCGCAAGCCGTCAGCAGGACGGCGCCCGCTGCCAGGGCGACGGGGAGACGGGGACGGACGGCGGTGTGCATCCGGACATCCCATCATGGTCCGGACCGCTGGTCCGGACCAGGGTCCGCTCAACTGCCCTGTTCCTCGCTCATTGTTCCTCGCTCATTTCCAGGGCCGGGCGTTTCTGGGCGGGGACGGGCCCGGCGGGGCCCGGCCGGTCGGGCTCCCCGGCCAGGTGCCGTACCAGGGGGTTCACCAGAACCGTGGCCGTCAGCGCGGTCAGCAGCAGGGCGGTGAAGAGCCGGTTGTCGATGAAGCCCGCGTCGCGGCCGAGGGTGAGCATGATGATCTCGCTCAGGCCCTTGGTGTTGACCAGGACGCCCAGGGTCGCCGCGTCCCGCCAGGAGTGGCGGAGGGCACGGGCGGTGAGGGCGGCCCCCGCGAACTTGCCGCCCCAGGCCACGGCCAGGAACACGGCAAGGGCGAGCACGCCGTGCAGACCGAGCCGGGTGATGTCGACGGTCAGGCCGGTGAGGGCGAAGAAGACGGGGACGAGCAGGGCGCCGGTGTTCCGCAGCGGGTTCTCGACGGCGTGGCGCAGGCCGGGGTCGAGGTCGCGGGGCATGACCAGGCCGAAGACGAAGGCGCCGATGACGGCGTGGATTCCCGCCCAGGCGGTGCACCACGAGGAGAGGAAGACGCCGCTGCCGATGACCAGGATCAGCAGCAACGGGCTGCCGTCGTACCGCTGTTGGCGAGCCAGGAAGGCATGGAGGGCGGGGCGTACGGCGAGCAGCATGACCAGGGCGTAGGTGGTGAGCCTGGTCAGGGTCAGGGCCAGACGGTCGGTTCCCGGACCCTGTGCGACGGTGAGCAGGGCGATCAGGGCGCACCAGGCGAGGACTTCGGTGACGGCTCCGCTCGCGGTGGCGATGACCCCGACCGGTGTGGCCTGGAGACGGTTCTCGCCGATGATACGGATCAGGACGGACAGGGCGCTCATCGACAGCACGATCCCCAGGAACAGGGCGAAGAGCAGCGGCGATCCGGCCGCGCCGGTGAGTTCCGGCCGCACGGCGAGGAGGACGAGGGCCAGTGCCGTCGCGAGGGCGAACGGCACGGCCAGGGACGCGGCGGTGATGGCGAGGACGGAGCGGCCCCGTCCGTGCAGGGCCCGGAAGTCGAGTTCCCAGCCGGCGGCGAACATGAACAGGGCGATGCCCACGTGGGCGATCACCGACAGGTGCGCGCGGATCTCCTCCGGGAAGAGCACGTCGGGCAGATGGCCCGGCAGCAGGCCGAGCGCGCTCGGCCCGAGCAGGAGCCCGGCCGCGATCTCGGCCACGACGGCCGGTTGCCGCAGCCGGGCCCGTACGGGGGTGAGCGCGACGCCGATGAGCAGGACGAGGGCGATGTCGGCCAGGACCAGCGCGTCCGGCGAGGAACCTTTCATGGCCCTGTTGTAAGGGGCATTTACTGCGTCGTGTTTGGTCCGTCCGGTGTTCCACCTGATTGAGCGATAAGGGGCATCTGTCCAATTCTGCTGGGCAAACGGAAGGCCCCCGGCCGCTGTCGGCCGAGGGCTCGGGGTGGCGGCCGGGTCAGACCCGGTCGGCGGCGATGAGCAGGTACTGGAAGCTGCCGTCCTTGTAGGCGGTCAGGAAGGCCTTCTCGATGCCGGTGGCCAGCGGCGACTGGGCGCGCAGCTCCCAGTAGGGGATGGTGGCCTCGGTGAGGTCCACCACGGCGGCCGGGACGAGGCGGTTGCGCGCCATCTCCTTGAAGTAGCTGCTGCGCGGGTGGATGTCACAGATGTAGTGGGCGTTGATCTCGCTCACGGCCCGGGAGGGCAGCCCGTAAGTGTCGTTGTAGCAGCCGGTGATGGTCACGTACCGGCCGCCGTGCCGCAGCATGCGGGCGTACTCCGGGAACAGCTGGGAGAGGTCCACGTACATGGTGCTCTCGTTGTTCCAGATGGCCCGGAAGCGCCCCGAATCGAAGCCGGTGTCCAGCATGTTCTTCAGGTGGAAGCGCACCTTGTCGGCCACACCGCGCTTCTCCGCCTGCTCGTTGGCGAAGGCCACCTGCGTCTCGGAAATGGAGATGCCGTCGATGTGGCAGCCGAACCGCTGGTTGGCGACGAGGCTGCCGCCGCCGCGGCCCGAGCCGGAGTCGAGCAAGTGGTCGTCGGGGGAGACGTTCCCCAGGTGGTTGAGCAGCAGGTCGGCCTGGGCGCACTCCAGGCGGTGCAGCTCGGCGATGATCCGCTCGTCCCGCGTCTCCTGCGGCCCCTCCAGCACGGACCAGTCGGCGTCGCCGATCCCGTAGTGGTGGTGGTAGATGCCGTCCACCTCGCCGAGGCGGAGGTTGACGGGGTTCTTCTCATGGTTCCAGTACTCGGCGACGGACCGCTGGTAGGGGCTGGCGAGGACCGGGGCGTAGCTTTCCTGGACGGTCAACGTGTGTCCTCTTTCTGATCAGGATCGGGGATTCACCGGGCCTGCTCGGGCCGGACAGCAGCCTTGCGGACCCGGGGGCGTCGACACAGCAGGAACGGTGCACGTTCATCCGTACGTAGGTGTGTGTGTTTATCGACGCGTTCCGCGGTGCAGGTACGGCGGAAGGCGCTCGCCGTGCGTGCGTGAGCCGCGTCTCACCGTGGTGGCAGCCCCTTGCCTATGAAACGAGTTGCATAGAGGATCCGGCGTATGGCGCTCGAGCACGCGATCCTCGTCTCCCTGCTGGAAAAACCGGGCTCCGGCTACGAGCTGGCCCGGCGCTTCGACCGGTCGATCGGCTACTTCTGGACCGCCACCCATCAGCAGATCTACCGCGTCCTCAAGCGGATGGAGAACGACGGCTGGGTCGCGGCCCACGAGGTGGCACAGCAGGG
Source organism: Streptomyces morookaense (assembly GCF_013030945.1). GTDB lineage: Bacteria > Actinomycetota > Actinomycetes > Streptomycetales > Streptomycetaceae > Streptomyces > Streptomyces morookaensis. The sequence goes on along the minus strand of NZ_JABBXF010000056.1, from coordinate 13,122 downwards.
CAGACCGGACAAGAAGCACTACGCGGTCGCCCCTGCCGGGCGGGCCGCCCTCTCCGCGTGGCTGCACGAGCCGATCGAGCCCGAGAGCGTCCGGCACGACCTCGCCGTGAAGATCCGGGGAGCGGCCTTCGGTGACCTGTCCGCCCTCCTGCACGAGGTCGAGCGGTACCGGCAGGTGCACTCCGGACGCCTGGCGCACTACCGCGCCGGCGAAGAGCGCGACTTCACCGGGCCCGACGCCCCCGCCGAACCCGACGCCATGCACGAACTGCAGCACGTCGTGCTGCGCGGCGGCATCGCATACGAGCAGATGACACTCGCCTGGCTCGACGACGTGCTCGCCACGCTCCGCCGGATCCGCGAGCGCACCGCCCCCTGACATCGCACACCCCCCGACCCCAGCCGGAAAGGCGGACCACCATGGCCGACCCGCTTCTCTTCAACCCGCGCACCTACGACCCGGCGCACTTCGACCCCGAGACCCGCAGGCTGCTGCGCGCCACCGTCGACTGGTTCGAGACCCGCGGCAAGCGCAGGCTCATCGAGGACTACCGGTCCCGCGCCTGGCTGGCCGACTTCCTCGAATTCTCCCGCAAGGAGGGCCTGTTCGCGACGTTCCTCACCCCCGCCGCGGCCGCCCCCGGCCACGCGGACAAGCGCTGGGACACCGCCCGCATCGCCGCCCTCAACGAGATATTCGGCTTCTACGGCCTCGACTACTGGTACGCCTGGCAGGTCACCATCCTCGGCCTCGGCCCGGTCTGGCAGAGCGACAACGCCGACGCCCGCAGCCGCGCGGCCGAACTCCTCGACCAGGGCGAGGTGTTCGCCTTCGGACTGTCGGAGAAGACCCATGGCGCCGACATCTACTCCACCGACATGCTGCTCGAACCCGACGGCGACGGCGGCTTCCGGGCCACCGGCTCCAAGTACTACATCGGCAACGGCAACGCCGCCGGCCTCGTCTCCGTCTTCGGCCGCCGCACCGACGTCGAGGGCCCCGACGGCTATGTCTTCTTCGCCGCCGACAGCCGCCACGAGGCGTACCACCTCGTGAAGAACGTGGTCGACTCCTCCAAGTACGTCAGCGAGTTCCGCCTGGAGGACTACCCGGTGCGCGCCGAGGACGTCCTGCACACCGGCCGCGCCGCGTTCGACGCCGCCCTGAACACCGTCAACGTCGGCAAGTTCAACCTGTGCACCGCCTCCGTCGGCATCTGCGAGCACGCGATGTACGAGGCCGTCACCCACGCGCACAACCGCATCCTCTACGGCCGCCCCGTCACCGCCTTCCCGCACGTGCGCCGCGAACTGACCGACGCGTACGTCCGCCTCGCCGGCATGAAGCTGTTCAGCGCCCGCGCCGTCGACTACTTCCGCACCGCCGGCCCCGACGACCGCCGCTACCTGCTCTTCAACCCCATGACGAAGATGAAGGTGACCACCGAGGGCGAGAAGGTCATCGACCTGATGTGGGACGTCATCGCGGCCAAGGGCTTCGAGAAGGACACCTACTTCGCCCAGGCCGCGAGCGAGATCCGCGGCCTGCCGAAGCTGGAGGGCACGGTCCACGTCAACCTCGCGCTCATCCTGAAGTTCATGGGCAACCACCTGCTGGCCCCCGTCGACCACCCGCCCGTGCCGACGCGGCTCGACGCGGCCGACGACGCCTTCCTCTTCCGGCAGGGCCCGGCCCGCGGCCTGGGCTCGGTGCGCTTCCACGACTGGCGCCCCGCCTACGACGCCCACGCCCACCTGCCGAACGTCGCCCGCTTCCGCGAGCAGGCCGACGCCCTCTGCACATTCGTCACCACGGCCGCACCCGACGAGAAGCAGAGCCGCGACCTCGACCTGCTCCTGGCCGTCGGCCAGCTCTTCGCCCTGGTCGTGCACGGTCAGCTGATCCTGGAGCAGGCCTCCCTCGCCGGGGCCGAGGAGGACGTGCTCGACGAGCTGTTCGCCGTGCTCGTCCGCGACTTCTCCGCCTACGCCGTCGAGCTGCACGGCAAGGATTCCGCCACCGAGGCGCAGCAGGCCTGGGCCCTCGGCGCGGTCCGCCGCCCGGTCGTCGACGCCGCCCGCTCCGCCCGCGTGTGGGAGCGCGTCGAGGCGCTGGCGGGTGCGTACGAGATGGCGCCGTAAGGACGTAAGGACCTGACAGGCCGCCGCCTTCCACGAAGAGGAAGGCGGCGGCCTGTCGGGGAAGCCGCGTCAGGTGATCGTGATGACCGCCGTCGGGCACCGCTCGGCGGCCTTCTCCACTGCCGCCCGCTGCTCCTCGCCGGGGGTGGCGTCGAGCAGGATCACCGTGCCGTCCTCGTCGTTCTGGTCGAAGACATCGGGGGCGAGGAGCACACAGGTGCCCGCGCCGCAGCAGAGATCCCTGTCGATCCCGATCCTCATCGCGTCCGCCTCCTCACCAGCGCACCGGCAGTCCGAGGACGCCGTATGTGACCATCATCTCCCGGGTGCCGATCTCCTCCGGCGGCACCGCGAGCTCCAGTCCGGGGAAGCGGCGCAGCAACGACTCGTAGCCGATGGCGAGTTCGAGGCGGGCCAGGTGGTGGCCCATGCACTGGTGCGGGCCGCTGCCGAAGGCGACATGGCGGGTCGCGCCGCGCCGGATGTCGAAGGTGTCGGGGTCGTCGAAGCCGAGCGGGTCACGGTTGGCGGCGGGCAGGGACACCGTGACGACCTCGCCCTTGCGGATGGACTGTCCCTGGAACTCGAAGTCCTCGGCGGCCACGCGGATCGGGCCGACCTGCACCACGCTGAGATAGCGCAGCAGCTCTTCGACGGCATCGTCCGTCAGGGACCAGTCGGCGCGCAGGGCGGCCAGCTGCTCCGGGTGGCGCAGCAGGGTGTAGGTGCCCAGCGCCAGCATGTTGGTGGTGGTCTCCAGCCCGGCGATGAGCAGGACGATGGTGATGCCGAGCAGCTCATCGTCGGTCAGCTCGGTCTCGACGGTGAGCCGGCCGAGGATGTCCGGGCCGGGGTCCTTGCGTGCGGCCGCGATCAGGGCGTGGAGCATGCCGCCGAGGATCGTCATCGACTCCTGCATCTCCTCCCCGCTGCTGGAGAGGCTGAAGAGCACGTCGACGTGGCGCCCGAACTCCGCGCGGTCCGCCTCCGGCAGCCCGAGCAGTTCCGAGGTGACCAGCGTGGGCAGCGGCTTGGCGAAGGCCTGTACCAGGTCGACGGGCCCGCCCGCTCTCTCCATCTCGTCCAGCAGACGGTCCGCCATCTGCTGCACGACCGGGCGGAGTTCCCGTACCCGCCGGATGGTGAAGTGCTTGCTCAGCAGGCGACGGTAGCGCGTGTGCTCGGGCGGGTCCATGTTGACGAACATGCCCTGCTGGGGATGGGCGTCGGTGCTCAGCTCAGAGCCGGGTACCTTCACCGGCGAGCGCTTTCCCGTCGGCAGCGAGCTGAACCGGGTGTCCCCGAGCACGGCGCGCGCGGTCTCCAGACCGGTCACCAGACGGCCGACATGGCCGTCCGGATAACGTAACGGGGTCATCGGGCACTTCTCGCGCGCCTGGGCGAAGGGAGCCGGCGGGTCGAAAGGACAGCCGGCGGGGCGTGCCGTGGGGAAGGTCTCCGCCACGTTCTGTTCGGTCTCTTGCGGATCTGTCATCGGCGATGGACCTCTTCGGCAGAAGAAATTACGGGGCAGTAACATCTCGGAACACTTCCGTAACCGCCCCTAGGGATCTCCTTAGAAGTGGACGTGCCGCCGGGCGGCGCCCGTTTGGGATTTCCCTAGACCTCACCCCCCACAGCCCCGGAAAGCGACCGGCGAACCGAAACTGGGGACACACGCGCCACGGGCAAGGTTGTGGCGCCTTTTCGTTCTCTGTGTGGGTGGGTGGAGCGCAACATGGTCGAGTCCGGGCTCAACGGGACTGGGAATCGGGCTGGTTCGGCGGATTCGGCGGATTCGGCCGACGGCATCGCCGTCGTCGGTCTCGCCTGCCGGCTGCCGGGGGCCGCCGACCCGGCCGCCTTCTGGCGGCTGCTCAGCGAGGGTGCCGACGCGATCACCGATGTGCCCCCGGACCGCTGGGACGGGGACGCGATCGCCGACGCCGACTCCACCCGACCGGGCCGGACGGACATCCGCCGCGGCGGATTCCTCGACCGCATCGGCCACTTCGACGCCGGCTTCTTCGGGCTCTCGCCCAAGGAGGCCGCGGCCATGGACCCGCAGCAGCGGCTCGTGCTGGAACTGGCCTGGGAAGCGCTGGAGGACGCGCACACGCGCGCCGAGTCGCTGCGCTCCACCCGGACCGGCGTGTTCGTCGGCGCGATCTGGGACGACTACGCCACCCTCCACTACCGCTCCGGGCTCACGGCCATCTCCCCGCACACCGTCACCGGCCTGCACCGCAGCATCATCGCCAACCGGGTCTCGTACTTCCTCGGCCTCAACGGCCCCAGCCTGACGGTCGATTCCGGCCAGTCCTCCTCCCTGGTGTCGGTCCACCTGGCCTGCGAGAGCCTCCGCAAGGGCGAGTCCACGATCGCGCTCGCGGGCGGCGTCAACCTCAACATCGTCCCCGAAAGCACGCTGGGCGCGCCAAGTTCGGCGGCCTGTCCCCGGACGGCCGGTGCTTCACCTTCGACGCCCGCGCCAACGGCTACGTCCGCGGCGAGGGCGGCGGCATCGTCGTCCTCAAGCCGCTGGCACAGGCCGTCGCGGACGGCGACCGGATCCACTGCGTGATCCGCGGCAGCGCCGTCAACAACGACGGCGGCGGCGACGGGCTGACCGTCCCCCTGCAGTCCGGCCAGGAGCAGGTGCTGCGGCTCGCCTACGAGCGCGCCGGGGTCGACCCCGCCCACGTCGGATACGTCGAACTGCACGGCACCGGCACCAAGGTCGGCGACCCGATCGAGGCGGCCGCCCTCGGCGCCGTGCTCGGCGCGCACCGCGACCCCGCACAGCCGCTGCGGGTCGGCTCGGCCAAGACCAACGTCGGCCACCTCGAAGGCGCCGCCGGCATCACCGGCCTGCTCAAGGCCGCCCTGGCCCTCAGCCACCGCGAACTGCCCGCCAGCCTGAACTTCGAGACCCCCAACCCCGCCATCCCGCTGACCCGGCTGAACCTCCGGGTGCAGACCGAACACACCCCGTGGGAAAGCCAGGACGGCCGCCCGCTGCTCGCCGGCGTCAGCTCCTTCGGCATGGGCGGCACCAACTGCCACGTCGTGCTCTCCGCATACGAGACCGCCGACGAGAAGACCGCCGACGAGCCGGAACGCACCGGGCCGGACACCGCGCCCACCCTCTGGCCGCTGTCCGCCAAGACCGCATCCGGACTGCGCACCCAGGCCGCCGCCCTGCTCGCGCACGCCGAGGCCCGCCCCGGCCTCGCCCTGCCCGACATCGGCCACTCGCTCGCCACCGGCCGCACCCACTTCGACCACCGGGCCGTCGTCGTCGGCGAGGACCGCGCGGACTTCCTGCGCGCCCTGCGCGAGCTGGCCGACGGCGGCATCGACGCCGCCCTGACCACGGGCCGCGTCACACCGCGCGGCCGGACCGCCTTCCTCTTCTCCGGCCAGGGCAGCCAGCGGGCCGGCATGGGCCGCGAACTGGCCCGGACCTTCCCGGAGTTCGCCGCCGCACTCGACGAGGTGTGCGCCCACCTCGACCCCCGCCTGCCCAGGCCGCTGCGCGAGGTCATGTTCGCCCCCGAGGACTCCGCGGAGTCCGCCGAACTCGACCGCACCCTCTACACCCAGACCGCGCTGTTCGCCGTCGAGGTCGCCCTCTTCCGCCTGCTGGAGAGCTGGGGCATCACCCCCGACGTGCTCATGGGCCACTCCATCGGCGAACTCGCCGCCGCACACGTGGCCGGCGTGCTCTCCCTCGCCGACGCCTGCGCACTCGTCGCCGCACGCGGCCGCCTCATGCAGGAACTCCCCGCCGGGGGAGCCATGATCGCCGTCCAGAGCACCGAGGACGAGGTCCGCGCGCTCATCGGCGACCGCGGGGACCGCGTGAGCATCGCCGCACTGAACGGCCCCGACTCCGTCGTCGTCTCCGGCGACGACGACCTCGTCACGGAGATCGCCGACGCCTGCGCGGCCCTCGGTCGCAAGACCAGCCGGCTGCGCGTCAGCCACGCCTTCCACTCCCCGCACATGGAACCCATGCTGGCGGAGTTCCGCAGCGTGGCCGAGAGCCTGACCTTCCACACCCCGCGCATCCCGGTCGTCTCCAACGTGACCGGCCGGCTCTCCGACACATACGAGGGCTGCACCGCCGAGTACTGGGTCCGCCACGTCCGGGACGCGGTCCGCTTCGCCGACGGCGTCGCCCGGCTCGACGAACACGGCGTCCGCACCTGCCTGGAACTCGGCCCCGGCGGCGTCCTGACCTCCCTGGCCCGCGCCTGCACACCCGCCGACACCCTGTTCGTACCGGCCCTGCGCGCCCGGCGCCCCGAGGCACAGGCCCTGCTGGCAGCGGTCGCCGCCCTGCACGTCCACGGCCTGGAACCGGACTGGACCGCCCTGTTCGCCGGCCGCGGCGCACGCAGGACGGATCTGCCGACGTACGCGTTCGAGCGGCAGCGGTACTGGCTGGACGAGACCACGCCCTCCGTGCCCGCCATCACCGCACTGCCGGCCGTCCAGCAGCCCGACAGCGAGACCCACAGCGACGCTGCTCCCGTCGGCGCCCTCGCCCAGCGACTGGCCGCCCTCCCGGAGGACGAGCGCGACGCCGCCGTCCTCGACCTGGTCCGCGCCCACGTCGCCGCCGTCCTGGGCCACGCCGACGCCCGCCAGGTCCAGACCGAGTGGACGTTCAAGGACCTCGGCTTCGACTCCCTCAGCTCGGTGGAACTGCGCAACAAGCTCACCGAGACCACCGGACTGCGCCTGCCCAGCGGACTGCTCTACGACCACCCGACCCCGGCCGCACTCGCCCGCCACCTGGCCACCGAGGCCCAGGGCCGGCCGGCGGCCGCCGCCGTCCACGGCTCCGCGGCCGACCCCGACGAGCCGATCGCCATCGTGGCCATGAGCTGCCGCCTCCCCGGCGGGGTCGGCTCGCCCGAGGACCTGTGGCGGCTGGTGTCCTCCGGCGGCGACGCCATCACCGGATTCCCCACCGACCGTGGCTGGGACGTCGAAGCGCTCTACGACCCGGAGCCCGGCACGCCCGGCAAGTCCTCCACCCGGCAGGGCGGATTCCTGCACGAGGCCGCCGAGTTCGACGCCGCCTTCTTCGGCATCAGCCCCCGCGAGGCCGCCGCGATCGACCCCCAGCAGCGGCTCGTCCTGGAGACCGCATGGGAGGCCTTCGAGCGCGCCGGCATCGACCCGGCCTCGCTGCGCGGCAGCCGGGCCGGCGTCTTCATCGGCGCGACGGCACAGGACTACGGCCCCCGGCTGCACGAACCGGTGGAGGGCATCGAGGGCTACCTGCTGACCGGCACCACCACCAGCGTCGCCTCGGGCCGCGTGGCCTACTCGTTCGGCCTCGAAGGCCCGGCCGTCACCGTGGACACGGCCTGCTCGTCGTCCCTGGTCGCGCTGCACCTCGCCGTCCAGTCGCTGCGCAACGGCGAGTGCACGATGGCCCTGGCCGGCGGTGTCACCGTCATGTCCACGCCCGGCATGTTCGTCGAGTTCAGCCGCCAGCGCGGCCTGTCGCCCGACGGCCGCTGCAAGGCGTTCGCCGCCGGCGCCGACGGCACCGGCTGGGCCGAGGGCGTCGGCATGCTCCTGGTGGAGCGGCTCAGCGACGCCGAGCGCAACGGGCACCGCGTCCTGGCCGTGGTCCGCGGATCCGCCGTCAACCAGGACGGTGCCTCGAACGGTCTGACGGCGCCGAACGGCCCGTCGCAGCAGCGCGTCATCCGCCAGGCCCTGGCATCGGCCGGACTGTCGCCGGCCGATGTGGACGCGGTGGAGGCGCACGGCACGGGCACGCGCCTGGGCGACCCCATCGAGGCGGAAGCCCTCATCGCCGCCTACGGCCAGGACCGGGACGACGAACGGCCGCTGTGGCTGGGCTCGTTGAAGTCCAACATCGGTCACACGCAGGCGGCCGCCGGTGTCGCCGGTGTGATCAAGATGGTGATGGCGATGCAGCACGGCGTGCTGCCGCAGACCCTGCACGCGGACGAGCCGACCCCGCACGTCGACTGGACGGCGAGCGGCGTGCGGCTGCTGACCGAGCCGGTGGAATGGCCCGGCGCCGCCGGGCCGCGCCGGGCGGCCGTGTCGTCCTTCGGCATCAGCGGCACCAACGCGCACGTCATCGTCGAGCACGTCACCCCGAGCGAGGAGCCCGCCGCTGTCGAGGCCCCGGCAGGGCCGGTGCCCTGGGTGCTGTCGGCGAAGAGCGAGGCGGCGCTGCAGGGGCAGGCCGAGCGGCTGCTGGCCTCCCTGGACGACTCGGACGACGCCCCGCTCACCGACGTCGGCTTCTCGCTGGCCACGACCCGGGCCGCGCTGGAGCACCGGGCCGCGGTGACCGGCACCGACGCGGAGGAACTGCGGACCGGACTGGCCGCGCTGGCCGCGGGCCGGCCGGCGGCGAACGTGACGCTCGGACGCCCGGCCGGCGGCAAGACCGGCTTCCTCTTCTCGGGCCAGGGCTCGCAACGCCTGGGCATGGGGCGGGAGTTGTACGCGGCGTACCCGGTGTTCGCTGCGGCGTACGACGAGGTGTGCGCGCTTCTCGATGCCGCGGTCGATGTGGACTCGGAGGAGCTGAACCAGACCGGCTTCACCCAGCCTGCGTTGTTCGCCGTCGAGGTGGCGCTGTTCCGGCTGCTGGAGTCGTGGGGCATCCGGCCGGACTACGTGGCCGGTCACTCGGTGGGCGAGATTGCTGCGGCTCATGTGGCGGGTGTGTTGTCGCTGGAGGATGCGGCGAAGCTGGTGTCGGCGCGTGCTGCGTTGATGCAGGCACTGCCGACCGGCGGCGCGATGGTGGCCGTGCAGGCCACGGAAGAGGAGGTCCTGCCGCACCTCACCGACCAGGTGGGTATCGCTGCGGTCAACGGCCCGCGGTCCGTGGTGATTTCGGGTGCCGAGGACGCCGCGACGGCGATCGCGGAGGCGTTCAAGCAGCAGGGCCGCAAGACGTCCCGGCTGACGGTGAGCCACGCGTTCCACTCGCCGCTGATGGACCCCATGCTCGACGAGTTCGCCGCCGTCGTGCACGGGCTGACCTTCAACGAGCCGCACATCCCGGTCGTTTCGAACCTGACCGGCGAGCTGGCGGAGCCGTACACGGCCGAGTACTGGGTCGGACATGTCCGCGAGGCGGTCCGTTTCGCCGACGGTGTGCAGACCCTGCACGAGCTCGGTGTGACCACCTTCGTCGAGATCGGCCCCGGCGGCGTCCTGAGCGCCCTCGTCCAGGGCTGCGTGGACGGTGCCGTCACCATCCCCGTCCTGCGTGGCGACCGTCCCGAGCCGCAGGCCGCCGTCGCCGCCCTCGGGCAGCTCCACGCCCACGGCGTCTCCCCGGACTGGCACGCCTTCTTCCCCGGCGCACGCCAAGTCGCCCTGCCCACCTACGCGTTCCAGCGCGAGCGCTACTGGCTCGATGCCCCCCGGGTGGCGTCCTCCGGCGCCCCGGGCGTGCTGGACGCCGAGTTCTGGGACCTCGTCGAGAGCGAGGACCACGAGTCCCTCGGCGCCCTCCTGGGGCTGCCGCCCGCCGAGCTGGACGTGATCGCGCCCAAGCTGTCCGGCTGGCGCCGGCAGCGGCGCGAGCAGTCCGCCGCCGACGGCCGGCGCTACCGCATCTCCTGGCAGCCGCTCGGCGACATCAAGGCTGTTCCGTCGGGGACCTGGCTGTTCGCGGTCCCGGAGGAGACCGCGTGGACGGGTGCGATCCGTTCCGGGCTCGCCCAACTCGGTGCGGAAATCGTCCCGTTGGTCCTGTCCGAGGACGCCGACCGTGCGTCGCTGGCCGGGATGCTCACCGAGGCCGGACAGGTCGAAGGCGTGCTGTTCGCCGCGGCGGGGGACGATGCCCTCCAGCGGCTCGTTCTGCTCGTCCAGGCCCTCGGCGACGCCGGGACCGAGGCCCCGCTGTGGTGCGTGACCAGCGGCGCGGTGTCGGCCGGCGCCTCCGACCCGCTCACCGACCCCGCCTCCGCACAGGTCTGGGGCCTGGGCCGGGTCGTCGCCCTGGAGCAGCCGCAGCGGTGGGGCGGGCTCGTCGACCTGCCCGCCGACCCCGACGCCCGCTCGCTGGAGCGGCTGGCCGGCCTGCTGACCCAGGCCGACGAGGACCAGCTCGCCGTCCGCGCCTCGGGCGTCTCCGGCCGGCGTCTGGTGCGCGCACCGCAGAACGCGGCACCGGCCGAGGCGAATTGGACGCCGCGCGGCACGGTGCTCGTGACCGGCGGCACGGGTGCGCTCGGCGGGCACGTGGCCCGCTGGCTCGCCGCCGCCGGAGCCGAACACCTGCTGCTCACCAGCCGCCGTGGCCCCGACGCCCCCGGCGCCGCCGAACTCGCCGCGGAACTGGAGGAGTCGGGCGTCCGCGTCACCGTCGCCGCGTGCGACGCGGCCGACCGGGCCGCGCTGGCCGAGCTGTTCGACCGGCACACCGTGAACGCCGTGGTGCACACCGCGGGCGTGCTCGACGACGGCCTCGTCGAATCGCTCACGCCCGAACGGCTGGACCACGTGCTCCGCCCCAAGGCGACCGCCGCGCTCCACCTGCACGAGCTCACCCGGGACCGGCACGACCTCGACGCCTTCGTGCTGTTCTCCTCGATGACCGGCGTCTGGGGCAACGGCGGCCAGGGCGCCTACGGTGCCGCGAACGCGTTCCTCGACGCCCTCGCCGAGCAGCGCCGCGCGGCCGGCCTGCCCGCGCTGGCCGTCGCGTGGGGACCCTGGGCGGACGGCGGCATGGCCGACGGCGCCGCCGGCGACCACCTGCGGCGGCGCGGCATCCGGGCCCTCGCGGCCGAACCCGCCCTCTCCGTGCTCCACGGTGCGCTGACCCACGGCGAGACGGCCGTGACCGTCGCGGACGTCGACTGGGACCGCTTCGTCCCCGTCTTCGCCGCCACCCGCCCGTCCCCGCTGCTGCTCGGCGTGCCCGAGGCCCGCCAGGCCCTCGAGGCCCTGGCCCGGGACACGCGGAGCACCGAGGTGCCCGCGTCCGCACTGGGCCGGCGCCTCGCGGGCGCCGCACCGCGGGAACAGGACCGGATCCTGCTGGACCTTGTCCGCGAGCAGGCCGCCGCCGTGCTCGGCCACACCGGCAAGGGCACCTTCGACGCCGACCGGACGTTCCGCGAGACCGGCTTCGACTCGCTCACCGCCGTCGAACTGCGCCACCGGCTCAACGCGGCCACCGGCCTCAAACTGTCCACCACGCTGGTCTTCGACCACCCGACCCCCACCGCCCTCGCCCGCCACCTGCGCGAGGAACTCCTCGGCCGGCACGGGCAGGAGCAGGACGCCGGGCAGGTCACGGGCGTCGTGACCGACGAGCCGATCGCGATCGTCGGCATGAGCTGCCGCTTCCCCGGCGGCGTGGAGTCGCCGGAGGACCTGTGGGAACTGCTGCGGTCCGGCAGCGACGCGGTGTCCGGGTTCCCCACCGACCGCGGCTGGGACATCGGTTCGCTCTACGACCCGGACCCCGACCGGCCCGGCCGGACGTACGCCTGCGAAGGCGGCTTCATCCAGGGAGCCGACCGCTTCGACGCCGGCCTCTTCGGCATCTCGCCGCGCGAGGCCCTGGCGATGGACCCGCAGCAGCGCCTGCTGCTGGAGGCGTCCTGGGAGGCCTTCGAGCGCGCGGGCATCGCCCCCGCGTCCGTCCGCGCCAGCCGGACCGGTGTCTTCATCGGCACCAACGGCCAGGACTACGCCAACGGACTGCGCAACGCCCCTGAGGAGATCGAGGGTTATGCCCTCACCGGCAAGGCGGCCTCGGTCGTCTCCGGCCGCATCTCCTACACGTTCGGGCTGGAGGGCCCGGCGGTCACCGTGGACACGGCCTGTTCGTCGTCGCTGGTGGCGCTGCACCTGGCGGTGCAGTCGCTGCGCAGCGGCGAGTGCACCATGGCCCTCGTCGGCGGTGTCACCGTGATGACCACGCCGGACATGTTCGTGGAGTTCAGCCGCCAGCGCGGCCTGTCGCCGGACGGCCGCTGCAAGGCGTTCGCGGCCGGTGCGGACGGCACGGGCTGGGGCGAAGGCGTGGGCCTGCTCCTCGTCGAGCGGCTCTCCGACGCCCGCCGCAACGGGCACCAGGTGCTGGCGGTCGTCCGGGGCACGGCGGTCAACCAGGACGGTGCCTCCAACGGCCTGACGGCACCGAACGGTCCGTCGCAGCAGCGGGTGATCCGGCAGGCGCTGACGTCGGCCGGCCTGTCGCCCGCCGACGTGGACGCCGTCGAGGCACACGGCACGGGTACGAAGCTGGGCGACCCGATCGAGGCGCAGGCCCTCATCGCCACCTACGGCCAGGAGCGACCGGAGGACCGGCCGTTGTGGCTCGGCTCCGTCAAGTCCAACATCGGTCACACGCAGGCCGCCGCGGGTGTGGCGGGCATCATCAAGATGGTCATGGCGATGCGGAACGGTGTGCTGCCGCAGACGCTGCACGTCGACGAGCCGACCCCGCACGTCGACTGGACGGCCGGGGCCGTGCGGCTGCTGACCGAGCCCGTGGAGTGGCCGGCGGGAGACCTGCCGCGCCGGGCTGCCGTGTCCTCGTTCGGCATCGGCGGCACCAACGCGCACTCCATCATCGAGGAGGCGCCCGCCGTCGCCGCCCCCGAGCCGACGGAGCAGCACAGCCCGGTGTCCGTGCCGTGGGTGCTGTCCGGCAGGACCGAGGCGGCGCTGCGCGCCCAGGCGGAACGGCTGCTGGCCGCCGCCGACGGCGCGGCACCGCTGGCCGACGTCGGCTTCTCGCTCGCCGTGACCCGTTCCGGGCTGGAGCACCGGGCAGCGCTGATCGGCGCCGACGGTGAGGAACTGCGGGCGGCACTGGCCGCCCTCGCGGCCGGCGAACCCGCGCCCAACCTCGTGCTGGGCCGGGCCCGCTCCGAGGGCAAGGTCGCCTTCCTGTTCTCGGGCCAGGGCTCGCAACGCCTCGGCATGGGACGGGAG
>NZ_JABBXF010000055.1 GCF_013030945.1 Streptomyces morookaense | reverse complement strand
CCCGGTGGCGAAGCCCGCCGCACAGGCTCCGGCCGCCCCCGCGGCGCCCGCCGCAGCCGCCCCGGCCCCGGTCGCGAAGACCCCGGCCGCCCGGCCGAAGGCCCCGGCGAAGCCGGCCGAGCCGGACGCCGGTCCGGAGTACGTGACGCTGCGCGGCCCGTCCGCCGCGGTCGCCAAGAACATGAACGCCTCCCTGGAGCTGCCGACGGCCACGTCCGTCCGCGCCGTCCCGGTGAAGCTGCTGTTCGACCAGCGCATCGTCATCAACAACCACCTCAAGCGCGCCCGCGGCGGCAAGGTCTCCTTCACGCACCTCATCGGCTACGCCATGGTGCAGGCGCTGAAGCTGATGCCGTCGATGAACTACTCCTTCACGGAGAAGGACGGCAAGCCGACCCTCGTCAAGCCCGAGCACGTCAACCTCGGCCTGGCGATCGACCTGGTCAAGCCGAACGGCGACCGCCAGCTCGTGGTCGCGGCCATCAAGAAGGCCGAGACCCTGAACTTCTTCGAGTTCTGGCAGGCCTACGAGGACATCGTCCGCCGCGCCCGCGTCGGCAAGCTGACGATGGACGACTTCACCGGGGTCACCGCCTCGCTGACCAACCCCGGCGGCATCGGCACCGTGCACTCCGTGCCGCGCCTGATGCCCGGCCAGGGCCTCATCATCGGCGTGGGCGCCATGGACTACCCCGCCGAGTTCCAGGGCACCTCGCAGGACGCCCTGAACAAGATGGGCATCTCGAAGGTCATGACCCTGACCTCGACGTACGACCACCGGGTCATCCAGGGTGCCGCCTCCGGCGAGTTCCTGCGGATCATGCACCAGCTGCTGCTCGGCGAGAACGGCTTCTACGACGACATCTTCGAGGCGCTGCGCATCCCCTACGAGCCGGTCCGCTGGCTCAAGGACATCGACGCCTCGCACGACGACGACGTCACCAAGGCCGCCCGGGTCTTCGAGCTGATCCACTCCTACCGGGTCCGCGGCCACGTCATGGCCGACACCGACCCGCTGGAGTACCGCCAGCGCAAGCACCCCGACCTGGACATCACCGAGCACGGCCTCACCCTGTGGGACCTGGAGCGCGACTTCGCCGTCGGCGGCTTCGCCGGCAAGTCGATGATGAAGCTGCGCGACATCCTGGGCGTGCTGCGCGACTCGTACTGCCGCACCACCGGCATCGAGTTCATGCACATCCAGGACCCGAAGCAGCGCAAGTGGATCCAGGACCGCGTCGAGCGCCCGCACGCCAAGCCGGAGCGCGAGGAGCAGCTGCGCATCCTGCGCCGCCTGAACGCGGCCGAGGCGTTCGAGACGTTCCTGCAGACCAAGTACGTCGGCCAGAAGCGCTTCTCGCTGGAGGGCGGCGAGTCCGTCATCCCGCTGCTGGACGCGGTGCTGGACGCGGCCGCCGAGTCCCGTCTGGACGAGGCCGTCATCGGCATGGCCCACCGTGGCCGGCTGAACGTGCTGGCCAACATCGTCGGCAAGTCCTACGCGCAGATCTTCCGCGAGTTCGAGGGCAACCTCGACCCGAAGTCGATGCACGGCTCCGGCGACGTGAAGTACCACCTGGGCGCCAACGGCACCTTCACCGGCCTGGACGGCGAGCAGATCAAGGTCTCGCTGGCCGCCAACCCGTCCCACCTGGAGACGGTCGACCCGGTCGTCGAGGGCATCGCCCGCGCCAAGCAGGACATCATCGGCAAGGCCGGCACGGACTTCACCGTCCTGCCGATCCAGCTGCACGGCGACGCGGCCTTCGCGGGCCAGGGCGTCGTGGCCGAGACCCTCAACATGTCGCAGCTGCGCGGCTACCGCACCGGCGGCACCGTGCACATCGTCATCAACAACCAGGTCGGCTTCACCGCGCCGCCGGAGTCCTCGCGCTCGTCGATGTACTGCACCGACGTCGCGCGCATGATCGAGGCGCCGATCTTCCACGTGAACGGTGACGACCCGGAGGCCGTGGTCCGCGTCGCGCGGCTCGCCTTCGAGTTCCGCCAGGCGTTCAACAAGGACGTCGTCATCGACCTGATCTGCTACCGGCGCCGGGGCCACAACGAGTCGGACAACCCCTCGTTCACCCAGCCGCTGATGTACGACCTGATCGACAAGAAGCGCTCGGTGCGCAAGCTCTACACCGAGTCGCTCATCGGCCGTGGCGACATCACCCTGGAAGAGGCCGAGCAGGCCCTGCAGGACTACCAGGGCCAGCTGGAGAAGGTCTTCGTCGAGGTCCGGGACGCCGACACGGCCCCCGCGGCCTACGAGCCCCCGGCCGAGCTGCCGGAGTTCCCGGCCCCGGTGAACACCGCGATCTCCCAGGAGGTCCTCAAGCGGATCGCCGAGTCGCAGGTCACCACGCCGGAGAACGTCACGGTGCACCCGCGCCTGGTGCCGCAGCTGCAGCGCCGCGCCGCCAGCATCGAGGACGGCACCATCGACTGGGGCATGGGCGAGACCATCGCCTTCGGCTCGCTGCTGATGGAGGGCACCCCGGTCCGGCTCGCCGGCCAGGACTCCCGCCGCGGCACCTTCGGCCAGCGCCACGCGGTGCTCGTCGACCGCGAGACCGGCGAGGACTACACCCCGCTGCTCTACCTGTCCGAGGACCAGGCCCGTTTCAACGTCTACGACTCGCTGCTGAGCGAGTACGCGGCGATGGGCTTCGAGTACGGCTACTCGCTGGCCCGCCCGGACGCGCTGGTGCTGTGGGAGGCCCAGTTCGGCGACTTCGCCAACGGCGCCCAGAGCGTCGTGGACGAGTTCATCTCCTCGTCCGAGCAGAAGTGGGGCCAGACCTCGGGCGTCACGCTGCTGCTGCCGCACGGCTACGAGGGCCAGGGCCCGGACCACTCGTCCGCCCGCATCGAGCGCTACCTCCAGCTGTGCGCGCAGAACAACATGACGGTCGCCATGCCGACGCTGCCGTCGAACTACTTCCACCTGCTGCGCTGGCAGGTCCACAACCCGCACCACAAGCCGCTCATCGTCTTCACCCCGAAGTCGATGCTGCGTCTGAAGGCCGCGGCGTCGAAGGCGGAGGAGTTCACCAGCGGCCAGTTCCGTCCGGTCATCGGTGACGACGCCGTCAACCCGGCGGACGTGCGCAAGGTCGTCTTCTGCTCCGGCAAGGTCTACTACGACCTCGCCGCCGAGCGGGAGAAGCGCGGCGCCATGGACACCGCCCTCATCCGCCTGGAGCGGCTGTACCCGCTGCCGGGTGCGGAGGTCCAGGCGGAGATCGCCAAGTTCCCGAACGCGGCCAAGTACATCTGGGCGCAGGAGGAGCCGGCGAACCAGGGTGCGTGGCCGTTCATCGCGCTGAACCTGATCGACCACCTCGACCTGGCGGTCGGCGCGGATGTTCCGGCGTCGGAGCGGCTGCGGCGGATCTCGCGTCCGCACTCGTCGTCGCCGGCCGTCGGCTCTGCCAAGCGGCACCAGGCTGAGCAGGCTCAGCTTGTGGCGGAGGTTTTTGACGCGTAACCGCGTCACCAGGGGTCCGCATCGTTTTTCGGTGCGGGCCCTT
>NZ_JABBXF010000054.1 GCF_013030945.1 Streptomyces morookaense | reverse complement strand
GGGTCCGCATCGTTTTTCGGTGCGGGCCCTTTTGGGTTGCTCGCGCAGTTCCCCGCGCCCCTTACGGGGCGCGGGGAACTGCGCGAGCAACCACAGACGGCGGTCAGCCGAGGTACGGCTCGAAGTCCCAGTACGGCCGCACCCGTTGGCGCGCCGACAACGTATGCGGGTGCTGCGCACCCAAGGTGCGCGTAAGGCGCTGGAGGGCGTCCTCCTCCACCTTCCCCGCCTCCTCGTGCTGCCGCAGCCCCCGCAGGTCCATCGCGAGAGCGACCTCGCACGACAACGTGAACGGATGATCCTGCCCGAGCGCATGCCGCGCCCGGCGCAAGGTGTCCCGGCTCAGCTCCTCCGCGCTGTCCAGGCGGCCGTTGAAGTTGCGGCCGGCGGCCGCGTTCAGGGCGCAGCCCAGGACCGCGGGGTGGTCGGGGCCCAGCGCGGCCGCCAGGCCCGCGTACGCCTGCTCGAACAGGGTGAGCGCGTCGGCCCGTTCGCCCGCCGCCTGCAGGATGAGGCCCACGTTGGACTGCATCCCGGTGCTGATCGGGTGTGCGGGGCCCAGCAGTTCGCGGAAGGCGTGGTCGCCCTCCAGGATGAGGTCGCGCGCGTGGTCCAGTTCGCCGTGCTCGCGCAGGTAGTTGCCGTAGTCCACGAGGAAGGTCGTCGTGGCGTAGTGGCGGCGCCCGTGGACCTGCTCCATCTGCTCCAGCAGGCCGGCCATCGCGCCGCCGATGTCCTGCAGCGTCCCGGCGCGGCGTTCGCAGAGCACCAGGTTGTGGCGGGCGCGCAGGGTCTGCGGGTGCTGCGGGCCGAGGACCTGGATGTGCATGCGGACCACCAGTTCCTGGCGGGCCAGGGCGTCCGCGTAGCGGCCCATCAGGCGCAGGTCGCGGGCGCAGGAGAGGCCGGAGACGAGGGTGGCGGCGTGCCGGGTGCGCAGCAGGGCCTCGCGCTTGCGCAGGGTCTCCAGGTCGATGTCGTACGCCTCGGCGTAGCGGCCCAGCAGCCGTAGGCCCAGGCCCAGGTTGTGCTGGGCGAGGAGGGTCAGGTAGTCGTCGGGGCCCAGCAGTCGCAGGGCCGTGTCCAGGACCTCGCGCTGCATCTGCAGCGCCTCGGCGTACTGACCGAGGTACCGCTGGTCGGCGGCGAGGCTGCTGGTGGCGGTCATCAGGGCGGTGGGTTCGGCGCCGGGGGTGCAGCGCAGGCGTTCCAGGACGGCGCGGTCGAGTTCGTAGGCGGCGCGGAAACCGCCGTGGGAGCGCAGGATGTTGGTCTGCTGGGTGGTGAGGTCGAGCATCCGCGGGTGCTCGGGCGGGAACATCTCGGACCACTGCATGCGGATCTTCTCGGCGAGTTCGGCGCCGAGGCGGAACTCGCCGCTGCGGAAGCAGTAGCGCAGCAGGTTGAGGACGGTCGTCTGGACGCCCGCGTCGTTGCTGGCGAACGCGCCGGAGGGCTCCAGGTGGGGCAGCAGTTCGGCGTAGCGCGGCCACAGGCGGCTGTCCTGGGGGTTGCCGGGGTCGGCGGCGGCGAGCGTGCGGCGGACGACGCGGCGGTATTCGCGCTGCTCGTCGGGGGCGGTGAGGCGGGAGACGATGTCGTGGACGAGCCGGTGCATATGCACCGACTCCTGTTCGGGGCCGGGTTCGCCGGCCAGGGCGGTGCGGGTGTCGCGGGCGCTGATGACGGAGTAGCTGACGAGGGTGTCGAGGGCACGGGTCCAGCTGGGCAGGTCGCCGGCGAGCCAGGCGAGGCCCTCGGGCAGTTGGGACGGCGGGAGGCGGCGCACGAGGCCGATGGGGATCCGGCCGGGCGCGAACGCCGTGCACAGCGACAGGAGTTCGACGGCGTGGGGCTGGGCCTCGCGGAGCCGGTTGATCAGTATCGACCAGGAGGTGAGGGACGAGCGGGGAACGCTGTCGAAGCCCGGCTGGTCGGCGAATCCGGCGAGTTCGCCGCTCCGCACCATGCGCAGGTAGTCGGCGACGTCCATGTCGGATTCGCCCAGCCAGGCGGCCGCCTGGACGAGCGCGAGGGGGATGTCCTCCAGCTCGGCGGAGACCGCGTCGGCCTCCTCCGCGGTGATCCGCGGGGCGCGGCGCATCAGGTAGCCGGTGGACTCGTGGCGCTGGAAGCCGGGGATCTCCACGGGGGTGGCGCCGGCCTCGGCCCAGCGGCGGTTGCGGGAGGTGATCAGCACATGGCCCGCGCCGTCGGGCAGCAGGTCCTCGGCACCCTCCGGGTCGTCCCAGCCGTCGAAGATCAGCAGCCAGCGGGGGTAGGGGTCGCCGCGGCGCAGCGCCTCGTGGACGGCGCGGATGCGCTCGCCGGGCTCGGAGCCGGCGATCAGGCCGAGTTCGGGGGCGAGTTCGCCGAGGCGCTCGCGCTGGGTGCCGCGGGTGTCGGAGTTGACCCACCAGACGACGTCGTAGTCGGAGCTGAAGCGGTGCGCGTACTCGGCGGCCAGCTGGGTCTTGCCGATGCCGGGCATGCCGACCAGGGCGCACACGGCGGTGCCCTGGTCGGCGTCCATCAGCTGTTCCTGGAGGGAGTTGAGCAGGTCGTCGCGGCCGGTGAAGCGGGCGTTGCGGCGGGGGACCTCGCCCCAGACGGCGGGCGGGTCGTTGGGGTAGCGGGTGCCGGGGCCGGGTGGCAGGGAGCGGCGGGCGGGGCCGGCCGGGAGGTCGAGCCGGCCGAGCAGCCGGCGCTCGGCCTCCTGGGCTCCCACGCCCCACAGTTCGACGGGCTTGAGGACGACGGTGGCGGGCAGCAGGGGGCGGTTGGTGAGGTTGACGGCGGCGAAGCGGTCGGCGTTGCGGGCGACGATGCCGCGCAGGGCCTCGGACCACTCGCCCTCGCGGCGCGGGCCGAGGGCGAAGAACCAGTCGTCCAGCACCAGCAGGATCCGGCCGGTGGCCAGCAGCAGGTCGCCGAGGTAGTCCTCCAGCGGCACCTCGCGGCGCGGGTCCCAGCGGTGCAGGACGACGGAGTGGCCGTGGCTCTCCAGGCGGTGGGAGATCCAGGTGCCCCAGGGCCGGTGGAACCCGGCGAAGACGACGACGAAGCTCTCGCCGGCCTGCGCCGAACCGCTGCCGGAACCCTGCCGCTGCGTGCTCATCGCCCGTCTCCCTCGTTCCTTCGCGGTGCCCCCGGCCGAGACCGGCTTTGCCCCAAGATTACCGTACGTCACTGGAAGGTGACGTTCCGCAGACCGTCGCCGACGGGCCCACGGACCGCCGCAGGCAGCCGAGGTGCTGCTGCATACAGGCCGCGAACTCCCGTCCGGCGGGAGTCAGTTCCCTGGATTCAAGCAGGAGGGGCAGGGCTTGCGCGACCTGCCTGCGGCAGGCATCACCCCGCGCCACGGCGACATTCCGGACGGTGGGCGCGAGGCCGTCGCGGCGGGCCGCCCGGGTCCAGAAGTCGGCGAGGGCGAGATGGGCGTACGTGCCCTGGAGCACGCCCTCGAAGGGCCGCGGGTCGGGGCGCCAGGGGACCTGGTGGACGGCGTCCGGGCCGGCCCGGTGCAGCGGTACGAGGTCGTGGAGCACGGCGAGTTTGCTGTGCTGGGTCTCGTGGACGAGGACCTCGGCCAGGTCCGCCGCGGTGTCCGGCAGGGTGCAGAGCACCGCTCCGGGGGCCGCCCGGAGGGTGGCGCTGATCTGCCCCGCATCATGGCCCAGCGGGCCGCTGCGGGTGAGCGGCACCAGACAGCGCAGCAGGGCCGTGGTCTCCGCGGCGCGCAGCGGGTCGGCGAAGCGCAGCAGGGCCAGGGCCGCGCGCCAGCGGGGCAGCCAGGGCTGGACGGCGGTGGCCGAACGCGGGGCGGCGGGCAGGGCGGTGTGGCCGACGCCGCCGGGCGGGGCTCGATACGGGTCCAGGTCGTCCAGACAGCCGGCGCTGCCGGGGAGCGGGCGCAGGCCGCGCCAGCCGGTGCCGCTGCCGTGCACGCGCCCGGCGGCGCGGTGCAGGACGGGGCCGGGGTCGAGGTGGGCCGCCGGGCCGCGGGCGGTGAGGCGGGCCGTGGGGGTGCCGCAGCCCAGTACGCCGATGCCGGGCAGGGCCAGCACGCCGCCGGGGGCGGCGAGTTCGAGGGTGAAGTCGGTGCCCGCCCGCAGGGCGGCGGAGGCGGCGACGGCCCCGAACCCGTCCAGGAGGCCGGCCAGTTGTCCGCCGTCCGCGGCGGCGAGGACGCGGGCCAGCCAGTGGCCCACGGCCGGGTAGTCGAGGGTGCGGCGCACCGAGTGCGGGTGCAGCGACTCGGCGGCCTCCAGCAACCTCCAGTGGTCCTCGAAGCGTTGGCGGGCGGGGGCGGGTACGGCGCCGGGGTGCCGCTCCAGCCGGGTCAGCAGGGACTTGAGCAGCACCAGGCGGCGGCTGTGCACCCCGCCGAGCAGCAGGGCGACGTCACCGTGGGCGGACCGGGTGCGGGCCAGGCGCGCCAGGGCCGGCCCGGCGGGCCGGGGGCCGGGCATCATCCGCGCGCCCGGCCGCCCTCGGTACCGCACGAGTACCAGGTCTCCCCCAGCTCCGCCGGGCGCTGCAGGGCGCGGTCGACGACGGCCGCCAGGACCGGGTCCTGTTCGGGGCGCGCCGCACGCAGCGAGCGCAGGCTCATCCCGGTGAGGTCGGGCAGCGGCAGCGTTCCGCTCTCGTGCTTCGGCACCCTCTTCTCCTCCCTGCCGCCCGCCGCGGAACGGCCCCGCGGCTGCACGGTTCTTCCCAGGCCCCGTCATCCGGAAACGCGTTCGAGCCGCCGGATGCTGTTCCGGTTGGCCTCGACCTCGTCCCACGGCACCTCGGCCAGCCGGTCGGTGAGTTCGTGCCAGGCGCGCTGTGCGTCGCGGTAGGCGGCGAGGGCGGAGCGGTGGAGTCCCATGCCCTCCAGGACGATGCCGTACCGGTGGGCGGCCCGGGCCGCGACGAGGTACGCCTCCGCCGTGCGGGCCTCCTCCACGGCGGACGCGAACGCCGCGGCCGCGTCGGCCTGCGGTGCCGCCCCGCGCTCGGCCAACGCCAGCCGTGCCTCGCCGAGTTCGAGCCAGGCCTCGGCCCGGGTGGGCCCGTCCGGTGCGCGCCGCGCGGCCTGTTCCAGCAGGTGACTGCTCTCGTACAGGTCGGGCAGGAACCCCTGCCGCCGGAACCGCAGCACCAGCGCCCGCCCGAGCAGCAGCTGGGTCCGCGACAGCAACGGCGACCGCCCCGGACTCATGGCGAACGCCTCCCGCAGCACGGCCTCGGCGCGGGCGGCCGCATCGTCCACCCCCTCGGCGGCAGCGGCCACCGCCGACCGGTCCGGATCGACGGACGCCTGAGAGGGAACCGGCACCACCGGCGTGCCGTGCGGCGGAGTCGACAGGTCCGGGCCGCGGGACGGCCGGGGCGCCCCGGCGGCGGCCCGGCGCAGCAGCGACTCGCCCCATTCCATGAGGAGTTCGCAGCGCTGCACACTGTGCCGGTCCGTGAGGGCGACCGCGGCCGCATAGGCCTCGTCCGACTCGGCCGGCGCCCCGGCGGAGTCATGGGCGCGGGCCTGTTCCGCCAGGCAGGCCAGCCGCTGCAGGTCGTCCGTGGCCGAGGCCGAGGCGCGGGCCAGGACGGCGAGCGACTCCGTGGCGGGGGCCTGTGCCAGGCGCAGCGCCCCGGCCAGGTCGAGCAGGGCCGCGCAGCGCTGTGCGGGCGGGGCCTCCGTGGTGTCCAGGAGGTCGCAGGCGATGCGGAGTTCGGCGGCGGCCTCGGCCGCGTGCGCGGCGCCCAGGTCCAGCAGGACGCGGCCCAGGCGCAGATGCCGGGCCGGGCGGCCGCCGGGGAGGGCGCGCAGTATGCGGGCGGCGGTCAGCAGGTGGTGGTCGCCGCCGTGCTGTTTCCAGCAGGCGTGGTGGGCCGCGGCCAGTTCCAGGGCCGCCTCCGTGTGCCGGGGGCTGCCCGCGGGGGTGTGGGCGTGGACCTCGTCCAGCAGGTCGACGGCCTCCTCCAGCACGCTGCGGCACGCCTGTGCGTCGCCGCGCACGGCCTCGGTGCCGGCCAGGGCCAGCAGCACCTCGCCCAGGACGATCCTGGCCCTTATGCCGTCGGCGTCCCCCTCCACGGCGAGCGGGGCGCCGGCCGCCGGGCGGGCCAGGGTGCGGGCGCGGTGCAGCAGGGTCGGGTCGGCCTGGACCCGCCACAGGCGCAGCAGCCGTTCCGCCTCGCCCACGGGGCCGCTGCCCACCGGCACGGGCCGGTACCAGCGCACCACGCGGGCGGGGATCTCCGCGAACAGCTCGGGCTCGGCGGCCCCCGACAGCAGCCGCTCGGGGCCCGGCGCCACGGGCTCGTCGCCCGCGAGCTGCGCGGCCGCGAGGGCGGCGAAGTTGCGGGCGCCCTTGCCGAAGTGCCGTTCCACATAGTCCGAGCAGTGCTTGAGCACCAGGGCCGCCGCGCCGCGGTCGAGGTTGCGGAGCAGCATCTCCCGCACGCCGTCGGCGAATTCGTACCAGTACGAGGCCGCGTCCACGCCGGGGAACCCGTCGTCCCGGGGGTCGGGGACGCGCTGCAGCAGCCCGCCCAGCAGGACTTCGGCCAGTTCCATGGGCCCGGTGTCGGGCAGCATCGCGCGCTGCACCACCTGCATCACCGGCAGCGTCAGCGGAACGGCGGCCAGGTGCACGGCGAGCCGCAGCGCCCCGGGCGAGGCGCCCGCCCGGAACGTCCGGAGCAGCTGGTCGGCGTCGCGGCCGGTGCACCCGGGCGGCACCGGCCGGGCCGGGTGGTCCGGCAGCAGCCAGCCCGCGGCGCCGTGCACGGTCGTCCGGCCGGGGCCGGACAGCAGCCGCGCCCAGCTGCCCAGCGCCTCGCGCGTGGGCAGCAGGACGGGCACGGGCAGCGCGCCCGGGGCGGGCAACGGGCCGTAGCCCTCGGGTTCGAAGCCCAGCCGGCCGCCGGGCCCGGGGTCGCGCACCAGCGTGCCGCCTCCCGCGGGCAGCGCCGTCCGCGGCCACATCCGCGGCGGCAGCGGCTGCACGACGGCCAGCGGCGAACTCCGCGACCAGTGGTGCAACAGCCGCTGTGCCCGCCCCTCCTGCCACAGCGGCCCCACGCAGTCGCTGATGACGAGCGTGAGCCGCTGCCCGGTCGGGTCACGGAACTGGTCGGCGGGCCGCGGTCGTTGCCGGCGTGCCGCGGCGGGCGAGGCCGAGGTGCCGACGAGCGGCGTGCCGTCGTCCGCCCGGTGCAGATAGCGCACCTGGACGTCCCGGAAGACGCCCAGCTGGGCGCAGGTCTGCCGCAGTTCCTCCAGCATCCGTTCCCAGACCACCATGGAGGGCGAGGCGTCCATCAGCAGCTGCATGGACGCCGCCCGCCGCCCGCCCCGCCGGAAGACGGGGTACAGGACGCCCGTGCAGGCGCCGCGCTCGGCGGTTGCGTCCTCGTCCAGCGGCCCCCGGGCGCGCGCCGCCGCGGGCCGGTAGCCCCGCAGCGGCCGCAACGCCCGCTGCAGGCCGAGCAGTCCGGGCAGGGAGGCGGCCATCGGGATCCGTATCGGGAAGGCGTCGACGCCGCCGCCGGTGCGGCCGCCGCGGGCGTACAGCTGCACGGGACCGGTGCGCTCGGCGAGCCGCGACGCACCGGACCGCTCCGCCGGCGGCGCACCGTCGTCCCGCCCGGGCGGGCGGGCCTCCGGGGCCTCGACGGCGCTGTGCACGCCGCCGTCGGCGAACGCGGGGCGCGGCGGCTCCGGTTCGCTCTCCGCCCCGTGCCCCTGCTCCGCGGGGTACGGGCCCGTCCACCGGGCCAGCCACACCGCGTCCGCGAGCTCCTCCGCCGTGAGCTCCCAGGAGGCGGCGCGCAGGCGGGCGACCAGCTGCCCCAGCGGCTGCTCGGGGGGCGGCGCCGTCATGTCATCACCTCGGACGGTCGAGTGGCTGCATCAGCATTTCGGCGAGCCGGTCCCGCGTGACCCGTTCCGTGCGCGGCGCGTGCTGGGTGAGGAAGAGGGCGTTCAGCAGCTGGTCGGCGGCGATGACCTCACCCGGCTCGCGGTCCAGGAAGCGCTGGATGAGGGCGTCGCCGTCGGTCACGGCGTCGTCCCCCAGGTGCGCCCGCACCATCGCGGTCAGCTGCTCCTCGCCGGGCGGTTTGAGGTCGAGCTGGATGCAGCGCCGCAACAGGGCCGCGGGGAAGTCGCGTTCGCCGTTGGAGGTGAGCACGATCAGCGGGAAGGTGGTGCAGCGCACCCGCCCGCCCTGGATCACGGCCCGCCCGCCGTCGTCGGTGAGCACCTCGACCTCGGGCTCCCGGTCGGCGATCCGCTCCAGCTCCGGAAGGTGGAACTCCCCTTCCTCCAGGGCGTTGAGCAGGTCGTTGGGCAGGTCGAGGTCGCTCTTGTCGAGCTCGTCGACGAGCAGCACCCGCGGCTGCTCCGCCGGCAGCAGCGCCGTGCCGAGCGGGCCCAGGCGGACGTACGAGCCGATGGAGCGCCGCTCCCCGCCGTCGCCCCCGGCCCGCTCCAGCTGGACGTCCTGGAGGCGGGCGATGGCGTCGTAGTGGTACAGCCCGTCGCGCAGCGTGGAGCGGCTGACGATCGGCCAGCGCAGCACCCTGCCCAGGCCCAGCTCATGGGCGACGGCGTGCGCCAGCGTCGACTTGCCGGTGCCCGGGTTGCCCGTCACCAGCAGCGGGCGGCGCAGGTAGAGCGCGGCGTTGACGGCCTCGACCTCCTCGGGGCGCGGGTGGTGGTTCTCCACCAGCCGGCGCAGCACCCCGAGCCGGCGCGCGGCGCTGGGATCGGTGGCGGCCCCCGCGTCGGGCGCCGTCGCGGCGAAGTCCCGCCAGGGCGGGGGCGGCGGCAGCCGCCGGATCCCGTCGTGCGGCAGGCCCGCCCCTCGGTAGATGCGCCAATCGTTCACGCGTGGCTCCTCACGGCTGATGGTGACCTCAGGGGTGTCCGATGGGCCGGCGCCGCTCCCGGGACGAAGGTACCGGCCGCCGGAGCCGTGCGCACCGCCATCACGACACCCCTGGCCATGTGCCGGGGGCGTACAACGGCGTGTCGGGCAGCGGCGGATGGTCCGGCGAGTCGAGGAGCAGGGCGATCGACTGCGCCCACCGCGCGCCGGGGTCGATCTCGTCGGGATCCCCGCAGGCGATGCGGAGTTCGCGTATCCGGTGGGGCAGCCCCTCGGCCGTGCCGGCCTCGCTCACCAGCCGGGAGACCTGGTCGTGGAAGTCCGCGCAGTCGCGGTGGTCCGGGGCGCAGCGCCGCCAGATCGCCACCGCGTGCCCGGCGGCCAGCGCCGCCTCCATCGCGGCGGCCCCCGCGCCCGCCGCGGCCTCGCCGCAGTAGACCGGCACCGCGGTGTCGGCCACGAACGACAGTCTCCGGTACGTCGCGTGCCCGGTCTCCCGGCGCGGGCTGTCGTGGCCCGGCTCCGGCACCTCCTTGCGCAGCGAGACGGCCGTCAGCGGGCCCGCGGCCGCGGCCTTCCAGCGGCGGCGCCACTCCGGTATCGCGGGGAAGTCCCGGCGGCGCCGGTCGCGTACGACGACCACTCTGCGCTGTCCCAGCGGCATGGTGTGCGGGTCGATGCCGGAGGCGGCGCGGCCCGGCGGGGTCAACTGCCAGGTGTCGAGCGGCTCGTCGAACAGTTCGCGCGGCAACACCACGTGCAGGGCGGCCAGATGCTCCCCCACGTCCCCCAGGCTCAGCGCCTCGGCGATCGGCTCGCGCAGCGCCTCGCGCAGCAGGGCCCGGGGCACGCCCTCCTCGTCGAACTTGAGGGGGGTCACCAGGTCGTCCTCCAGCAGGAGTTTGACGCGCCAGGGGTAGCGGGTGCCGTAGAGCACGTCGTCGACCTCGACGATCACATCGGCGCGGGCGCGCGCCGGGGTGGCGGCGGGTGCGACGGGGCGTGACGGGCGCTTGTCCAGGTCGACGGTGTCGGGCCGCGGCCGGCGGAACGGCACCGGGCCGTCGGGGGCGCCGCCGTGCAGGATGTCGTCGATCTCCCACCGTATGACGTCGGTGAGCGGCTCGGCGTGGTTCTCCAGCCAGGTGCCGACGTCGCGCAGCAGCTGCCCGTCCACAGCCGGGCCCGGCCGCCCCGGCCGGCCGAGCTCCGCCACCACCAGGGCCGTGTACAGCAGCACGGCCTCCAGCTCCAGGTCCCGCCCGGGGCCGCGGCCCGGGTCGCGGCCGTCGGCATCGTCGCCGGCGCGCACGTCGTAGAGCAGGCCCACGCCCTCGCGCCAGCTGCGCGGGTCGTGCTCGACCCCCGGCTGGTACGGCCCCTGGATCACCCGGCGCTTGGCCCGGTCCACCAGCGCCATGACCTCGGCGGGCGTGCCGGGCGGCGGCAACTCCGCGAGCCGGGCGAAGAGATGGGCGCGCAGCACCGGCGTGAAGCTGTCGGCCGCGTGCGGGCGGTGATCCTGCTGCAGGCCCGTCCAGCTGCGCATGCCCAGGGTGCGGTAGCGCCGTAAGTGGTGGCGGTCGTGGGCCCGGACGACGGAGTGCAGCAGGCTGCGGCCGGGGGCGTCGTCGGCGATGCGGCGCAGCGCCGTGATGGGCACGGCCAGGCCCGCGGTGTCCTTGCCGCGGCCCTTGCTCATCCCGATCACCGCGCCGCGGGCGGTGTCCACCACGGGCCCGCCCGAGCAGCCGGCCACCGGGATCTCGCCGCGCAGCAGCATCGCATTGCCCTCGGTGCCGTCGCCGCCGGCCGCGATGCCGACGCCGAAGCGCAGGGCCAGCTCGCCGGTCTCCAGCGACCAGCCGTGCAGGCTGACCGGGGCGGGGACGATCGTCGAACGGTCGCTCAGCCAGAGGCAGTCGGCGCCGTCCGCGTCCGCCACCTCCACCAGCGCGAGGTCCGGCAGGGGCCAGCGGCGCGGCGGCGCGTCCGGGTCGGCCGGTCCGGGCAGGACCAGCGCGACGCGGCCCTGCACCGTGCGCTCGTCCGCGTCGGTGATGTCGATGGCCGTACTGCCGCCGAGCACGCCGCCACCCCCGTTCCCCACGACATGGGCACAGGTCAGCACCCACCCCGGTGCGATGAAGAAGCCACTGCCCCAGAACCCGGTGCCGCTTCGCTCATACCCTCCGCCCGGCGCGGAAATGCGTACGACCGACCGGCGCGCGGGGCCGTCCCAGGCGCTCAAGGAGCGGCCGGGGTCGCGGCGGCGGGCTCCGCTCGTTCCGCCTGGTTCCAGGTGAGCCGTACCGTGATCGACGCCTTGCCCTCGCCGTCCGCGAGCAGGCTGATGACCTTGCCGGCCTTGGCCGACAGCTCGATCCCGAACTCGACCTCGACCTCCTGCGGGGCCGCTGCCGCGAGGCCCATGCGGAGCGAGCCGACGACGCCGCGGACGACGTCGGACAGGCCGTCGGTCATGTCGGCGACGCGGCGCACGGCGCTGGAGTCGGCGTAGCCGCCGTCGTCCGCCGTGTCGTCCTCGCCGAGTTCGTGCGCTTCCGTGATCCGTGCCCAGACGACGGTGCCGTCGTCCAGGCGGACCTGAGTGATCCCCTGAGCCACGCGTCCCACCCCCCGCTAGCCGCGATGATGCAGCAGGCTAGTCGGACCTATCCTGGGGCCTCTACCCGTAATGCGTGACCATCGCTGACTATCACTGACGGAGAGTGCGTTGTACTTCACCGACCGCGGCATCGAGGAGCTGGAGAACCGGCGGGGCGAGGACGAGGTCACCCTCGGCTGGGTCGCCGAACAGCTCCGCACGTTCGTGGACCTCAACCCGGACTTCGAGGTGCCGGTGGAACGTCTCGCGACGTGGTTGGCGCGGCTGGACGACGAGGACGACGAGTAGGGGTTGCGTCGTCGGCTGCGGGTCCGCTGCGGTTGCTCGCGCAGTTCCCCGCGCCCCTTACGGGGCGCATGCCCCCGCCACCGACGGTCCGCAGCAGACGAGAGACGTCTGCGCCCCGAAGGGGCGCGGGGAACTGCGCGACCAGCCCCGGACGGCCCGCAGCCGACGACGGAGCAGGGTCCGGGGCGCAGCCCCGGAAACCTCAGCCCTTACGCGCCCGCCACGTGTCGTACGCGATGGTCAGAGCGCCGTCCGCGACAAGCAGCGCACCCGCCAGGCGGACCCGGGGGCGCCGCCGCCCCCACAGCAGCAGGCCCGCGCCGACGGCCACTTCGGCCACCCCCAGCGCCCGGGCCCGCGGCCCGCGCACGGCGGCCCGCCACCCCGGCCACTCCACCGGCTCCGCCTCCGGCAGGGACCCGGCCGCGGCCCGCAGCCGCTCCGCCCCGGCGCCGGGGGCCAGCCCGGGGCCCAGGTCCAGCCCCGCCCGCGACAGCACCGCGATCAGTCCGAGCACCCGCGCAGCGGCATCCGCGTCGGAGTCCGCCTCCGTGAGCCGGTCGAACGCCTCGGCGTCCAGCACCGGATCGAGCCCGAGCCGCGCCCGCAGCGCGGTCATCGCGTCCTCGCCGCCCAGCGGCGTACCGTCCGCGAGCCACGTGTAGCCGACGGTGCGGCGGAAGCCGGACGCCACCACGAAGCCCGCGCCCTGTTCGTCCCACCACAGCCCGACCGCCGGCCAGGTCTCGGCGACGGTCAGCGCGTGTGCCCAGTCCGCCGTCATGGCGGCGATCTGCGAGCCCTCCTCGCGCCAGGCCTCCTCACCCGGCACGAGCACGCTCCACCCCTCGCCCGCCGGGGCCAGGAGGAGCGGTTCGCGCAGGAGCTGCGCGGAAGGTCGGACGCGGTCGGGCTCGGCCCGGCAGAGCAGCAGAACCCCCGCCGCCCGGCTGTGATCAGTTGCGGACATGCGTCAACGCTAAGCCACGGCGGCGGCACTTGACTTCCACCGGCCGCGATATATCGTGTCTTGCAAGACGCGATATGTTGCGTCCTTGGTCAGAGGAGGCCCGGAATGCCCACCCAGTCGAAGTGGTCACTGACCGCGCCACAGAAGCTCACCTTCGACGAGCCGGTCACGGCCCTGAAGGTGCGCCTCGTGGCCGGCACGGTCAACGTCGTCGGCACGGACACCGGGCCCGCCCGGCTGGAGCTGACGGAGATCGAGGGCCCCCCGCTCACCGTCACCCACACGAGCGGCACCCTGACCGTCACATATGACGACGTGCCGTGGGCGGGCTTCCTCAAGTGGTTCGACCCCAAGGAGCGGTACCGCAGGGTCACCGTCACGCTCACCGTCCCGACGGCCACGCCCGTCGACGTCGGCACCGTCTCCGCGGGCGCCGTCGTCTCCCGCACCTCCGGCGACGCCAAGATCGCCACCGTCTCCGGCGAGGCCACGCTCGTCGGCCTGACGGGCGCGGTCCGGGCCGACACGGTCTCCGGCCGCCTGGAGGCCCAGTCGCTCGGCGGCGAGCTGCGCTTCAACTCCGTCTCCGGCAGCCTCACGCTGGTCGAGACCGAGGGCGGCACGGTCAAGGCCGACTCCGTCAGCGGCGACATGCTCGTCGACCTCTCCGGCACCGCCGGGACGAACCCCTCGCTCACGCTCACCAGCGTCTCCGGCGAGATCGCCATCCGGCTGCCGCACCCGGTCGACGCCGAGGTCGAGGCCAACACGGCCAGCGGCCCGGTCTCCTGCGCCTTCGAGGACCTGCGGGTCGGCGGGCAGTGGGGCGCCAAGCGCATCACCGGGCGGCTGGGGACGGGCAACGGCCGCCTGAAGATCACCACGGTGTCCGGCGGCGTGGCGCTCCTGCGCCGGCCGGCGGAATCCGCGGAACCGGGCCCCGGTCCGGTGGAAGGGAAGGTGCTCTGATGGCCCCCGTCTTCGCCCACGGCCGGCTGCGGCTCTATCTGCTCAAGCTCCTCGACGAGGCGCCGCGCCACGGGTACGAGATCATCCGGCAGCTGGAGGAGCGCTTCCAGGGGCTCTACGCGCCGTCGGCCGGCACGGTGTACCCGCGGCTGGCCAAGCTGGAGGCCGAGGGGCTCGTCACGCACGCGACGGAGGGCGGCCGAAAGGTCTACTCCATCACGGACGCCGGGCGCGCCGAACTCGCCGACCGGCAGGGCGAACTGGCCGAGCTGGAGCTGGAGATCGGCGAATCCGTCGCCGCGCTGGCCGCGGACATCCGCGAGGACGTCCGCGGCGCGGCCGGCGACCTGCGCCGCGAGATGCGCGAGGCCGCACTGCGGGCCCGCGCGGGCAACGGGGCGGGCGGCGGACCGGGCGGCGCCGAGGCGTTCACCGACTACTTCGCGGGCGCCAGGGAGGAGTTGCGGCGCGCGAAGGAGGAGTGGAAGGAGCAGGCCCGGCGGGCCAAGGAGGAGAGCCGGCGGGCCCGGCAGTCGTGGAAGGACGCCGGCCGCGAACTCGAGCGGCTGCTCGACCGGTTCCGCGACGAGGTGCGGGACACGGCCCGGGACCACGGCGTGACGGCCGATCAGCTGGCGGAGGTACGGGCCCACTTGACGGAGGCGGCGGCCGGCATCGGCGCCGTGCTCAGTCGAGGGCGGGGCCGGAAGGAGTGAACGGGCGCGCGGTGAGCTCCTTGTTCGGCAGGAACCGGCCCGCCGTGTCCACCGCGCAGTACCCGGCCCCGTAGCACCAGGTGTAGCTCGCCCAGCCGGAGGTGTACCGCTCCATCGACGCCAGCGCGTCGCGGTAGAACCGCCGCATGTGCGGCAACTCGCTGCGGGGCGAGCCCCATTCGCCCACCACGACGGGGACCTTGTACTCCCGCGCGTACCGCACCACGGCGGCCTCGAACCGCGCGAGCCAGCCGGAGGCGGGGTCGTAGTCCCGTCCCGCCTCCATCGCCGCGTCGTACAGATGCGGCGCGTACACCACCTTCGGGTCGGCGATCCGGCCGAGCCCGGTGGGCAGGCCCTCGCCGGCGGCGGGGGTCGGCTCCACGAACAGCCAGTTCCGCCGGTCCACGCGGCGGATCGCCGCGGCAATACGCCCGTACATCGGCGTCAGTTGCGTCGATTCGATGCGGCGCGCCGCGGCGGGGAAGTCCTCGCCGGGGCGCACTTTTCCCATCGGCTCGTTCATCAGGTCGTAGCCGAGAACCGCCGGATGCCGTACGAACCGGGCGGCCAGCACCTGCCACATGCGGGCCTGCGCATTCCGCAGATCCGCATCCTGGTAAAGGTGCTCGAACGCGGCCTGTACGGCGGGCTCGTAGTACTCGGAGAACCAGTCGCCGGGATGCGGCGTATACGGCAGGCCGTCCGTGCGCGTGGCCCATTCCGGAATGCCGCGGTGGCCGCCGAAAGCCGGTCCGTAGACGTCCTGATGGGCATCCAGGAGCACGCGGAGGCGATACCGGTGCGCCCAGTCCAGAATGCGCTCGATTCGGGCGAGATATCGCTCGCTGTAATGGCCGGGAACCGGTTCCAGATCGTCCCAGAACACCAGCAGGCGAACGAAGGTGAAACCGTGGGCGGAAAGGTCGCGGAAGTGGCGTTCCGTGATGTCCCGGAGGGCGTCGGGGCCGCGGTGGGTCTTGTCCTCGACGTTCCAGCCACGGAGCGGGACCGGCCCCGCCGGGGGCGGGGCCGGTGCCACGGCCACCAACAAGGCCGCCAGGACCGCGCGTAACACCCGGTACCTCCCCTGCGGGGCTCAGACGGTCAGGACCACCTTTCCGAACAGGTCTCCGCCCGCCATCTTCTCGAAGCCCTCCCGCGCCCGGTCAAGCGGCAGGACCGAGTCGATCACCGGCCGGACCCCGGTCGCCGCGCAGAAGTCGAGCAGGTCCGCCAGCTCGTCCTTCGTGCCCATCGTCGAGCCGAGGACCTTCAGCTCCAGGAAGAAGATGCGGTTGAGCTCGGTCGCGGGCGGGTTGGGCCCGCTGGTCGCGCCCGAGATGACCAAAGTGCCCCCGGGCTTCAGGGACTTGACCGAGTGCGACCACGTCGCCGCGCCCACCGTCTCGATGACCGCATCCACGCGCTGCGGCAGCCGCGCGCCCGTCTCGAACGCCGCGACCGCGCCCAGTTCCACGGCGCGCTCCCGCTTGGCCGCGTCGCGGCTCGTCGCATAGACCCGCAGTCCGGCGGCCGCGCCCAGCGCGATGGCCGCGGTGGCCACGCCGCCTCCGGCGCCCTGCACCAGGACGCTCTGGCCCGGCCGCACATTCGCGTTGGTGAAGAGCATCCGGTAGGCGGTCAGCCACGCGGTCGGCAGGCAGGCCGCCTCCTCGAAGGACAGCTCCTTCGGCTTCGGCAGCACGTTCCACGCCGGCACGGCGACGCGTTCGGCGAACGTGCCCTGATAGCGCTCGGTGAGGATCGAGCGGGGCTCGTCCGGGCCCACGCCGTGGCCGGTCTGGCCGATGACGGAGTGCAGGACGACCTCGTTGCCGTCCTCGTCGATCCCGGCCGCGTCACAGCCGAGGATCATGGGCAGGGCCTGCTCGGACAGGCCCACACCCTGCAGCGACCACAGGTCGTGGTGGTTGAGGGAGGTGGCCTTGACGGTGACGGTCGTCCAGCCGGGCCGCACCTCGGGCTCGGGGCGCTCCCCCAACTCGAGGCCGTTCAGCGGCTGGTCACGGTCGATGCGTGCGGCATAGGCAGCGAACATGATCAGAACCTAGCCGGGGCCGCGCCCGCGGCGGAACCGCAAACGCATGTGACACGCGCCGCGTCCGTCCAAGCGGTTCCCCGCGCCCCGTAGGGACGCGGGGAACCGCGCGAGCAACCACGAACGACCCGCAGCCGCCGAACCACACCTCGGCTCAGCGCCGCGCAACCCCGTCCTTCCGCGCGGCAAGCGCCACGGCGGCGGTGACGGCGGGCGCGACCCGAGGATCGAACGGCGACGGAATCACGCACTCCGCACTGAGCTCATCGGCCACCACAGCGGCCAGCGCCTCGGCGGCCGCCAGCTTCATGCCCTCGGTGATCCGCGTGGCCCGCACCTGGAACGCGCCGGCGAAGATGCCGGGGAAGGCGAGGACGTTGTTGATCTGGTTCGGGTAGTCGCTGCGGCCGGTCGCGACCACGGCCGCGTACTTGTGGGCGACGTCCGGGTGGATCTCCGGCGTGGGGTTCGCCATCGCGAAGATGAGCGCATTGTCGGCCATCGTGGCCACGGCGCTCTCCGGGACCGTGCCGCCGGAGACGCCGATGAAGACGTCCGCGCCGTCGAGCGCGGTCTCCAACGAGCCGGAGAGACCGGACCTGTTGGTGAATCCGGCCAGTTCGCGCTTGACGTCGGTGAGGTCCTCGCGGTCCCGGGAGACGATGCCCTTGCGGTCGCACACGGCGACGTCGCCGATGCCGGCCTCGACCAGGATGCGGGCGATGGCCACGCCGGCCGCGCCCGCGCCGGAGATGACGGTGCGCAGGTCGCCGAGCTCGCGGCCGGTGAGGCGGGCCGCGTTGCGCAGGGCGGCGAGGGTGACGACGGCGGTGCCGTGCTGGTCGTCGTGGAAGACGGGGATGTCCACGCGCTCCTGGAGGCGGCGCTCGATCTCGAAGCACCGCGGCGCCGAGATGTCCTCCAGGTTGATGCCGCCGAAGGAGGGCGCGAGCCGGGCGACGGTGTCGACGAGCTCGTCGACACCGCGGCAGTCGAGCGCGATCGGCACCGCGTCGACGCCGCCGAACTGCTTGAAGAGGATGGCCTTGCCCTCCATGACGGGCAGCGACGCCTCGGGGCCGATGTCCCCCAGGCCCAGGACCGCGCTGCCGTCCGTCACCACGGCGACGACCTGGGACTTCCAGGTGTAGTCGTGGACGAGTTCGGGCTGCTCGGCGATCGCGCTGCACACCTTGGCCACACCGGGCGTGTAGGCGAGGGACAGGTCGTCCCGGTCCCGGACCGGGACCGTCGCCCGGATCTCCATCTTGCCGCCACGGTGCAGCGCGAAGGCCGGGTCGAAGAGCTCGCCGTGAGCATCTCCGTCCTGACCGCTGTCGCTCCTGTCGCTCCGAGGATTCACAATCTCCGCTGACACTGTTGTTGACCCCTTTGTCGTAACTGCTGTCGAGGGTAGCCGCCCCGGGATGCGGAGCGGGTCGGACGCCGCGTCCGTGACAGGGGTGGTACGGACACCGGGCGCGCGCTGCAAACGGCGCGCCCTGAGCCCCGGGTGAGGGGTCCCGTGCCTTTCTACCGGATGAGTGCGAGCGCGGACGAGCGAGTTCCCGGGCGTTCTGCGGGTATGGGCGATTCCTGGTGACAAAAACATGCCAAGCCCGACCGGTTCCTTACCGACCAGTAGCGCATGCGGACGACCCGTTATCCGATTTTGATATAGCTGGGCCCCCGAATGGGGCACTCCGGATGGCAAGATGCGCAGACCGCACGAGGTCGCGACCGCACACACGGCGCACCGGACCTCTTCGGTACCCCTGTGCACCTCGGGTAACGCGTTACCGCTTGTGAACCACACGCAGTGTTGACCAGTCGGCTTACCCCCCCTCACCCGCAGGAGGAACCAGCAATGACCGCAAGCACCACCCCCCGCCCGGTTGCCGCCAGGAGTCGTTTGGCCGCGGCCGGCGCGATCGCGGTCGCCGGCGCCCTGCTGCTGACAGGCTGCGGCGACCAGCGCGGCAAGTCCGGCAACGGTGGCGGGGAGGCCACCGCCAAGGGCTCGTCCTCGGCGCCGCTCTTCGCCAAGCTGCCCAAGTCCGTCCAGGACGCGGGCGTCATCAAGGTCGGCTCCGACATCGCCTACCCGCCGGTCGAGTTCAAGAAGGACGGCAAGACCGTCGGCATCGACCCGGACATCGCCGCCGCGCTCGGCAAGCAGCTCGGTGTGACCTTCGAGTTCAACAACGGCACGTTCGACACGCTGCTGACCGGTCTGCGCTCCAAGCGCTACGACATGGCGATGTCCGCGATGACCGACACCAAGGACCGGCAGGAGGGCGTCGACTCCAAGACCCACAAGAAGGTGGGCGAAGGCGTCGACTTCGTCGACTACTTCACCGCGGGCGTGTCGATCTACACGAAGAAGGGCGACACCAAGGACATCAAGTCCTGGGACGACCTCTGCGGCAAGAAGATCGCCGTGCAGCGCGGCACGGTCTCGGACGACATGGCCAAGTCCGAGTCGGACAAGTGCGAGAAGGCCGACAAGGACAAGATCGGCATCGAGGCGTTCGACACGGACCTCGAGGCCCAGACCCGGCTGAAGGCCGGCGGCGTCGACGCCGTCTCCAGCGACTTCCCGGTCGCGGCCTACGCGGTCAAGACCTCGGGCGGCGGCAACGACTTCGAGATCGTCGGCGACCAGGTGGAGGCCGCTCCGTACGGCATCGCCGTCGCCAAGGGCAACACGCAACTGCGCGACGCCCTGAAGGAGGCCCTGGACGCCATCATCAAGAACGGCGACTACGCAAAGGTCATGAAGACCTGGGGTGTCGAGGCCGGAACGATCAAGGAACCGAAGATCAACGGCGGTTCCTGACCTTCCTTCCCTCGCACTGACCGTTGAAAGGTCGTTTCCATGACTGACTCCCCAGAGAAGCCGGAGAAGCCGCAGAATCCGGAGAAGGACGGGAAGGACGGGCAGACCGGGCAGCCCGGGCAGCCCGAGCCCGATGTCATACGGGCCATACCCGTACGGCACTACGGGCGTTGGGTCGCCGCCGCCGTCGTGATCGCGCTGCTGGGACTGCTGGTCAACGCGTTCGCCTCCGCGAACGTCCACTACGGCGCCATCCCCGACTACCTCTTCGACTCCTCCGTCGTCTCCGGCCTCGGCAAGACCGTCCTCATCTCGCTCCTCGCCATGCTGCTGGGTCTCGTCCTCGGCATCGTGCTGGCCGTGATGCGGCTGTCGAAGAACCCGGTGACGTCGTCCGTCTCCTGGCTCTACATCTGGTTCTTCCGCGGCACCCCGGTCTACGTCCAGCTGCTGCTGTGGTTCAACCTCGCGCTGATCTTCCCGGAGATCAATCTCGGCCCCATCTACCGTGACTACATGAGCTCGTTCATGACGCCGTTCATGGCCGCGCTGCTCGGTCTCGGGCTCAACGAGGCCGCGTACATGTCCGAAATCGTGCGGGCCGGCATCCAGTCGGTGGACGAGGGACAGACCGAGGCCGCGCACGCGCTCGGCATGAGCCAGGGCAGGACGCTCCGCCGGATCGTGCTGCCGCAGGCCATGCGCGTGATCGTGCCGCCGACGGGCAACGAGTTCATCAACATGCTCAAGACCTCGTCGCTGGCCGCGAGCGCCGCACAGTACCTGGAACTGCTGCGCTCCACCTCCGACATCGGGCAGACCACCGGTGCGACGGTGGAGATGCTGTTCCTCGCCGCCACCTGGTACCTGATCCTCACCAGCGTCTTCAGCGTCGGACAGTTCTACCTGGAGCGGTACTACGCACGCGGTTCGCTGCGCAGCCTGCCGCTCACGCCCTGGCAGAAGATCAGGACGAATCTGGCCGGTCTCGGCAACCGCACCAAGGGAGGCGTCAGCGCATGAGCGCCATGGTCAAGGCCGAGGGCGTCCACAAGTCCTACGGCGCCACACAGGTCCTCAAGGGCATCGACCTGGAGGTCGCACCGCGTGAGGTGTTCTGCCTCATCGGCCCCTCGGGTTCCGGCAAGTCGACGTTCCTGCGGTGCATCAACCACCTGGAGAAGATCAACGCGGGCCGGCTGTACGTCGACGGCGAACTCGTCGGCTACCGGCAGAAGGGCGACCGGCTCTACGAGCTCAAGGACAGCGAAGTCGCCCAGAACCGCCGGGACATCGGCATGGTGTTCCAGCGCTTCAACCTCTTCCCGCACATGACGGCGCTGGCCAACGTCATGGAGGCCCCCGTCCAGGTCAAGGGCGAGACCAAGGCGGTCGCCCGCGAGCGGGCGCTGAAGCTGCTGGACCGGGTCGGCCTGGCCGACAAGGCGGGCAACTACCCCTCGCAGCTCTCCGGCGGCCAGCAGCAGCGCGTCGCCATCGCGCGGGCGCTGGCGATGGAGCCGAAGCTGATGCTCTTCGACGAGCCGACGTCGGCCCTGGACCCGGAGCTGGTGGGCGACGTGCTGGACGTCATGCGGGGCCTCGCCGAGGACGGCATGACGATGATCGTGGTCACGCACGAGATGGGCTTCGCCCGCGAGGTCGGCGACTCGGTCGTCTTCATGGACGACGGCGTGGTGGTGGAGTCGGGAGCGCCGCGGGACGTGCTGACGAATCCGCAGCACGAGCGGACGAAGTCGTTCCTGTCGAAGGTGCTGTAGCGCCCCGTCAGGGGCGCGGGGCCCCGTTCGATATGCGGCTCCGCCGCGTGGGCGCGACCACGGCGCCCCGTCAGGGGCGCTGGGGGTACCCCCAGCGGTAGCTGGGGGAGGAACTGCGCGACCGGCCACAGCCGGCCCGCAGCCGACGCACCGCCTCGGGGTCCGGGGCGCAGCCCCGGGAACCTCGACCGCGGGCGCGTCACGGCTGAGCGCGCAGTTCCCCGCGCCCCTACGGGGCGCGGTCACCCGTCACTTCAGCGCCAGCACCATCGCATCGGACGGCGAACTCCACACGGTCCGCGCCTCACCGAACCCCGCCTCCCGCAGGGTGGCCGCGTGCCACCCTGCGGGAGGCGTGTCACCGTCGGCGTGCTCGCCGTAGATCCGGAAGCGCTCGGCGGTCGGCTCGGCCAGGACCGGGTCGGCGGCCGCGAGCTGCCACCAGTCGCGCCAGTCCAGGGCGCCCGCGGCGCGGGCGCGTTCCTGGCGGGTGTGGCGCAGGGCGCGCTCGGCCTGGTTGATGCGCGGGGTGGCCGGGTCCGGCATGTGGTCGGCGTTCATGAAGACGCCGCCCGTGCGCACCACGCCCGCGATCTGCCCGTAGAGGACGCGCAGATCGGTGGAGTGCAGCCAGTGCAGGGCGGTGGCGGTGAGCACGGCGTCGTATTCGGCGTGCGGCAGCCGGTCCGTCCAGTGCGGGTCCTTGAGGTCCGCGGTCACGAACTCCACGCGGTCGTCGCCCTCGAAGGTGCCGCGGGCGATGGTCAGCAGGGCGGGGTCGAGGTCGATCCCGGTGACGGTGGCCTTGGGGAAGCGCTCCAGCAGCCGCTGGGAGATCGATCCGGTGCCGCAGGCGAGGTCCAGGACCCGGGCCTCGGCGCCGACGCAGGCCTCGACCATGTCGAGCATGACCCGGAACCGCTCCTCGCGGTCGGGCAGGTACCACTCCTGCTGCCGGTCCCAGCTGGTCTGCCAGGCGCTCCAGTCCGGGGCGGTCGCCATGGTCTCGGACGTCTCGGACATCTTTCAGCTCCGCTCATCGAATGCGCCGCGGCAACGCGGTCGCACATGCCTACGGGCCGGGCCCCTGCGAAGCGAACACATGTAATACCCTCGAAGCAGGACCGGCCATTACTGATCGATGCCCCGCACCATAGACCTCGCCGCGTAAGGACCACAAGTGGAACTGGCTTATTACTCGGACTACGCCGTGCGGCTGGTCAACACCGAAGAACCCGCACGCGGCACGGACACCCTCACGTCGCTCGACGCCGTCCGTGAACTGTGCGGCTCCAGCACCCAGATGGCCCGCCGGCTCACCGACGGCGACCTGACCCGGCTGCGCGCGGTACGGATCCGGCTGCGTGCCGTCTTCGAGGCGGCGGACGAGGGCGACGAGGTCCGGGCGGTGGACCTGCTCAACGCCCTGATGATGGAGTTCCCCGTCAGCCCGCAGATCTCCGGCCACGAGCAGCGCGACGAGGACGGCCGCCCCGACTGGCACATGCACATCGCCGACCACGCGGCCAACGCCGGTGCCTCGTACACCGCCACCGCCTGCATGGGCCTGGCCGTCCACCTCACCGAACTGGGCGTCGACCGGCTCGGCATCTGCCACGCCGCGCCCTGCCGCAACGCCTACCTCGACACCTCCACCAACCGCTCCCGCCGCTACTGCTCGGACCGCTGCGCCACCCGCGCGAACGTGGCCGCCTACCGGGCCCGCAAGCGCCTGGAGAGCGCCCGCTCGGAGACCGCCCCCCGCAACGGCCGCACCGCCGAGAAGGCCCAGGACAGCCAGGCCCTCACCGACCGCTGACCCCGCTCCGGCGGCCGGCGCAGCCGCAGCCGCGCCCGGGCCACCACGAGCTCCTCCGGCACCACCCCGAACTCCCGGCTGTCGTTCTCGACCAGCGGGTTGTCCCCGGTCACCCACCAGCCGCCCGCGCGCCGCTCCACGGCGCGCTTGACGATCAGCAGGTCCTGCCGGAACGGGTGCCGCAGCACCACCACGTCGCCCGGCCGCACGGTCGCCCCGTACTGCACGAGCAGCTGGTCACCGGGGTTCAGCGTCGGCACCATCGACGGGTTGTAGACCTCGGCCAGCCCGATCCGCAGCAGCCCGCGACGCTCGCGGTCCAGCTCCTGCCCGCGTTCGTCCAGTCCCACCTGCACCACGGCACCTCCGTCGTCCTCTCCGTCCACGGTCCCAGACCGTCACCGGCCTTTTGACCCAATCCCCCCGGGCCGCCCGGGAAAAGCCTTCCCGCACCGAGTAATCTCGCACCCGAGAAGACGATCACGAGGAAGGACAGCACATGCTTTCCCGCCTGTTCGCCCCCAAGGTGAAGGTCAGCGCCCACTGCGACCTCCCCTGCGGCGTGTACGACCCGGCCCAGGCCCGCATCGAGGCCGAGTCGGTCAAGGCCGTCCAGGAGAAGTTCCAGGCCAACGAGGACCCCCACTTCCGCGCCCGCGCCACCATCATCAAGGAGCAGCGCGCGGAGCTGGCCAAGCACCACGTCTCGGTGCTCTGGAGCGACTACTTCAAGGCCCCGCACTTCGAGAAGTACCCCCAGCTGCACCAGCTGGTCAACGACACCCTCAAGGCCCTGAGCGCCGCCAAGGCGTCGACGGACCCGAAGACGGGCGAGAAGGCGCTGGAGCTCATCGCCGAGATCGACCGGATCTTCTGGGAGACCAAGAAGGCCTGACGCCTTCACGATCCCGCCCCCGGTGCGCCACGCCACCGGGGGCGGTTTCATGCCCGCGCCGGCTCACCTGACAAAAGTCACCGTGAGCCGTGGACAGCCCACACTGCCTCCGCCACCGTCCCGACCGCGAAGCTGGACGCATCCGCAGAACGGGATGCACCGCACCACGAGACGGGGGACTCCGACCATGTTCCAGACCACCACCGAACCCACGACCGCCACCGAGACCGCCACCCCGCAGCCGGTGTCCGCCGACGAGGCCGCCGCGCAGCGCCGGGCGCTGGTGCAGAGTCTCAAGCCGTTGGTCGTGGACGCCGGCATCCCCATGGCCGCGTACTACGTGCTCACCCGCGGCTGCGGCATGAGCACGATGGCCGCGCTGGCGTGGAGCGGTGTCGTGCCGCTCGTGCGGACCGTCTGGGGCATCGCCAAGGAGCGGAAGGTGAACGGGCTCGCCGCGGTGATGCTCGTGCTGAACGTCGCCGGGGTGCTGCTCAGCATGGTCGCCGGTGACGTCCGGCTGATGCTCGCCAAGGACAGTGCCGGCACGGGGGTGTTCGGGCTCGTGGTGCTCGCCGCCGCCTTCGCCGGGCGGCCGTTGATGAGTGCGGGGCTCAAGCCGTTCGCCACGAAGGGGGTACCGGCCAAGGAGGCCGCCTGGGAGCGGCTGTCGGAGGGGTCCGCGCGGTTCCGGCGGCTGGAGCGGCGGTTCTCGGCGATCTGGGGCGGTGCGCTGCTGATCGAGGCCGTCGCCCGGGTCGTCGGTGCCTACACCCTGTCCCCCGACGTGATGGCCTGGCTGGGCAACGTGCTCTTCGGGGTCGCCTTCGTCGCGGCGATGGTCGTCGGAGGCGGGGCGGCCGCCGACCCGATGGAGAAGTTGGTGGAGCAGGAGGCAGCGGCCTGAACGGCCTGCGGAATTGGTCTGGACAAAACCTCCCGCAGCGCCGGATAGTGATCCACTCCAAGATCACCACTTGTCCGGCAGCTCCCGAGGGTCACATGTTCGCCGCGTTCGAGTTCCTCTTCCCCGCCGTACCCGGCCTCATGGCGGCCGGCTCGGTCGCCGGCATCGTCGGAGCGGTCCGCAAACAGCGCCGCTTCCGGGCCGCCTGGACCAGCGGCATCGAGTTCGAGGCCCGCTGTGTGCGGTCGTACATCGTCAACACCACGACGATGCGCGGCCACCGGCCCGTCTCGTCGAGCAGCCACCACAAACACGTCTACGAGTTCACCGACGCCGACGGACAGCGCCGGCGCTTCGAGGAGGCGGGACCGGCGACGGTCTTCGAGGGGGACACGGTCGTCGTCCGACATCCGCCCGGGCGGCCCGACCAGGCCACGGCCGTCCCGCCCGGTGACCGCGGGACCAGGGCCGGGGCCCGCGTGCGGATCGGGTTCCTCTGCATCTTCACGCTGATATGCGTCACGATCGCGACGCTCTTCTTCACCATCGCCCACAAGATGACCGAACCGGACGACAACCGTCCGCCCGCGATCCCGCCGCTCCCGTCGCTCCCCTCCGGTCCGCCGCCCGGCTTCCCCACCGGCTTCCCCACCGATTTCCCCGACCCTCCGGCCCCCCGCTGACCCGCCCGACTTCTCCCGGTTGCCTAGACTGGTGACTTCCCGGGCGCACGACCGGCGCCCGAGTGCGGGGACGGGAGAGGGCTGTGACGGCAGGCGTCGGGAACTTCGACAGCATCGAAGGGTCTTTCGACGACCACTACGACCCCTACGGCCTGTCCGACCCGGCCGACCCGCCCGCGGATCCCCCGGCGGAGCTGCTGGCCGAGGCCGCTGCCGCGTTCGGGCTGCTCGCCTCCTCCGCCCGGCTGCACCTGGTCTGGGCCCTGGCCCAGGGCGAGAGCGACGTGAGCGGGCTGGCCGAGCGGGTCGGCGGTGCGCTGCCCGCGATCAGCCAGCACCTGGCCAAGCTCAAGCTGGGCGGCCTGGTGCGCTCCCGGCGCGAGGGGCGCCGGGTGGTCTACCTGGTGGACGACCCCCATGTCGTGGCCATGGTCCGGCTCATGCTGAAGCAGCTGGCCTCCCGCGAGCCGGAGACCGGCACCGCCTCCGTGGCCGGACGCCTCCGTGGCCTGGGCGCCTGAGGCCTCGCGTACGGCCGCGGGGGGCGGCGGTACGAACCTGGAGGTCCTGCGCGCGCTGGAGAGCGGACCGCGCGGACTGGTCGAGGCGGAGGCGGAGGAACGGCTCCTGCGGCACGGGGAGAACGTCTTTCCCGGCCGCCGCCCCGAACCCCTGCCGCTGCGCTTCGCGCGCAGCCTGCGCGACCCCTTCACCGCCGTCCTCGTGTGCCTGGGCCTGGTCTCGGCCGTGCTCGCGAGCTGGGCCACGACCTGCGTCATCGTCGTGCTGGTGGTCGTCAGCTGCGTGCTGCGCGCGACGGGCGAGCACCGCGCCGACCGCTCGGCGGCCGGCCTGCGCGAGCTCGTCGCCACCACGGCCACCGTCCGCCGCCGGGCCACGGAGACCTCGCCCCCGACGGCCCGCGAGGTCCCGGTCGACCAGCTCGTCCCGGGCGACCTGGTGCTCCTCTCCCCCGGCGACCTGGTCCCGGCCGACCTGCGGCTGCTGCGCACGACGGGCCTGACCGTCCACGAGGCCGCCCTGACCGGCGAGTCGGCGCCGGTCGACAAGAGCGCCCCGGCGGCCGAGGGTGCCCCGGACGACCGCCGGCACCTGTGCTTCCAGGGCAGCAGCGTCGTCTCCGGCAGCGGCAGCGGCGTCGTCGTCGCCACCGGCCGCGGCACCCTGCTCTCCGGCGCCCTGGCCGGCTCGTCGTTGCGGACGCACACACCGCGCGGGCCCTTCGACCGGTCCG
Organism: Streptomyces morookaense; assembly: GCF_013030945.1. GTDB lineage: Bacteria > Actinomycetota > Actinomycetes > Streptomycetales > Streptomycetaceae > Streptomyces > Streptomyces morookaensis. The sequence continues at coordinate 42,793 of NZ_JABBXF010000054.1, read as the reverse complement.
TGAACGGGATCGCCTGGACCCTCATCCGGTTCATGCTGCTCACCGCCCCGCTCGTGCTGGTCGCGAGCGCGCTGCTGCGCGGACGCGGCCTGGAGACACTGCCGTTCGCGGTCGCGGTGGCGGTCGGGCTCACGCCCGAGATGCTGCCCGTCATCGTCACGTCCGCGCTGGCGCGCGGCGCGGCGCTGCTCGCGCGGGACAGCGAGGTGATCGTCAGGCGGCTGCCCGCGCTGCACGACCTCGGCGCGGTCGACGTGCTGTGCGTCGACAAGACCGGCACCCTCACCCAGGACCGCCCGGTCGTCGAGTGCTCGGTGGACGCGGACGGCGAGCCCGACCCGGCCGTGCTGCGCTGGGCCGCGGTCAACGCCCTGTGGACCCTGCACCTGGCCGAAGTGCCCGTCCCCGACGCCCTGGACGAGGCGCTGCTGGACGCCGACGAGGAGGCGGGCGCGGCGGCGTGCACCGGGGCGTTCGACGACTACGACGGCGTCGCCTCGCTGCCCTGCGGTCCGGGCCGCCGCATCTCCACCGCCGTCGTCCGACTGCCCGGCGACTCCCGGTTCGCCCTCGCGAACACCCACACCCTGGTCGTCAAGGGCGCCCCCGAGGACGTCCTGGACCGCTGCGCCCTCGACGACACGGAGCGCGAGCAGCTGGCCGGCCGCGCCGCCGCCCTGGCCGCCGACGGGCTGCGGGTGCTGGCGGTGGCCGTCGCCGAACGCCCCGCGTGCTCCGGCCCGTACACCCACGCCGTCGAGCGCGGCCTGGCCTTCACGGGCTTCGTCGGGCTGCGCGACGCGCTCGCCCCGACCGCCGCCGAGGCCATCGCCGAGCTCGCCCGCGGCGGCGTCGCCGTGAAGCTCCTCACCGGCGACCACCCGGGCACCGCCGCCCGGGTCTGCCGCGAACTGGGCGGCGACCCCGGCGTGCCCGTCACCGCCGACCGCATCGACGCCCTCACCGACGAGGAGGAGCTGAAGCAACTCGCCGCCGGGACGACCGTCTTCGCGCGCTGCACCCCCGAGCACAAGGCCCGCATCGTCCAGGCGCTGCGCTCCGGCGGGCACACCGTCGGGTTCCTGGGCGACGGGGTCAACGACCTGGCCGCGTTGCACGCCGCCGACGTGGGGATCTGCCCGCGCGACGGGGTCGACGTCGCGCGCGAGGCGGCCGATGTCGTGCTCGCCTCGAAGGACCTCACCGCCCTGGACCGGGCCATCGTCGCCGGACGGCGCAGCACCTCCAACATCGCGGCCTATCTGCGGATCACCCTGTCGTCGAACGTCGGCAACGTCGTCGCGATGCTGGTGGCCGGGCTGATGCTGCCGTTCCTGCCGATGCTCCCGGCCCAGGTGCTGGTGCAGAACCTGTGCTTCGACGCGGCCCAGCTGGCCCTCGCCTTCGACCGCCCCGACCCCGTCGCCCACAACCGCCCGGTGGTGCTGCGCCCGCGCGCGCTGCTGCGCTTCGTCACCGGTTTCGGTCTGCTGAACGCGGCCGCCGACCTGGCCACCTTCGGGGTGCTGCTGCTGGCCGTGCACTCGCTGGGCGAGGACGGCCAGGAGGCGTTCCACGCCGGGTGGTTCACGGAGAACCTGCTGACGCAGGCGATGGTGATGCTGCTCCTGCGGTCCGGCCGGCAGCTGGCGGAGGGCGGCACGCCCGGGCCGATCCGGTGGGCGACGGCAGGCCTCGCCGTGGTGGGTCTGCTGCTGCCGCTGTCCCCGATGGGGCCGCTGCTGGGGATGGCGGTACTGCCGGCGATGTACTACGCGCTGCTGGCGGTGGTGCTGGCGCTGTACGCCGTTGGCCTCGCGGCGGCGCGGGCGCGGTTCGACCGCGCCCCGTAGGGCGGCGGAGCCGCATGGCGAAACGGCCCCGCGCCCCTTACGGGGAGCGGGGCCGTGTTCCGGCGAAGCCGGTTTACCAGTCGCCGCCGCCGAAGTCGCCCCCGCCGCCGAAGTCTCCGCCGCCGCCCCAGTCCCCGCCGCCGAAGTCGTTCGGGTTGAAGTCCGAGCCGGAGTAGTCGCCGCCGTCGACACCGGGGTCGTACGACGGCTCGGCCGCCCAGGCCGACGGGCCGCTCAGCATGCTGCCCAGCAGCGTGCCCGCGAGCAGCCCCGGCAGCATGCCGCCGCCGAAGTAGCCGCCGGCCCAGGGCCCGTACGCCGGTCCGGCGTTCCAGTACGGCTGGGGGCCCGCCTCGGTCTGGACGGTGCGGGACATCGGCTCCTGGCCGTCGGCCAGCCGGGCCGCGTCCGCCGCGCAGGCGGGCACGGTGCGCATCGCGCCGCCCGGCGGGGCCCAGGCCACGTCCTGGACGGACGGCCCGTGCCGCGGGTCGAAGAAGCAGGGCATCCGGCGCTCGGGCAGCGGGGCCCCGGTGCGGCGGGCGGCGAGGGTGGCCAGGGCGAAGCGGCCCTTGTCGAGCGAGTCGGTGACGCCCGTGACCTCCTGCGGCCTGGTGGCCGCGGCGATCCGGGTCTTGGCCTCCTCGTAGGCGTCGAGGGCCTGCTCGTAGTCGTGGCGCATCTCGTCGGTGGCACCGGGCTCGGACGGCTTGAAGTCCAGCCGGTCGAGCTCCTCGCCGAAGGCGGTGATGTCCTCGTCGACGACGACGCGCAGCGCCTGCAGCTCGGCGCGCTCGCGCTCCTCGCGCCGCTTCTTGTTGCGCCGGTAGAGCGCGTAGCCGCCGGCGCCGCCGGCCACCACGACGCCGCCGATCACCAGCAGCCCGGTGGTGGCGGCGTCGCCGCTGCCACCGCCCCAGGAATCGGGGGCGTGGCCCTTGGCCTGCTTGTCGGCCTGGTCGACGAAGTTGCCGACCACGGTCTTGGTGTCGCCGCCCTCCGCCCGGACGGCGCCGACCAGGTTGCGGACGGAGTTCCGCGACATGACCTTGCTGTCCGCGTCGGCGTTGAACTTGTCGCCGAGGTGGACGGCGTAGACGCCGCTGATGCCGACGAGGGTGCGCAGGTTCTTCAGGATGGTCTGCTGGGGAAACTCGGGCGCGTTGGGCAGCACCGCGACGAACACCGGCTTGCCCGCGTCCTCGATCTTCTTCGCGAGATCCTTGGCGTCGGCGTCGGAGAGCTGCGAGCTCGCCCTCGGGTCGACGTAGACCGGGCTCTTCTTCAGCCCGTCGGCCACGGCCTTCAGGCCGGTGTCCGTGCCGGTGTCGGCGTGCGCGGCGGGAGCGTACGACGCCGCGCCTGCCAACGCGAACAGGGCGATGGCGAGAGCCGCGAGCGGCCTTGCCAGGGCCCGGGGAGTGGCGGACATGGCGTTGCTCCTCCAGGAAGGGCTCATGAGGGTCATGGCTTTACTCTTCGCTCACCAACAAAACGGGCCGAACGGTCACGAGGTTCCTCACGCATGGACTCACCGGTGGACTCACCCGTAGGAGAGGTTGGCGCACGGGTCGTCGTCGGCGGAGCGGGCCTTGTCCGCGACCTCCGAGGACACCGCGTCCGGCGTGGAGGCCGAGGCCGACGGGCTCGCTGCCGGGCCGCCCGCGGGGGCGTCCGCGTAGTCCTTGCCGAGCGTGACCGAGATGCCGCTCGCCGAGGCGCCCCGGACGTACGAGCCGGGGAAGAGCTTGGCGAGGGTCCTGGCGTGGTCCGCCTCGCCGGGCCCGAATTCGATCACGGTGGTGGCCTCGCCGCGCAGCCGGGAGTTCGAGGTGCCGGTGACGGTGTAGCCGTGCTGCTGGAGCAGTCCGGCGGCGCGGGCGCCGAGGCCGGGGACCGTGGTGCCGTTGGCGATGGAGACCTTGACGCCGGCGCCGTCGACGGCCTCGGAGGAGGATGCCGAGGGCGAGGGCTCGGACCCGTGACCGTCCTTTCCGGCGTCCTTGCCGTCGATGGTCCGGTCGGCCTTGAGGGAGGCCCACAGGGCGTTGGCGTCGGGCTGCTTCACGGCGACGCGGGCGCCGTCGTACTGCCAGGGCATCGTGACGAACTTGATGTTGTGCAGGTCGATGTTCTTCATCGCCATCGCGAAGGAGATCATCTTGTCGGCGCTGCCGAGCCCGGGGTCGACGGTCATCGACTTGGTGGCGGCGTCGGCCAGCGGCAGCAGCGTGGTGGGGTTGAGGCCCTGCGACTTGACCTTCTTGATCATCGAGGAGACGAAGGCCTGCTGGCGCTGGATGCGCCCGATGTCGGAGCCGTCGCCTATGCCGTGCCGGACGCGGACGTAGTCCAGCGCCTTCTGCCCGGAGACCTTCTGCGGCCCCTTGGGGAAGATCAGCTCTCCGCGCGAGCCGAGGTTGGGGTTGAGGTCGCCCTCGTAGAGGTCCTTGGGGACGCAGACCTCGACGCCGCCCACGGCGGAGGTCATCGCGGAGAAGCCCGAGAAGTCGACCACGACGGTGTGGTCCACGCGCAGCCCGGTCAGCTGCTCGACGGTGTTCTGGGTGCAGGCGGGGTTGCCCTTGGCGGTGTCGCCCACGGAGAAGGCCGAGTTGAACATCGCGTGGTGCTCCCCGGACGTCCAGCTGCCGTTGGGCAGCTTGCACGGCGGTACGTCCACGAGACTGTCCCGGGGTATGGAGACGCCGATCGCGTGCTTCCCGTCACCGTAGACGTGCAGGATGAACGCGGTGTCCGAGCGGCCCACGTCGCCCGTGCCGCCGCCCAGTTTGGCGTTGCCGCCCGCCCGCGAGTCCGAACCGATCACCAGGACGTTCTGCCCGGCGGCGTTGGCCGGGGGACGGTTCTTGGAGAGACCGTCGGCGCCGAAGGTGTTGATGTTGCCGTTGAGCTTCAGGTACAGCCAGCCCGCACCGGCGGTCACCAGCACCAGGAAGGCCACGGCGACGATGGTGGCCCCCCGCATCTTCCCGCGCTTCGCGGGTTTCCCCGGGGATATCCCCTCGGGGCGCTTGCCCCGCTTGCCACTCATATGCGCGCCTCGTTCCACTCCCCCGCCGCCCGTTTGTTCACGCCCGGTTAGACGATTGGCCATGGGCTTTGGTTGTCCATTTGCGCAATCTAGCAAGTATGGTGGGGAAAGCTGTTATGGCATCCGAGCCGGAGCAAGCGGAAAGAGAGGTGGGCGGCCATGCTGCGCAACGCCCTGGAACCCTGGCACCTCCTGGTGGTCGTGCTCGTGGTTGTCGTCCTGTTCGGGTCGAAGAAGCTGCCCGACACCGCCCGCGCACTGGGCAAGTCCATGCGCATCCTCAAGAGCGAGGCCAAGGCGATGAAGGACGAGGGCGGCACCGCACCCGCGAACACGGGCGCCGCGAGCGACACCGCCGCCGCCCCGGTCAGCGGCATCGTGCACCCCTCCTCCCCCAACGGCAGCACCGCCGACAGCGCGCGCTGAGCCGCCCCCCTGGGGGGAAATCAGCCCGTGGTGAGCCTCCTGCGGACCGGGACACGTCCCGGCCGGCACCGGAAGGCTGCGCACCGCGGGCTTTCACGCATGCCGTCGCACGACCAGCCGGCGTGATGGGGTTGCGACAGTAGTTCCGGCACAACATTGGCGGATCACGCACCGGGATCCGGCCAGGAAGCGTCGAGACTGGTCACCCGCACCGCTCGCGCGCCCAGGAGGAACCGCCATGTCCGGGTCTCGTGTACTGGCCATGGGCCACTACCAGCCGTCCCGGGTGCTCACCAACGACGAGCTCGCCACCATGGTCGACACCAGCGACGAGTGGATCAGCTCCCGGGTGGGCATCCGGACACGCCGCATCGCCGCGCCCGACGAGACGGTCGCCTCGATGGCCGCCCAGGCCGCCGCCAAGGCCCTCGCCAACAGCGGCCTCGCGCCGGAGGCCGTCGACCTCGTCCTCGTCGCCACCTGCACCGCCGTCGACCGCAGCCCCAACACGGCGGCACGCGTCGCCGCCGCACTGGGCCTCGCCGCCCCCGCGGTCCTGGACGTCAACGTCGTCTGCGCCGGCTTCACGCACGCCCTCGCCCAGGCCGACCACGCGATCCGCGCGGGAGCGGCCACCAACGCCCTGGTCGTGGGCGTGGAGAAGTTCAGCGACGTGGCCGACTGGACGGACCGCACCACATGCGTCCTGGTCGGCGACGGCGCCGGGGCCGCCGTGGTCACCGCCTCCCCCGAACCCGGCATCGGCCCCGTGGTGTGGGGCTCCGTCCCCGAGATGGGCCACGCGGTACGCATCGAGGGCGCCCCCTCGCGCTTCGCCCAGGAGGGCCAGTCCGTCTACCGCTGGGCCACCACGACCCTCCCGCCGATCGCCCGCAGCGCCTGCGAACGGGCCGGGGTGCGGCCGGAGGACCTGGCGGCGGTGGTCCTGCACCAGGCGAACCTGCGCATCATCGAACCGGTGGCGCGCCGGATCGGCGCGGTGAACGCCGTGATCGCCACAGACGTGACGGAGTCCGGCAACACGTCGGCGGCGAGCATCCCGCTCGCGCTGTCGAAGCTGGTGGCCTCCGGCCGGGTGGAGCCCGGCGCCCCGGTCCTGCTGTTCGGGTTCGGCGGGAACCTGTCGTACGCGGGGATGGTCGTGGAGTGCCCGTAGCGGCAGCCGCCTACGGCTGTTCCCGCAGGTACAGGGCCCCGCACGAGTGACAGATGGGGACGCCCGGCGTCCCCCAGTCGTCCGCGGAGCGGACCTCGGCGGCCGATTCCAGCTCGCGTCCGCACATGGCCGTCGACTCCTCCTGCCGCACCACGTGCCAGACCTTGACCTCGGCCCGCGGGTCCGCCGCCGCGCGGCCGTCGATGTACTCGGCGCGGAGTTCGTGGTTCATGCACCCCACCATGCGGTACCCCTGTCGGGGGCGCCACCCCGCGGTCCGGTCTCAGAACACCGACCAACCGGTCAGCGTCGTGAAATGGTCCAGCGCGGCGACACCCGCCACCGAGTTGCCCCGGGCGTCCAGGCCCGGGCTCCACACGCACAGCGTGCAGCGGCCCGGTATCACCGCCACGATGCCGCCGCCCACACCGCTCTTGCCGGGCAGACCGACCCGGTAGGCGAAGTCGCCGGCCGCGTCGTACGTGCCGCACGTCAGCATCACGGCGTTGATCTGCTTCGCCTCGCGGCGCGGCAGCAGCCGGGAGCCGTCGGCGCGCAGGCCGTGCCGGGCCAGGAAGCTGCCGGCGCGGGCGAGGTCGCCGCAGCTCATCCGGATCGAGCACTGCCAGAAGTAGTGCTCCAGGACCGTCGGTACGGGGTTGTCGAGGTTGCCGTAACTGGCCATGAAGTGGGCCAGCGCCGCGTTGCGGTCGCCGTGCTCGGTCTCGGACCTGGCGACCGTCGCGTCGAAGGAGACGTCCGGGTTGCCGCTCTCGGCGCGCAGGAACTCCAGCATCGTGGTGCTCGCGTCGCCGGTCAGCGTCTGCAGCCGGTCGGTGACGACGAGCGCACCGGCGTTGATGAACGGGTTCCGCGGGATCCCGTTCTCGTACTCCAGCTGCACCAGCGAGTTGAACGGGTTGCCGGACGGCTCGGTGCCGACGCGCTCCCAGATCTTCTCGCCGCCCTCGGCGAGGACCAGCGCGAGACCGAACGCCTTGGAGATGGACTGGACCGAGAACGGCCGTTCCCAGTCCCCCACTCCGTACACGCCGCCGTCGACGTCGGCGACCGCCATGCCGAAGTGGTTGATGTCGACCTCGGCGAGCGCCGGGATGTAGTCGGCGACCTGTCCCCGGCCGACCAACGGCCGCGCGAAGGCGGTGACCTCTTCGAGTACGGCCTGGTAGTCCACGTGGTGTGCTTCCTGTTTCTCCTCGCTGGCCGGGCCAGCGTACAAAATGGGTGACATGACCAGCGACAATCCCCCCGGCGCGGCCGGACTCGCCGCCCTCCGGCCCGTGCTGCCGTCGCCGCTCGCCGAGGTGGCCGACGCGCGGTTCGCCCGGCGCGGGCTGCGTCTGCTGCTCAAGCGGGACGATCTGATACACCCGGACCTTCCGGGCAACAAGTGGCGCAAGCTGGAGCCGAATCTGAACGCCGCGGCGGCGGCGGGGCGGCGCACCCTGCTCACCTTCGGCGGCGCCTACTCCAACCACCTGCGGGCCACGGCCGCCGCCGGCAGGCTCCTCGGCTTCGCCACGGTGGGCGTCGTCCGGGGCGAGGAACTGGCGGACCGGCCGCTCAACCCGTCGCTCGCGCAGTGCGCTGCGGACGGGATGGAGCTGCGGTTCGTCGACCGGGGTACGTACCGGCGCAAGACCGAGCCGGAGGTGCTGGCACGGCTGGCTCCCGAAGGGGCGTTCGTCGTCCCGGAGGGCGGCAGCAACGCGGCCGCCGCACGGGGCTGCACCGCGCTGGGACGGGAGTTGCACGGGGTGGCGGATGTGGTGGGGGTGGCCTGCGGGACCGGCGGCACGCTCGCCGGTCTGGCGGCCGGCCTGGCCGGGGGTCAGCGGGCGATCGGCTTCCCGGTGCTGAAGGGCGGCTTCCTCGGCGCCGAGGTGGAGCGCCTCCAGCGGGAGGCGTTCGGGGGGCGGCGCGGGGACTGGACGCTCGACGAGCGGTTCCACTTCGGGGGGTACGCGAGGAGCTCTGCCGAGCTGGAGCAGTTCGCGGAGGACTTCGGGAGCCGGCACGGGGTGCCCGTGGAGCGGGTGTACGTGGCCAAGTTGCTGTTCGGCCTGACGGCACTGGCGGAGGCGGGGGCGTTTCCCGCCGGTACGAACGTGGTGGCCGTCATCACGGGCGCGCCGCACACGGACGCCCCGTACACGAGCGCCCCTTAGGCCTGCTCCTCCCGATAGGCGGCCGCCTCCTCCAGGTCCAGCCTGCGCAGCAACACCCTCAGCATCTCGTCGTCGATCCGCCGCTCGTCCCGCAGCCGCACGAACACCTGGCGCTCCGCGCCGATCACCTCCCGCGTCAGCCGGCGGTACGTGTCGTCCGCCGTCTCGCCCGTCTGCTCGTCGACGACACCCAGCCGCTCCCACACCGCATTGCGGCGGCGTTCCAGAACCGCACGCAATCGGTCCGCGAGCGGAGCGGGAAGGGAGTTGTGCTCGTCCGCGAGGAGCTCCTCCAGCCGCCGTTCCGCCGCCGCGGACGCCTCGCTCTGTGCCTGGGCCTCGACCAGCGTCAGCGCCTCGGCCGGGGGACGCGGCAGCCGCAGCCGGCGGATCAGCGGCGGCAGGGTCAGGCCCTGCACCACCAGGGTGCCGATCACCGTCGTGAACGCCAGGAACAGGATCAGGCTCCGCGCCGGGAACGGCGCCCCGCTGTGCGTGGTGACGGGGATCGAGAAGGCGATGGCCAGGGACACGACGCCGCGCATGCCGGCCCAGCCGATGACGAACACCCCGCGGGCATCGGTGTCCGGCTCGCGCTCGCGGATCCCGGCGAAGAGCGCCCGCGGAACGAAGGCCGCGGGATAGACCCAGGCGAAGCGCGTCACCACCACGGCCGCGAACAGCACCACCGCGTACCAGGCCGCCGATCCCGGCCCGTACGTCCCCAGGTCCCGCAGCACGACCGGGAGTTGGAGCCCGATGAGGGCGAAGACGGCCGACTCCAGGACGAAGGCGACCATCCGCCACACCGCCTCCTCCTGCAGCCGGGTGGCGAAGTCGACCTGCCAGGACCGGTGTCCGAGGAAGAGGCCGACGACGACCACGGCGAGCACGCCGGACGCCCCGACCTCCTCGGCGGCGCCGTAGGCGACGAACGGGATGAGGAGCGAGAGGGTGTTCTGCAGCAGCGGTTCGCGCAGCCGCTTGCGCAGCCAGTGCAGCGGCACCATGAGGACCAGGCCGACGCCGATGCCGCCGACCGCGGCGACCGTGAATTCCCGGGCGCCCTCGGCCCAGGTGGCGCCCGCGCCGACCGCGGCGGCGAGGGCCACGCGGTAGGCGGTGATGGCGGTCGCGTCGTTGACCAGGGACTCGCCCTGCAGGATCGTCGTGAGCCGCGACGGCAGCCGCAGGCGGCGCGCGATGGCCGTTGCGGCCACCGCGTCCGGCGGGGCGACGACGGCGGCCAGCACGAGCGCCGCCGCAGCGGGCAGTCCGGGCACGACGAGGAAGGCCACGTACCCGACGACGAGCGTCGCGAAGAGCACGTACCCGACCGAGAGCAGGGCGACCGGCCGCCAGTTGGCCCGCAGGCCGAGGTACGAGCTGTCGAGCGCGGCGGTGTGCAGCAGCGGCGGGAGCACCAGGGGCAGCACGACGTCCGGTTCGAGCGTGTAGTCCGGTACGCCCGGCACGTACGAGGCGACCAGCCCGGCGGCGACGAGCAGCAGGGGCGCCGGAACGGGGGTGCGGCGGGCGGCGCCCGCGACGGCGGTGCTGCCGGCGACCAGCAGCAACAGCGGCATGACATTCATGTGTCCGGCCATCCCTCGGAGTGCGGGCGTGCGAACTACCCTGGCAATCATGATCGAGTGCACGCATGTCGATGCGCTACCGCGCCCCGAGCCGGCGCCGGCGAGTGCGACCTGCCCGGAGTGCGAAAGAGCCGGCAGCCACCCCGTGCAGCTGCGGATGTGCCTGGTGTGCGGGCACGTGGGCTGCTGCGACTCCTCGCCGTACCGGCACGCCACCGGGCACTTCGAGGAGACCGGCCACGCGGTGATGCGCAGTCACGAACCGGGGCAGACGTGGCGCTGGTGCTTCGTGGACCGGCACCTCGTGTGAGCGCCGCTCCCCGGAGCGGGCGCCGCCCGCACGCCCCCGCGCATGCCCCCGGCGGGGGCGCCGGTTCCGGGGGCTCTGTCGGCGGGGCCCGCTAGCATGCACACATGATCCGATCCGCGACGCCCGGCGACGTGCCCGCCGTCCACGCGATGATCCGTGAACTCGCCGCGTACGAACGGGCGCTGGAGCACGCGAAGGCGAGCGAGGAGCAGCTGCGCGAGGCGCTCTTCGGGGAGCATCCGGCGGCCTTCGTCCTGATAGCGGAGAGTGACGAAACGACGCCCGACGGCGGCCGCGCCGAGCGCGAACCGGTCGGCTTCGCACTCTGGTTCCGCAATTTCTCCACCTGGACGGGCACGCACGGTGTCTACCTCGAAGACCTCTACGTCCGGCCGCACGCGCGCCGTGCGGGCCACGGCAGGGCGCTTCTCGCGACCCTCGCCAAGATCTGCACGGACCGCGGCTACGAGCGTTTCGAATGGTCAGTGCTGGACTGGAACGAGCCCTCGATCGCCTTCTACAAGTCGCTCGGTGCCGAGCCCCTGAGCGAGTGGACGGTGCACCGGATGTCGGGAGAGCCGCTCCAGACTCTTGCGGCGCTCGCGCAGAGTGACGAAAATCCCAACAGGGCGATTTCTCTTTCGATTTGAGACCGCACAACCCTAGCCACTGTGCGTACTCATGGGCTTACCATGAGTGACAGTCGCGGGGCTGCGGCGCGGACCCGCAGATCGCGATAGCGTCTCAGCCGGACCATGTGCCGCACCGGCCCGCTTCTCCCCCGTCCGTTCTCCGGCCGGGGGGCCGCGGGACCGTGCCCCGTTACAGCTCAAGAAGCTTGTGCCACCTTGGAGGTGAGGGTGTCCCCCATCGCAGGCGAGCCTGGGACGACCCAGGACTTCGTGGAAGTCCGGCTGCCCGCTGCGGGTGCCTACCTGTCGGTGCTGCGGACGGCGACAGCCGGCCTCGCGGCCCGTCTGGACTTCACCCTCGACGAGATCGAGGATTTGCGCATCGCCGTCGACGAGGCCTGCGCGATCCTGCTCCAGCAGGCCGTTCCGGGCTCCGTCCTCAGCTGCGTCTTCCGCCTCGTCGGGGACGCGCTCCGGGTGACCGTCTCGGCACCCACCACCGACGGCCGCGCGCCCGAGCGCGACACCTTCGCCTGGACGGTGCTCTCCGCCCTGGCCGGCGAGGTCGACTCCACCGTCGCGGAGGACCGCACGGTCAGCATCAGCCTGCACAAGAAGCGCGGCGCCGGCCCCGGGCAGCCGTGACGGAAGAGGGGGCTCCGTGAGTACTGCGTCACCGCGGGGAGTGCGTACCCCGGCCATCCCGCAGCAGCCTGCCCGGCCCCGCCCGGGGAACCCGGCGGATCCGCTGCCGGTCCAGGCGGGCGACCCATCAGAGCGGGCGGACCACATGGATCATGTCCAGCACCGGCAGCAGCACGGCGGTCCGCACGACCGCAGCGGTGCCCGGGCCCTGTTCGTCGAGCTGCGTGCACTGCCGGAGGGCTCGCCGGAGCGGGCCGAGCTGCGCAATCACCTGGTGCGGATGCATCTGCCGCTGGTGGAGCACCTGGCCCGGCGGTTCCGCAACCGCGGCGAGCCGCTGGACGACCTCACCCAGGTCGCCACGATCGGCCTGATCAAGTCCGTGGACCGGTTCGACCCGGAGCGCGGGGTCGAGTTCTCCACATACGCCACGCCCACGGTCGTCGGCGAGATCAAGCGGCACTTCCGCGACAAGGGCTGGGCGGTGCGGGTGCCGCGCCGGCTCCAGGAGCTGCGGCTGGCCCTGACCACGGCCACCGCCGAGCTCTCCCAGCGGCACGGCCGCGCGCCCACGGTGCACGAGCTGGCCCAGCACCTGAGCATCTCCGAGGAGGAGGTGCTGGAGGGCCTGGAGTCGGCGAACGCCTACAGCACGCTCTCGCTGGACGTGCCGGACACGGACGACGAGTCCCCGGCCGTGGCGGACACCCTCGGCGCGGAGGACGAGGCGCTGGAGGGCGTCGAGTACCGGGAGTCCCTCAAACCGCTGCTGGAGGACCTGCCGCCGCGGGAGAAGAAGATCCTGCTGCTGCGCTTCTTCGGCAACATGACCCAGTCCCAGATCGCCCAGGAGGTGGGCATCTCCCAGATGCACGTCTCCCGCCTGCTGGCCCGCACCCTGGCCCAGCTCAGGGACCGCCTGCTGATCGAGGAGTGACGCGGGCGCGCCCCGTTCAGGGGCGCCCCGTAAGGGGCGCTGGGGGAGGAACTGCGCGAGCAACCACACCCGGCCCGCACTCGCCGGCGAGCTGCAACCGCCCGAGCTGTCAGGCGTCGCGAGGCCCGATACCGAGCGCCTCGGTGGCGGTCGGGTTGACCAGCAGGACAAGCGTGGCCACCGCCACGACCGCCACCGCGACCCCGGCCGCGAGCAACGCCCCGCCCGCATTGGCCAGCGTCCAGGCGACCGGCAACGCCATGATCTGCGTCGCCAGCGACGGCCCCCGGCTCCACCGCCGTCGCAGCCACAGCCCGCGCGCCGCGACGAGCGGCAGCGCGGCGAGGACGAGCACGGTCAGCCCGCCCATCTCCGCCTGCCGGGGGCTGTCCGGCCGCCCCAGCAGGCCCATGACCAGCAGGTAGAGCCCGCCGGCGACGAGCACGGCACCCTCGGCGCCGGACAGCACGGCGGCGGCGGTCAGCCGGCGCGGCCGGGGACCGGCGGGCACGGGCGGCGTGCTCCCCGCCTGGGTCGTACGGGCGGATTTCGGGGCGGACTGCTTGCTGCTCACCCCAGCAGGGTAGCTGTAGGCCTGCTCGTAAAAGGCCGACCTGGGACCGTTCATGTACCGGCAGGTAGGTAGGCTGGCGCGCATGCGTGCGCTTCTCGTGGTCAACCCTTCGGCCACCACCACCAGTGCCCGTACCCGTGATGTCCTGGCGCACGCCCTGGCCAGCGACCTCAAGCTGGAGGTCGCCACCACCGAGTACCGCGGGCACGCCCGCGACCTCGCCCGGGCCGCCGTGGAGAGCGGGAACACCGAGCTGGTGGTCGCGCTCGGCGGCGACGGCACGGTCAACGAGGTCGTCAACGGCCTGCTGCACGCGGGCCCGGCCCCGGAGCAGCTGCCCCGGCTGGCGGTGGTGCCCGGCGGGTCCACCAATGTCTTCGCCCGCGCGCTGGGCCTGCCCAACGACGTCGTGGAGGCGACGGGCGCCCTGCTGGACGCCCTGCGCGAGGGCCGTGAACGTACGGTCGGCCTCGGTCTGGCGGCCGGAACCCCGGGCACCGAGGACGAGGGGGTCCCGGAGCGCTGGTTCACGTTCTGCGCGGGCTTCGGCTTCGACGCGGGCGTCGTGGGCCGGGTGGAGCAGCAGCGCGAGCGCGGCAAGCGTTCGACCCACTCCCTGTACGTGCGACAGGTGGCCCGTCAGTTCTTCGGCGAACACCACCGCCGGCAGGGCACGATCACTCTCGAACGGCCGGGCGAGGAGCCACTCCGCAATCTCGTCATGTCGATAATCTGCAACACGGCCCCGTGGACCTATCTGGGCAACCGCCCGGTCTACGCGCTGCCGGACGCGTCCTTCGACACGGCCCTTGACGTGCTCGGATTCACCAAGCTGAGCACGCTGACGGCCGGCCGCCACGGCACCCAGCTGCTCATGTCCACCCCCGAGCGCGGCCCGCACGGCAAACACGCTGTGTCACTGCATGACCAGGACTCGTTCACCTTGCAATCGCAGGCCCCTCTCCCGTTCCAGATGGACGGCGACCACCTCGGACTGCGCACGAGCGTGACGTTCACAGGCGTTCGCCGTGCACTGCGTGTGATTGTGTGAGTGCCAGGGCCTAAAGTCCTTCCACTCGAACGTTTAGACTGGGTTGCACCCCCTGGAAGTACGGCTGTGACCTAGCCGACACCGAGGAATCAAAAAAAACTTTCCGGAAGGGGTTGTATCCGTCGCCGAGGTTTGCGAGGCTCTTCCTGGCGATCGGGACAGCCCTCCATCAAGGCTTCCTCTGAGAGCCCGAACCCCCTCCTTCACTTCATGGACCACACCAGTCTTATGACTGGCAGTCGGCCCTTCCCTTGCGGGGGGATTCGTGAAAGCGTTCACATTCACAAGCCACGTAGCCGTAACACGAGGAGATGGAGCAGCCATGGACTGGCGTCACAACGCCGTTTGCCGCGAGGAAGACCCCGAGCTGTTCTTCCCCATCGGCAACACCGGTCCTGCGCTGCTGCAGATCGAGGAAGCCAAGGCCGTCTGCCGCCGCTGCCCCGTCATGGAGCAGTGCCTGCAGTGGGCGCTCGAGTCCGGCCAGGACTCCGGCGTCTGGGGTGGCCTCAGCGAGGACGAGCGTCGTGCGATGAAGCGCCGCGCTGCCCGCAACCGGGCGCGCAACGCGACCGCCTGACCCCCCTGCTGTCTCACGACGGCCCTCGGCCCCCGAGCCGCAGCGCGCAGTAACCCCGGAGCTCCCCTGGCATCCGGGAGTGCATCAGCACAGTGAAGCTTTGAGCCCCGGACCTGAACATCAGGTCCGGGGCTCAGTGCTGTGCACGACCTGCAGGTCGTGCAGGGTCAGGGCTTCTCGGCGCGCACCGGGAGGTCGAGGGTGACGCGCGTCCCCTGCCCGGAAGCGGGCAGCATGTCGAACGTTCCGCCCAACTCCCCTTCCACCAGGGTGCGTACGATCTGCAGGCCCAGATTGCCGGCCTGCTGCGGGTCGAAGCCCTCGGGCAGTCCGCGCCCGTCGTCCTGCACCGAGATCAGCAGCCGGGAGTCGCTGCGGGTGCCGCCGCGCACGGCGGTGACCTCGACCGTTCCCGACTCGCCCGGACCGAAGCCGTGTTCCAGGGCGTTCTGCAGCAGTTCGGTCAGCACCATCGACAGCGGAGTGGCCACCTCGGCGTCGAGCACCCCGAAGCGGCCGGTGCGGCGGGTGCGGACGCGGCCCGGGGAGATCTCCGCGACCATGGCCAGGACCCGGTCGGCGATCTCGTCGAACTCGACGCGCTCGTCAAGGTTCTGCGACAGCGTCTCGTGCACGATCGCAATCGAACCGACACGGCGGACGGCCTCCTCCAGCGCCTCACGGCCCTCCGTCGAGGAGATCCGGCGCGCCTGCAGCCGCAACAGGGCCGCCACCGTCTGGAGGTTGTTCTTCACCCGGTGGTGGATCTCCCGGATGGTGGCGTCCTTGGTGATCAACTCGCGTTCGCGCCGACGCAGTTCGGTGACGTCGCGCAGCAGCACGAGCGAACCGATGTGCGTGCCCTTGGGCTTGAGGGGGATGGCCCGCAGGTGGATGACCCCGTCGTTGGCCTCGACCTCGAACTCGCGCGGCGCCCAGCCGCTGGCGAGCTTGGCCAGGCCCTCGTCCACCGGGGTGCGCGAGGGCGCCAACTGAGCGGTGGTCTCGCCCAGATGATGTCCGACGAGATCGGCGGCGAGGCCGAGGTGATGGTAGGCGGACAGTGCGTTGGGGCTGGCGTACTGGACGATGCCGTCGGCGTCGAGCCTGATCAGCCCGTCGCCGGCGCGCGGCGAGGCATCCATGTCGACCTGCTGCCCCGGGAAGGGGAAGGTGCCGTTCGCGATCATCTGGGCGAGGTCGGAGGCGCTCTGGAGGTAGGTGAGCTCCAGCCGGCTGGGGGTGCGCACGGTCAGCAGATTGGTGTTCCGGGCGATCACGCCCAGGACCCGGCCCTCGCGACGGACCGGGATGGACTCCACCCGGACCGGCACCTCCTCGCGCCACTCCGGGTCGCCCTCGCGCACGATGCGGCCCTCGTCGAGGGCGGCGTCCAGCATCGGCCGGCGGCCGCGCGGCACCAGGTGGCCGACCATGTCGTTCTGGTACGAGGTCGGGCCGGTGTTGGGCCGCATCTGGGCCACGGACACATAGCGGGTGCCGTCCAGGGTGGGGATCCACAGGACGAGATCGGCGAAGGACAGGTCGGAGAGCAGCTGCCACTCCGAGACCAGCAGGTGGAGCCACTCGAGGTCCGAGTCGTCGAGGGCGGTGTGCTGGCGTACGAGATCGTTCATGGACGGCACGGTCCCGAGCCTACCCGGGCGTACCCGGGCGCCCGCCGCCCACGGGCCGCCGGAAGTTCGGGGAGAAGTCGCCGGCCGGTCATGGACACCGCCGAATGGTCTAGTCCACAATGAAAAGGCAAAGAGCCCGCCCCTCCCGCACAGGGGGCGGAGCGACCGGCCGCGGCGCCGGCCGGGCCGAGGGTCCCGGCCGGGCGCTGCGGCCACCAGATGGTTAGAATTGGTCTATACCACCCTCTCCAGATCGGCAGGCCCAGCGTGGAAGTTGTCATCGTCCCGGACGCCAAGGCAGGCGGCGAGATCATCGCCGAGGCCATGGCCGCTCTGCTGCGCCGCAAGCCCGACGCCCTGCTCGGTGTGGCCACCGGCTCGACGCCGCTGCCCGTCTACGAGGCGCTCGCCGGCAAGGTCCGGGCCGGAGCGGTGGACGCCTCGCGGGCCCGCATCTGCCAGCTCGACGAATACGTCGGGCTGCCCGCCGACCACCCCGAGTCCTACCGCTCCACCGTGCTGCGCCAGGTCGTCGAGCCGCTCGGCCTGACCGCGGACTCGTTCATGGGCCCCGACGGCACCGCCGCGGACGTCCAGGCGGCCTGCGAGGCGTACGACCGCGCGCTCTCCGAGGCCGGCGGCGTGGATCTGCAGCTGCTCGGCATCGGCACCGACGGGCACATCGGCTTCAACGAGCCGTGCTCCTCGCTCGCTTCGCGCACCCGCATCAAGACGCTGACGGAACAGACGCGCGTCGACAACGCGCGCTTCTTCGACGGCGACATCGACCAGGTGCCGCACCACGTCATCACCCAGGGCATCGGCACCATCCTGGAGGCCCGTCACCTGGTGCTGCTCGCGACGGGCGAGGGCAAGGCGGACGCTGTCGCGCAGAGCGTGGAGGGGCCGGTGGCGGCCGTGGTCCCGGCGTCGGCGCTGCAGCTGCATCCGCATGCGACGGTTGTGGTGGACGAGGCCGCGGCCTCGAAGCTGAAGCTGGCGGACTACTTCCGCCACACGTACACCAACAAGCCGACCTGGCAGGGGCTTTAGCCCCTGGTCCCGCGCGACCAGGTGCGCCCCGCAGGGGCGCTGGGGGCACCTCCCAGCGCCCCTTACGGGGCGCCCCGCACCAGTGTTTCCGCGGCGGCCGTGCCGCAGACGCGGGCCGCGCCATGAGTGGCAACGTGCAACGCACCCGCCGGAGGCGCCTGGTTGAGGCCCATCTCCACCACTGCCGTGTCCGGGCGCGCCGTCAGCAGCGCGCGCAGCGCATCCGCCATCCACGGGTGGCGGTGGACGTCGCGGACGACGGCCACCACGCGGCGGTTCCCGGCAGCCGCCAGAACCGTGGCCGCGTCCGCCCCGGGCCCGTACGTCGCCGTCGTCGTGCCCGGCAGCAGCCGGGCCAGTTCGGCGCCCACGCCCCACGGTGTCTCGTCGCCCACGGCGATGTTCGCCACCGGCGCGAACGCCGCCACGTACACGGCCCCGTCCAGCGGTTTCCAGCCCGGCGCCGCCGTGACCCGCAGCGCCCGGCGGGCGGCCGCAAGGCCGATCCCGGGGGCCGCCGGAACGGGCGGCGTGCCGACCGGCGCCACCAGCGCCCGTACCCGCGCCGCCGCGTCGGCGAGCCGTTCCTCCGCCAGTTCACCGCCCCGCACCGCGTCGACGAGCGCGTCGCGCAGCCGCAGCACGGTGTCCTCGTCGGCCAGTCCGCCCCCGACGCAGATCGCGTCGGCGCCCGCGGCGATGGCCATGACGCTCCCCCGCCCGATGCCGTACGTGCCCGCGACGGCCCGCATCTCCATGCCGTCGGTGACGATCAGGCCGTCGAAGCCGAGTCCCCCGTCGGCGACGGGGGCCCGCAGCAGGCCGTGCAGCGCGGCCGGGCTGAGCGTGGCCGGCAGCTGCGGGTCGAGGGCGGGCAGCAGGATGTGCGCGCTCATCACCGCCTTGGTGCCGGCGGCCACCGCTGCCCGGAACGGCACCAGTTCGCGGGCGTGGAGCGTGCCGAGGTCCGCGTCGATGCGCGGCATGTCGTGGTGCGAGTCGACGGCGGTGTCGCCGTGCCCCGGGAAGTGCTTGGTGCACGCGGCGACCCCGGCGGACTGCAGGCCCTCGACATAGGCCGCGGTGTGCCGGGCGACCAGCTGCGGGTCGGCGCCGAAGGACCGTACGCCGATGACCGGGTTGTCGGGGTCGGAGTTGACGTCCGCGGAGGGCGCCCAGTTGAGGTTGACGCCGCAGGCGGCGAGCCGGCGGCCGAGTTCGCGGGCGACGGCCCGGGTGAGCTCGGTGTCGTCGACGGCGCCCAGGGCGAGGTTGCCGGGGAAGGAGGAGCCGGTGCGGACTTCGAGGCGGGTGACGTCGCCGCCCTCCTCGTCGATGGCGACGAGGACATCCGGATACTCCGCCCGCAACTGCGCGGTCAGTGCCGCGAGTTGCTCCGGCGACTCGATGTTGCGGCCGAACAGTCCTACGGAGGCCAGGCCCTCGCCGAGCCGGCGCAGCAGCCAGTCGGGAGCGGTGGTGCCGGTGAAGCCGGGCTGGAGAACGGTCAGGGCGTCGCGCGTGAGCGTGTCCATGGATGCAGTGCTAACCCTTCACTGCGCCGGAGGTGAGGCCTCCGACCGCCTTGCGCTGGAGGATGACGAAGAGGACGAGGATGGGGACGGCGAAGAGCGAGGAGGCGGCCATGGTGGCCCCCCAGTCGTCGCCGAAGGTGCTGCGGAAGCCGGTGAGCCAGAGCGGCAGCGTCTGGGAGCCGGGGTCCTTGTTGAGGATGAGGACCATCGGGAACTCGTTCCAGACGGTGATGAAGCCGAAGAGCGAGGTGGCCATCAGGCCGGGCGCCAGCAGCGGGAAGATCACCCGGACGAACGCCTGCGTGCGCGTGCAGCCGTCCACCATGGCCGACTCCTCCAGCTCCTTGGGCACGGCGGCAACATAGCCGCGCAGCGTCAGGACGGTGAAGGGCAGCACCATGACGGTGTAGATGGCGGTGAGCGGCACCAGGCTGTTCAGCATCTCCGCATCGCGCACGATCATGTAGTAGGCGATGACCATGACCTCCCAGGGGGCCATCTGGGCCATCATCATCACGAGGATGAAGCTCTTGCGCCCCTTGAAGCGCATGCGGGCGACGGCGAAGGACGCCAGCAGCGCGATGACGAGCGAGAGCCCGACGGCGATCAGGGTGACGGTGAAGGAGTTGCCGACGAACGTCCAGAAGCCGTCGGCGTGCACGGCCTTGGTGAAGTGGCCGAGCGTGGGGGCCTTGGGGAACCAGACGGGGGTGTCGCTGACGATGTCCTTGTTGGCCTTGAAGGCCGTGGCGAACATCCAGTACACGGGGAAGGCGAAGACGACGAACAGGACGGCCGCCGTCGCCCCGGGCCAGATGCGGCCGAGCAGTGAGCGCCTCACAGTTCGTCCTCCTCTTGCTTGAGCACGATGCGCAGGTAGTACGCGGTCAGGGCGAGCAGGATCACGATGGTGAGGATGGAGATCGCGGCGCCCATGCCGAAGTGCTGGTTGCCCATGCCCTCGACGAAGGCGTAGACGGGCAGGGTCTCGGTGAGCCGGTCGGGGCCGCCCTCGTTGATCGCGAAGACCTGGGTGAACGCCTTGAAGACCCAGATGACTTCGAGGAAGGTCGTCGCGAGGAAGAAGGGCCTGAGGAAGGGGAAGGTCACCGAGGTGAACGTGGTCCAGGTGCCCGCGCCGTCCAGCGAGGCGGCCTCGTAGAGCTCCTTGGGGATCGTGGTCGTCGCCGCGTAGAGGTTGATCGCCACGAAGGGGATGGACTGCCAGACGATCAGGACGGTGATCACGAAGAAGGTGGAGAGCTGGCCGCTGGTCCAGTTGTAGCCGTGCATGGAGTGCCGGCCGAGCTGGTCCAGCAGGTAGTTGACGACGCCGAAGCGCTGGTCGAACAGCCACTGGAAGACGGTGGTGGCGGCGACGACCGGCATGGCCCAGGCGAGGACGAGGCCGAGCGAGAGCAGCAGCCGCATCTTCTTGCCGAGCCGGGCGAGCAGCAGCCCGACGAGGCAGCCGAGCACCATGATGAGGACGACGTTGGCCGCGGTGAAGGCGACGGACCTGCCGGTGACGCGCCAGAACTCGGAACTCCCCAGCGTCCTGGTGTAGTTCTCGCCGCCGTTCCACTCGGTGACGTGCCGGATCAGCTGGCGCGGGTTGAGGTTCTGGAACGACAGCATGCCGTTCTTCACCAGGGTCCAGCCGAGCAGCAGGACGATGACGGCGGCTGCGGGGAGAATCAGCAGATAGGGGGCGGCGGTTGCGGCCCTGCGGGACGGTGTGCCGGGCGGCGGGGCGCCGCCTTTGCCGGTCCGGGGGGCGGTCACGGCCGCCTCTTCGGTCTGAGCTGACATCGTCGTCCGCCATCTCCCCTGTAGAACTGTGGTGCGTGCTGCCGGGGTTGTGCGATTCGCACCGCACAACCCCACCGGATCACTGCTTCTGGCTGAGGCGCTTGTTCATGTCGCCCTCGACCTGCTTGGCGGCCTCGTCCGCGGACTTTCCTTCGAGGACGGCCGTCATATAGGCCTTGATGGGGTTCGGCGCGTTCTCGACGGCGGCCCATTCGGGGATGAGCGGGGTGGTGCCGCCGCCCTTGGCGGCGGGTGCCGCGGCCTCGGCGGCCGGGTTGCCCTTGACGCTGGAGAGCAGGGAGTCCTTGTTGGGGATCGAGCCGACCTCCTTGGACAGCGCGGCCTCGTTCTTGTCGGACAGCGCGATCTTCAGGAATTCCTTGGCGAGTTCCTTCTTCTTGCTGCCCTCGGCGACCGCGAGGTTGGAGCCGCCGAGGAAGACGCCCTCGGGCTTGTCGGCCGTCTCACCGGGAATGGTGAAGTAGCCGATCTCCTTCTCGATCTCCGGGTTCGCCTTGATGGCGGTGGCCGCCTCCCAGCCCATGCCGATGAAGGCGCCGGTCTTCCCCTTGGCGAAGACGTCGGCCTGCTGCGGGGTGGCCTCGTCCTTGTCCTTGGGGGCCTTGCTGAAGGCCTGGTACTGCTTGTAGATGTCCATGGCCTTGGCGACCTTGGGGTCGCCGAGGTTGGAGACGTACTTGCTGCCGTCCTTCTTCACCAGGTCGGCACCGGTGCCGATGGTCAGGCCGTCGAAGAAGTACCAGTTCTGGCCGGGCAGATAGAGCGGCTCGGCGTCGCCCTTCTTCTGAATGGCGTCGAGGTCCTTGAAGAATTCGGCGCGCGTCTTCGGCGTGTCCGTGATGCCGGCGTCGGCCCAGATCTTCTTGTTGTAGATGACGACGCGGCTGGCGGCGTACCAGGGGGCGGCGTACTGCTTGCCCTCGAAGACGGACGGCTTGTTGAGGGAATCGGTCCAGTCGGCGCCGATCTCCTTCTTCAGGTCGCCGAGGTCGGCGATGCCGCCCGTCTGCGCGTAGAAGGAGGTCTGGGTGTTGCCCACTTCGACGACGTCCGGCGGAGCGGACTCGGACAGGGCGGTGGTGAGCTTCTGCTGGATGCCGTTCCACTTCTGGACCTGGATGTCCAGCTTGGCGCCCGTCTTCTGTTCGAATTCGGCCTGTACGGACTTGGTCCAGCCCGGCGGATTCGAGCCGTCCATGAACCAGACGGTCAGACTCTTCGCCCGGGAACCGTTTCCACCCGAATCCTTGTCACTGTCGCTGGACCCACAGGCAGCAACACTCACCAACATTGCCGCGACTCCCGTCGCCGCTATGAGCCCTCGCCTCACGGCACTCTCCTCAGGGACCGAATGTGGTCTTTAATGGTTTAGACCAGTGCCCGCAGCTTGGCCTAGACCTTTTGGGGTGTCAAGGGTGTATAAGAGTCGCTGTCGGCTCCGTTACCGGACCGACACCTGAGGCCGGCCCGGTCGTCCACGGGCCTGTCGGGCTCTGCCCGTGCCACCATGTGACCGCGATAAACGGAGGAGCCGGTGACGGCAGCAGGAACGGACTCGGGAAGGCACGCCATGGCAGCCGAGGGTGGTACGGCGGAGAGCGGCGGCGCCGCGAGCAGTGCGCGGACGGCCCGCGTTCCCAAGTACTACCGCCTCAAACGTCACTTGCTGGAGATGACCGAAACCTTGCCCCCGGGCACTCCCGTGCCGCCGGAGCGCACACTCGCCGCCGAATTCGACACCTCCCGCACCACCGTGCGGCAGGCCCTACAGGAACTGGTCGTCGAGGGACGACTGGAACGCATCCAGGGCAAGGGGACATTCGTCGCGAAACCCAAGGTCTCGCAGGCGCTCCAACTGACGTCCTACACGGAGGACATGCGGGCCCAGGGCCTGGAGCCCACCTCGCAGCTCCTCGACATCGGCTACGTCACCGCGGACGACCGGCTGGCCGGGCTGCTGGACATCGTGCCGGGCGGACGCGTCCTGCGCATCGAACGCCTGCGGCTGGCGAGCGGCGAGCCGATGGCCATCGAGACGACGCATCTCTCGGCGAAGCGGTTTCCGGCCCTGCGCCGGAGCCTGGTGAAGTACACGTCGCTGTACACCGCGCTGGCGGAGGTGTACGACGTGCACCTGGCGGAGGCGGAGGAGACCATCGAGACGTCCCTGGCGACCCCGCGCGAGGCGGGCCTGCTGGGCACGGACGTGGGCCTGCCGATGCTGATGCTCTCCCGCCACTCGCTCGACGCGGAGGGCCGGCCGGTGGAGTGGGTACGGTCGGTGTACCGGGGGGACCGCTACAAGTTCGTGGCACGGTTGCAGAGGCCGGCGGGGTAGCACGGCCCGTACCCAGGACCGGCCGGGGTCCCGGGGGTTGCCCCCCGGGACGATGCAGCATCAGAGCCACTCCGCGTCGCGTGTCAGCGCGCCCCCCGCATCGCCCGTGTTCAGTGCGCCCTCCGGGTCCAGGAGGACGACGTCGCAGCCCTCGGGGGTCACCGGCCGATGCTCGACGCCTTTGGGGACCACGAACAACTCGCCGGGGCCCAGCCGCACGGCGTCCCGGTCGCGCAGTTCTATCGTGAGCGTGCCGCGGAGCACGAGGAAGAGCTCGTCGCCCTCGGTGTGGCTGTGCCAGACGAACTCGCCCTTGAACCTGGAGACTTTCAGCTCGAGCCCGTTCACCTCCATGACGGTCCTCGGGGTCCAGTAGGCGTCGAGTTCCTCCAGTTTCTCGAGCTTCTCCGCCAGGTTGACCGGCTTGTCAGGACGGGCCATGGGTCGTGTCTCCTCGGGTCTGTACCAGGGTCAGCAGATGTTTGGACACCACGCCCGCCACATCCGCCTCATGCGTCCGCAGGAAGTGATGCCCGCCGGGATAGATCCGAACCTCGGCCCCCGCCGTGGTCAGTTCCTCCCACAGGGCCAGGTCGGCCGTGGGGCAGGTGTGATCGCTGTCGCCCCCGCAGGCGGTGACGGGGGCCTGGATCCGGGGCAGCCCGGCCCGCTCGGGCCGGTACGCGTCCAGCAGGCGCAGGTCCGCGCGGAGCGGCGGGAGGATGAGCGGCAGCAGTTGCGGGTGGTCGTAGACCTCGGCGTCCGGACCGCCCAGGGATCGCATCGAGGCGACGAGGTCCTCGTCGGAGAGCAGGTGCCGCTTCTCGCCGTGCACGTGGTGGGGTGCTGTCCGGGCCGAGACGAACAGGCGTGAGACGACGGTCCCGTGGTCCCGTTCCAGTCGTCCGGCCACCTCGTAGGCAAGGCCCGAGCCCATGCTGTGGCCGAAGAGGACCAGCGGCACGTCGCAGCGGTCGAGGAGTTCCGCGGTGACGCGGTCGGCCATCTCCCTCATGTCCTCGATGCACGGCTCACCGATCCGGTCCTGCCGGCCGGGGTACTGCACCACGAGGATCTCGACGTCCGCGGGCAGCCGGGCGGGCCAGCCCTGGAAGGCGGCGGCCGTGCCGCCGGCGTGCGGGAAGCACACAAGCCGGGCGGCGGTGTGCCGGCCCTCGACGGCATGGCGCCGCAGCCACCTTCCCGTACTCATGAGGCGTTCCGCTGCAGCTCGGTCAGCACCTCGCCGAGGCGGGCGATCCCGCGGGCGATCACGTCCTCCTCGCCGCTCAGGCTCAGCCGGACACAGCGCCTGCCGTGCCCGGCGAGGAAGGGCGTGTCGAGCGGGGGCACGAAGAAGTGCCGTCCGGGCACGACGAACACCTGCCGGTTCTTGAGTGCGCGGTAGGCGTCGAGGTCGTCGAACCAGGGATGGTCGATCCACAGCCAGCAGAACATGCCTCCGTCACCGGAGTGCAGCCGCCAGTCCACGGACTCCGGCAGGCGGTCGTGCAGCAGCTCCTCGGCCGTGCGGCGCTTGGCCCGGTAGTAGGGGTTGATGGTCTTCGCCGCCAGGACGTCGATCTCGCCGCTGTCGAGAGCCCGCGCGGCGGCCATCTGCACGAGCTGCGGGGCGTGCAGCGCCGCGTTGGCCGTGAACGACACCAGGACGTCGATCACTTCGGCGGGGCCGATGGCGAACCCGAGTCGCTCGCCGGGCAGTCCGGCCTTGGAGAAGGTGAAGCAGTTGACGACGTGGGGGTGGAACACCGGTGCCGACGGCGCGTCGACGACACGGGGGAAGGGCTGCCCATAGGCGTGGTCGACGATCAGCGGGACACCGCGCTCCTCGGCGATGGCGATCAGCCCGTTCAGCTCGGCCGCGTCGAGGCAGCGGCCCGTCGGGTTGCCCGGGCTGGAGATGAGCATCGCGCCCATGGACGTGCGGCGGCGTACGGCGTCCAGATCGACGGCGTACCGGAAGCGCCGCTCGTCCTCGTGCACCACCACGGGTTCGACGCCCGCGGTGCCGCCCTCGGCCATGCTCAGGCCCTGGTAGCCGGTGTAGTCCGGCACACAGGGCAGGACCAGCTCGCGGTCCCCGCCGGCCGCGGGGCCGGTGAAGGCGTTGACGGCCATGTAGGCGAGCAACTGGCTGCCGGGGCCGACGGCGACGTTCTCCGGGCCGATCTCCCATCCGTAGGCGGCGTTGAAGTACCGGACGACCGCGTCGACGAGCGCGTTCGCACCGCGCGACGGACCGTACTGGCCGCCGGCCGTGAAGAAGTCCTCGTGCAGGGCCTCGCCGGCCAGGCGGCGCCAGGTGTCGACGACTTCCGGGATGTGCGCCGGATTGCCCGGACTGAGGTTGCACCACGCGCCGTCCGACTGCCGGCCGGCCGTGGCGGCGATGTCGTCCATGATGCTGCGGATGCCGGACAGGCGGGACATGGTGGTGCCCCAGCTGGAGAGCTGCATCGGTTGGGTTTCCGTTCCCCGGTGAGGGCGGGCCCTGCCCCGTGACAGGGCCCGCGGAGGTTCAGGCGACCTGCTGGAGCGCCTCGATGTGGGCCGCGATGCCCGCGACCGTCGACTTGCGGAACAGTTCGTCCATCGGGACCTCGGTGCCCAGCTCGGCGGCGATGGCCTGCTGGATCCTGGTCATGATCAGTGAATGGCCGCCCAGTTCGAAGAAGTCGTCGTCGTTCGAGAAGCTCTCCAGCTTCAGCTCACGGCTCCAGATGCCGTGGATCGTCTCGGCGATCACCTTGCGGTCCTCTCTGCGGAGTGCGGGGTCGGGGGTCAGCGGGCCGTGCGGAGGGCGAACGCCTCGCCGTGGTTGTTCTCCGTACGGATCCGGTTGTGGTCGAAGGTGTTCTCGCCGGAGACGAGCACGCTGCCGTACTCCGACAGGTCGAAGGTGGCGCCGTGTGCGGTGAAGGAGTTCTGGTCCGGGTAGACGCGGACGTGCGTCGGCACGTAGCGCCCGGCGATGGCGAAACGCGTCTCGCGCTCGGTGAGGTTGGGCGTGGAGCCGTGCACGCACGAGGCGGTGAAGATGACCGCCTCGCCCGGCTTCATCTCCAGCTCCACGACGTCCTCGGGCCGCGGCTCCCAGTGGGGGTCGACCGCGAAGTCCGAGAAGTTGTAGCCGAAGAAGCCGGTGTCGGCGTGGGCGACGTCGTAGTCGTCGCTGCGGCCGCTCTGCGTCGCCTTGTGCTCGTCGAAGATCCACTCGCGCTGCGAGCCGCGCACGAACTTCATGCAGGCCCGGTCCCTGGTGGCCGGCGTGAAGGTGGTCCACACGGTGATGTCGATGTAGGCGTTCCAGTCCGACTCGGTGGGCAGCAGCTGCGGTTTGCCGTTCGCGTAGCTGTAGTCGCGGACCTGGTGCCACTCGGTGGCCTTGGCGCCGGGGAACTTCGGGAACCACTCGGTGCGCCACAACAGGACGTCCGGGCCCAGGATCGCATTGAGGTACTTGACGATCGTCGGGTGTGTGACGTGCCGGGTCAGCTGCGGGATGTCGAAGTGGCGGTCGTAGTTGACGCTGTTCTTGTACAACGCCCGGTCGGTGACGTGGTTGTTGATCCGGATCTCGCGGATCAGCTCCGCGGCCTCCTCGGGCTCGTAGAGCTTGATCGGGCCGATGAAGCCGTCGCGGCCGAACTGCTCGATGTCTGCCTTGATGTCGTCTGGCACCACGGCGTTGCCGGAGATCTGGGCGGCCGGCTCGGGGTGCTGGGCTGTGGTCACGCGGGAGTCAACTCCTTTGACGGAAACGGGGGGCGGGTCAT
The DNA here is from genome assembly GCF_013030945.1 of Streptomyces morookaense. GTDB lineage: Bacteria > Actinomycetota > Actinomycetes > Streptomycetales > Streptomycetaceae > Streptomyces > Streptomyces morookaensis. The sequence goes on along the minus strand of NZ_JABBXF010000054.1, from coordinate 15,576 downwards.
ACGGCCGAGGCGGCGAGCGCCTTGCGGTCGATCTTTCCGTTGGGGTTCAGGGGGAAGGCGGACAGCTCGACGAACTGCTCGGGCACCATGTTCCGCGGCAGTACGGCCAGCAGCCCGGCGCGCAGGGCCCTGGTGTCGAGCGGGGCGGCGGCCGGGACGACGAAGGCCACCAGCCGGGCCCCGCCGTCACCGCCGGGCAGGGCGAGGACGACGGCGTCCTCCACCGCGGCGCTCGCGCGCACGCCGTGTTCGACGTCCCCCAGGTCCATGCGCATGCCGCGGATCTTCACCTGGGCGTCGACCCGTCCGACGACGACGAGATTGCCGTCGGCGTCGGCGTATCCGCGGTCACCGGTCCGGTAGAGGCGCACCTGTCCGTCGCCCGTGTCGAACGTGGTGAAGCGTTCGGCATCCTCGGGCGAGGCGTTGAGATAGCCCTCGCCGACGCTGGTCCCGGAGATGCAGATCTCGCCGGTCTCCCCGTCCGGCACCTCGGCGAGGCCGTCATCGGTCTCGTCCATGAGACGGATCTCGGTGTTGTACACCGGACGGCCGACCGGTGCGGAACCGGTGCGGTGGCGGGGGTAGTCGTGGAGGGCGTACGAGGAGGCCACATCGGTGCACTCGGCCACGCCGTACTGGTGCAGGAGGGTGCAGGTGTTGCCCTCCAGGGCCGCCCACTCCTCGATGCGGGGGACGGACAACGGCTCACCGCCGATGAAGACATGGTCGACGCCGGTCAGCGGGCCGCCCCGCGGCGATTCGGCCAGGTCCCGCTCGGCCAGCAGGTAGAGCGTGCTGGGGGCGCAGTGGAGCGTGCGGACCCTGCGCCTGCCGATGATGCGGTGGGCCATGGCGACGTCGAAGCTGCGGCTGGGCAGCAGGTGCAGCGGCGCACCCGTGAACAGCGGTGCCATCAGCCCGCGTTGGCTGATGTCGAAGCCGAACGAGCTGACGCTCAGGCCGCTCGACCGCTCGTCCAGCCCGTACTCCAGGGCCAGCCAGTTGAGCAGGTTGTACCAGCCTTCGTGGCGGACCGCGACGGCCTTGGGGGTGCCGGTGGAGCCCGAGGTGAAGACCACGTAGCACAGGTCGTCGCCGGTCACGTCGGTCTGCGGGTCCTCGGCGGGCAGGGCGTCCAGGCGGGGCGCGAGCGCCTCGATGTCGAGCACCTTGGTGTGGTCGTGCCCGATGAGGTCCTGGGTGGCCGGTGAGACCACGGTGAGTTCGAGCCGGCCGAGGTTTGCGAGCATCAGGTCCAGCCGCTCGCGGGGATAGGTCGGGTCCAGCGGGGAGTAGGCGGCACCGGACTTGAGGATGCCCAGGACGGCGGTCATCAGCTCCGGCGTACGGTCCAGGCAGACGCCGACGACCGTGCCGCGGCCGACGCCGAGGCCGCGCAGGTGGTGGGCGAACCGGTTGGCCCGCGCATTGAGTTCGGCATAGGTGAGCTCCTCGTCGCCGCAGGTGAGGGCGGTGGCGAGGGGAGTTCTGCGGGCGTGTGCCTCGACGACGCGGTGGACGGCGGTGTCGTCGGGCAGCGGCGTGCGCAGGCCCTTCAGAGTCATTCAGGGGTTCCTTTCCGGCATCCGCACCGGCGGCAGCGGCAGGGGCGGGGCCAGGGTCGGGCGGAAGTTCTCGATGCCGTTCCGCCGCCGTCCGCTACGACGGGTCCAGCACCCGGTTGACGGCCGAGAGCACGGAGTTGACCAGAGCCGTCTCGGGTGCCGGGTCGAGCCCGACGCCATGGACGGTCACCCCGCCGACGTTCATCTCCGCGTAGGCGACGGTGCGTTCGCCGTGGTTGTCGGCGAGCGGGTGGTGCGTCACGGTGACGAGGGCGACGTCGAGGCCGAGCCGGGCGACGGCGGTGGCGAAGGCGTCCGCGGCGTCCGCGCCGGTGCCCTCGACGGACGTCTCACGGCCGTCGGCCTCCACGACGGAGGCCTGCACCAGGGTCGTCCCGCCGCGCGCCTCCGTCCGGAACTCCTTCAGCAGCAGGCCCAGCGGACGCTGTTCGAGGTACTCGCGCCTGAGAACGGCCCACAGGTCGCGCGAGGTCAGTTCGATCCCCTCGGCATCGGCGACCTTCTGCACGGTGCGGGCCAGCTCCACGCGCAGCCCGCGGGGGATGTCCAGGCCGTACACGTTCTTGAGGATGTGGGCGATGCCGCCCTTGCCGGACTGGCTGTTGACCCGCACCACGGATTCGTAGCTGCGCCCCACGTCCTTGGGGTCGATCGGCAAGTAGGGCACTTCCCAGCGGGTGTCCCGGGCGGGGACCCCGGCGGCCGCGGCCCGGGCCTCCACGGCGGCCAGGCCCTTGGCGATGGCGTCCTGGTGGGTTCCGGAGAAGGCGGTGTAGACCAGATCACCGGCGTAGGGGTGGCGCGTGTGCACGGGGATCTGGTTGCAGTGCTCGACGGTGGCACGGATGCCGTCGATGTCGGAGAAGTCGAGCTGGGGGTCTACGCCCTGGCTGAAGAGGTTGAGCGCCATGGTCGCCAGGCAGACGTTGCCGGTCCGTTCGCCGTTGCCGAAGAGCGTGCCCTCGACCCGGTCGGCGCCGGCCATCAGGGCCAGTTCGCCGGATGCGACGGCGGTGCCGCGGTCGTTGTGCGGGTGCACGGAGAGGATGAAGGACTCGCGGTTGTCCAGGTTGCGGTGCATCCACTCGACCTGGTCGGCGAAGACGTCCGGGGTGTCCGTCTCGACGGTGGTCGGCAGGTTGAGGGTGACGGGCCGGTCGGGGGATGCGTCCCAGACGGATGCGACGGCCTGGGAGAGTTCGAGGACGAACTCCGGTTCCGTGACGTTGAACGTCTCCGGCGAGTACTCGAAGCGCAGTCGCGCCCCCTTGGCCGCGTCGGCACGCCGGGCGACGTGCCGGGCAGAGGAGACCGCCATCCGCCGCACCTCGGCCGGGGTCATGGCGAAGACGACCTCGCGCCACAGGCAGGCCGTGGCGTGGCACAGGTGCACCACGGCACGATCGGCCCCCGCGACGGCCTGGAAGGTCCGGTCGATCAACTCGGGCCGGGCCGGCGTGAAGACGGAGATGGTGACGTCGTCGGGCACCAGGTCCCGGGTGATCAGGCGGCGCACGAAGGCGAAGTCGGCGTCGCTGGCCGAGGGGTAGCCGACCTCGATCTCCTTGAAGCCCATCCCCACCAGGAGGTCGAACATCCGGCTCTTGCGCTCGATGTCCATGGGGTTGGCCAGCGCCTGGTTACCGTCCCGCAGGTCGACCGAGGCCCACAGGGGCGCGCGGTCGAGCTGCCGGCCGGGCCAGACGCGCTCGGCCGGCGGCTCCGGCAGCCGGGATCCGGTGCGGACGTAGCGGTGGACGGGCATCGCGGACGCCCGCTGGGTGTTCCACCACGGCTGACCGGTCCGGGAGGGGCCGGAGGGGCGGCGGAGTCGGGGGGCGGTGTGCGGGGACGGAGGGATCTGGGGCATTCCTGCCTCCCTGGGCGTCGGGCGGGATGCCCGTCGACGGGTGTGTCAGGTGGTCGGTGAGTGACACGACGACCGTAGGAAGGCCCGTCCCCGATCTGTCCCCGCCGTCTCCCCGGCCCGTCCCGCCCGTCCCCGCCTCAGCCCCGTCCCGTCCTCGACACGGCCCCGGCCGGCCGCGGCGCGGAGAGCGCTCCGGTCGCGGCCGTGTCCGGGCCGCGCCGGGCGCCGTCACGCACGAGGTTGAGCAGCGGGCCGGTCATGGCCGTGGTGACCACGGCCATGATCAACATGATCGAGTAGAACCGCCCGTCGATGAGGTGCATCTGCAGTCCGACGGTGACGATGACGATCTCCGTCAGGCCGCGCGTGTTCATGAGGACCGCGATGGGCAGCGCCATCCGGTGCCCCGTGCCCGACAACCGTGCCCCGGCATAGGCACCCGCCGCCTTGGAGGCCACCGCGACCGCCACCACCGCCGCCAGCGTGCCGAGCAGCCCGGGGCCGACCCCGGAGAGGTCGACCTTGGTGCCGGCCACGATGAAGTACAGCGGCAGCAGGAAGTGCGAACCGGCGTGTTCCAGTTGCTCGACGAGCCGGGTGCGCACCTGCTCCGGCCCCGTCTTCGGCAGCACCGCGCCGAGGGCGAAGGCGCCGAAGATGAAGTGCACGCCCATCCATTCGGTGGCCGCGCACGACGCGGCCAGCGCCACGGTCAGCGCCGGGAGGAGCCCTGCGGGCAGTTCGCCGCCGAGTCCGGGGCCCGCCGACAGCCGCCGGAACAGCGGGCGTACGGCGCACCAGAGGACGGCCGCGTAGAGGGGCAGGAACATCACGTGCCACTGCCCCGTCGCACCGCAGAACGCCACGACGGCCGCGAGGCAGAGCCACGCCGCCACGTCGCCGACGGCCGCCGCCGCGAGCGTGATCCCGCCGAGCGGCCGGGAGTTGAGGCCGCGGTCGGTGAGGATGCGGGCCAGCACGGGGAAGGCCGTGACGGACATGGCCACCCCGAGGAACAGCACGAAGCCCGTGCGGTTCCCCGGCGCGTACGTACCGGCCAGCGGCAGGGCCAGCAGCACGCCGGCCGCCAGCGGGACGACGACCGACCCCGCCGCCAGGGTGAGCGCGGTCCGTCTGCGTCCCCGCAGCAGGGCGAGGTCGAGTTCGTATCCGACCGTGAACATGAAAATGGCGAGGCCGATATTGGCCAGCCCTTCGAGGAGCGGCCGCACGCTGCCCGGAATGAGTGCGTGGCTCACCGGCGCGGTCAGCACGGTGGGGCTGAGGAGAATACCGGCGAATATCTCGCCGACCACCGGAGGCTGTCCGATCCGCCGGGCCGCCGCGCCGCAGAGCCGGGCGGCGGTGAGGGCGAGGGCCAGGGCGAGGAAGAAATCCGTCTGAAGGTGCCCGGTCATATCGAATCCCAAGAAGGCTGGAGGGGGCAGGGGTCGCCCGCGTAGGAGAGGATCAACTGCCGTTCCATGTAGAAGTCGTGCAGACCCTTGAGCGCCGACTCGCGGGCCTCGGGGGTGTCCAGTCGGCACGACAGCTGCCGGCAGTAGGCCTGCACGAGGCCGAGCACCCGGTAGTGGCCGGCCTCGGGCTGCTGCAGCAGGTGTTCGTCCACCAGCCCCTCCAGCAGTTCCTCGGTGCGCTGCACCGGAAGGCCGCACAGCGCCGAGGCGCTGTGGGCGCTCACCACCGGGGTGGCCATGAGACCGAGCAGTCTCAACAGCCGCTGCTGGTCGGGGTGGAGGCCGCCGTAGGAGAGGTCGATGCGGTGCAGCAGGCCGCCGTCCTCGGTGCGCAGTTCGGCCAGGCGCCGACCCGGGTCGGCGAGGCGGGCGGCGAGGTATCCGATGCTCCAGGCGGGCCGGTGGCCCAGTTTCGTGGCGGCGGCCGCGACGGCGAGCGGGTGGTCGTCGCAGTGCCCGAGCAGCCCGTCCAGCTCGTCGGGCCGCACCTCCTGCCGTCCGGCGAACCGGCCGGAGCCGTCGTCGGCCAGGCGGTGGAACAGCTCGCGGGACTCCTCGCGCGAGAAGGGGCCCAGGAAGTGCGGGCGGGCCGCGGACAGGCCGGTCAGGCTGCGGCGGCTGGTGACGAGGGTGAGGCAGCCGGGACTGTCGGCCAGCAGCGGGCGGATCTGGTCGGTGCCGGCCGCGTCGTCCAGGACCAGCAGCACGCTGCGTCCGGCGAGCCAGGAGCGCCACAGGCCCGACAGTTCCGTCACCGAAAGCCCCTCCGGCACGTCGATTCCGCCCGTCTCCACGCCTGCGGCGCGCAGCAGTTGCGCCAGTGCCGCGGCGGGGGGCAGCGGTTGCGCAGCGGCACTGTGCCCGCACAGGTCGAGAAAGAGGGCGCCGTCCGGGTACCGGGGCGCGAGGCGGTGGGCGGCGTGCACGGCGAGCGCGGTCTTGCCCACCCCGGCCATCCCTTCGATCAGGGCGGTGCGCACCGCCCCCGGGCCGTCGTCCTCGCCGGTGAGCCCGAGCAGCCGGCGGCGGACGGCAGCCCGGCCGGTGAAGTGCCCGAGGTCTGCGGGCAGGTTGCCGGGCAGCTGCGCCCGGGGGACGGCGGTGCGCTCCGGGAGCGGTGCGGTGGCCGGGCCCGGGACGCACATGTCGTCGGCCAGCATGCGCTGGTGGGCCTCCTGGAGTTCCGGGCCGGGATCCAGGCCGAGGGTGTCCGCGAGCTTCCGGCGGGTGCGCTCGTGGACGGCGAAGGCGCGGGCCCGGTCCCCGGAGTGGAAGAGGGCCAGGACGAACTGCGCCACCAGCCGCTCCCGGAGCGGGTGTTCGGCCACCGCTGCCGACAGTTCGCCGATCACGGCGGCATGTCGGCCCCGGGCAAGCTCCAGCTCCGCCCACTCCTCCAGGACCGCCAGCCGCTGCTCCTCCAGGACTGCGGTCTGCGCCCGCAGCCCGGACCGCTCGAGGCCGGACAGGACGGGGCCCTGCCAGAGGGACAGCGCCGCGCGCAGCTCCGTCCTGGCATCACCGTCCTGGCCCTGCTCCAGGCAGAACCGGGCCCGGCCGCAGTGCTCCTGGAACGTCCGCGCATCGAGGGCGGCGTCGCCGAGGTCCAGCCGGTAGCCGTCGCTCTCGTGGCGGACGGCGGCTCCGGCCGCCTGCAGCACGCCCCGGAGCCCGGAGACGGCGTTGCGGATCTGTTTGCGCGCGGTGGCCGGCGGATGGTGTTCCCAGACGGTGTCCGCCAGCCGGTCCAGGGAGACCCGCCGGCCGTGGCACAACAGCAGTGTGCCGAGGATGACTTGCTGTTTCGCGCCGTGCAGCTGGACGGACTGCCCGGATATCGATAAGGAAAGCGGTCCGAGGACCCGGAATTCGGCAACAGACATAGGCACGCCAACCTTCGAATACTGTGCGAGAGGGGGTCCGGGCGCCGGAGAACGGCAACGGGCGGCCGGACAGCAGGGATTCGAGCCGATGAGGGGGCGAAGCGGCTCGCCTCCGCCGCCGGTGCACGGAACACGGTCCGGAAGAACGGAACGGAGAGGGGACCGGAGAGCGGCGGCGGTGCGAGTACGCGGAACGGCGGTGCAGTTGCAGAGAAGCAGAGATGCAGACGATGCAGGTGCAAAGACATGCAGTGCTGAACGCCAGCCCGCGAGGCAGCCGGTGGGCCTCCGCGCCGGTCCCGCCGTCCTGGTGAGGACGGCCTTCACCGCTGACATCACGACCCTGCCGGACGCACGGCTTCCAGTCCAAGTCCTAGTCGGCATGGTCGTATAACTTCTGATCATGGTGACCCTGCGGCAGCTCCAGTACATGCTCGCCATCGTGGAGGAAGGCTCCTTCACGCGGGCTGCACAGCGGCTGCACATCTCTCAGCCCGCCCTATCACGGCAGTTACAGGCTCTGGAGCGGTTCTGCGGCGGGTTGCTCGTCGAACGCGACGCGCGACCGTTGCGGCTGACAGCCCTGGGGCAGGCGATACATCCCCACGTGCGCGCCGCCGTGACCGAAGCGGGCCGGATCCGTCCGGCGGCGGCGAGGGCGGTGAGCGGGCTCCGGGGCGAACTGCAGCTGGCCACAATGGACTCGATCAGCCTCGGGCTGCTGCCGCCCGTGCTGCGCGCCTGGCACGAGAGCCATCCCGCGATGGAGGTGCGGCTGGCCGAACACCGCCGCACGAAGGACCTCATGGCCGCGCTCGGAGAGGGCCGCGCCGACATCGCCATCGGCCCCGCGCTCGACGGCTGGCACGGGAGTCGGCGCCTGATCGGCGTGGCCGAATTCGTGGTGGTGCTGCCGCCCGGGGACACGGCCGCGGAACACGCCGCCGGGGAGGCCCTGCCCCTCGCCGACCTCGCAGACCGGGCCTGGGTGCGCCTGGCACCGGACAACACCCTCGGCGCCGTCCTCGACGAGGCCTGTGCGACGGCCGGTTTCACTCCGAGGACAGCCGTGCAGGCCGAGCAGAGCGCGGCGACACCCTGGCTCGCGGCCTCGGGACTGGGCCCCGCCCTCGTACCGGCCTACCTGCTGCCGCCGAGCTTCACCGGACGCACCAGGCTGCCCGACCCACCGGTCCGGCAGCCTCTGTTCGCGTACACCGCCGCCACCCCCGGCCCGGTGGTCGCCGGGTTCGTCGAGGTGCTGGTCCGGCACGCGAGGGTCGCCCGCGCCCCGGATCCGGACGGCCCCGGTGCCGTGAGCGGCCGTTGAGGGCGCACGAGGGCCGTCCGGACCGTTCAGTTCGCCCGTGCACCTTCCGGAGCAACGGCCGACGGGGAGGCCTGCGGTGCCGGCGCCGCCTTCCGTCCGGCACGCGCGAACCGTCCCTGGGTCACGGCCAGCACGGCGCCGGCCAGCATGACGACACCGCCCGCCACCTGGGTCGCCGTGAACGACTCGTCCAGAAAGAGCACCGAGCTGGTCACCCCGAAGACCGGGACCGCGAACATCATCACCGTGGCCGTCGAGGGACTGACACTGCGCAGGCCCCGGTAGAAGCAGAGATAGGCGATGGCAGTCGGACCGACCGCCAGGTAGCCGACGTTGGCCCAGGTGCTCGCGGGGAGGCTGCTCCAGTGGGTGTCCGGCACGGCCGGAAGGGCGAGCAGCACCAGTCCGAGTGAGCCGGCGACGGTGCCGTACGTGGTGGCGCGCAACGGCTCGATGCCGGCCAGCACCCGCTTCGAGGTGATGCTGTAGGCCGCCCAGGCGGCGGCGCCCAGCAGATAGACGAGGTCTCCCGTCAGCCGCTGCCCGCTCACGCCCCCGGCCGCGTCGCCGATGCCGAGGAAGAAGACCACGGCCCCGGCCACGCCGAGCACCAGGCCGGCGATGCGCGGGACGGACGCGGTCTCCTTGCCCATCACGAGCAGCGCGGTGGTCGTGAGGACCGGGCTGAGCACCGGGACGATGATGCTGCCGTCGACGGACGGCGCAAGCGAGAGCCCCCAGAAGAAGAAGAGGTTGTACGCGAAGACGCCCAACAGCCCGACGAGACCGGCCCGTACGGCCTCCCGCCACACGAAGGGACCGGACCTGCGCCCGGCCACGGCCAGGATCAGCAGCAGGATCACGGCCCCGCCTCCGAACCGCAGCGCCGCCGCCACCTGGTGCGGGACATGTCCCACGACCACCTTGGAACTGGTGAAGGCACTTCCGAAGAACGCCATCGTGGCCAGCAGGTAGAGGTGGGCATCGACAGGGTCACGTCGTTGCGCGGTCGTCTCGGACACGCTGCTCGCTCCAGTCTGACGGTCCGTCTGGTGGTTCGGCCGGTTCGGCGATGCAGGGTCAGGGGTGCATCGTGGCGCCCTTGAGCACCTTGTCCACGCCGTTGCGCGGACCGTAGAGAGCGATGCCGACCAGGTCGAGCTGGTCCTTGCCCACGGCACGCACCGCAGCGCGGTTGTCACGGTCGTTGTTGGTGGTGAACAGGTCCGAGGTGAAGACGGACAGCGGGATCCCGCGGCCCAGGGCCCGGCCGTGCGCCGTCGTCAGCAGCTCCTTCGACCCCTCGAAGACGAGCACGGGCTGCCGGAACATCGACAGGTACTCCGTGCCGTCGGCGTCCCCGTAGGGCTCGCCGATCACCTCGGGAAGCGCGGTGCCGATCCCGCTGACCAGGAAGGCCGTGACGTTCAGGCGCTGCCAGGTGTGCAGGTCGTCGCGCAGCAGGACAGCGATCTTGGTGTCGAAGCGGACGGGGGCGTTCTCGGTTTCCATGCACCGGATTGTGACCCGCTGCAACGACCCCGGTCTTGTACGATCTTTGCATGGTTGCCCGCCCCGACCTCACGGCGTGGCGGCCGGCCGTGGCCGGGGTCGCCGAAGTCCTCCACGCCCACTTCACCGACCACGTCTACCCCATGCACGCGCACGACACGTGGACGCTCCTCATCGTCGACGACGGCATGGTCCGTTACGACCTGGACCGCCACGAGCACGGCGCCCTCAGCGACCTCGTCACTCTGCTCCCCCCGCATGTGCCGCACAACGGCTGCCCGGTGACGCCGCACGGCTTCCGCAAGCGGGTCCTGTACCTGGACGCGGACGTGCTGGGCGTGGAGCACATCGGGCGGGCCGTGGACGGACCGGCGCTGGCCGACCCGCTGTTACGGCGCCGCATCCACCAACTGCACACCGTGCTCGCCGAACCCGGCGAGGACCTGGAGGCGGAATCCCGCCTCGCCCTCATCTGCGAACGCATCCTGGGACACCTGGGGCACCCGAGCCGCCTCGTCCCCCCGTCCCCGCCCCGCCCGGACCGGGTCGGCCTGGCCCACCGGCTGCGCGACCTCCTCGACGAGCACGTCCCCGAGGGCCTGTCCCTCCAGGAGGCGGCAACCCTGCTGCACGCCCATCCCGCCCATCTCGTCCGGGCGTTCAGCCGCGAATTCGGCATCGCCCCGCACCAGTACCTGACCGCCTGCCGCGTCGACCGCGCCCGCCGGCTCCTGCTGGAGGGCCGGGCCGCACCCGAGGTGGCCGCGAGCACGGGATTCTGCGACCAGTCGCACCTGGCAAGGAACTTCAAACGGATCGTGGGCGTCGGCCCTGGGTGGTACGCCCGTACGGTCCGCGGGGCGGGCAGCGGCCCGCCGGGGATGCGGACCTGAACCCGACTGCCCACTGCCCAGGAGCCCGTACGTGCCCGACACCACCACCCCGCTCGCCGAGCGCCTCACCGCCCACGCCGTCCTCGTCCGCGACCCGGCCGTCCCCGGCATCGCCGCCGACTACTGGGAAGCGAGCGAGCCGCATTACCGGACGGTCGACGGATTGCTGTCCGGTTTCGTCACCGGTGACGCGGCAGCCGCGTACAAGGCGCTGTGCGCCGACCCCACACCACCACCCGGCCCGGGCCCGCGGCCGCCGACATCGTCATCCCGTTCCGCGACCGCGAGGGCGGCGGCCTGCGCGGGCTGCTGCTGCGGGAGCCGCCGGGCGGCTGCGTGTGGGTGCGGAACGATGTCTTCCGCCAAGTCGGCGGCTTCGACGAGCGGTTCGAGGGCTGGGGCGGCGAGGACGACGACGTCGTCGCCCGGCTGGGCGCCGCGGCACCGGTGGTCCGGTACGAGGACACACTGCTGCACCTCGACCACCCGCGGCCGGCGATGACGCGGGACGACGGGGTGCCGTTCAACGCGCACATCGAGCCGCTGAGCTGGGCGCCTCCGGAGGGCGGTTACGGGGATCCGTACGCGTACCGACAGTAAGTGCGATCTGCGCGGCGCGGCGTTTATACGGCCATTACCATCACCCCCGTACCAAGTGTCCCGTCTCGTCACACACTCCTCACCCACAGAGGTTGCTCGCATGAAGCTGTCCCGAATAGCGACGGTCGCGGCCGCCGTCTCCCTCGCCCCTGCCGTCTTCCTCGCCACGCCGGCGCTCGCCGACGACGGCAACAACACCGTGCAGCCGGCGGGCCAGACGGCCACGGAGCCGCAGAAGGAGACGGAGGCCAAGGCCACCCTGACCTTCCCGGACTTCCCCAAGAAGCTTGTCACCGGGGACAAGAACTGGACGGAGTTCTCCTTCGTCGTCGACAACGCCAAGGGCGATGCCGTCAAGGACTTCTCGCTCACGTTCATTCTCAACGCCGTGTTGGATAAGAGGGACGGTTCCAAGACGGACAAGCCGGAGATCGAGTACCAGGGCGCGGACGGGTCGTGGCGATCGGTCTACCAGCCCTCCGCCTACGGTTCCGTGTTCGGCAGAGTGGAGGATGGGAAGCTCGAGAAGGGCGAAAGGCGCACCATCAAGCTGCACATCCGCCTGGATGCCGACTTCCCGGTGTTCCCCAAGGCCACCGCGACGGTGGTGGTTTCCGGCGTGGCGCGTACAGAGCTTCCGACCATCGCCGTGGAGGGCCAGGCCACGTCCCCCTCGCCCCAGCCGGCCGAGCACGGCGGAGACAAGGACCACAAGGCCTCGGAGTCCCCCTCCCCGGCCAAGCAGAGCCCGTCCCCGAGCCCCAAGCCCAGCCCGACCGCCAGCGCGAGCGCCACCGCCTCGGCGAGCCCCAGCCCCGCTGCCGCCGCCGGCACCGGCGACAGCAACACCACCGCCAACGGCGGTGACACCACCCAGCTGGCCTCCACCGGTGCCGGCAGCGAGACGCCGTGGCTGATCGCCGGCAGCGCCGCCGCCCTCGTGGCGGGCACCGGCATGGTCGTCGCGGCCCGCCGCCGCTCCGCTTCGCGCGGCTGACGCCGCCCGCCTGTGAACCCCGCCCGGACCGGGCGGGGTTCACCTGCATACATGTGAAGGCGCCATAAGATACTGACCGGCCGGTTTGTCATTCCGGCCGCGTACGCACACACCGATCACGGGGGACGCATCACTCATGGGTGCACTGCAGGGCAAGACCGCGCTCGTCACCGGATCCAGCCGCGGCATCGGCCGCAGCACGGCCGAGGAACTCGCCCGCCAGGGCGCCCTCGTGGCCGTCCACTACGGCAGCAACGAGGCGGCGGCGCGGGAAACCGTCGCCGCGATCGAGGCGGAGGGCGGCCGGGCCTTCCCGGTCCGCGCGAACCTCGCCGAACCCGGTGCCGTGACGGAGCTGTACGCCGCCTTCGACACGGGTCTGAAGGAACTCGGCGCCGAACCCGGCCTCGACATTCTCGTCAACAACGCGGCCGACGGCACGATGCGGGAGCTCGCCGACGTCACGCCGGAGCACTTCGACGACCTCGTGGCCGTCAACGCCAAGGCCCCGCTGTTCGTGATCCAGCAGGGCCTGGAGCGCATGCGCGACAACGGCCGCATCATCAACCTCACCTCGGCGGTGACGCGCCACGCCTTCCCCGACGCCATCGTCTACGCGATGACCAAGGGCGCCGTCGACGTCATGACCCTGGCCCTGGCCCAGCAACTCGGCAGCCGGGGCATCACGGTCAACTGCGTGGCCCCCGGCTTCGTCGAGACGGACATGAACGCGGCGATACGCCAGAGCCCCGAGGCCCGCGAGCAGTTGGCGGCCTTCTCCGTCTTCCGGCGGATGGGCGTGCCGCAGGACATCGCCGACGTGATCGCCTTCCTCGCGTCGGACGCGGGCCGCTGGATCACCGGTCAGCGGATCGACGCCACGGGCGGCTCGAAGCTGTGACGGTCATGATGCGGCGGTCATGACCGTCAGCGGGACGTCCAGCGTGACGCCTTCGGGGGTGGTGAGGCGCAGGACGTACGCACCGGGAGTCCGGCCGGCGCGGAGGGCGGGCAGCGTCACGACGCCGTCGGAGGCGGGCGCGGGCAGGGCGAGGGTACGGACGGGGATGCCGTCCGCAGCCGTGAAGTACGGCGCGTCCTCACCCTCGCCGGTGAGGGTCGCAGTGACCCGCGTCCCGAGGGCGGCCTGCCCGTAGCGGGTCGCCTCGATGCGTGCCTCGCCCGGGAACTCACCGCCGACGACGGCCTGCAGAGGCTTCTCTTCGAGCATCCGGAGGCTGTCGGCGGTGGCGGTGGGCGAGAGCCGCAGAGCCACCTGGACCCCGGCCTCCCGGCCGGCACCCCGGGCCCGGACGGCGAAGGTGCCGGGCCGGTCCCCGGTGTGGAGGGGCGGTGCAACGGCGACGCCGTGGCCGTCGGTTCGGACGGTGACGTTCCTGGTGCCGCCGGGGAACCGCGCATCGGTCCCGTCGCCGACGATCTCGAAGACGACGTCCTGCCGGGGAACGCCCTGGCCGCTGCGGTTGCCGACCCAGACGCGGAACGGGTCGCCGAGCACCTGGCCGGTCTCGGCACCGACCCGGTCGGGCCCGAGGACGTCGAGGCGGGCGGGGGTGAGATCGGGGGCCGGGACGGGTTTGGGCTCGGGCTTCGGTTCGGGCTTCGGTTCGGGTCGGGGAGCGGGGGTCGGCGGCCGCGAAGTGCCGTCACCGGCAACGGCCTTGGCGGACGACGTGACCGACGCCCCGCGAGCCCCCGGATCGGGCCGGTACGGCGTGGCCGGAGTGTCATCGGGAATCGCGGTGGCGTGGCCGCCCTGGTACGTCCGCATCCACTGCAGCACGGCGTTCACGTATTCCCGCGAATTGTTGTAGCTGAGAATCGCCTTGTCGAGGTCGGCGGGATGGTTGAGATCCCGGTCCCCGGCACAGAGATAGCGGGCGGTACCGAGGGCGGCGTCGTAGATGTTGTTGGGGTCCTTGGCCCCGTCGCCGTTGCCGTCGGCACCCCAGACGGCCCACGTCGACGGAATGAACTGGGTGGGCCCGACGGCCCGGTCGTACTCGGTGTCCCCGTCCCAGCGCCCGCCGTCGGTGTCCCGGATGAGCGCGAACTGTTTTCCGTCGAGCCGGGGCCCGCGGATGGGCGTCGCGGTGGACCCGTCCTCGCGCAGCCCGTACCCCGAGGCGTGCACGGACTCGACCCGCCCGATACCGGCGACCAGTTCCCAGGGGATGTGACAGCCGGGCTGACTGCCCGCGACGGCTTCTGCGGCCTTCTTGTACGCGTCCAGGGCGGTGGCGGGAATCCCGGCATCCCCGGCGGCGGAGGGCCCCGGCTGCGCACCGGGCTTCCACAGGTCGGGCAGGGACAGGTTGGGCACACCGCGCGACGGCGCGGCCTGCGCACTGTTCTGCCCGGGAGCGGCCTGGCCGGCACTGGCGGTGAGCGGTCCGGCGGCGGCCGCGGTGGACAGCGAGGCGGCGAGGGCGACCCCGCAAAGGCCGCGGCGGGTGAGGGGGGTGGCGAACTTCATGGGGTCCTCGGTAAGGAGACCCGCGCCCCGTCAGGGGCACGGGTCCGGGTACGGCTACAGGTTGTTGTTCCAGACCTTGCGCGGCGACTCGAAGCCACCGCCGGTCTTGCCGGCGAAGGTCCACACGCCGGTCTGCACGCGGCCGTCGGCACCCTGCCCGTAGCTGTAGGTGACGCCGATGTCGGTCTTGCCGTCACCGTTGAAGTCACCGGCGGTCAGCTCACTCGAGTCCCAGCTCCAGCTGTCCTTGCCGGACTCCCACACCTTGCGGGGAGCGTCGAAGCCGTTCTTGCTGCCGTCGAAGACCCACAGGCCGGTCTGGTTGCGCCCGTCGGAAGTCTTGCCGTAGTTGTACAGAACGGCGAGATCGGTCTTCCCGTCGGCGTTGAAGTCACCGGCGACAATCTTGCTGGCGTTCCAGTCCCAGCTGTCCTTGCCGGAATCCCACACCTTGCGCGGCTCGTTGAAGCCGTTGGAGTCGTTGGCGGTGAACCAGAGAGCGGACTCGTTGCGCCCGTCGGCAGTCTTGCCGTAGCCGTAGAGCACGGCGAGGTCGGACTTGCCGTCGCCGTTGAAGTCGCCCGCGGCGAGCTTGCTGGTGTTCCAGTTCCAGCTGCCCTTGCCGGACTCCCATACCTTGCGGGGGGAGTTGAAGCCGTCGCCGTCGCTGGTGAAGGTGAAGAGGGCGGACTCGTTGCGCCCGTCGGAGGTCCTGCCGTAGTTGTACAGAACGGCGAGGTCGGCCTTGCCGTCACCGTTGAAGTCACCGGCGACGACCTTGCTGGCATCCCAGTTCCAACTGTCCTTGCCGGAATCCCACGTCTTGCGGGGAGCGTCGAAGCCGTCGGGGCCCTTGCTGGTGAACGTCCACAGACCGGTTTCGTTGCGCCCGTCGGCCGCCTTGCCGTAGCGGTAGAGGACGCCCAG
>NZ_JABBXF010000053.1 GCF_013030945.1 Streptomyces morookaense | reverse complement strand
CTGCCGTAGTTGTACAGAACGGCGAGGTCGGCCTTGCCGTCACCGTTGAAGTCACCGGCGACGACCTTGCTGGCATCCCAGTTCCAACTGTCCTTGCCGGAATCCCACGTCTTGCGGGGAGCGTCGAAGCCGTCGGGGCCCTTGCTGGTGAACGTCCACAGACCGGTTTCGTTGCGCCCGTCGGCCGCCTTGCCGTAGCGGTAGAGGACGCCCAGGTCGGTCTTGCCGTCACCGTTGAAGTCACCGGCGACGAGCTTGCTCGACTCCCAGTTCCAGCTGTCCTTGGCGCCGGACTCCCACACGGTGCGCGGCTCGTTGAAGCCGCCCTTGCCGTCGGCGGTGTAGACCCACAGCGCAGCCTGGTTGCGGCCGTCCTTGGACGGACCGTAGTCCACCAGCATCGCGAGGTCGGTCCTGCCGTCGCCGTCGAAGTCGCCCGTGGCGGTCATGGAGCGCTTGGGCAGCGAACGGACCTGCTGGATCCAGTGGTTGACGTCGTCGACGCGGCTCTCGACGGCACCCTTGCGGGTCTCGGAGTCGTCGCTGCCGAAGCACCCGCCCTGCCAGGAGGTGCTGCTGACACCGGCCAGCTCCTGCTGCCCCTCCTTCGTGCGGAGGGCGGGACCACCGGTGTCGCCCTTGCAGACGGCACCCTGCTTGCCGGTGACGTCGAGGGTGGCGCCCTTCACGGCGTCGACGCCGAAGGCACCGGAGTGCACGTTGTCCGGAACCCACTCGTCCTTGGTGCGCCCGTACCCGGCGATGCTCAGCTCCTCCCCCTTTGCGGGAGCGCCGGTGGCGAGCTTCGCGGGGGCGATGCCGGTGACGGGCGCGGCGAGCCGGGCCATGACGAGGTCACGGTCGGCGCGCGGGACCAGCTCGACGACGTCCGCCGTGGTGCTGCCGGCGGCGACGGTGGTCTTCATGGCGGGCGCACCCGCCTTGACCGTCTTCGGGTCGTCGGCGAAGCAGCTGCCGGCGGTGAGCACCCACTGCTCGTCGACGAGCGTGCCGGAACAGCCGCGCTTGCCCTCGCCGATGTCGAGCTTGACGGTGGCGGCGAACTGCCCGTCCTTGGCGGCGTCACCGACGACGGCGTGCGCGGGGGCGACGGTCAGCGCGGTGGCACCGACGACGGAGGAGAGAAACCCTGCGGCCAGGAGGGAGCGGGAGCGCGAGGCGCGGCCGAACATGTGCGTTTCCTTGGGGGGTTGGGGGGTGGTGGGGAAGGGGTGCTCAGCCGACGAGCTGGACCTCTCCATGGGTGCCGGCGGTGTCGACGCCCGGGTAGTAGCTGAGGTTGCCGTCGTTCCATCCGATGAGGATGTCGTTCGGCCGGTTGGTGGGAGCGGTGAACGAACCCACCGTCAGCATCTGCGAGTTCTTCCACGCGGACCCGACGGGCCGGATGGTGACCCGGCTGCCGTGGTAACCGGCAGCGTCGACGCCGGGGAATACCTGAGCCTGGCCGTCGTTCCACCGAATAAGGAGGTCGGCGGTCTTCTTGCCGGTGAACTCACCGGCACTGATCTGCGCGGCGTTCTTCCACCCGTTGTCGGCCTTGGTCAGCTGCGTCCAGCCGCTGAGTCCCTTGGTGCCGATGTCGGAGTACATCGAGGTGGACCCGTCCTCCCAGAGGACGAGCAGGTCGTCGCGCAGGGAGTTCTCGGTGTAACGGCCGGCGGTGATGAGCCGGGCGTTCTTCCAGAACGGGTTGTCGCCACCGCCGGGGCGGAGCGTCTTCTCGTCGTGGACGCCGTTCTGGTCGACGTGCATGTACGTCGACACCTTGCCGTTCTCCCACCGGACGGTGATCCCGTCGGACCCGTCCTCGGCGAACTTGCCACCGGTGACGGCACGGGCGCGCGTCCAGTAGCTTCCGGGCTTCTCGATCTGGTACTCGGCCGAGAAGGGCTGCTTCGGATCGTCGTGGTCGGCTCCCTGGAAGAGGCTGACCTCGCCGTCCTTCCAGACGACGAAGAGGTCCATGCGGCGCTTGCCGTCGTCGGAACCGCCGGTGAAGTAGCCGGAGGCGGTGTACGTGGCGTACTTCCACTGCGAGCGCGGGAGGAGGGTGCGGGAGGAGACGGACTGGATCCATCCGGCGATGTCGTCGACGCGGGTGTCGACGGCGCCCTTGCGGGTCTCGTCCTCGTTGCCGAAGCAACCGCCTTGCCAGGAGGTGCTGTTGACGGCGACGAGCTCGGCCCTGCCGTTCACCTCACGGAAGGCGGGGCCGCCGGTGTCGCCCTTGCAGACGGCGGCGTCGGCCGTCTTGCCGGCGAGCTCGACGGCGGTGTTCTTGACCGAACCGACGGTGAATTGCGAAGTGTGGAGCCGGTCGGGAACCCACTCGTCCTTGGTGCGGCCGTAGCCGGCAACGCGCAGTTCCTCGCCCTGGATCGGCTCCTTGGTGCCGACCTCGACGGGGGCAATGCCGGTGACGGGCTTGGCCAGCTTGGCCATGACCAGGTCGCGGTCCTCGCGGGGGACGAGTTCGACGACATCGGCCGTGGCGTTGCCGATAGCGGCGGTGGTCTTCAACTTGGGCGCACCGGCGGCGACCCTGCCCTGCTCGGGGTTGTCGGCGAAGCAGCCGGCAGCCGTGACGAGCCACTGCTTCTCGACGAGGGCGGCGGTGCAGCTGCGGTTGCCGTTGCCTATGTCGAGTTTGGCGGTGAAGGGGTATGCGCCGTTCTTGGCCTGATCGCCGACCACAGCGTTCGCTGAGGCGGCCATCAGTACGCCGGGAGCAAGGGCAGCCACGAGGAGCCCTGCCGTCCACGCGGTGCGCGAATCTCTGGCAAACACGATTGATTCCTTGATGAGGGTCCTGCCCCTACCGAGAAGAATTTGGCTGCCCGCGAGATTCTGATCACGATCAGAATTGATCTTGAACTCTCGGTCGAAACCTTCCCCGGGAAGACGGCCTGCGCACCCATACACAGGACCCTGCAAGCTCAAGATCATTTACGCTCACGAAGCAACTTGCACGAAGAAGACCCGAACAACCCGCAGGAGGCCAGGGCATACCAAGGGAGAGCTGGACCGAACGTGGGCCTCAGCCGGTAACGCGGAGCTCGACCAGGACCGAGCGCTTCTTTTCGGTTCCACCATCACCTTCACCGAGGGCAACGTAGTCGTTCTTGGGCGCATCGACGACGCGCTCCTTGCCTTCGGCGGTGAGCTTGGCCTTCACAGGGTGATCCTCGGTCCAGATGCCGTAGGCATCCGGCAACTCCATGGCCAGGAAGCCCTTCTTGCCAGCGACCTTGAAGCAGTAGCCCTGCTTATCCAGGCGAGATTCGACCTTGATGTCGTTCGGAGTCGAGCAGTCCACGAACACGATGCGGCCGTCCCCCTGCTTCAGGGTGATGCCCCGCTCCTTGAAGATCTTCGCAGCGCCCGGGTACTGGAAGTCCTCGACAGCCGAGGGCATCACTTCACCAGTCGCAGCTTGAGCAGCAGGGGTCACCGACTGTGGTGCGGCCTGGGCGGCCGCAAGGGTGGCAACTCCGGCACATGCTGCGATTGCACCAACAACGCCTGTCGACAGGGCTTTACGGGCTTGAAGTATCACCAAGATCCTTTCAATCGGAAGGCGGCATCGTCTGGACCGCCATGCAATTTACATAAGTAAAGCACGGGTAAGGTATCAGCAATCACACGCCCAAGAGACCTCGGTGACATAACCCTGGACAGCACCGTCTGCTGACGGGGCATGCCACCCCTTGTTCGCAGCTGATCCCCCCCCTCACTCGCTCGCCCGACTGAGCGGATCTGGGCGGCACGAACTCTTGGCGGGTGCGCGCACGGCATGGGAAACGCCTTCAGGAAAGGACTGGTCTGTTGAAACGGCATCTGCACTCCATGGGGGCGGCAAAGCCCCCATGGACAAGAAGGGTGAGTGCAAGGCGGTTGGGCCTGCCCGGCATGTGTGCCGCTGTGCTGCCCGTCACACTGCTCGTCGGCCTTATCGGCACTGCTCCGGCAACCGCAGCGGGCACAGATGAATCCGGAAGCCTGCTTCCGGCATCGGGCCGCGGGCGGGTCGTGGACTTGTGGGCGGGCGGCGGTCCAGGTGTGAAGCGGGCTGCTGAGGCCGCTCTGACTGGCTCGGATGATGACGTCAAGCGCTTTCTCGGAACCGATTACGAGGATGCCAAATACCACGACGACCGCATTCAGGTCGTACAGATCCTGAGCGTTGGCGGGCCCGCCGTACGTGCGGCGGCAAAGAAGGCGCTTTCCGGCTCCACGGATGACATGCGCGCCTTCCTCAAGGAGGGCTGGCAGGCTCCGCTGGATGAGGACCAGCGAGTGGAGGCCACCCAGGTCATCAGCATCGGCGGTCCCGGGGTGCGGGAGCAAGGCAAGGCCGCGCTCAAGGGCTCGCCTGATGATGTCCGCAAGTTCCTGGAGGAAGGCCAGTACTCCGCTCGCGAGACAGACGAGAGAGTACAGGCGACGCAGATCCTGAGCACCGGGGGTCCGGCCACTAAGGAGGCCGCGAAGGTTGCGCTCAAGGGCTCTCCCGACGATGTTCGCGAATTTCTGGAAGTGGGTCAGTACACGGCCCGCAACCGGGACCAGGAACGTGCCACCGTCGCTCAGCTCGCCGAGCAGGCCACCCAGGCCGGCGCACGAGCAGAACGAGCAACAAAGGCGGCGAAGGACGCCTCCGACCGGGCCGTAGAGGCCTCACAGTTGGCGAAGGAAGCTGCGCAGAAGGCTGCCGACGAAACTGAAAAGGCCCGCCAGGACATGAACCGGGCGGCCAACGCAGCAGGCCGGGCCGCCGACGCGGCACGAGGGGCAGCGACTGCTGCCCGGCAGGCTATCGGCGCTGCCAACGCAGCCAATCAGGCCGCTCGGATCGCGGCCAGTGCAGCAGCGCAGGCGGCATCCGCCGCCGCAGCTGCGGCGGATGCGGCAGCCCAGGCCCGTAACGCGGCCACTGCAGCTGCCTCGGATGCCGGCAAGGCAAGCGATGCCAAGAAGGCAGCTGATATCGCTCGCAACGCTGCAACAGGCGCGGAGAAGGCCGCAGAGGCATCGAACGCGGCCGGTGACGCGTCGAACGCTGCAATCTCTGCAGCCAAGGCCGCGCTGAGCGCTGGGGGCAATGCGAACGCCGCCGCCGACGCTGCCGAGGAGGCCAACAGCCTTGCAGAGGCTGCCGGCGTGCACTCCAACGAGGCAAGGGAAGCAGCCTTGCAGGCCCGGGCTCACGCGAGGGAGGCCAACCGCGCAGCAAACGCCTCCGAAGCGCTGGCCCGCAAGTCGGCCAATGCTGCCTACGAGGCCCGTGATGCTGCCAACTCGGCAGCTCGCCACGCCAGGAACGCCGCAGACGCGGCCGACGAGGCCGCCCGGCACGCGGGCGAGGCGTCCAAGGCTGCTGCGGAATCGACCGAACACGCTGGCAAGGCCAAGGAAGCAGCTGATGCGGCAACCGCAGCCGTAAAGGCAGCCAACGCGGTATACGAGGTCGCACGAGAAACCGAGGCGGAAGACCTCGCCACGCGTACTGCCGCCGCGATCCAGCAAGCCAAGGACCTCAAGAAGGCCGACGACGACTTCACCGTCAGCGTAGGGCGTCTCATGAAGGACTTCCGGGCAGTCGATGAGGAAGCCACCCGGCTGTCCACTGAGGCCAGTAAAACCGGTGTCGATGTCAAGGCTATGGCGGCCAAGGGCCGCAAGCTGGCGCTCGAGGCGATGAAGAATCGCGGTCCGTGGAGCCAGGCAGCCGCAGCCAGGGCCCTCGCGGGCTCCGACGATGCTGTGATCGGCTACCTCCGCGAGGGATGGCAGCAGGCTACTCAGGACGACAACCGTCAGCGCGTGGAACAGATCGCGGACACGAGCCCCTACGAGTCGGTGCGGTCTGCCGCGAGGGCGTCACTCAAGGGCAACGCTCAGCAGGTCGACGACTTCTACACCACGGGGCAGCACGAAGCTGCCACGACCGACTATCGCGTCCGAGTCACACAGCTCTACAGCACCGGCGGACCTGGCATGAAGGAGGCAGCCAAGGCTGCCCTCAAGAACGGTTCGCCCAAGGCGCTGGCCACGTTCCTCAACAGCGGCCAGTACGTGGCTCAGATAACCGACGAACGTGTCCGTGCCACACAGCTCTACAGCACAGGTGGGCCGGAGGTGAAAGCCGCCGCCAAGATTGCGTTGTCCGGACCTTCGGATCTTCTTCACGAGTTCATCCAGGTCGGCCAGTACATGGCCGAGCGCAAGGATCAGCTCGCCGCCACCCATACCGCCCAGGTACAGCGACTGATCGCTGAGGCTTCCGGAACGGCCGCAAAGGCTCAGCAGAATGCCTGGGAGGCAGCGAACGCAGCAGCAGTGGCCAACAAGGCAGCCGATGAGGCCAACGCAGCTGCTGCTGAGGCCAAGAAATCTGCCGACCTGGCAAAGAAGTACGCGGAGGACGCCAACGCTTCGGCCAAGGACGCCGAAGCCTCGGCTGCCCGAGCTGCCAAGTCCGCTGCCTCTGCACGCGATGCTGCGAACCAGGCAGCGCGAGACGCGGAAGCTGCCGAAGATTCCGCTGCTCGCGCAGAATTCTCCGCCAGCTACGCTCGCGTGTCTGCAGAGGAGGCGAACGATGCCGCTGCAGAAGCCCGCGATTCTGCTCTAAAGGCAGGCAAGGACGCGAAGGAAGCAGGTACCGCCGCATCCGAAGCGTGGAAAGCTGCAAAGGAAAGGCTGCGCGCGGAAGCTGCCGAAGCTGCAAAGCGTGCGGATGAAGCAAGGCAGAAGGCAGCCAAGGACAAGCAAAAGAAGAAGACTCCCTGTGCGGGGCCCGGGTTGGGATGGTGTCTGCTGACCCAGGACGGCGCCTATGTGTCCGTCGAGGGCATTCAGGCCCAGGCCAGTGCAACGCAGGCTATGCTCAAGGATCTCAGCGGCCTGACTGAGCTCGAGGAGTGCATCAAGGACCCCACGGCCGCCAAATGTGCCATGTTCGCGGTCGCCGTCACCCCAGTAGGCCGAATCAAGAAGGTCGAGAAGGCCGCCAAGGGCGTCGAAGAAGTTGCCGCTGGTTCAAATAAGCTGAGGTTCACAGGCGAGAAGCTGGAAGCGGCCTGGCCTTCTTGGAATACAGAGCAGAATCTCACTCACGTGATTGATCCGGCGAAGCATGGTTTCGATGAACTGGTCAAGAAGACCGGAGGGCGTGAAGAGGCTCTCCGTGCGATCATGGATAGCCTCCAAGGCGCAAAGGACCTCCCAGCTGCCGGCAAGTACGATGTGACCAGGACCATTAAGGGCGAGAAGGTTACGATTCGCGGCGCCGTAGTGGACGGAGTTCCGCGACTCGGTACCGCGTTCAACCCTGACAAATTCGTCAAGCCATAGGAGATTGGACGACATCAGTGCCGATTGAAATCACTCCCCGACCCATCAACACAGCCGAAAGAGCGATCCTTGAGAAGCTTCTGTCGGTCGACTTCGTCGGCGTCGAAGAGCTCAGGTTGCAGATCGACTTCTGCGAGGTCACCGGAATCTGGGGGCAGGACTCTGTCAGCGTTGACCTCCGAACCTCGGACTCTTCCCCTCAGTCTCCGGCCGGGACGGGCCCCATTCCGGTTCGCACTTCCGTCCTTGGAGAATCAGGAAGCCTCGAGGGAGAGATCTTGATCTGGGTCACAGACGGGTATCTTTCCGCCTTGGAGTACGCGTGGTATGGCGAGACCATGCCACGCGAACTACCTCCTGCAGAGCGAGTCACCATTGACGAATGAGAACCGCCCCTAACTGAGCCGATAGCCTTGCCCTGCGGGACATGGAACCCCAGAAACCCCAGGGCGTAGGACGATTAGGCCGAGAGACCGAAGCCGCTCGCCCCCAGCACTCGTACCGTCGGCTGGGCTCTCAGTGAGACGACATCTGTGGGGCCCGTCCCGGCGGGCCCCACAGGCTCAAGGAACACGACGGGCATTCCCTGGCTTTGAGCGATGGCTCGGAAGGGGGATCCATACGGTTGCGCTGGAACCGCGCGCTCCTGAGACAGCGACTTCGATAGCAGGCGCCGATACGCCCACGGCCTGTTCATCCTGGCGATGGGCTCACGTGGGGTCTGACGGCCTCAGCAGCCCGCAGCGGCAATACCCATAGCAGATGCCGCCTCGGACCAGGCAACTATCTCGATATTCAGCCGAGTTGGCAACACGTCCCGCTACGGTGGCCGCAACAAGCGACCCCCCGCGCTGGCGGCAACCGGCACAGGGGGTCTACACCAGCCAGGAGAACGGACCTCCCCAACAGATGCACCGGCATGCTATCCCCCCAGCCCGCTTCTTCTCCCAAGTACCCAACGAGATCATCCGCCATCCCCGCCTCTCCTCCGACGCCGTCCGGCTGCTGCTCTGGCAGCTGTCGCTTCCCGACTCCGCGAGCGAGCCGCTCTACGAGTCCGCGCAGCGCGCCGGGATCAAGAAGGCCGCGTTCAACCGCGCGAAGGGGCAGTTGCTCGACGAGGGGTACCTGCACGAGTGGCGCCGCCAGGACGGATCCGGGCGGTGGTCGCGGCCGCAGGTGATCTCCAACGTGCCGTTGACGGCGGACGAGGCGATCGCCGTGCGGGACGGCCACGTCAGGGAGCCGCTGCCGACTGCCCCGAAACCGGCCGTCGGTGAGCCGAGCCCTCGGGCCGCCGGTCGTTCCCCTGAAAACACCGAGGGGAACACCTCCCACCGCCCTTCCCATCCGCTCTCCGAGCGCGGCGCCCAGGCCCTCGCCGCCGTTGCTCACGGCGAACGGCGGCTCCGCCTCAGCGGGCGGGACCTGCGCCAACTCGCCCCGCTGGCAGGCGAATGGCTGCTGCGCGGCGCCACCCTCGCCGACCTCCGAGAGGCGCTCACCTCCGGGCTCCCCGAACGCGTCCACTCCCCCGCCGGGATCACGCGCAATCGGCTGGAGCGGAAGATGCCGGATCCCGCACCCGAGCCCACAGCGGCCCCCAATCCGCTGCGCGCCTGCAGCGGGCCCTGCGGGCGGGTGTTCCGGCCCGCCGTCGACGAAGAACGGTGCCGGGACTGCCGCCTCGCAGCAGGGGCCTCGTACGACACCTCCGCCTCCGTCGCCGCAACCCGCCGCGGGATGGCCGCCGTTCGCGAGGCGCTCAGCCTCACCCCCCGCATCACCCCGACGTGACGTTGCCATACCGAAATCCGGACAGGGGGTGACGCCGCCGCGCCCCTCGCCTACATTTCGTGCGCATCACGTAAGTGATCACCGCACAGGGGACGGACGGAGTCACCGCATGTCGGCACCACCAGAACCACCCGAGAACAACCCCGGGAGCAACATGGGGCACAGCCGCCCCGTCGTCGCCGTGCCGCTCGTCGTGGCCGGCATATGTCTGGCCATCCCCTTCGGGGCGATGCTCTGGGTCGACTCCTACTCCCGGCTGACGCCGGCCCTCATCGGCATCCCGTTCTTCTACTGGTACCAGATGCTGTGGGTGGTGCTCTCGACCGTGCTCACGGTCGTCGCCTACCTCCTCGTCCGGCGGCACGAAGCGGCACGCCGCGGGGGTGAGCGGAAGTGACCCTCAGCGCACCGCACGGCGTCAACGGCGTCGCCCTCACCGTCTTCATCATCTTCTTCCTCGCCGTCACCGTCATGGGATTCCTGGCCGCGAAATGGCGACGGGCCGAGAACGCCGACAACCTCGACGAATGGGGCCTCGGCGGGCGGTCGTTCGGGACCTGGATCACCTGGTTCCTGCTCGGCGGCGACCTCTACACCGCGTACACCTTCGTCGCCGTCCCGGCGGCGATCTACGCGGGCGGTGCGGCCGGGTTCTTCGCCGTTCCGTACACGATCCTCTGCTATCCGCTGGTCTTCACCTTCCTCCCCCGCCTCTGGTCCGTCGCGCACAAGCACGGATACGTGACGTCCTCGGACTTCGTCCGCGGACGGTTCGGTTCGAAGGGGCTTTCGCTCGCCCTCGCGCTGACCGGGATTCTGGCCACCATGCCGTACATCGCGCTCCAACTGGTCGGCATCCAGGCCGTCCTGGACGTGATGGGAGTCGGCGGCGGGGCGAACGCGAACTGGTTCGTGAAGGATCTCCCGCTGCTCATCGCCTTCGGCGTACTGGCGGCGTACACGTACTCCTCCGGGCTGCGGGCGCCCGCCCTGATCGCCTTCGTCAAGGACACGCTGATCTACATCGTCATCGCCGTCGCCATCATCTACATCCCCATCAAACTCGGCGGGTTCGGCGAGATCTTCAGCAAGTCCGGCCACGCCTTCGCGGCGGTCAACCCCGCCACGGGCCAGCCGCGCGGCTCACTCGTCACGGGGCCGCAGGCGCAGTGGGCGTATGCGACGCTCGCGCTCGGTTCGGCGATGGCACTGTTCCTGTACCCGCACTCGGTGACGGCCGTCCTCTCCAGCAAGAACCGCAACGTCATCCGGCGCAACACCACCATTCTGCCGCTGTATTCGCTGATGCTCGGGCTGCTGGCCCTGCTCGGCTTCATGGCCGTCGCCGCCGGAATCAAGGTGCAGAACGGCCAGTTGGCGATTCCGCAGCTGTTCGCGGACATGTTCCCGGACTGGTTCACCGGGGTCGCTTTCGCGGCCATCGGTATCGGGGCGCTCGTTCCCGCCGCCATCATGTCGATCGCAGCCGCGAATCTCTTCACGCGCAACATCTACAAGGACTTCATCCGGCCCGACGCCTCGCCCGAGCACGAGGCGAAGGTCTCCAAACTCGCCTCGCTGCTGGTGAAGGTGGGGGCGCTGGTCTTCGTCCTCACCATGGACAAGACGGTCGCCATCAACTTCCAGCTGCTGGGCGGCATCTGGATTCTCCAGACGGTGCCCGCGCTCGTCGGCGGCCTCTTCACGCGGTGGCCGCACCGCTGGGCGCTGCTCTCGGGGTGGGCCGTCGGGATGGGGTACGGGACGTGGCGTGCGTACGAGACGCCGAGCGCCACGCAGGATCACTTCGGCAATACCAACCTCATTCCGTTCATCGGGGAGAAGGGGTACATCGGCCTGACCGCGTTCGTCCTGAACGTCCTCGTGGTCGTCGTCCTGACCTTCGTCCTGAAGGCGGTCGGGGCGCCGGACGGTGTCGACCAGACCTCGGCGTCGGACTACACGGCCGACGCCGGCGACCCGGGCGTCAGCCCGGACCTGCCGCCCGCCACGGCGGGGGCACCGGGCGGGCATTGAGCCGCGCCCTCTCATCCGTGGCCGGCCCGGGCACCGGTTCCTGATCAACCGGCTCCAACGCCCCCAGGACCCACGGCATGTGCACCTGGGGCGCGGCGATGAGCACAGGCGTCCCGCCGTCCCGGCGCTCCGCTGTCAGGAAGTTGGTGAGGTCCGGCCCCGGATCCGTCCGGTACGAGGTCGGCCACCGCCATGACGATGCCCGGCCGGCGGTCCCTGCGGGACGTGCCGGCCGTACACGTCTTGATCGACATGGCGTCATTGTGCGCCTGTGGTCGCGGGACCTGCGGGCGGGGTCCCGTCCGTCCCCGCGGCGAGCCGGAGTTCCAGCCGGTCGAGGGCGGCACGTATGCCGTCGCCGTAGGCGTCGTCCCCGAGGGCGTCCGCATGCTCCCGGGCCCGGGCCAGGTGCTCCCGGGACATCCGCGCGTTCCCCGTCCTGCGGTAGCTCTCCGCCAGGTTGAGGTGCAGGGAGGGGCGGAAGCCGCGGACCGCGAGCGAGGCGTGGTGCGCCTGGACCCGGTCGTCGGTCAGCGACTCCGCGGCCTCCAGGGCCCGCAGGTCCCAGGCCAGTTCGTCCTCGGGGTCCGGCTGGACGTCGGCCATGTGGTGGGCGAGGACGCACCGGTGGAAGGCGTCCCCCTCCGGGCCGATGTCCTGCCAGATCTCGCCGAGGCGGCTCCGGGCGCCGTCCGCATCGCCCTCGCGGTGCAGCGTCACCGCGGCCTCGATACGGGTCATCGTCGTGTCGTCGTGCGTCATGGCGGCCTCGCCTCTCCCTCGTAACCGACTGTGGTCAACGGTATGGGGAGGGTCTGACAACGACGCCCTCACGCGAACGCGGGCATGATCCGCTCATGGACGAGCCGCAGTTGAGCGGGAACGTCCGCGACGTCCGGAAGGTCGCGGCCCGTGAAGGCCTTGACCAGCGTGCGGTCGGTCACGGCGCAGATCACGTGGTTCACGCCCGTCGGGGCGATCTGCGTGCGGATCTTCTCCAGGCACTCCTCGGGGGTGCCCGCGATGGACAGCCGGTCGGCGATCTCGGGCGGGGTGAGCCGGATGCCGCGGGCCAGGTCGCCCGCGCCGATCGCCTCGATCACGGGTTTGAGGGCGCCGGGTTCGACGCCGTTGCGGTGCAGTTGTTCCTCCGGCATGGAGGACGCGTAGATACCGACCATGCTGCGCGCGGCCTCCTTGGCCTGCGCGGAGTCGGGGCCGGTGGCGAAGACGACCCAGGCGCCGATGTCGAGCGAGGTCCAGTCCTTGCCGGCGCGTTCGGCGCCGGCCCTGATGTGCCGGACGGCGTACTCGTACGCCTCGCGGCTGTAACTGAGCGCGTGGTGGCAGCCGTCGGAGAGTTCGCCTGCCGCCTCGAAGGACTTCGGGCCGCGCATGGCACCGAGTTTGACCGGGACTCTGTTCTGTACAGGGCGGGCGAAGGTGAACAGCCCGTCGTAGGAGTGGAATTCACCCTGGTGCGTGATGCTGCCGTGGTCGAGGAGGGTACGGACGACATGGTGGGCTTCCTTGACCCGTGACAGCGGGCGGCTGCGTGCCGAGTCGATGCCGTGCTGGGCGAGCAGCCCGAAGTTGCCGCTGGACAGCACGACTTCGGCGCGGCCGCCGGACAGTTCGTCCAGGGTGGCCGCGGCCTGGGCGATCAGGGCGGGTTCGCGGAGGAGGACCGGGGAGACGCTGGGTCCGAGGCGTATGGTGCGCGTCCGGCCGGCGGCGACGGCGAAGAGCTGCCACAGGTCCTTGTGCCAGGTCTCGTCGGCTGCATAGCAGGCGTGAAAGCCGAGTTCGTCGGCGAGGCGGATGGCGGCCAGCGACTCGTTGACGGGATAGTCGGGGAGCATTGCGTAGCTGAACCTCATGGGTGGCACCCTGCATGGGGGTTGCGAGGCGGGACAAGGTCCGCGTCGGCCGAACCCCAACTACCCCTGTTAGGTGGAGAATCACCGGATCTCGGCAGCAGTCACCGCGGTTTCCAGTAACGGAAACAAGGACCCCTTGCCCCACACCCACCACGCTCGGGACGATCGGAGACGACATCGACCCGACGAGGGGGCAGCGTGGCACTGACGCGGCTTGTAGGCGATTGCGATGAGGGCGAGTGCCCGACCATCTACCGTACCGAGCGGGGGACGCTCGCCTTCCAGGGCGGACTCATCACCGACCACGGGCTGCAGATCCCCGCCCATGAAGCCGTGGTCGAGATCCCCGTCGAACTGATCCGAAAGGCCGTTCGTGACAACCTCATCTAGGACTCTGGGCGAGTGGTTCTCGGAGTTCGAGCAGGAAGCATTCCGACTGGAGACGCTGGACGACTACAGCAAGTCGGGAAGCGTGGAGGCGTACCAGGCCTTCCTGGCAGGAAAGGAGCAGCCGGAGTCCTTCAAGTCGTCGGACTGGGTGACGACGGTCGCAAACGCGACCCGGGCCGGCAAGCGCATGTACCGGGTGCACATCGTCTCCCGTCCCCTCACCGACTACCTGCGCTTCGAACTCGGTTGGGGCTACCAGCGCAACATGACGGCCGGCGAGGAGTTCTACATCCTCGACACCACCGTGCAGGAAAACCCGCTCCCGCAGGCCCCCGACTTCTGGATGTTCGACAACCAGGTCGTGAGTGCCATGAGCTACGACGGGGCAGGAAAGTTCCTCGGATCCGAGTTCATCGGATCCGACAGGCTGTCCGAGTTCACGACGTACCGGGACACGGCGCTGGCCCACGCCGAGCCGTTCCCCGAATGGTGGGCGAAGCACGGCGAGTGAACCGGGCCGACCTGGGACCCGCGCTGCGGGCGCTCCGGCAGGCCTCCGGTCTGGAGGCCAAGGCCGTCGCCCGCGGCGCAGCCATGTCCAGGTCCAAGCTGAGCAAGATCGAAACGGGCAGTGTTGCGCCCAGTGTGGTCGATGTGGCGCAGATCCTCACCGCCATAGGCGTGTCCGAAGAAGTCAAGGCCGAGTACATGGCAGCTGCACGGGCTGCCGCCACCGAAGCGACGGCCTGGCGGCTCTACCGTCGGCTGGGGTACCACCGCAAACAGCAACAGGTCCAGGCTCTCGAGTCGAAGACGACGCTCTTGCGGCTGTTTCAGCCTTCGTTGGTCCCGGGCCTGCTCCAGACACCTGAATATGTGCGGGCTGTCTGGGCCCGGAAGGAACTGGCAGAGGAGCAGTTGGCTCAGGTCGTCGGAGCACGTCTGGCACGCCAGAGCGTCCTTTATGACACGTCCAAGACGTTCCGGTTCGTCATCACCGAGCCCGTGCTGCGCTGGCGAATCGTTGCGCCATTGGTCATGGTGGGCCAGCTGGACAGGCTCATTTCGGTGTCCCGCCTGCCGAATGTCGACATCCGTGTCGTGCCGCTGTCGGCAGCGCAGAACGACTTCCCCGCCCACTCCTTCTCCATCAAGGACGACCGGCTGGTGACTGTCGAGACGGCGCACGCGGAACTGGTGGTCACCGACCCCAGGGACATCGAGCTCTATGTGAGGAAGTTCGCCGGCTTCCGAGAAACCGCCGTTTCGGGCAATGACGCCCGGACCCTCATCGCACGTATCCGGGACGACTTTTTGCACGAGCAGGAAACCGCCTAGAACCGCTTCGGTCACGGCACTCACGATGTGCCCATGACCCCGGAAACCGAATCAGCCGCACGCCAAGCCGACGCCTTCATGACGGGCAAACGCCGTGCCGACGACGTCGCCTTCATGCTCGGGCGCGTGCTGGCACACATGGGCATCAGGGTCGGCGACCCGGATTCCTGGCCCCAACTGGCCGGGCGCGCCTCCCTGTCCGGCGAGCCGTACGTGTATCTGGGGACCGTGCCCCTGGCCACGGCCCGCAAGGTGATCGATGCCCTGCTCTACGCGCAGGCCGCGAAGCGGAAGCAGGACGACCGCGACCTCGGCCACGACGGCTGACTGGCCGGACCTCTCCCCTCCGCCCGCAGTGGTGCAGAGGTCAGGCCAGGGCCAAGAGCCGCACCGTGGTCACCACACCGCCTCGCTCCGGTGTTCCAGCCACATGGCAGGCCGCCCTGAACAGCCCTGGTTGCCGGAGTTCGGCCAACACGTCCTCGTTGACGCGAGGCGCTCCCGGTGCATACGGATTGTCGGTGAATGCCCCCTGGACACCGTGGCTGTCACTGCGGCTGTCCAGGTAGGCCTCGCGGCCGATCGCGGCGGAGCGGTCGCCCGCACGGGCCGGGCACCGGCCTCGGCGACGCGCGGATCATCGCCGGTCGCCTCCCGCACCCAGTCCATGAAGAGAGTCATGAGGTCGCCGACGGGCGTCGTCTCCACGGCCTCGGTGAAGGCCTCTCTCCGATGCTCGGGCAGGAAGTCGCGTACGTCACGGATGGTGGCCCGGACCGTGACCGTCTCGCCACGGAAGGTCGTGGTGATCACGGGGGTCTGCTGTGCGCTCATGCCGCTTCTCCTGACGGGCGGCCGGCCCGGCCGTCCGCCGGGCCCGACATGGCTGTCCGAGCCGTTCGATCCTGGGGCGGCCAACCCCCGCCCCGGGCGGTTTCCAGGCCCGTGAAGAGCCCCTGAAGCCCCCTCACCGCCCCCTCACCGCGCCTCCGCGGCCCGCCCCCAACCCCCCGCACACCCCCACCCGTTAGCACATTCCGCAACCGCCCGGCGACGCCACGACACAACATGTGGGGGCGCTCCCGACCCCCGGCACTAGATGTATGCTCGTCCTCGCTGTCGCCGCAGGGGAATCCGGTGGAAATCCGGAACTGTCCCGCAACGGTGAATGTATGCGCATATGCGCTCCACAAGTCCGAGGACCTGCCGTCAGCGCGCCCACGTCCGAGCCGCCCCAGGGCCCGGCATGGGTGATGAACACGTCCGGGCCTCGCGGGTTGGGCCGATGGGCGCTGTCCGGCATGCCCCGAAGAAGTGTGCCGGTACGCGCTCCGTCGAGTGCCTCCCGAGCGGCCCCAGCCGACCAGCCGAGCGAGGGAGAGCCACACGTGACCATCGCGCCCGCCGATCCGGTCTCAGCAGCCACTGCGGAGGAGACCGGCGGCCCCGGGACCGCGCTGCTGCGCACCCTGACCGATCTCACCGCCGATCTGCCCGCCACCGACCCCGGCAAGGTCGCCGCCGCCGCGCTGCGCGGCCGGCACCCGGGGTCGGACGAGGCCGAGCTGCGGTCCCTGGCCACCGAGGCCGCCGCCGGGCTGATCGCCGAGGAGCCGCAGTACTCGCGGCTCGCGGCGCGGCTGCTCACCCTCGCCATCCGGGAGGAGGCGGCCGGGCAGGGCGCGGTCTCCTTCTCCGCCTCCGTCGCCGTCGGGCACCGTGAGGGCCTGATCGCCGACGACACCGCCGCGTTCGTCGCCGAGCACGCCGGGCGGCTCGACGCGCTCGTCGAGAACGCCCTCGCCGACGGCGCCGACGACCGGTTCGGGTACTTCGGCCTGCGGACGCTCCACAGCCGTTACCTGCTCCGGCACCCGATCACCCGCAACGTGATCGAGACCCCGCAGCACTTCCTGCTGCGCGTCGCCTGCGGCCTGGCCGAGGACCACTCCGTCCGCGCCCTGGAGGACGTGGCGGAGCTGTACCGGCTCACCAGCACGCTCTCCTACCTGCCCTCCTCCCCCACGCTGTTCAACTCCGGCACGCGCCACCCGCAGATGTCGTCCTGCTACCTGCTGGACTCGCCGCTGGACGAGCTGGACTCGATCTACGACCGCTACCACCAGGTCGCGCGGCTGTCGAAGCACGCGGGCGGCATCGGGCTCTCGTACTCCCGCATCCGCTCCCGCGGTTCGCTGATCCGCGGCACCAACGGGCACTCCAACGGCATCGTGCCGTTCCTGCGCACCCTCGACGCCTCCGTCGCCGCGGTCAACCAGGGCGGCCGGCGCAAGGGCGCGGCCTGCGTCTACCTGGAGACCTGGCACGCGGACATCGAGGAGTTCCTGGAGCTTCGCGACAACACGGGCGAAGAGGCCCGCCGCACCCAC
The DNA here is from genome assembly GCF_013030945.1 of Streptomyces morookaense. GTDB lineage: Bacteria > Actinomycetota > Actinomycetes > Streptomycetales > Streptomycetaceae > Streptomyces > Streptomyces morookaensis. Next base: position 5,627 of record NZ_JABBXF010000053.1, on the reverse strand, counting down.
AACCTCAACATCGCGCACTGGATCCCGGACGAGTTCATGCGCCGCGTCGAGGCGGACGCCGACTGGTCGCTGTTCTCCCCGGCGGACACCCCCGATCTGGTCGACCTGTGGGGCGACGAGTTCGATGCCGCGTACCGCGCGTACGAGGCCGCGGGCAAGGCCGTCAAGCAGATCCCGGCCCGCGTGCTCTACGCCCGCATGATGCGCACCCTCGCGCAGACCGGCAACGGCTGGATGACGTTCAAGGACGCCTCCAACCGCACCGCCAACCAGACCGCCGAGCCCGGCGCGGTCGTCCACTCCTCGAACCTGTGCACCGAGATCCTCGAGGTCACCAACGACGGCGAGACGGCCGTCTGCAACCTCGGTTCGGTCAACCTCGCCGCGCACCTCGGTGCCGACGGCGAGATGGACTGGGAGAAGCTGGACCGCACGGTCCGCACGGCCGTCACCTTCCTCGACCGCGTCGTGGACATCAACTTCTACCCGACCGAGCAGGCGGGCTCGTCCAACTCGCGCTGGCGGCCGGTCGGTCTGGGCCTGATGGGTCTGCAGGACGTCTTCTTCCGGCTGCGGCTGCCCTTCGACTCGGCCGAGGCGAAGGCGCTCTCCACCCGCATCTCCGAGCGCATCATGCTCGCGGCGTACGAGGCCTCGGCCGACCTCGCCGAGCGGCACGGCCCGCACCCGGCCTGGGAGTCGACCCGCACCGCGCGCGGCGTGCTGCACCCCGACCACTACGCGGACGCCACGGCCACCTGGCCGGAGCGCTGGGACGCCCTGCGCGCCCGGATCGCGAAGACCGGCATGCGCAACTCGCTGCTGCTCGCCATCGCCCCGACCGCCACGATCGCCTCGATCGCCGGTGTGTACGAGTGCATCGAGCCGCAGGTCTCCAACCTCTTCAAGCGCGAGACGCTCAGCGGTGAGTTCCTCCAGGTCAACACCTACCTGGTGGAGGACCTGAAGCAGCTCGGCGTGTGGGACGCCACCACGCGTGACGCGATGACCGACGCCAACGGCTCGATCCAGGACATGAAGTGGATCCCGCAGGAGGTGCGCGACCTGTACCGCACCGCCTGGGAGATCCCGCAGCGCGCCCTGATCGACATGGCCGCGGCCCGTACGCCGTACCTGGACCAGAGCCAGTCGCTGAACCTCTTCATGGCCTCGCCCACCATCGGCAAGCTCAGCTCGATGTACGCGTACGCCTGGAAGCAGGGCATCAAGACGACGTACTACCTGCGTTCGCGCCCGGCGACCCGCATCGCCCGCGCGGCCTCCGGCTCCGCCGCCGCGGCCGCCCCCGTCCCCCTGCAGCAGGCCGCGCCCGACGCGGACGCCATCGCCTGCTCCCTCGAAAACCCCGAGTCCTGCGAGGCCTGCCAGTAATGTCCGCCGAACGCCAGAAGAACCTGCTCGACCCCGGCTTCGAGCTGACCCTGCGTCCCATGCGGTACCCGGACTTCTACGACCGCTACCGCGACGCGATCAAGAACACCTGGACCGTCGAGGAGGTCGACCTCCACTCCGACGTCGCCGACCTCGCCAAGCTCTCGCCGGGCGAGCAGCACATGATCGGCCGCCTGGTCGCATTTTTCGCGACCGGTGACTCGATCGTCGCGAACAACCTCGTACTGACGCTGTACAAGCACATCAACTCCCCGGAGGCGCGGCTCTACCTGTCGCGGCAGCTCTTCGAGGAGGCCGTGCACGTCCAGTTCTACTTGACGCTGCTCGACACCTACCTGCCCGACCCGGAGGAGCGCGCCGCCGCGTTCGCCGCGGTGGAGAACATCCCCTCCATCCGCGACAAGGCGCAGTTCTGCTTCAAGTGGATCAACGAGGTCGAGAAACTGGAGCGGCTGGAGACCAAGGCCGACCGCCGCCGCTTCCTGCTCAACCTGATCTGCTTCGCCGCGTGCATCGAAGGCCTGTTCTTCTACGGCGCGTTCGCGTACGTCTACTGGTTCCGCAGCCGCGGCCTGCTGCACGGCCTGGCGACCGGCACCAACTGGGTGTTCCGCGACGAGACGATGCACATGAACTTCGCGTTCGAGGTCGTCGACACCGTGCGCCAGGAGGAGCCGGAGCTGTTCGACGACGAACTCCAGCAGCAGGTCACCGACATGCTCAAGGAGGCCGTCGAGGCCGAGCTGCAGTTCGGCCGGGACCTGTGCGGCGAGGGACTGCCGGGCATGAACACCGAGTCGATGCGCGAGTACCTCCAGTGCGTCGCCGACCAGCGCCTGCAGCGCCTCGGCTTCCCGGCGGTCTACGGCTCGCAGAACCCGTTCTCCTTCATGGAGTTGCAGAACGTCCAGGAGCTGACGAACTTCTTCGAGCGCCGCGCCTCCGCGTACCAGGTGGCGGTCGAGGGCACGGTCTCCTTCGACGACGAGTTCTAGGAACTGCCTCCCTGCAGACGAGCGAAGGGCCCGTACGGAACATTCCGTTCCGTACGGGCCCTTCGGCGTCACGAGGATCAGTCGTTCGCAACGACCGGGTACCGCGGCGTACCCTCCTCCATCTGCCGCAGCGCATCGCGCCGTTCCCGCTTCGAGAGGCGGTCGATGTACAGCTGCCCGTACAGGTGGTCCGTCTCGTGCTGCAGGCAGCGGGCGAAGTAGCCCGTGCCCTGGACCCGGATCGGGTTGCCCTTCATGTCCTGGCCGCTGACGACCGCGTAGTCGGGGCGGGCCAGCGGGGCGTAGGCCGTCGGGACGGACAGGCAGCCCTCGTTGGAGTCGTCGAGGACGCGGCGGTCGGCCGGCAGGTCCTCGAGGACGGGGTTGCAGACGTGGCCGACGTGCCGGACGCCCTCGTCGTCCATGCAGTCGTAGACGAAGACCTTCAGGTCGACGCCGATCTGGTTGGCGGCGAGGCCGACGCCCTCGGCGGTGCGCTGGCTCGCGAACATGTCGTCGATGAGCTCGGCGAGCTTGTCGTCGAACTCGGTCACGTCCTGGCACTCGCGGTGCAGGACGGGGTTGCCGACAACGGTGATCGGGCGGGAGGTGCCGCGCTCGCGATGGGCGAGCTCTCGCTCCTCGCAGTCCTCGGTGTCCACGATGAACTCGCTGTTCACCGACTGCTCAGTGTCTTGCTGCGCCATGTCCGCCGTATGCCTCTCTCACAACCCGAAAGCAATATCGTGCCCGGAATCCACAGGGCTCATACAGGGTACGGGGAGCACGGGCCGCCCCTCAGCAGACCTCTTCGAGATCCCGCCATTCCCGGGTGTCCGGGCTGTCGGCGACCCAGCCGTCCAGCAGTCCCCGCACCAGGCCCGCGGGGGCCGCGATGCCGCACTCGCGCTCGGGCACCCACAGGGAGCCGGAGCCGGCCGTGCGGTGGCCGAGCGGGCCGGGGTGGCCGGGCTCGCTGTGGTCGTGCGGGTCCAGGTGCTCGCCGTCGCCCTCGTCGCTGGGCATCCGGCTCTCCGAGCACGTACGGCACAGCAGGCGCACGGACGAGGACCAGTCCTCGGCGGCGAAACCGGCGTCGGCGGCGAGCCGCTCCAGGGCGTCCCGGTCGGTCTCGGTGGCGGCTTCCAGGAGGACGACCCAGGTCGGCACGGGGGACGGGGCCCACAGCTCGATCTCGTCGAAGACCGGGTACGAGGGCCCGGCGGCGGTGACCCGCTCGCCGTGCGGGACGCCGTCGTGCAGCACGACCTCGCCCCAGCGGCGCCCGGACGACGGCAGCGGGATGGACAGCACCTCCATGCGCGCCGGGTCCAGCCGGCGGCCCCACACGACCTCGGCCTCGCCCTCCGGCGAGAGCCGCACCGCCGCGCTGCCCAGCTCCATGCCGACCGGCTCACCGGCCGGGCCGCCCTCGCCGGGCACCCGCAGCCCGTACGCCTGCCAGGCGCGGCGGGCGAGCGGCCAGTCCTGCAGGGCGGTGGCCGCGATGCCCACGTTCCACCAGTCGGGAGCGCCCGCCTCGCGGTCCAGCAGGGCCACGGCGCGCAGACCCGCGGCGCGCGCCTGCTCCCAGTCGTGACGGAACTTGTGCAGCAGCGCGAGGTTGAACCAGGACTCGGACAGCCAGGGCTCCATGTCGGCCGCGCGCGTCAGCAGGGCGCCCGCGTCCTCGTACCGGCCGTCGCCGATGAGTGTGAAGGCACGGTCCGTCGCCTGCCGCCACGAGGCGGAAGGCCGGTGCCGCACCCTGCCGAAGATCCTCACGATTCCCGCCTGCCGGTTTCTGCGTGCAACCACGCCGGATGGTCCCGGTGCGGGCCGCCGTCCTCACGGACCGGCGCCTGCCGCACCACATTCGCTCCGGGGAGTGCTGCCGCCCTCCAGGCTTCCTCCTTGCCGACGACGGCGCGCACGACACCCCCCGATTTCGCTGTCCCGCCATTCTCTTCGTCTTCTTCGCATCCAACCATGTCCTTCCGGACGCCCGCTCATTACCCGTGGGTTCAGCGGACTACTCCGGGTTTGCCCGGACTTTCACGGCCCCTGTGGAGCGGGGCCGCCGCGTGCGAGCACCCTCGCGAGCGCCTCCACCACCCGGGGCTCGTGGTCGTGCGCCGTGGCGAGCCGCAGCCGCTCCAGGGCGCGCAGCGGGCCGCACGCCGGGTCGGCGGTGAGGTCGTCGTAGGCGTTGACGGTCCGCACGACGCGGGCGGCGAGCGGCTGCTCGCGGTACGGGTCGGCCTGCCGTTCGACCACCAGGGCGACGTCGGCCGGGACGCCGGTCTTGCGGACCACGGCCGCGCCCAGCTGGGCGATGCGGCGGCGCTCGTCGGGGGGCAGCGGCTCGGTCGCGCCCGCGGGCACCGGGTCCACGAGCGACAGCTGGCCGATGTCGTGCATCAGCGCCGCGTACTCCACGACGGTGAGCTCCGCGTCGGACAGGCCGAGCTCCCGTCCCACGGCCAGGCCGAGCGCGGCGACGCGACGGGCGTGGCCGGCCGGGGTGTAGCCGGCGATCTCGGTCGCGCGGGCCAGCGAGGCGATGGTCTGCCGGCGGGTGGCGCGCACGGCCTCGTAGCGGTGGATCGACAACTGTGTGACCAGCAGCGGGAGGCAGAAGACGGGCAGCGCCCACAGCCCGGCGACGGCCACCGCCAGGGCCATCACGACACCGGTCGCGCAGATCGCCGAGCCGATGCCGGGCAGGGTGCGCAGTTCCTCGCGCAGCAGCGGGCCGTACGGGCCTCCGGTGCGGGCCCGGGTGAGGGCGGCGGCGAGCACCGCGTCGCACAGGGCGGTGAGGACGAGCAGGAGCAGCAGGAACAGCGCGTAGTACGGACCCGGCGCAGGCGTGCCCGCGTGCTGCAGGGGCTGGAAGCAGGTGGCGGCGAACCCGGCGTTCAGAACGCGGCGGGCGAGCCGGTCGACGGCGGGCGGGCGGCCGACGGCCCCGGCGAGGGTGGCGCCGAGCACCACGGCCACGACCTGCGGCACCCCGTGCGAGGCGGGCCGTCCGCCGACCTCGCCGAGCAGCGCGTACGCGAGCGTCGCGGCGGCGCCCACGGGCGCCGTCTCCCGCACCCCGCCACTGCGCGGCCGCCGCCGGGCGGCTTCGCCGAGCGCGATGAGCACGCCGTAGGCGAGGGCGACGCCGGGCTGCGAGACGCCGCGCCAGGCGGTCCACAACAGCGCGACCAG
>NZ_JABBXF010000052.1 GCF_013030945.1 Streptomyces morookaense | reverse complement strand
AGGCCCCGGCCGCACCCCAGCCCCCCGGCGCCCCCGGCGGAGCCCACCCCGCTGCCCCGCAGGGCCCCGGCATGCCGCCCGGCCCCCAGCCCCCCGCCGCCCCGCAGGGCGCCCCCGCACCGCAGGGATACGGCTACCCCCAGGCCCCCGCCCCCGCAGGGCCCCCCACCGTCGGGCCCGGGTACATGGCCGTGCTCCGGTACCGGGCCCAGGACGGGTCCGAGCAGCAGATCATCCGGCGCAGTGCGCCCGGCACCCCGCACCCGGAGTGGCAGATCCTGCACGAGCTGCGGGGCATGAACGTGCCCCCGCAGTCCGTCGTCGAGCTGCACACCGAGCTCGAGTCCTGTGATCTGCCGGGCGGTTACTGCGCCCGCATGGTGCGCGAGACCTGGCCGCAGGTGCGGATCAGCCACACCGCCCCCTACGGGCGCGACCACGCGACCCGCCAGCAGGGCGTGCGGCATCTCGTCGCGCACCAGGGCGAGTTGCACCAGGTCGCCGACGGCCCGGCGCGCCCCGCGCCGAACCGCGCGCCGCTGCCGCACCCGAGCCAGGTGCGGCCGGCCCCGCCCGCGGCGCCGGACGTCATCGGGCGGGAGCTCGCCGAGTCCTTCGGCCCGCAGGGCGTCTTCCGCTTCGACCAGCGCGCCGTGTCGCGCCAGGGCGTGCCGGACGTCGTCGCGCAGACCCTCGTCCAGGCGGGCGTGCCCGTCGACTTCGGCCCGTTCTTCTGGGGACAGGCCCAGCCTGGCCGCCCGGTGCCGACGCTCGCCGAGCTCGCCGTCGAGCGCGGGGTGCAGCCGGCGGCGGACGCCGGCTCGTACCTGGTGATGGGCAGCGACTACGGCCGCCAGCTGTGCGTCCAGTACGGCACGGCGCACATCGTGGCCGTCCCCCTGGAGGCCGGGCCCGACGGGCGCGCCCCCGTGCCGCAGTTCGTCAACACGAGCCTTCCTCAGTTCGTACGCTCTTTGGCGCTGCTCGGCAAAATGTGGCGTTGGCGCTACGGGCTGACACCCGAGCAGGCCGGGCGCTGGACCGTGGACTTCCAGGAGCAACTGGCCGCACTCGACCCGGTGGCCCTCTCCTCGCCGGAGAACTGGTGGGCCGTGCTGCTGGAGCAGATGTGGGACGGTCTCTTCTAGCGGCGGGACGGGCGCCCTGCGCACCCGCGGGGCGGAGTGTCGTGTCAAGAGCGCCTCTCCCGTCCAGGAATGATGGGACGCCGGACCGCGTCGCATACCGGATTTCCGGATATAAGGGGCTACAGGGATGAGTTCATCGGTGTCTCCTGACGGATTCGCTGTCGTACGAGGTCGCGGCTACCGGCCCGAGCAGGTCGACCGCGCCCTCACGGAGTTGGCGCGCCAGCGCGACTCCGCATGGGAGCGGGCCGCGCGACTGACCGTCCTCGGGCGGGAGATGGAGGACGAGGTCCGGCGTCTCGCCGACGTCGTCGCCAAGCTCCCGCCGCAGACGTACGACACCCTGGGCCCCCGCGCCCAGGGCCTGCTGACCACCGCCGAGCTGGAGGCCACGGGCCTGCGCGAGCGTGCCGAGGCGGCCGTCGTGGACCTCCAGGAGGCCGCCCAGGCGCACGCCCGCGAAGTCCGCGACGCGGCCCACGAGTACGCCGTCGCGGTGCGGGCGGAGGCGGAGGAGTGGGCCCGCCAGGCCCGTCTCGCCGCCGAGTCCGTCTCCGACGACCTGCGCACCAAGGTGCGTCACGAGGTGAACCAGCGGCGCGAGGAGTCCCTCGCGGCCCTGAAGGAGATGCGCCGCCGCACCGCGCAGGCGCTCGCCGAACAGGAGAAGGACCACGCGGAGCGCTGGGACGCGGCCGGCCGCGAGCTCGCCGAGCGCGAGGCGGCGATGGACGCCCGGGTGGCGGCGATGGAGGAGTACGGCCGCACGGCCCTGAACGAGGCGCAGCGCCACTACGCGGACGCGGAGGAGGCCGCGCGCCACGGTCAGGAGGATGCCGAGGCGCAGGCGGCGGCCGTGCTGGCCCAGGCACGGGTGCGCGAGGAGCGGATCGCCCGGGAGACCGAGCGGGTGCTGCGGGAGCACGAGGAGCGGCGCGAGGAGCTGCGGTCGCACATGGCCCATGTGCGGCACAGCCTGGCGGCTCTGACCGGCAAGCCCGTTGCGGAGGACGTGGGGGATTAGCCCCTTCCCCGCGCCCTTTTCGGGGCGCGGGGAAACCGTGGCCACGTGGCTACTTGGCCGCCTGCACCACCAGCGCCACCGTCACCTGCAGGCCGTCCTCCGTCGTGAGGCGGAGTACGTAACTGCCCGGCTGGCCGCCCGTGAACAGTTCCGGCACCTCGGCCACCCCGTCCTTGCCGGTCGGCGCGAGGGTCACGGTACGGACCGGACTGCCCGACTTGTCCTTGAAGAACGGGCCCGTCGTCTCGGCCGGCTTGCCGTCCTGGCCGTAGACCGTGGCCGTCACCACCGTGCCGGCGACCGGCTTGCCCTTGCCGAGGGACTCGACCTTGATGCGCTCGGCGAACGAGCCCATCGGGGCCGCCGTCAGGATCTTCTTGCCGCCGAGGGCGAGTTCGTCCGCCTTGCGGGCCTGGACGTCGGCCGAGAAATCGGCCGGAGCGACATCCTTCACCGTGGCGCGCACGGTGAACTTGCCCGTCACCTCGCCTGCGGTGATCTTCGGCGCGGTGGCCACGCCGTCCTCGCCCGCGGTGACGGTGGCGGTACGAGCCTTCTCCGGGAAACGTGCCCCGGTGTCGCCGATGATCTCGAAGCGGACCTCGGCCCCCGGCACCGGCTTGCCGTTCTTGTCCAGGACCTTGACGCCCGGCCGGGCGTCGAACGTCTCGCCCGCCGTGGCCGTCAACGTGCCGTCGTCGCCGCGGCGTTCGAGGTGGTCGGCCACCGGCTTGGCCGGGGTCGGCGGGGTGGGCTTGTCCCCGCCCTGGTCGCCGCCGTGGTCCCCGCCCTGGTCGCCACCGCCGCCCGGCTTGGACGGCTCCGAGGGCTTGGACGGCTGCGACGGCTCGGAAGGCTTCGACGGTGTGCTCGGCCGCGACGGCGTACTCGGCGTACTCGGCGCCGAGGGCCGCTCCGGCTTCCGCGCCGGCGGCACGCTCGGGGGCGGCGGCGTACCGGTCGGGCCCGAGCCGTGCCCGGTGTCCGGCAGCGAAACGGCCTCGCCGCTCTGGTACGTGCGCATCCAGGCCTCGACCGCGTTCACATAGTCGCGGGAGCTGTTGTAGCTGAGGATCGCCCTGTCGAGGTCCGCGGGGTTACTGAGGTCCTTGTTGCCCGCGCAGAGGTAACGGGCCGTTCCCGCCGCCGCGTCGAAGATGTTGTTGGGGTCCTTGATGCCCAGACCGCGGCCGTCCGCGCCGTAGCTCTCCCACGTGGACGGGATGAACTGCATGGGCCCGACGGCGTGGTCGTACACCGGGTCGCCGTCCCACCTGCCGCCGTCGGTGTCCTTCACGAGCGCGAACTTGTCGCCGGTCAGGGCGGGACCGATGATCGGCTTCTCGGTCGAGCCGTCGGAGCGCAGGCCGTAGCCGCTCGCGTGCTCGGACTCGACCTTGCCGATGCCGGCGATCAGCTGCCACGGGATGTGGCAGCCGGGATAGAGATCCTTGGCGAGGTCCTCGGCGTGCTTGTACGCGGCGAGGGCCGTCGCGGGAATGCCCGTCGCACCGTCCGGAGCGTCACCGGGTGTGCTGGTGCCGGGTCTTCCGCTGGCGCCGGGCCGCGGCACGAGGTCGGGCAGGGTGAGGTTGGGGGAGCCGTGCGGCCGGCTCTGCGGGTTGTCGGGACCCGGTGTCGGGTCGCCCCCGTCCGCGGTGTTGTGCGGCGGGCTGGCGCCCACGGCCGCGGTGGTGAGGCTGGCGACGAGCAGAGCAGTGCACAGTCCCTGGCGGGAGACGCTGGCAGCGCGAGTCTGAAGTATCTTCACGGAGGCTGCTTCCTTGGGAGACCGGCGGCCGTACGAAGGGGGTCGCACGAGCCCCCCTCGGCCATAAACCCGAACACTAATTCCCGCAAGCACCACATGTCTTGTCCGGGGACGGGATTCACAGATTCTGCGCGCGCCGTTCCGCCGCCCGTCCCCTCTCCGCCCGTCCCGAGGACGCGGACGGGACCATCGTCGGGGGTCGTGCCGTGCGGGCGGGGCGGGAAGCTGTAAACCCGTCACATCGGGTGACAAACAGACCGGCCGCCCAGTCCCTCGACCAGGAGGGCCCGGCCCGGCACACCGCAAGGGTGCGCCGGGCCGGGCCGTTTGCGGCCGTCAGCCGACGCGGCCGACGTGAATGATCACGATGGTCACGGTGCGCTCGGTGATCTCGTACAGCACCCGGTACCGCCCAACGTGCAGGCGCCGAAGATCGGGTGATCCGTACTCGGCGGCCCCGGCCGGTCGGGGGTTCTCCGCCAGAAGGTCGATGGAGTCGAAGAGCAGGCGCAGCCCTTCCGGGTCCTCCTTGAGGAACCGGGTGGCGTTGTCGATCGCGTGCTCGTCCCAGACGATGTCGTAGGTCAATCCCGCTCCAGGCCGAGGAGGGCGCGGACCTCGTCATGAGGAACGGCCGTGACCTGGCCGGCCGCCCGGCGCTCCCGGTAGCGGGCCAGCGCGAGGGCGTCCTCGATCTCGGCGAGCTCCTGCGGGTTTATCAGCACCGCGGCCGGCTGGCCGTGATCGGTGATCGTGATGCGCTCGCGGGCGTGCGAGGCCCGGCGCACGAGAGTGCCGAAGCGGGCGCGCGCCTCGGTGATCGGCAGGGTTTCGCTCATGTGCAGAACTGTACACTTCCCGCACCTTCTCGGGGAGGTGTTCCGGGGCGCGGTGTCGGCGCCCCGTCGTACGCTGGAAGCACCCCGGCCCGTACGCACGCGTCGGGCGATTCGCGTTGTCCGCTTGTCCACCCCCGGGACGGGATGCCCTCCATGAGCCTGCACGGTCTGCTCGACGCCGTCGTCAACGATCCGGCGCTCGCCGAAGCGGTCGAGGCCGCGGGCGACGGCAACCGGCCGCACATCGACCTGGTCGGGCCGCCCGCCGCGCGACCTTTCGCCATCGCCGCGCTGGCGCGGGACGCCCAGCGGCCCGTGCTCGCCGTCACGGCGACGGGCCGGGAGGCCGAGGATCTCGCGGCCGCACTGCGCTCCTTCCTCCCCGAGGAATCGGTCGTGGAGTACCCGTCCTGGGAGACGCTGCCGCACGAGCGGCTCTCCCCGCGCTCCGACACCGTCGGCCGCCGCCTCGCCGTGCTGCGCCGCCTCGCACACCCGAGCAAGGACGACCCGGCCGCGGGGCCGGTCAGTGTGGTCGTCGCGCCCATCCGCTCGGTGCTGCAGCCGCAGGTGAAGGGGCTCGGCGACCTGGAGCCCGTCAGCCTGCGCAGCGGGCAGAACGCCGACCTGGAGGAGGTCGTCGACGCGCTCGCCGCGGCCGCCTACGCGCGCGTCGAACTGGTCGAGAAGCGCGGCGAGTTCGCGGTCCGCGGCGGCATCCTCGATGTCTTCCCGCCGACCGAGGAGCACCCGCTCCGGATCGAGTTCTGGGGCGACGACGTCGAGGAGATCCGCTACTTCAAGGTCGCCGACCAGCGCTCCCTGGAGATCGCCGAGCACGGCCTGTGGGCCCCGCCCTGCCGCGAGCTGCTGCTGACGGACGCCGTCCGGGAGCGGGCCGCGGCCCTCGCCGAGGAGCACCCCGAGCTGGGCGAGCTGCTCGGCAAGATCGCCGAGGGCATCGCCGTCGACGGCATGGAGTCCCTCGCGCCCGTCCTGGTGGACGACATGGAGCTGCTCCTCGACGTCCTGCCGGCCGGCAGCATGGCGGTCGTGTGCGACCCGGAGCGGGTGCGCACGCGCGCGGCGGACCTCGTGGCGACGAGCCAGGAGTTCCTGCAGGCATCCTGGGCCGCCACGGCGGGCGGCGGCGAGGCCCCGATCGACGTGGACGCCGCCTCCCTGTGGAGCATCGCCGACGTCCGTGACCGGGCCCGCGAGCTCGGCATGATGTGGTGGTCGGTGAGTCCCTTCGCCGCCGGGGAGGACGAGGGCGACGGCGACACCCTCAAGCTCGGCATGCACGCCCCCGAGACCTATCGGGGCGACACCGCCCGGGCCCTGGCCGACACCAAGGGCTGGCTGGCCGACGGCTGGCGCACAGTCTTCCTCACCGAGGGCCACGGCCCGGCCGCCCGCACCGTCGAGGTGCTCGGCGGCGAGGGCATCGCCGCCCGCCTCGACGCCGATCTGGAGACGGTCACGCCGTCCGTCGTGCACGTCTCCTGTGCGGGCATCGACACCGGCTTCGTCGACCCGGAGCTGAAGATCGCCGTCCTGACGGAGACCGATCTCTCCGGCCAGAAGTCCGCCAGCAAGGACCTGGGCCGGATGCCGGTCCGCCGCCGCAAGACGATCGACCCGCTGACCCTCCAGGCCGGCGACTACATCGTCCACGAACAGCACGGTGTCGGCCGCTACATCGAGATGGTCCAGCGCACGGTCCAGGGCGCCACCCGCGAGTATTTGCTCGTCGAGTACGCCCCCGCCAAGCGCGGCCAGCCGGGCGACCGCCTCTACATCCCCACCGACCAGCTGGAGCAGGTCACCAAGTACGTCGGCGGCGAGGCCCCCACGCTGCACCGGCTCGGCGGCGCCGACTGGACCAAGACCAAGGCGCGCGCCAAGAAGGCCGTCAAGGAGATCGCCGCCGACCTGATCAAGCTCTACTCGGCCCGGATGGCCGCCCCCGGACACTCCTTCGGCGCGGACACCCCCTGGCAGCGCGAGCTGGAGGACGCCTTCCCCTACGCCGAGACGCCCGACCAGCTCACCACCATCGCCGAGGTCAAGGAGGACATGGAGAAGTCCGTCCCCATGGACCGTCTGGTCTGCGGCGACGTCGGCTACGGCAAGACCGAGATCGCGGTCCGCGCGGCCTTCAAGGCGGTGCAGGACGGCAAGCAGGTCGCGGTGCTGGTGCCGACGACCCTGCTGGTGCAGCAGCACTTCGGGACGTTCTCCGAGCGCTACTCCCAATTCCCCGTCGTGGTCAGGGCGTTGTCCCGGTTCCAGACGGACGCCGAGGCCAAGGCCGTCCTGGAAGGGCTGCGCGAGGGCTCGGTCGACGTCGTCATCGGCACGCACCGCCTCTTCTCCTCCGAGACCAAGTTCAAGGACCTCGGCCTGGTCATCGTCGACGAGGAGCAGCGCTTCGGCGTCGAGCACAAGGAACAGCTGAAGAAGCTCCGGGCGAACGTGGACGTCCTGACGATGTCCGCGACCCCGATCCCGCGCACGCTGGAGATGGCCGTCACCGGCATCCGCGAGATGTCGACGATCACCACCCCGCCGGAGGAGCGCCACCCGGTGCTCACCTTCGTCGGCCCGTACGACCAGAAGCAGATCGGCGCCGCCATCCGCCGCGAACTGCTCCGCGAGGGACAGGTCTTCTACATCCACAACCGCGTCGAGTCCATCGACCGGGCGGCCGCGAAGCTGCGCGAGATCGTGCCCGAGGCGCGGATCGCCACGGCGCACGGGCAGATGGGCGAGAGCGCGCTGGAGCAGGTCGTCGTCGACTTCTGGGAGAAGAAGTTCGACGTGCTCGTCTCGACGACGATCGTCGAGTCCGGCATCGACATCTCCAACGCCAACACGCTGATCGTCGAGCGCGGCGACAACTTCGGCCTGTCGCAGCTGCACCAGCTGCGCGGCCGGGTGGGCCGCAGCCGCGAGCGCGGCTACGCCTACTTCCTCTACCCGCCGGAGAAGCCGCTCACCGAGACGGCGCACGAGCGCCTGGCCACCATCGCCCAGCACACGGAGATGGGCGCGGGCATGTACGTCGCCATGAAGGACCTGGAGATCCGTGGCGCGGGCAACCTGCTCGGCGGCGAGCAGTCCGGCCACATCGCGGGCGTCGGCTTCGACCTCTACATCCGCATGGTGGGCGAGGCGGTCGCGGACTATCGCGCCTCGCTGGAGGGCGGCGTGGAGGAGGAGCCGCCGCTGGAGGTCAAGATCGAACTCCCGGTGGACGCACACGTCCCGCACGACTACGCGCCGGGCGAGCGGCTGCGCCTCCAGGCGTACCGGGCGATCGCCTCGGCGAACTCCGAGGAGGACATCAAGGCGGTCCGCGAGGAACTGACCGACCGCTACGGCAAGTTGCCGGAGCCCGTGGAGAACCTGCTCCTGGTGGCCGGCCTGCGGATGCTGGCGCGGGCGTGCGGGGTCTCGGACATCACCCTGCAGGGCGCGAACGTACGGTTCGGCCCGGTGGAGCTGCGGGAGTCGCAGGAACTGCGGCTGAAGCGGCTGTATCCGCGGACGGTGATGAAGCCGGCGACCCACCAGATCCTGGTCCCGCGCCCGGCGACCCGCCAGATCGGCGGCAAGCCGCTCGTCGGGCGGGAGCTGTTGGCTTGGGTCGGTGAGTTCCTGACCACGATCCTGGGCTGATGCTGTCCCCTATATATAGGGGACAGTTACGAATCCGTTG
>NZ_JABBXF010000051.1 GCF_013030945.1 Streptomyces morookaense | reverse complement strand
TGTCCCCTATATATAGGGGACAGTTACGAATCCGTTGACCGCGCCCCGTCAGGGGCGCGGGACTGTTCACATTTGCGGCTCCGCCGCGTGGGCGCGACCAGCCCAAGACGGCCCGCGCCTAACCGACGCGCTGCACCACCGCATAGCCCCCCGCCTCGCCGGCCAGGCGAAACCGCACCCCCGGGTGCAGGCGTTGCGCCTCGCCCAACACGTCCTTGGCCGAACGGCCGTCGGCGATCCGCAGCGCGACGTAATCCGGCGTGATCCCCCGCGTGTCCCCGACCCACAGCACCCGGCACCGGTTGACCAGCCGGCTTATCGGGCCGACGTCGGACTCGACGACGGAGCCGTCGGGGATGCGGTCCAGCAGCCCCTCCGCCGCCTTCACACCCGCCGGTATCCGGTAACTGTCCGGCAGCGTCAGGCTGTACAGCGGCAGCGACGCCGTGAGCGCCAGCGCCGCCGCGAGCACGGCGGCGGGCAGGTGCTGCGCGTACGTCCGCAGCCAGGCGCGCCCCGCGCGCGGCGCACCCGCCAGCGCGTCGGCCAGCGCGATGAAGACGACCGGCATCAGCACCGCGCTGTAGTGCCAGTCGGTGCCCCAGTAGTGGTCGTCGTGGGAGAGGAAACGCCACCCCAGCGTCGGCAGCGCGACGATCAGTACGGGCGAGCGCAGGGCGAACAGGCCCGTCGTGGGCAACACGATCCACAGCAGCGTGCGGATCGCGGTGTCGAGCGGGATGACGGGGGCGGGACCGGGAGCCCCGCTGCCGTCGAGCTTGGTCCAGTAGTCGTACGAGCCACCGTGGTTGAAACTCGGGATGATCACGCCGAGGGCCACGGCCGTGGCCGCGAGCCCGAAGCCCACGAGCCCCAGCGCCCACGCGGCCGCCCGCGGATCGCTGCGGACGCCGCGCAGCCGTATCAGCACCAGCGCGCCGATGACGGCGGCCGTGA
Organism: Streptomyces morookaense; assembly: GCF_013030945.1. GTDB lineage: Bacteria > Actinomycetota > Actinomycetes > Streptomycetales > Streptomycetaceae > Streptomyces > Streptomyces morookaensis. The sequence continues at coordinate 91,494 of NZ_JABBXF010000051.1, read as the reverse complement.
CCCCCAGGTCCTCCTTGACCAGCACCAGCGGTGCCGCCCAGAGCACCGCGGCCCGCCACCGCCGCCGCACCACGGCCTCCAGGGAGAAGGCCAGCAGCGGCATGGCGAAGGCGATTTCGTGGAAGTCGAAGTCGACCGCCCGCTGCACGCCCCACGACAGCCCGTACGCCACCCCGATCGCGAGGCCGCGCCCGCGGCCCAGCAGGTGCGCGGCGAGCCGCGTCACCGGGACCGTGGACAGGGCGAACAGCAGGGCCTGGACGACCAGCAGGGTCACAGGGCTCGGGAAGACCCGGTAGAAGGGGGCGATCAGCGCGGTGACGGGGCTGAAGTGGTCGCCGAGGATATTGGTGCCGGGCCCCTTGAGGTCGGCTATCGGCGCGCCCAGGCGGGCGTAGCCCTGTATCGCCTGCTCGAAGATGCCCAGGTCCCAGGACATGGTGAGCATGCGGACGTGCCGGCTCAGCGAAAGCGCGGTGTAGAGGACGAAGAAGACGCCGCCGACCTTGTAGGGGTCGAGCCGGGGGGCGCGCAGGGCGGTACGGGCCGCGGACGCGCCGCGCTGCCGTGCCGGGGCCGTGGCCGCTGCCGGTTCCATGGGTGGCTTGTCCTCTCTGTACCGCTGCACCGTGAATGTCGAAAAGATACGCGAAACGGCTCTCCCGGTTCTCCTGCGGAGACGGCCCCCGGACCGGGCCGGTTCGCCTACCATCGATCAACGCCCGATCGTCGTGCCCGCCCGTACCCCTTCCCGGGAGGCTTCATGATCCGCCGCAGGACCGCGCTCGCCCTCTCCGCCGCCGCGCTGCTCACCGCGTCCCCCCTGCTCACCGCCTGCGGCTCGGCCCCGCATCCGGGTGCCGCGGCCGTCGTGGGCAAGGACAGGATCACCGTCTCGCAGCTGCAGAACCAGGTGAACGACGTACGGGACGCGCAGCAGTCCTCGCCGCAGGGCCGGCAGATGCTGGCGGACAGCGCCCGCCTCGGCCAGGACACCCTGGTCCGGCTCATCCAGTACCGCATCATCGAGCGGGCCGGCGAGGACAACGGGGTGCAGGTCACCCGGCGCGAGGTCCAGGAGCAGCGCGCCAAGGTCGAGAAGGCCAACGGCGGCGCCGACGCGGTCGAGAGCAGGTTCCTCGCGCTCGGCATCGCCCCGGACCAGATCGACCAGGCGCTGACCATGGACCTGGTCCGCAGCAAGCTGGACGCCAAGCTGGGGGCCGCGCGGACCAACGACGTCCTGATGCGGACCTCCGACTCCCTGCACGTGGACGTCAATCCGCGTTACGGCTCCTGGGACGCGAAGCGCGGCACCGCGCGGCCCGCCCGGGAGCCCTGGCTGCGGCCCACCACGACCGCGCCCGAACAGCCGGCCTGAGCCGGGGCGGCCGGCACGGCATAGGCTCGTCCGTGTGAACGACTCCACCGACTCCGCCGGCCGCATCGTCCTCCTCACCACCAGCCACCGGGTCGCCCCGGGGCTGCTGTCCTGGCCCGCCTGGCAGGCGCTGCGCGAGGCCGGGCGGGTGCTGTGCGCCGACCCCGCCCACCCGCAGCTGCCATATCTGCGGGAGGCCGGGGTCGAGGTCGAACAGGCGGAGGCCGTGGCCCGCGAGCTCGTCGACTACTGCGTGCGCGAGCGCCGCACCGCCGTCGTGATCAGCTCGGCCGAGGGCGAGTCCGCCCTCACCGACGGCCTCGCCCGGCTGGCCGGCTCCGGCCGCGAGACCATGCCGGCCCTGGAACTGCTCCCCGGCTCGTACGACCTGCCCGGCGCCCGGCTGCTGGACCTGGTGCAGGTCATGGACAGGATCCGGGCCGCCTGCCCGTGGAGCGGCGTACGGACCCACGAGGACCTGGCCAAGTACGGGCTGGAGGAGATGTACGAGCTCCTGGAGGCCATCGAGACCGGGGACCGGGAGGCGCTGCGCGAGGAGCTCGGCGACGTCCTGCTCCAGGTGGTCTTCCACGCGCGGATCGCCCAGGACGACCCGGACGAGCCGTTCTCCGTCGACGATGTCGCGGGCACGATCGTCGACAAGCTCGTCCACCGCCACCCGCACGTCTTCGGCGAGGAGACCGCCGAGACGCCGGAGGAGGTCAAGGAGCACTGGATGCGGACGAAGGCGGCGGAGAAGCGGCGGGAGTCCGTCACCGAGGGGGTGCCGCTGGGGCAGCCGGCGCTGGCGCTGGCCGCGAAGCTGGCGTCGCGTGCGCGGCATGAGGGGTTGGACGTCGCCCTTCCGGCGGGCGAGGGCATCGGCTACGAACTGCTGGCCCTTGCGGTGCGGGCCGAGGCGGAGGGCGTCGAGCCGGAGACCGCGCTTCGGGCTGCCGCCCGTGTGTACCGCGATGCGGTGCTTGCCGCCGAGCGCCGGTAGGCGTTTTCGGGTGCGGAGGGCGCCCCGAAGGGGCGCGGGGAACTGCGCGAACGGCCCAGGGCGGCCCGCACCCGGCCAACGACCCGTTCACCCGTTCGGGCCAGCAAGAGTCATGGCCGGACGGCCCCGGGGTACCCGAGTTGCATGAAACTCGCACTCCCCGCCTACCTCGGCGGCATCGCCCCCTTCGCCGTAGGACTCATCGTCGTCATCCTGCTGATCGTCGCGGTGGCGTACGGGATGCGGAAGCGCGACGAGGAGCCGCCACCGCCGTCGGCGCCCCAGCGCCGCATGGGTGCCTGGTCGACGCCGGAGGAGGACGGCCGGCCCACCCCCGAGCACGGTCCGGGGCACGACGACGACGAGGACGCCGTCGGCTACGTCCGCGAGCACCGCGAGCCGGACCCGCTCCAGACGGAGGCCAACGGCGAGCGCGTGCTGCCGCACGAGATCCGCAACCCGGGCAGCCACCCGGAGGAGCCCTCCGAGGAGGACAAGAAGTGGCGCCCGGGCGGCAGCGGCTCCTTCGGCAGCGGAGGCGCAGGGGCGTAGCGCGCGCCCGCCCCCGGTACGGTCGGGACCGTGCACCAGAACGACACGCCCCCCGCCCCCGACCTCTTCACCTGGGAGTTCGCCGCCGACCCCTACCCGGCGTACGCCTGGCTGCGCGAGCACTCCCCGGTGCACCGCACCACCCTCCCCAGCGGCGTGGAGGCCTGGCTCGTCACCCGGTACGCCGACGCCCGCCAGGCCCTCGCCGACCAGCGGCTCTCGAAGAACCCGGTGCACCACTCCGAGCAGGCCGCCCACGGCAAGGGCAAGACCGGCATCCCGGGCGAGCGCAGCGCCAACCTCATGACGCACCTGCTCAACATCGACCCTCCGGACCACACGCGGCTCCGCCGTCTCGTCTCCAAGGCGTTCACGCCCGGGCGCGTGGCCGAGTTCGCCCCGCGCGTGCAGGAGCTCACGGACCGGCTCATCGACGGCTTCGCCGACAAAGGGGAGGCCGACCTCATCCACGAGTTCGCCTTTCCGCTCCCCATTTACGCGATCTGCGACATGCTCGGCGTCCCGCCCGAGGACCAGGACGACTTCCGCGACTGGGCGGGCATGATGATCCGCCACGGTGGCGGCCCGCGCGGCGGGGTGGCCCGCTCGGTGAAGAAAATGCGGGGCTATCTCGCGGAGTTGATCCACCGCAAGCGCAACGAACCGGGTGAAGACCTTATTTCGGGGCTGATCCGGGCAAGCGACCACGGCGAGCACCTCACCGAGAACGAGGCCGCCGCCATGGCCTTCATCCTGCTGTTTGCCGGTTTCGAAACAACTGTGAACCTGATCGGTAACGGAACCTACGCCCTGCTGCGCAACCCGGATCAGCGCGAACGCCTGCAAAACGCCCTCGCGGAGGGCGACGAGAGCCTGCTGGCCACGGGCGTCGAGGAACTCCTGCGCTACGACGGCCCGGTGGAGCTGGCCACCTGGCGCTTCGCCACCCGGGCGCTGACATTGGGCGGGCAGCGCATCGCCGAGGGCGACCCGGTGCTGGTCGTGCTGGCCGCCGCCGACCGCGACCCGGAGCGGTTCGCCGACCCGGACACCCTCGACCTCGCGCGGCGCGACAACCAGCACCTCGGGTACGGGCACGGGATCCACTACTGCCTGGGGGCGCCGCTGGCGCGGCTGGAGGGCCGGACGGCGCTCGCAACCCTGCTGCGCCGCCTGCCGGACCTGCGGCTGGCCGCCGATCCGGAGGACCTGCGCTGGCGCGGCGGACTCATCATGCGCGGACTGCGGACGCTGCCCGTGGAGTTCACGCCCGAGGCCTCGCACGCTGCCGGATGACGCACGGTCAACTGATGTGACCTCGGCGTGACCTCGGATACACCGGCTTGTGACTACCGGGAGCCGTCGCTATGTTCGACGACCAATCGGCCCCGAGACGAGAGGTTCACGCATGCGCGCAGGTAACGGAAGACATCGCCGCCCCCGTCAGGCACCCGCGATCGTGGTTGCGGCGGGGGTGACGGGTTCGGCGCTCGCCATGCCGCTGATGGCCGCCACCGGCGCCTCCGCGGCCGACACCGGCACGTGGGACCAGGTCGCCCAGTGCGAGAGCGGCGGTACCTGGAGCGCGGCCGGCGGGGGCGGGCTGGGGATCTCGCAGGACGCATGGGAGCAGAACGGCGGCCGCGCGTACGCCCCGCGCCCCGACCTCGCCAGCCGCTCCCAGCAGATAGCCGTCGCCGAGAGCATGCTCGACGGCCAGGGCGCCGGCGCATGGGGCAGCTGCGGCGCGAACGCCGGCCTGGCCGGCGGGAGCAAGGCGCCGGACGTGGACCCGGGGGCCACGCAGACCCCCGCACCCAAGGCGCCCGCGCCGGAGCACACGACTCCGTCGGCGCACGAGCCGTCGTCCTCAGCGCCGTCCGACGGCGCGTCCGGGGACGCGAAGCCGGCGCCCGGCACGGCCACGCCCGGTGGTTCCGCTTCCACGAGCCCGGCGACCCCGTCGCCCTCGCCCTCCGACGACAGCGCGTCGCACGGCAGGCACCGCAAGGACGACCCCGCCCCGGTTCCGTCGACGGGCACCACGACGCCCTCCGGTACGCCCTCGGGCACCCCCTCCGGCACGCCGTCCACGGACCCCGCGAACCCGCACCCGTCCCTGCCCGGCATGCCCTCCGGCACCCCGTCCGACGCCCCGTCGGATGCCGGCTCCGGCACCACGGGCACCACGCCCGGCGGCGGCAAGCACCGTGCGCAGCCGCCCCGTTCCGACGACGACGGGCGTGTTTCGCGCGGCGGTTCGGATACCCGCACCGGTGGCCCCACCGACCACGACTACACCGTGCGTCCCGGTGACAACCTGTCAGTCATCGCGGAAGACCATTCGGTGAAGGGTGGTTGGCAGTCGCTGTACGAGAACAATCAAAAAACCGTCGGAAGCGATCCTGACCTCATCCAGCCTGGTCAGCGCCTCGATCTGGGCCGGTAGTGCGGCAGTTCGGGTCGAATGTCCGTTCACGCGGGAAAATGAGACAAGGGTCTCGTTGACTTCTGGCTGGACGGCCCCGGTCCGTTCTCCGAACACCGGCTCCCACCTGCGGAAACATTGGGTTCCCAGGGGTAACTTCAGTCAGCGGTGGCTGAAAAGAGGGGTTTGAACCCGTCGGCCGCCTGTGTTTACCGTCATCACCGCTCGCCACCGCGAGCACCGCGGTCGTCACGCCGAATCCTGCCGACGACCGCGGGAACCGTCGCGCAAGCGCCGTAGGCAGGAGCGGGGGAACCAAGGTAGGTCGCCGCAACGGCCGCCGGTGCAGCCGGCAAGCCGTAGCGGCTAGGGGTGAAGCCCGGTGTGCGCAAGCCACTGGGCCGGGCAAACTCACAGCCCGAACCCGACAGCTCACCTCGTAGGCGCCGGTGAGGAAACGACTCATGTCCAAGGGCAAGCATCGCCGTCCGTCCAAGGCCGTCCGCATCGTCACGCTCGCCGGGGTCACCGGCGTCGCCGTTGCCGCCCCGCTGATGGTCGCAACCTCCGCCAACGCCGCCTCGGTGTCCACGTGGGACAAGGTCGCCCAGTGCGAGTCCGGTGGCGACTGGTCGATCAACACCGGTAACGGCTACTACGGCGGCCTGCAGTTCTCGAACTCCTCCTGGGCAGCCGCAGGCGGCACCAAGTACGCCCCGCGCGCCGATCTCGCCACCAAGAGCCAGCAGATCGCCACCGCCGAGAAGCTGCTCGCCATGCAGGGCCCGGGCGCCTGGGGCTGCGCCGGTGCCGGCAACCTGTCCTCCGGCGGCGAGAAGGCCGACGTCGACACCTCGGACGCCCCGTCCTCGTCGAAGTCCTCGAAGTCCGAGCGCAACACCTGGTCCGGCAAGAGCCACGCCGACCGCAGCGAGCGCCAGGCCGCCCCGAAGCACGCCAAGCCGCAGACCTCCGACGACGACTCGGCCGACGAGACCCCGGCGAAGCAGTACACGCCGAAGCACGCCGCCCCCGCTCCGAAGGAGATCAAGACGGGCGACGGCGAGTACACGGTCAAGGAAGGCGACACCCTGGGCACGATCGCCGACACCCAGCACGTCAAGGGCGGCTGGGAGAAGCTGTTCGAGCGCAACAAGAACATCGTCGACAACGCCGACCTGATCTTCCCGGGCCAGAAGCTGCACCTCAGCTGACCCCTCGCCCGCCGGGCCACAGCGGACCGCCCCGCTCCGATGCGTCTTCCCCCCGAGCCGCATCGGAGCGGGGCTCCGCCGTTCCGTTAGGCTCGTGCTGCAGAACTCCAGCACAAACGAAGGAGACCCTCGTGCCGTCCATCGACGTCGTCGTAGCTCGCGAGATCCTCGACTCGCGAGGCAACCCCACGGTCGAGGTCGAGGTCGGCCTCGACGACGGCTCCACGGGCCGTGCCGCCGTGCCGTCCGGCGCCTCCACCGGCGCCTTCGAGGCCATCGAGCTCCGTGACGGCGACCCCAAGCGCTACCTGGGCAAGGGTGTCGAGAAGGCCGTCCTGGCCGTCATCGAGCAGATCGGCCCGGAGCTGGTCGGCTACGACGCCACCGAGCAGCGCCTGATCGACCAGGCCATGTTCGACCTGGACGCCACCGAGAACAAGGGCTCCCTGGGCGCCAACGCCATCCTGGGCGTCTCCCTGGCCGTCGCGCACGCCGCCTCCGAGGCGTCCGACCTGCCGCTCTTCCGCTACCTCGGCGGCCCGAACGCGCACCTGCTGCCCGTTCCGATGATGAACATCCTGAACGGCGGCTCGCACGCCGACTCCAACGTGGACATCCAGGAGTTCATGATCGCGCCGATCGGCGCCGAGTCCTTCTCCGAGGCCCTGCGCTGGGGCGCCGAGGTCTACCACACCCTCAAGAAGGTGCTGAAGGCCAAGGGCCTGGCCACCGGCCTCGGCGACGAGGGCGGCTTCGCCCCGAACCTGGGCTCCAACCGCGAGGCCCTCGACCTCATCCTCGAGGCCGTCAAGGAGGCCGGCTACACCCCCGGCCAGGACATCGCGCTCGCGCTCGACGTGGCCGCCTCCGAGTTCTACAAGGACGGCGTCTACAAGTTCGAGGGCAAGGACCGCACCGCGGCCGAGATGACCGAGTACTACGCCGAGCTCGTCGAGGCGTACCCGCTCGTCTCCATCGAGGACCCGCTGTTCGAGGACGACTGGGCCGGCTGGAAGACCATCACCGACAAGCTCGGCACCAAGGTCCAGCTCGTCGGCGACGACCTGTTCGTCACCAACCCCGAGCGCCTCGCCCGCGGCATCGAGGAGGGCAGTGCCAACGCCCTGCTCGTCAAGGTCAACCAGATCGGTTCGCTGACCGAGACCCTCGACGCCGTCGAGCTGGCCCAGCGCAACGGCTTCAAGTGCATGATGTCCCACCGCTCCGGCGAGACCGAGGACGTCACCATCGCCGACCTGGCCGTCGCCACCAACTGCGGCCAGATCAAGACCGGCGCCCCGGCCCGCTCCGAGCGCGTCGCCAAGTACAACCAGCTGCTGCGCATCGAGGAGATCCTCGACGACGCCGCGGTGTACGCGGGCCGTTCCGCCTTCCCGCGGTTCAAGGGCTGACAAAGCCTCCAGCCTCACCCCGTCCTCGGCCACGGTCCCGTACCGTGGCCGAGGACGGCTTTGCGTAACCAGACCATGGGGAGGCTTACGTGGCGGCGGAACGGTCCTCCACCGCGACCAGGCTCAGGGCGCTCGGCACCGCGCTCGTACAGGGGCCGACCGCCGCCCGGGTCAACCGCACGCGGTCGCCCCGGCGCAGCCGGCTCACCGGCCGGGCGGCGCTCCTGGCGCTCGTCGTCTGCTCCCTCGTCGTCGCGCTCGCGTACCCCATGCGGCAGTGGGTCACCCAGCGCACCGAGATCGCCGACCAGCGGCGGCAGTCGGAGCGGGCCCGGCAGCAGGTCAAGCAGCTGACCGAGGAGAAGGCCCGGCTGGAGGACCCGGCGTACGTGGAGCAGCAGGCGCGCGAGCACCTGCACTATGTGCGCCCCGGGGAGACCGGCTTCACCGTGCTGGACGGCGGCGGCGCCGCGAAGCAGCCCAAGGACCAGGGCGCCGCCGACCGCCCCTGGTACAGCAACCTCTGGGACGGGGTGGACTCGGCGGACGCCGCGCGCTGACGCCCTCCCCCCGGCCCCTGCCCTTTCACGATCCCGAGCACGAGCGAGCACATGGACACCCCTCCTCCCCAGACCGAGCCCACCGAGCCGACCGCCGCGGACATCGAGGCGTTCCAGCAGCAGCTCGGCCGCCCGCCGCGCGGCCTGCGGTCGATCGCCCACCGCTGCCCCTGCGGCAACCCGGACGTCGTCGAGACCGCGCCGCGGCTGGAGGACGGCACGCCGTTCCCGACGCTCTTCTACCTGACGTGCCCGAAGGCGGCCTCCGCCATCGGCACGCTGGAGGCGGAGGGCGTCATGAAGGAGATGAACGCCCGTCTGCAGAGCGACCCGGAGCTCGCGGCCGCGTACCGTGCGGCGCACGAGGACTACATCGCGCGCCGCGACGCCATCGAGGTGCTGGAGGGCTTCCCGAGCGCGGGCGGCATGCCGGACCGCGTCAAGTGCCTGCACGTCCTGGTCGGCCACTCCCTGGCCGCCGGCCCCGGCGTGAACCCCCTGGGCGACGAGGCCATCGCCATGCTCCCGGAGTGGTGGCGCAAGGGGCCGTGTGTGAATCCCTGCACCGACGAGAAGTGACCTGGCCCTGCGCCGGTTTGTGCCCACCGGCAGCAACCACCCCCGGCACCCCCGGTGCGGGGGACCCCGACTCTCAGGAGTACGCATGCGCGTCGCCGCCGTCGACTGCGGTACCAATTCGATCCGCCTCCTCGTCGCGGACGCGAACCCGCAAACCGGTGAACTCACCGAGCTCGACCGCCGGATGACCATCGTCCGCCTCGGCCAGGGCGTCGACCGCACCGGCCGCCTCGCCCCCGAGGCGCTCGAGCGCACCTTCGCGGCGTGCCGCGAGTTCGCGGAGGTCATCGCCGAACACCGGGCGGAGCGCGTCCGCTTCGTCGCCACCTCCGCCTCCCGCGACGCGGAGAACCGTGAGGACTTCGTGCGCGGCGTCGTGGAGATCCTCGGCGTCGAGCCCGAGGTGATCAGCGGTGACCAGGAGGCCGAGTTCTCCTTCACCGGTGCCACCAAGGAGCTCGCCGGGCGCGCGGACCTCACCGGGCCGTACCTCGTCTTCGATCTCGGCGGCGGCTCCACCGAGTTCGTCGTCGGCGACGGCCATGTGCGTGCGGCCCGCAGCGTGGACATCGGCTGCGTGCGGATGACGGAGCGCCACCTCGTCGTGGACGGCGAGGTCACCGATCCGCCGACGCCCGCTCAGATCGCCGCGATACGCGCGGATGTGGAGGCGGCGCTCGACCTCGTCGAGCGGACGGTGCCGATCGCCGAGGCGCACACCCTGGTGGGCCTGGCCGGTTCGGTCACCACGGTCGCCGCGATCGCGCTGGGGCTGCAGGAGTACGACTGGGAGGCCATCCACCACGCGCGGATCCCCGTGGAGCGGGTCCGGGAGATCACCCACGAACTGCTCGCCGCCACGCATGAACAGCGCGCCGCGATCCCGGTGATGCACCCGGGCCGCGTCGACGTGATCGCGGCCGGGGCGCTCGTCCTGCTCTGCATCATGGAGCGGACCGGGGCCGCGGAGGTGGTCGTCAGCGAGCACGACATCCTCGACGGGATTGCCTGGAGCGTCGCCTGAGGCGGTCCGGAACCGGGCGTTCCGCGGACCGCGGAAAATTGTTCGTGAAATCCTTCACATGAAAAGGCGGTCCCGGACCCCCGGAAGGGGCCCTTCAGGCCCCCTTCCGGGGCCCATCGACCCCTTCTCGTCCGCCGAGCGGACGGAACAGGCTGGTTTCGGGCGGGTTAAAGAAACGCTTATCCGGAGCCGGACCGTGCAGTGGTCTAGTCCTCGTGAAAGCCCCAAGGCCAGTTCAGCGGGGGTCGTCAACGCCCGTACGGGCACAGTGGTTCCCCGTAGCGGCTATGGCGTCGGTCACGGGGGCCGCGGAGTGTAGCAGACACCCCCCGGCGTCTTGTGAAGGGGCTCACGAGCACCCCTGTGGGGAGTGCTGGATACTCGAAACATGAGCACCACGGAGCGTCCACGGATCCTCGTTGTAGGCGGTGGGTACGTCGGTTTGTATGCGGCGCGCCGCATCCTGAAGAAGCTGCGGTCCCAAGAGGCGATCGTCACGGTCGTCGACCCGCGCTCTTACATGACGTACCAGCCCTTCCTTCCCGAAGCAGCTGCCGGGAGCATCTCGCCCCGCCACGTCGTGGTGCCCCTGCGACGTGTGCTCCCCGGGGCGGAGGTTCTCACCGGCCGCGTCACCACGATCGACCAGGACCGCAAGGTCGCCACCGTCGCGCCGATCGTCGGCGAGGCGTACGAGCTGCCTTTCGACTACCTGGTGATCGCGCTCGGCGCCGTCTCGCGCACCTTCCCGATCCCCGGCCTCGCCGAGAACGGCATCGGCATGAAGGGCATCGAGGAGGCCATCGGCCTGCGCAACCACGTCCTCGAGCAGCTCGACAAGGCCGACTCGACGACCGACGAGGAGATCCGCCGCAAGGCGCTCACCTTCGTCTTCGTCGGTGGCGGCTTCGCCGGTGCGGAGACCATCGGCGAGGTCGAGGACATGGCGCGCGACGCCGCCAAGTACTACACCAACGTGAAGCGCGAGGACATGCGCTTCATCCTGGTCGACGTGGCCGACCGGGTCCTCCCCGAGGTGGGCCCGAAGCTCGGCGAGTACGGCCGGAAGCACCTCGAGAGCCGCGGTATCGAGGTGATCCTCAAGGAGTCGATGAAGTCCTGCGTCGACGGCCACGTCGTGCTGTCGAACGGTCTCGAGGTCGACGCCAACACGATCGTCTGGACCGCCGGCGTCAAGCCGAACCCGGTGCTGTCCCGCTACGGTCTGCCGCTCGGCCCCCGCGGCCACGTCGACACCCTGCCGACCCTCCAGGTCAAGGGCACCGACTACATCTGGGCCGCGGGCGACAACGCCCAGGTCCCGGACCTCGTCGGCCGCGCCGCCGGCAACGAGAACGCCTGGTGCCCGCCGAACGCCCAGCACGCGCTGCGCCAGGCCAAGGTCCTCGGCGACAACGTGGTCTCCGCCCTGCGCGACTTCAGCGCCGCGCAGAAGGAGTACAAGCACGCCAACAAGGGTGCGGTGGCGGGCCTCGGCCTCCACAAGGGCGTGGCGATGATCGTCATGGGCAAGATGAAGATCAAGCTCAAGGGCCGTCTCGCCTGGTACATGCACCGTGGCTACCACGGCATGGCCATGCCGACCTTCAACCGCAAGATCCGCGTCTTCGCGGACTGGACCCTGGGCATGTTCCTCAAGCGCGAGGTCGTCTCGCTCGGCGCCATGGAGAACCCCCGCGAGGAGTTCTACGAGGCCGCCAAGCCGGCCCCGCAGGCGTCCGACGCCGCCCCGGCCCAGAAGGCCAAGGCCTGACGTCTGGTCGGACCCGCAGAGCAAGTGCCGGAAGGCGTCCACCCGATCCGTGGGGGTGGGCGCCTTTCGGTCTGTCCGGGTGGTGAGTTGGCCGAATCCTGCCGCACAGGGCAGGACTAGAGCACGGCTTGCTGGTGTTTTGAGTGTCAGATGAATCCATCGTCCGACGCTTCATCCCGGAGGTGTGCGACATGGCCGAGGCCGCTCGACGGCTCACCGCTCTCGCGGAACAGGTACTGGGGGTTCCCCTTCCGGTACGGGTCCGCGCCTGGGACCGCAGCGAGTCCGGCCCGCCCGGCACCCCCGTCCTCGTCGTCCGCCGTCGCAGGGCCCTGCGTCGCCTGCTGTGGAAGCCCGGCGAGCTCGGCCTGGCCCGCGCCTGGGTCGCCGGCGACATCGACGTCGAGGGCGACCTCTACGAGGCCCTGGAACTGCTCGCCGGCACCCTCTGGGAGCGCGGCGAGGAGACCGGCGGCCCGGCCCGTGGCCTCGCCGCCCTGCGCGACCCGCGGCTGCGCGCCGCGGGCGCCGAACTGCTGAAGCTCGCCGGGCCCTGGACACCGCCCGCCCCGCCCGCCGAGGAGGTCCGCCGGACCCGCGGGCCGCTGCACACGCTGCGCCGCGACAAACAGGCCATCAGCCACCACTACGACGTGGGGAACGCCTTCTACGAGAAGGTGCTCGGCCCGTCCATGGTCTACTCGTGCGCCTACTGGGACGCGGACTCCACTCTGGAGGACGCCCAGCGCGCCAAGCTCGACCTCGTGTGCCGCAAGCTCGGGCTCGCGCCCGGCCGGCGCCTGCTGGACGTCGGCTGCGGCTGGGGCTCCATGGTGCTGCACGCGGCCGGCGAGTACGGGGTCTCCGCCGTCGGCATCACGCTCTCCGAGGAACAGGCCGCGTACGCCCGCAAGCGCATCGCCGAGGCCGGTCTGACGGACCGTGTGGAGATCAGGGTCCAGGACTACCGGGAGATCGCCGACGGCCCCTTCGACGCGATCTCCTCCATCGGCATGGCCGAGCACGTCGGCTCCGCGCAGTACGCCGCGTACGCGGCCGACCTGTACGCCCTCCTCAAGCCGGGCGGCAGGCTGCTCAACCACCAGATCGCACGGCGCCCGCTGCGGGACGAAGAGGCCTACCGCGTCGACGAGTTCATCGACCGCTACGTCTTCCCGGACGGCGAACTGGCCCCCGTGGGCCGCACGGTGGCCCAGCTGGAGGAGGCGGGCTTCGAGGTCCGGGATGTGGAGGCCCTGCGCGAGCACTACGCGCTGACGCTGCGGAGCTGGGTGGCGAACCTGGAGTCGCACTGGGCGGAAGCGGTGCGCCTGACGTCGCCGGGCCGGGCACGGGTATGGCGGCTGTACATGGCCGCCTGCGCGCTGTCGTTCGAGCGCAACCGCATCGGTGTGAACCAGGTCCTGGCGGTCCGCACCCCGGCCTCCGGCGAACCGGGATTGTCTTTGCGTACACGGGAGTGGCGCGGATAGAAAATTCCCCGCGCCCCGTAAGGGGCGCGGGGAACTGTGCGGGGGCGAAGCCCCCTTACTCGGCCTTGATCGCGGCAAGCATGTTCAGCCTCGCCGCACGGCGGGCCGGCCACAGTGCGGCCAGCACACCCACCACGGCGCTCAGCAGCAGGAACACCGCCATGCGGTCCCACGGCAGCACCAGCTCGTACGTCGACAGGCTCTTGCCGATCAGCTGGCCCGCGGCCCAGCCGAGGAAGACGCCGAGGCCGACGCCGAGGACACCGCCGAAGAGGGAGATGACCAGGGACTCCAGGCGGACCATCCGCTTGATGCCCTTGCGGTCCAGGCCGATGGCGCGCAGCATGCCGATCTCCTGGGACCGTTCGAAGACGGACATCGCCAGGGTGTTGACGACACCGAGGACGGCGACGATCACGGCCATCGCGAGCAGCCCGTAGAGCATGTTCAGCAGCAGGCTGATCATCTTGGCGATGTCGTTGGAGATGTCCTTCTTGTCCTGGATCTGGATCGCCGGGTTGTCACCGAGCGCCTTCCGCAGCGAGTCCTTGGTGGAGTCGCTCACGCCGGACGACATCTTGACCATGACCTGCTGGTCGGTGATCCGGCTCTCGTGCGGGGCGATGGTCGTGACATCGACCATCATCCCGTTCATCAGGGCGTTGCCCTTGTAGATGCCCGAGACCGTCAGCTTGCCCTTCCGGCCGTCCTCGAAGGTGGCGTCGACGGTCGAACCGAGCTTCCAGCCACGGTTCTTGGCGGTCGTGTCGTCGACGACGGCCTTGCCGGCGGTCAGGTCCGCGAAGGAGCCGGAGGCGAAGTCGAGCTTGGTGAGCTCGTCGATGGTGGCGCCGTCGACGCCGGTCAGGTTCTGGAAGTCGCCGTCGATCCGGGACGGGGCCTCGCGCAGCGGGCTGCTCGCCTTGACCCCGGGGAGGGTCGAGATCTTCTTGGCGACGTCCGGGGAGAGCGGGGTGTGGCTCGCCATGGAGACGACGTAGTCGGCGCGGATGGCGTCCGTGGCCATCTTGTCGATGGCCTTCTGCACGCTGCCCGCGATGACCGTGAGGCCGGTGATCAGGGTGAGGCCGATCATCAGCGCCGAGGCGGTGGCGGCGGTGCGGCGCGGGTTGCGGACGGCGTTCTGCCGGGCCAGCTTGCCGGAGATGCCGAACAGCCGCATGACGGGCGACGCGGCGGCGATGACCGGGCGGGACAGCAGCGGGGTGAGGACGAAGACGCCGATGAGCAGCAGGCCCGCGCCCAGGCCCATGACGGCCTTGCTGTCGGTGGCCACGGTGAGGGCCGCACCGGCGGCGGCCAGCACGGCGCCGATGGTGTTGCGGACGACCAGCGAACGGGTGGTGGCGACGGCGTGCACGCTGTTCATGGCGGCGACCGGCGGGATCTTCGCGGCGCGGCGGCCGGGCAGCCAGGCGGCGAGCACGGTGATCACGATGCCGACGGCCAGCGAGGCGACGACCGTGCCGGGCGAGACGACCAGCGGACCGGCCGGGATCTCGGCGCCGGTGCTGCCGAGCAGGGAGCGCAGCCCGGCGCCGATGCCGATGCCCGCGAGCAGGCCGGTCACGCCGGCGACCGTGCCGACGACGAGCGCCTCGATGAGCACCGAGCGGGTGACCTGGCGGCGGCTGGCGCCGACCGCGCGCAGCAGCGCGAGCTCCTTGGTGCGCTGGGCGACCAGCATGGTGAAGGTGTTGGCGATGATGAAGATGCCGACGAAGAGCGAGATGCCGGCGAAGGCCAGCATCGCCGTCTTCATGCCGTCCATGCCCTGGGCGATGGCCTTGGCCTGGTCGTCGGCGAGCTGCTTGGCGGTGGTGGTCTCGGCGGTCTTCGGCAGGACCTTGTCGAGCTCGGTCTTGAGCGCGTCCTGCGAGGTGCCGGCCGCGGCCTTGACGTCGATCTCGTTGAACTCGCCCGGCTTGGCGTAGAGCTGCTGGGCGGTGGCGGTGTCGAAGAGCGCGAGGCTGCCGCCCGCGGAGACGTTGCCGTCGTCGGTGGTGAAGACGCCGGTGAGCTTCTGCTCCAGGACCGGGCCGTTCACGGATATCCGGACGGTGTCGCCGACCTTGTAGCCGGCGCGGTCGGCGGTCTTGGCGTCGAGCGCGATCTCGCCGGTGCCCTTGGGCGCGCGGCCGTCCTTGAGCGGGTAGCGGGCGTCCTTGCCGTCGGTGCCGGGGTAGTAGTTGGAGCCGGCGGAGCCGAAGCCCTCGCCCACGAGCTTGCCGTTCTTGTCGGCGATCGCGGCGAAGCCGTTGACCGTGCCGGTGGCGGAGGCCGCGCCGGGCACCTTGGCGGCCTGGTCGAGCATCCGCTGGGTGAGCTTGGGGGCGGCGCCCGGGCGCTCCTTGTCGTCGGCCTGCCGGTGCGGCTGGATGGCCACGTCGACGTGGTCGAAGCCCTTCTGGGAGCTCTTCTGGTACGCCTCGGAGATGGTCGAGGTGAAGACCAGGGTGCCGGAGACGAACGCCACGCCGAGCAGTACGGCGAGCACGGTCATCAGCAGCCTGGCCTTGTGCGCAAGCACATTGCGCAAAGCGGTACGGAACATGGGGAGGTCAGTCCTGGAGATCGTGTCCGGCGATGGTCAGCTCGTACGGCCCTTGGCGTCGAACCGCTTCATGCGGTCGAGGACGGCGTCGGCGGTGGGGTCGCGCATGTCGTCGACGATGCGGCCGTCGGCGAGGAAGACGACGCGGTCGGCGTAGGAGGCGGCGACGGGGTCGTGGGTGACCATGACGACGGTCTGGCCGAGTTCGCGCACGGAGTTGCGCAGGAAGCCCAGGACCTCGGCGCCGGAGCGGGAGTCGAGGTTTCCGGTGGGCTCGTCGGCGAACATGATCTCGGGGCGTCCGGCGAGGGCGCGGGCGACGGCGACGCGCTGCTGCTGGCCGCCGGAGAGCTGGTTGGGGCGGTGCTTGAGGCGGCCCGACAGGCCGACGGTGTCGACGACCATGTCCAGCCACTGCTTGTCGGGCTTGCGGCCGGCGATGTCCATGGGGAGCGTGATGTTCTCCAGGGCCGTCAGCGTGGGCAGCAGGTTGAAGGCCTGGAAGATGAAGCCGATCTTGTCGCGGCGCAGCCGGGTCAGCTTCTTGTCGTTCAGCCCGGTCAGTTCGACGTCGCCGATGCGGGCCGAGCCGCGGGAGACGGTGTCGAGGCCGGCCATGCAGTGCATGAGGGTCGACTTGCCGGAGCCCGAGGGGCCCATGATCGCGGTGAACTCGGCCTGGTGGAAGTCGACGGAGACGGCGTCCAGGGCGACCACCTGGGTCTCGCCCTGTCCGTAGACCTTGGTGAGATCCGTGGCGCGGGCCGCGACCGCGGCGGTGCGGACGGCGGTCTGGGCGCCGAGGGGGCTGGTGGTCACAGGAGCGCTCCTGTCGGGATGTGGTGCAAGGGACCCCTCCATGCTCCCCGGCGGTTTGTGCCCGGGGATCAGCCGAAGCTCCCGTTCCACGCCCTACCTCCGGAGGTCTGCGGAGGGGCTCCTGTCATCCCTGGGTAGGAGGCCGACCCTTACCGAGGGCGACGAGATTGCGACAATTCCGCTTCCCCGCCGGGGTGGGGTGGTGAACGGCGGGGATCGGCCGCTGGCATGTGCCCATGGCGTCGTCCCTGTACTGATGACCCCTCAGTTGCCAATAAAATAAGACAACCTCCGGTCACCGTTCCGCTGTTTGGGGGGCGCTCCCCGGCTAGGCTCGTCCTGCTCTCTCAGGGGGGAGGGGTTGGTGCCTCCCCCTGCTTGTGCGGCCCGAGAGAACCAGCCCGGATGGTGGAATGCAGACACGGCGAGCTTAAACCTCGCTGGCCCTACGGGCCGTGCCGGTTCAAGTCCGGCTCCGGGCACCGCCGAGGCATTCTCCGTAATCGCTCGCGCTTCTTTGACACCCGCTTCACGGGCCTTCCCGGAACCGGGCACCCTGGCATCGCGTTGTCAGTAGGTGGGAACGCGAGGAAAAGATCGTCCCGTAGCAGGAGAGGCATTCTTTTGCCTACCCATTACGCTTGACGCCAAGGCCGCGCAGGGTGGCCACGGAGGAGTGAGATGAGGAGCAGCAACCCGGTCTTCTCGCGACGGGGGTTCAGCCGCGGCGGTGGCTACGCGGGCTTCGACCCGGGGCCGCAGGCCGGGACCGCGGCCCAGGGCAACCCCTACGCGACCAACCACGGCTACGCGGGCAACCCGTACGCGCAGCCGACCAACCCTTACGCGCAGGGCGGCCCCGACCTCCAGCAGGGGTACCCGCAGGCGCCGGCGCAGACCGGCCGGATGACGATCGACGACGTCGTCTCCCGCACCGGCATCACCCTGGGCCTGCTGGTCATCGCGGCCGGTGCCGCGTGGGCGCTGCAGCTGCCCGTCGGTGTCGGCTTCGGCGCCGGTCTGGTGGCGATGGTGCTCGGCCTGATCCAGGCCTTCAAGGCCCGTCCGACCCCTGCGCTGATCCTGGCCTACGCCGTCTTCGAGGGCCTGTTCCTCGGTGTCATCAGCCAGGCCTACAACACCATCGCGCGCGGCGCGCCCATGCAGGCCGTGCTCGGCACGATCGTCGTCTTCGTCGGCGTGCTCGTCGCCTACCGCACCCGGCTCATCCGGGTCGACCAGCGCTTCATGCGCTTCGTGGTGGCGGCCGGCATCGGCTTCGTCCTGCTGATGGCGGTCAACCTGCTGTTCGCCGCGTTCGGCGGCGGCGACGGCCTGGGCTTCCGCTCGGGCGGCCTGGGCATCGTCTTCGGCATCATCGGCGTGGTGCTCGGTGCGGCGTACCTGGCGCTGGACTTCAAGCAGATCGAGGACGGCGTCCGTTACGGGGCGCCTCGCGAGGAGTCCTGGCTGGCGGCGTTCGGCCTGACGATGTCGCTGGTGTGGATCTACACGGAGATCCTGCGGATCATCGCGATCCTGAACAACGACTGAGACCGGTCGCGCAGGACCCCGCGCCCCTTCGGGGCGCGGGGTCTTTTCGTCTTATCCGCGCCTGCGAGCGGCCCGGCGGAGGTCGTACTCGTGGACGATCGCCTTGGCGTGGCCGTAGGCCAGCTGGTGTTCCGCCCGCAGCCAGCTGACCTTCTCCTCGAAGCGGGAGAGGGCGGGACCCTCGTCGACCGTGCGCAGCCAGTCGGCCACTTCACGGCCGGTGCATTGGGGGATGCGGGAGAGCAGGTTCCGGTGGGTCTCGTCGGAGAAGACGTGGGACATCGGCGCCTCCGGACGCGTCGAATGATGGTCCTTCATGTCACCGTGCCTGAGTGTTCAGGCGTTGGCAACAGTCGGTCGACGGCGCATAGGCTCGGGACGTGGATGATGTGACGCCTCTTCTGGCCGCCGTGGACACCTTCGCCGACCGGCTGCGGGCCCTGCCGCAGTCCCGCCTGAGCCGGGGAGCGGCCGCGGAAGCGCTGGCGCTGGCGCGGGAATTGGCCGCGTGGGCCCAGCGGATCGAGGAACCGCACGCCGCGGAGCGGCGCGAGATGCCGGAGGCCGGCATGTTCGCCGTCGCCGACCAGGTGGCCGTGGCCGGCCACGACCTGGCCGAGGCCTTGGCGCGCAGCGGCGCGCCTCTGCACACGGGAGTGGCGGAGGCGGTCGCGATGGTGGAGGAGGCGGGGCGGCGCTGCGGGCTGTGAGAGCCGGGGCCTACAGTGACGCGATGACCCGGTCCGCCAGGACGTACACCGTGCCCGACGCGCAGCTGAACGTCAGGGCGTAGGCACCCGACACTCCGGAGCCGCCCAGCAGGACCGGCTCGTCCCCGTCCCGGAGGGCCCCGGCGAGGCGCTCGGAGGTCTCGCGGTGGCCGGGGGTCATGCACAGCGTCGTGCCGTCCGCGAAGACGTAGACGTCCAGCGTGCCCAGCGGCCCGGGCCGGACGTCGGCCAGCGGCATGCGGGCCTGCGCGAGTTCGGCCAGGCGCTCGGCCGTGCGCTCGTGGTCGTCGGGCGACGGGGCGGGGGAGAACTCGGGGTGCGAGGGGTGACGGCGCCGCGCGGCGGCCAGTTCGGGGGACTCGGCGGCCTCGGACTCGGCGTCCGCGAGCGCCTCCAGGCCCGGCAGCAGGGAGTGCGCATCGCCGGTCCCGGCCAGATCCCTGGCCTCCTGCGCCGCCCAGAACGCACGCGCCTCGGCCAGCTCGCGCTCCCGCTCCTCGGCGAGGGCGTCGGCGACCGCGGCCCGTATCTCGGAGAGTTCGGCGGCCGGCGCGGTCCGGGCAGCGGGCACCGCGGCGCGCTCGACACGGTCCGCGGAGGCGGCCGCCAGGTCGGCGCGCAGCGCCGTGATCTGCCGGCGCAGGCCGCGCGCGCTGTACAGGGCGGCGGTGCCTGCGGCGGTTGCGGTGCCGGCGGCCAGCAGCAGGGCAAGGGACATGGCGCTCACTGACGTACTCCCGGTTGCATCGGATCCCCCGAATTCCTACCTCAGCTTGGCGTACGTCCACAGCGGCCCCCAGTGCAAAACGGACCGAAACGGACGGGACCAAAGGCCCTGCCGTTCTGTCTTCAATCATCTGACCTGGGGAAACAAATCTCCCCCGGGACCTTGGTCACATCCTGGGGGAGATTCGGTCACGATTGGGCAAGGTGACGGCACCTTGCATGTGGCAGTTGCCGATCCGGGGGTTGGACCGGACCTTCGCTCAGCTCAGTCGCTCGATCACCATTGCCATGCCCTGGCCGCCGCCCACGCACATGGTCTCCAGGCCGAACTGCTTGTCGTGGAACTGCAGCGAGTTGATCAGCGTGCCCGTGATGCGGGCGCCCGTCATGCCGAAGGGGTGGCCCACCGCGATCGCGCCGCCGTTGACGTTCAGCCGGTCGAGGTCGATGCCCAGGTCCCGGTAGGAGGGGATGACCTGTGCGGCGAACGCCTCGTTGATCTCGACCAGGTCGATGTCGCCGACCGCGAGCCCGGCCCGGCGCAGCGCCTGCTTGCTGGCCTCGACCGGGCCGTAGCCCATGATCTCGGGGGACAGGGCCGAGACGCCCGTCGAGACGATCCGGGCGAGCGGGGTCAGGCCCAGCTCCCGCGCCTTGGTGTCGGACATGATCACCACGGCCGCCGCACCGTCGTTGAGCGGGCAGCAGTTGGCCGCGGTGATCCGGCCGTCGGGGCGGAAGGCGGGCTTCAGGCCCTGGACGCCCTCCAGTGTGACGCCCGCGCGGGGGCCGTCGTCCTTCGTGACGACCGTGCCGTCGGGCAGCGTCACCGGGGTGATCTCGCGCTCCCAGAAGCCCTTGGCGAGGGCCTGCTCGGCGAGGTTCTGCGAGCGGACGCCGAACTCGTCCATCTCCTGGCGGGTGACCCCCTTGAGCCGGGCCAGGTTCTCCGCGGTCTGGCCCATCGCGATGTACGCGTCCGGGACCAGCCCGTCCTCGCGCGGGTCGTGCCAGTCGGCCCCGCCCTGCTCGGCGCGGGCGGCCGTGCGGGCCTCGGCGTCGGCGAAGAGCGGGTTGTGGGTGCCCGGGATGCCGTCGGAGGAGCCGTTCACCGAGCGGGAGACCATCTCGACGCCCGCCGAGACGAAGACGTCGCCCTCGCCCGCCTTGATCGCGTGCAGCGCCATCCGGGAGGTCTGCAGCGACGAGGCGCAGTAGCGGGTGATCGTCGTGGCGGGCAGGTGGTCCATGCCCATCTGCACGGCCACGATGCGGGCCAGGTTGTGGCCCTGCTCGCCGCCGGGCATGCCGCAGCCGAGCATCAGGTCGTCGATCTCGCGCGGGTCCAGCTGGGGCACCTTGGCGAGGGCGGCCTGGATGATCGTGGCGGTCAGGTCGTCCGGGCGCAGGTCCTTCAGCGAGCCCTTGAAGGCGCGGCCGATGGGGGAGCGGGCGGTAGAGACGATCACGGCTTCGGGCATCACGGCTCCCAGGGTGCGCGGACTGGAGGGGCGGCGCGCAGCGCCTCGTTGAGGGGCGGCGGCCGGGTGACGGGTGGGCAGGACTCTCCGGGAAGTTACCCGCACGTAGCGGTGTGGTCACGGCCTCGTCGCTGTGATACGGGCCTCTTTCCCGGAGGGCGGTGCCGGCATCAATTGTCGCTCGGCCGGAACCCCGGCGCGGGGGGCTGCGGCGAGCGCAGCCCGTGCACCGTGCGCGGCTGCGCCCGCCGCCGCGCCGCCGGTTCGGCGTAGCCGGGCAGCCGGCGCCGCTTGCGGTGCTTGAGCAGCGCCCAGCGGCCGCGGGCCGGCGACACCTCGGTGCCGCCCTCGGCCGCCGCCTGGGCGGCGGCCCGGGCCACCGGCAGGATGCCCTCGCGGCGCGCCGCGTCCGGCCGTTCCTCGTCCTCGGGCCACAGGCCCAGCGCGGCGCACAGGGTCGGCAGGACGGCCATGGCCGCGGTGGCGTAGCCCTCGGCCGAGGGGTGGTAGTTGTCCGGCCCGAACAGCTCCCGCGGGTTCGACGCGAACTCCGGCCCCAGCAGGTCGCCCAGCGAGACCGTGCGCCCGCCGGCCTCCAGGGCCCCTATGGTCTGCGCGGCCGCCAGCTGGCGGCTCATCCGCCGGGCCAGCCAGCGCAGCGGCTGGTAGACGGGCTCGATGGTGCCCAGGTCCGGGCAGGTGCCCACGACGACCTCGCAGCCCGCCTCGCGCAGCCGGCGCACCGCCTCCGTCAGCAGCCGCACCGAGCGGGCGGCCGGCACCCGGTGGGTGACGTCGTTGGCCCCGATCATGATCACGCAGACGTCGGGGATCCGCTCCGGGTCGGCGAGCAGCAGCGTGACCTGCCGCTCCAGGTCGTACGACTGCGCGCCGGACAGCGCCACGTTGTGCAGCTCGACCGGGCGCTCGGCCACCGCGGCGAGGCCGGTGGCCAGCAGGGCGCCCGGTGTCTGCCGCGGCCGGTGCACGCCCTTGCCGGCCGCCGTGGAGTCGCCCAGCATGCCCAGCAGCAGGGGCTGGTTCCCCAGCCGGTGGACGAAGGCCGAGCCGTACCGCCCGTCCGCCTGCGGCGGGGTGTCCGGACTGCCGCCCACCACGCGCTTGGCCAGTGCCACCTCGGTGAGCAGCACGCCCAGCACGGCGCCGCCCAGCAGCCCGACGCCCCCGCCCCCGTACGCCGCCGCCGCTGCGATCCGCCGTGCTGCCCTCGCCCTCGACCTGGACATCGGCCGGCCTCCTTCACCGCCTCCGCGACACGGAAAACCCGTGCTCGGAGGCCCGTTTCACAAAGGCTTCATGAAAGCTTCACGAATGTGGTGCACCCCTTTGCAGTGGCGCACTACCAGCAGGTTGCCCCGCCTGCAGTCGAACGCAACGCGCCACTAGTGCAGTCGGACGCGCAATAGGCTGGGCTTACGGGTACGCGACGACCGCTAGTGCCCCTGACCGCGGAGATCACCGTGCAGTATCACGATTCGATGATTGAGCTCGTCGGCAACACCCCGCTGGTGAAGCTCAACAGCGTGACCGATGGCATCGAGGCCACCGTGCTTGCCAAGGTCGAATACTTCAACCCGGGCGGTTCCGTGAAGGACCGCATCGCCGTCCGCATGATCGAGGCCGCCGAGAAGTCCGGCGAGCTCAAGCCGGGCGGCACGATCGTGGAGCCGACCTCCGGCAACACGGGCGTGGGTCTCGCGATCGTGGCCCAGCAGAAGGGCTACAAGTGCATCTTCGTCTGCCCGGACAAGGTCTCCACGGACAAGATCAACGTGCTCCGCGCCTACGGTGCCGAGGTGGTGGTCTGCCCGACCGCCGTCGACCCCGAGCACCCGGACTCCTACTACAACGTCTCCGACCGCCTCGTCCGTGAGACGCCCAACGCCTGGAAGCCCGACCAGTACAGCAACCCCAACAACCCCCTCTCCCACTACCACTCGACCGGTCCGGAGCTGTGGGAGCAGACCGAGGGCCGGATCACCCACTTCGTCGCGGGCGTGGGCACGGGCGGCACCATCAGCGGCACCGGCCGCTACCTGAAGGAGGCCAGCGACGGCAAGGTCACGGTCGTCGGCGCGGACCCCGAGGGCTCGGTCTACAGCGGCGGCTCCGGCCGGCCGTACCTGATCGAGGGCGTCGGCGAGGACTTCTGGCCGACCGCGTACGACCGGTCGGTGGCCGACGAGATCGTCGCCGTCTCCGACAAGGACGCCTTCCAGATGACCCGCCGCCTCGCCAAGGAGGAGGGCCTCCTCGTCGGCGGCTCCTGCGGCATGGCGGTCGTCGCGGCGCTGCGGGTCGCCGAGAAGCTCGGCCCGGAGGACGTCGTCGTCGTGCTGCTGCCGGACAGCGGCCGCGGCTACCTGAGCAAGATCTTCAACGACGAGTGGATGGCGGACTACGGCTTCCTGGAGGAGGGTCCCGCCACCGCCCGTGTCGGCGACGTGCTGCGCCGCAAGGACGGCGGCCTGCCTTCGCTGGTGCACATGCACCCCGAGGAGACGGTCGGCGAGGCCATCGAGGTGCTCCGCGAGTACGGCGTCTCGCAGATGCCCATCGTCAAGCCGGGCGCGGGGCACCCCGATGTGATGGCCGCCGAGGTCGTCGGCTCGGTCGTCGAACGGGAGCTCCTGGACGCGCTGTTCGCGAGCCGGGCCTCGCTGAGCGACCCGCTGGAGAAGCACATGTGCCCGCCGCTGCCGCAGGTCGGCTCGGGCGAGCCGGTCGCCGACCTGATGGCCGTGCTGGGCAAGGCGGATGCGGCGGTCGTGCTGGTCGAGGGCAAGCCGTCCGGTGTGGTGAGCCGGCAGGACCTGCTGGCCTTCCTGGCCGAGGAGAACGGCGCCAAGTAGCCGCGGGCTCCGGTTCGTTGGGGCCTTGTCGTCTGCCGGTCCGTCAAAGGTACGTATGCGTCACGTGCTCGCAGCACGGGCTTAACAAGTGACCGGCATATTGGAGGCGTCGGCGGGACTTCCGGAGCGGCTCCCGGACTCTGGCCGTCCTGCGGGGGCCGCCGCCGTCCCGACCCGGGCCGCCTTTACGGCCCGGGTGCGGCGGCCTCTGCACCACGTAAGGGGCGCCCCTTCGGGGCTCGGCACCCCGAGTTGTACGGTCACAGGATCCGCACCTCTCGGAAGGAGCACCCGTGACCGTCCCCCTGCTCGCCTCCCTCGCCGGGCCCGGCGACCGTCCGGACGCCCTCACCATCGCCGGGCAGTCGTGTTCGCGGGAGCAACTCCGGGGAGCCGCAAGCGCGGTGGCGTCCCGGATCGCCGGTGCCAAGTCCGTCGCCGTCCGGGCGACGCCTAGCGTGGAGACCGTCGCCGCCGTCGTGGGCGGCCTGCTGGCCGGGGTGCCCGTGGTGCCGCTGCCGCCGGACGCCGGGCCCGCCGAGCGCGAGCACATCCTGCGCGACTCCGGCGCCGAACTGGTCCTCGGCGAGGACGTGCCCGTCGACATGCGCGAGCAGGGTTCCTGGACGGGCGCGGAGCCCGGCCCCGCGTCCACCGCCCTCGTCCTCTACACCTCCGGCACGACCGGCGCCCCCAAGGGCGCGCTGATCCCCCGCGCGGCGATCGCCGCCTGCCTGGACGGGCTCGTGGACGCCTGGCAGTGGACGCCCGAGGACACCCTGGTGCACGGCCTGCCGCTGTTCCACGTCCACGGTCTGGTCCTGGGCGTGCTGGGTGCGCTGCGCACCGGCTGCCGGCTGGTGCACACCGGGCGGCCGACGCCGGAGGCGTACGCGGCCGCGGGCGGCAGCCTGTACTTCGGGGTGCCGACCGTCTGGTCCCGCGTCGTGCGCGACCCGGCCGCGGCGCGGGCGCTGAGCGGGGCGCGGCTGCTGGTGTCGGGCAGCGCGGCGCTGCCCGCGCCCGTCTTCCGGGGCCTGGAGGAGCTCACCGGGCAGCGGCCCGTGGAGCGTTACGGCATGACCGAGACCCTGATCACCGTCTCCGCCCGCGCCGACGGCGAGCGCCGTCCGGGCGCGGTGGGGCTGCCGCTGCCCGGCGTCCGGACCCGGCTGGCGGCGACCGAGAGCGGCATCGGCGAGCTGGAGGTGAGCGGCCCGACGCTGTTCGCCGGCTACCTGGGCCGCCCGGAGGCGACGTCCGCCGCGTACACCGCCGACGGCTGGTTCCGCACCGGGGACATCGCGGCCGTCGACGAGGACGGCACCCACCGCATCGTGGGCCGCGCCTCCACCGACCTGATCAAGTCCGGCGGTTACCGCATCGGCGCCGGCGAGGTGGAGAACGCGCTGCTGGACCACCCGGCGGTCAGCGAGGCGGCCGTGGTGGGGGTCGCGCACGAGGACCTCGGGCAGGAGGTCGTCGCGTACGTGGTGGCCGACGGGGTCGGCGAGCGGGAGCTGATCGACTTCGTGGCCGGGCACCTGTCCGTGCACAAGCGGCCGCGCCGCATCCGCTTCCTGGACGCGCTGCCGCGCAACGCGATGGGCAAGCCGCAGAAGAAGCTGCTGCCGCCGCTGTGACGCGCCGCCGCCCCGGGCTGCATAATTTCATGCAGGCTGGGACGGTGATGAATTGAATGACCGAGGAGAGTCGATGAGCGACACCGGTGCCACGGCGCGGCTGCAGAAACTCTTCGAGGGGCACAGGCTGACGCCGACGCAGCGGCGCATCGCCCACTGCATGGTGCGGCGCGCCGCCGACGCGCCGTTCCTGTCGAGCGTGGAGCTGGCCGAACTGGCCGGTGTCAGCCAGCCGTCGGTGACCCGCTTCGCGGTGACCCTCGGCTTCGACGGCTACCCGGCGCTGCGCCGGCACCTGCGGGATGTCGTACCGGCCGCCGCGGGTGCGGCGGCGGACTCGTACAACGAGTACCAGCAGGCGGTGCACGCGGAGATCGACAACCTCCGCCACCTGGCCTCGCTGCTCGCCGACCCGGAACCGGTCGTCCGCGCGGGGCGGCTGCTGGCCGCGTCCCGGCCGCTGCCGGTGCTCGGGCTGCGCGCCGCCGGGGCCCAGGCGGGCGGCTTCGCCTACTTCGCGCGCAAGGTGCACCCGGACGTCCGGCTGCTCGACGAGGGCGGCACGCTGCTCGTCGACCGGATCGACGCGGCCGTGCGGGCGGGCGCGAGCGCGCTGCTGTGCTTCGCGCTGCCGCGGCATCCGCGGGAGGTCGTGGAGGCGCTTGCCTACGCACAGGACGCGGGGCTGACGGTCGTCACCGTCGCGGACTCCACGTTCGCGCCCGTGGCGCGGTACAGCGAGCTGCTGCTGCCGGCCGCGGTGGGGACGGGGCTGGCCTTCGACACGGCGTGTGCGCCGATGCTGCTGGGGCGGGTGCTGCTGGAGGCGATGTGTGATGCGTTGCCTGATGCTCAGGCGCGCTTGGAGGAGTTCGATGTGCGGGCGGCGGCCCGGGGGTTGTTCGTCGAGTAACGGTTCGTTGTGGCTGGTCGCGCAGTTCCCCGCGCCCCTTCGGGGCGCAGCTCCGGGAAGCCGTCGAGCATGTGGCTCTCCCTTCCCCGCAGGAAGCGGTCCAGGAACGTCACCACCGCCGCCCTCGTCGCGGCCACCGCCCGCTCCGGGCGCACCGTTCCCACGTCCTTCCGCAGGACCTCGCGCGAGGCGGCGCCCGGCAGCAGGGCCGCCGCGTCCGTGTACGCCCCGTGCCGCGAGCCGAGCAGCGTCAGATCGCCGCGCCACCCGCGCGAGTGCTGCCACAGCGCCGCCCACGACGGCTGGCGGCGGTACGAGCCCGAGTCGGCGCTCTCCGTCCCCATGAGCAGGAACGGGCGGTCGACCCCGTCCCGGGCCACGCTGCCGGGCCTGCCGTCGGGGAACGCCAGGGTTCCGTCCATGTCGACCGCGGCACCGATCCGCCGGTCGTCGTGCATCGCCTGCAGCGCGGTGAAGCCGCCCGCGGAGTGGCCCGCCATGGCGATGCGGTGCAGGTCCATCGCGTCCGTCAGCGTGCGCGGCAACTCGGGCCGCGGGTGCTGCCGGTGGCCGTCGAGCACGTCGAGGACGAAGCGCGTGTCGTCCACCCGGGCCGTCATCGCCTTGCGCAGCACGGCACTCGGGTCGGTGCCGTGCTGCCGCGCCAGGGCGGGCAGCGCGGACTCCACGAGCCGCCTGCCGCCCTGGCGGCCGGGGCCGGTGCCGGTGAGGAGCACCTCGGAGGAGTCGTAGGTGTGGTCGACCGTGACGACCACGTAGCCGCGCGAGGCGAGCTCCTCCACGAGCGAGGTGTTCCAGGTGCGCGGGTCGCCCAGCCCCGCGGAGTACAGCACGACCGGCCGCACCCGGGTGCCGCGCGCGACGGGCGCGTCCACGACGGCGTGCGTGCGGGTGGCGGCCCAGTCGACGCTCCCGACGGGCACGCCGTAGTTGAACGCCCCCGCGCCCTTGGCCGAGCCGAAGTGGGCGGCGGAGAGGGTGTCCATGTGCGGGGCCACGCGCTGGGCCGTGCGCCACTGCGCCCGCGCGGCGGGGTACCAGAAGCTGACCATCACCTGGCGGGGCCCCCGCTCCGGGTGCCAGGGGTCCGGGCGTGCGGTGTCGGTGAGGTGCCGGGTCGTCGTCCCGACGGGGTACGGGCCGGTGGGGGCGGGCAGCGGTGACGCTGCCGCTGTGGCCGCTGCCGCGTGGGCGGTGGGGGTGAAGGCGCTGACGAGCCCCGTCAGGGCCAGTACGCCGGCTGCGACGAGCGCTCGTCGGCGCAGGGCGCGCTGCGGGTCGGTCACCGGCATGGCGTGGATCCTTCCGTTCGTCTGATACGACGAGCGTAGGGATCGGGCGGCCCGTGACTCATCACACGACGGGGCCAAGTCCCGTGTGATACCGCGGTATGACTCCGAGTGGGCTAGCGCCCCGGCCGCCACTCAGCCCGCTCTCAGAAAGCCCCGCTACCCTTCCGCACCGGAAATCCGATCCGGAACGAGGAGGTCCGAACGTGAGCGGCGGCAGCAAGTACGCACTGGCACGGGTGGCGGTGATCGTCCGGGCGCCCGCCGGCTGGCTCTGGTGGTCCGGGCTGCTCGGCGCCGGTATCGGCGCCTTCGTACCGGGGCTCACCGGCCTGCGCATCGGCGTGCTCGCCGGTGCCGCGCTGTTCCTGATCGCGGCCGCCGTCGTCTTCGCCGTGCGCCGCAAGCGCTATACGGAGCTCGCGCGCAGTGCGTCCCGTGCCGGGCGGGCCGTCTTCCTGCAGGACCGCGCCGTCACCGTGCGGAACTGGCGCCGTGCGCACCGCTGGTGGCTGCTCCTGGGCTTCCTCGTCGCCGTCGGCTCCTCCTTCGCGCTCCCGTGCGCCGTCGGCCTCGGGCTGGCCGGGGCCGGTGCCGGGCTGTGGGCGAAGGCCCGGTGGCTGGGTGCGCTGGAGCGCAGCGGCGAGGCGCTGCTGTGGGTGCGTGCCGAGTGGGCCCAGGCGAGCCCCGCCGCCCCGCGGGTGACCGGCTACCTGACCACCGGGCTCGCCGCGGGCGACGCCGCACCCGGCGGTGCGAAGGTCACCGCAGGGCGGTGAGATCTGCCGCGTGCGCGGCGCCGCCTTCGGCAACCAGTTCGGCGAGTGTCTGCGGCGAACGGACGGTGACGAACCGAGTGGTCTCGCCTTCTGCGGCCGTGTAGCCGTAAACCCCCGGCCGGGGGAGCGAGTTGTACGCGTAGTGGTGAGCGAAGTAGTACGCGCCGGTGTCCAGCAGTGCGACGTGGTCACCCGCCTCCAGCGGCGGCAGCGGCCGGTCCACGGCGACCAGGTCGCCGGCGAAGCAGCACGGTCCCGCCACGTCCTGGGCCACCGCCGGTCCCGTCCTCGGCCGCCCCTGCGCGTCGTACGCGGCCACCCGCAGCGGCCACGACTCCGGCGCGAACACCGTCCGCACGGCCAGCTGCGCCCCCGCATGCGTCACCGCGATCCGGCGGCCGCCCGCCGACTTGGTGTACTCGACGCGGGCCAGCACCATGCCGCTCTTGGCGAGCAGCGACCGGCCGAACTCCGTCACCAGGCCGTAGCGGCCGTCGAACAGGCCGTGGACGGTGCCGGCCAGCAGCCGGGCGTAGTCGTGGAAGGTGGGGGTGACCTCGTCGGAGGAGAAGTTGACGGGCAGCCCGCCGCCGATGTCGAGCGTCGCGATCTGCTGCCGCCCGGCGGCCGCGTTGACCTCCTCGGCCAGCTCGTACACGGCCCGCACGCCCTCGGCCATCAGCTCGGGCGGGCACCCCTGCGAGCCGACGTGGGCGTGCAGCCGCGTGAGCCAGGGGCGCTCCGCGCAGGCGCGGAGCAGCCATGCGCGCGCCCCTTCGTCGCGCAGTGCGATGCCGAACTTGGACGTGGCGGTGGCCGTGCTCAGGGCGCCGATGCTGCCGCCGCCGACCTGCGGGTTGACGCGCAGGCCGAGCGTGGAGGAGGTCGGTGCGGACTGGACGAGCGCGTCCAGCCGTGCGAGCTCCTCGCGGCTGTCGGCGTTGACGGCGATGCCGAGCGCGAGGGCCTCGCGCAGTTCGGCGCCCGTCTTGGCGGGGGAGTCGAGCACGGTGCGGGCGGGTGATGTTCCCGCCGCCCGGGCGAGGGCGAGTTCGCCGGGGCTGGCGACCTCGCAGCCGAGGCCCTCGTCGGCGAGGAGACGGAGGACGGGGACGAGCGGGGCGGCCTTGACGGCGAAGGTGTGCAGGACGCGGGGCGCGCGGAATGCCTCGCGCAGCGTCCGGGCGGCGTCGCGGATCGCGTCCACGTCGAGAAACCCGGCGACGGGCTGCTGCGGACCGACGATCCCCTGCCGCACGGCGTCCTCGACGGCACGGTGCCGTCGGTCTTCGACGGTTCTCATGCCGCCGACTGTGCCATGCGCCCCGCAAGGGGCGCGAGGAACTGCGCGAGCAACCACGATGCGCCCGCAGTCGAGGCACCCGGGGCTGCACCCCGGACCCCCTGGGGTGGTGCGTCGGCTGCAGGCCGGTGGGGGCTGATCGCGCAGTTCCCCGCGCCCCTTCGGGGCGCACCGCCCCCGTGGTGTTGACCCGCCCGCCGCGAGGCGGCTAGCTTCGCGGCGTCCCACAGGGAACGGCGGTGCGATTCGTGCGCGTTCTACGGCAGGACATTCGTTCAGACGCTCAGCGCGAGCGGGAAGGCGCCGACGTCGTGGTCATCGGCGCCGGCATCATCGGCGCGGCCTGTGCCGAGGCGCTCGGGCGGCGCGGGGTGGGCGTGCTCGTGGTCGACCGCGGACCGGCCGTCGGGGAGACCACCGCCCGCGGCGAGGGCAACCTGCTCGTCTCCGACAAACCGCCCGGCCCCGGACTGACCCTCGCCCAGGCCTCCTTACGGCGCTGGCCCGCGCTCCTGGCCGCGCTGCGCGAGGAGCTCGGGCCGGGGCGCGCCGCGTGCGAGTACGAGCCCAAGGGCGGGCTCGTCGTCGCCACCGACGAGGACGCCGCCGCCGCGCTCGGCGCCGCCGCCTCCGCGCAGCGCGCCGCGGGCGTCGAGGCGCACGGCCTCGCGCCCGGCGAGGCGGCCGCGTACGAACCGCACCTCACCCCGGACGTCCGGGCCGCCGTGCACTATCCGCAGGACGCCCAGCTGCATCCCGTGCTCGCCGCGACCGCGCTGCTCGCCGCCGTACGGGCCCGGGGCGGCGGGGTCCGTACGGGAGTGCGGGCGCTCGGCGTCGAGACGGGGGCGGGCGGCAGGGTCACCGCCCTGTGCACCTCCGACGGGCGGGTGCCGTGCGGCGCGGTCGTCAACGCGTGCGGCCCGTGGGCCGGCCGCTTCGCCGAGGCGGCCGGTGCGCCGCTGCCCGTGCTGCCCCGGCGCGGCACGGTCCTGGTCACCGGGCCGCTGCCGCCGGGCACCGTGCGGCACAAGGTGTACGACGCGGGGTACGCCGACGCGGCCGGCAGCGGGGACGTCGCGCTGCGCACCGCGGCCGTGATCGAGGCGACCCCGGCCGGGACGGTGCTGATCGGTTCCAGCTGGCAGCGCTGCGGCTTCGACGAGACCCTGCGCCTGGAGGTGATGAGCGCCCTGGCGCGCGGCGCGGTGCGGCTGTTCCCGGTGCTCGCGGACGTGCCGGTGGTGCGCGCGTACGGCGGTTTCCGCCCGTACACCCCCGACCACCTGCCCGTCATCGGCGAGGACCCGCGCCTGCCCGGCCTCTGGCACGCGACCGGCCACGAGGGCGCGGGCGTCGGCCTCGCCGCGGCGACCGGCGAACTCCTCGCCCAGCTGCACACCGGCGAGTCCCCGCTCACCGACCCCCGGCCGTTCCGGGTGGCCCGCCCGGGCCTGGGTTTCACGGGCCCCACGGGCTTCACGAAGGAGAACCCATGCCCCTGACCGTTCACGTGGACGGCGCCCCGCACCCGGCCCGCCCCGGACAGACCGTGGCGGCCGTCCTGCTGTCGACGGGCCGCACGTCCTGGCGGAGGACCCGCCACGGGGGCCGCCCGCGCGGTGTGTTCTGCGGGATCGGCGTCTGCTACGACTGCCTGGTCACGGTCAACGGCCTTGCGGGCGTGAGGGCTTGCAGACGCGAAGTCCGCGACGGGGACCGGATCGAGACGGGCTCGCCTGCCGCGGCCGCACCCCCTCCCGACGACCCGTCGGGGCAGCCCGCCGCCGGGAGCGGCGCGTGAGCGGATCGACGCCGCGCGTCGTCGTGGTGGGAGCCGGGCCCGCGGGAGTGCGGGCCGCGTTGGGTGCCGCTCGTGGGGGCGCGCGGGTGGTGCTCGTCGACAGCGGGGAGCGCATCGGAGGGCAGTACCACCGGCAGCCCGCGGTGGGTGCCGGCTCGCGGCGGGCGCATCCGCTGGAGCGCGCCGTCACCGCGCAACCGCGCATCGAGCACCTGGCCCGCGCCACCGTATGCGCCCTCGAACCGGGGCCGCACACCGGCAGCCACCTCGTGCACCTCCAGCAGGGTCCCGCCGACGCCGCGGGGCGGCCCGTCCGTACGCTCCCGGCCGATGCGCTGGTGCTGTGCACCGGCGCCTACGACCGCGCACTGCCCTTTCCCGGCGGGGATCTGCCCGGCGTCGTCACGGCCGGCGCCGCCCAGGCGCTGGCCAAGGGGCAGCGGCTGGCCGTCGGCCGGCGCGTGGTGGTCTCCGGGACGGGCCCGTTCCTGCTGCCGGTCGCAACCTCGCTGCTCGGGGCCGGGGCCCGGGTGCTGGGCGTGTACGAGGCCGGCAACCCGGCCCGCTGGCTGCGCCGTCCGCTCGTGGCGCTGTTCGACGGGGGACCGGCCAGGGTGGCCGAACTGGGCGCGTACGCCGCGGAGTTGGCGCGGAGGCGCGTCCCGTACCGGACCCGCCGTGCGGTCGTCGCGGCGCACGGCGACGGCCGCGTCGAAGCGGTCACCGTCGCCCGGCTGGATGCGCACTGGCGCATCGTCCCCGGCAGCGAGCGCATCGTCGCGCCCGTGGACGCCGTGTGCGTCGGCCACGGCTTCACCCCGCAGCTGGAACTCCCGCTCGCCGCCGGCTGCGCCGTCCGGGACGGCCACGTCGTCGTCGACGCCCGCCAGGCCACCTCCGTGCCCGGCGTGTACGCGGCCGGCGAGCTCACCGGCATCGGCGGAGCCGCCGCCGCGGCGGCCGAGGGCGAACTGGCGGGCCTGGCCGCCGCGTCGGACGTCACCGGCCACGCCGGCCCCGTACGCATCGCGGCCGCCGCCGCGCGCGTCCGCTCCGGCCGCCGCTTCGCCGCCGCGCTCGCCTCCGCCCACCCGCTGCACGACGGCTGGTCGACCTGGCTGAGCGAGGACACCTGCATCTGCCGCTGCGAGGAGGTGACGTACGGGCAGCTGTGCGAGGCCGTCCTCGGGCGGGGTGCGGACGGGATGCGGGCCGTGAAGCTCACCTGCCGGGTCGGCCTGGGCCCGTGTCAGGGCCGGATGTGCGGGCGCAACGCCGCCGACCTGACGGCCGGCCTGCTCGGCCACCCGCCCGCCGACCCGCTCGCCGTGGACCGCCGCCCGCTCGCCCACCCCGTCCGGCTCGCCGACCTGGCCGGTCCCGCCGACCCGGAGCCCCCATCTGTTGACTAGTGCTATTCACCGGCCCAAGATGTGCAGTGTTCTATTCAGAGCGCCCATCGAGGCTGGGAGGCAGGGCCCCATGTCAGGACCGCGACCCGTGCGAGCACCGCGAGGCACCGAGCTGAGCGCCCGGGGGTGGCAGCAGGAAGCCGCCCTGCGGATGCTGCAGAACAACCTCGACCCCGAAGTCGCCGAGCACCCCGACAAGCTCGTCGTCTACGGCGGCACGGGCAAGGCCGCCCGCGACTGGCGCTCGTTCGACGCGATGGTCCGCACCCTGCAGACGCTGAAGCAGGACGAGACCATGCTCGTGCAGTCCGGCCGCCCCGTCGGCGTGATGCAGACGCACGAGTGGGCCCCGCGCGTCCTCATCGCCAACTCCAACCTCGTCGGCGACTGGGCCAACTGGGAGGAGTTCCGCCGCCTGGAGGCCCTCGGCCTCACCATGTACGGCCAGATGACGGCCGGTTCGTGGATCTACATCGGCACCCAGGGCATCCTCCAGGGCACCTACGAGACCTTCGCCGCCGTCGCCGCGAAGCGGTTCGGCGGCACCCTGGCCGGCACCATCACGCTGACCGCCGGCCTCGGCGGCATGGGCGGCGCCCAGCCACTGGCCGTCACCATGAACGACGGCGTCGCCATCTGCATCGACTGCGACCCCCGCGCCATCGAGCGCCGCATCGAGCACCGCTACCTCGACGTCAAGGCCGACTCCCTCGACCACGCCCTGCAACTGGCGACCGAGGCGCGCGACGCCCGCCGCCCGCTGTCCATCGGCGTCCTCGGCAACGCGGCCGAACTCGTCCCGCAGCTGCTGGCGATGAACGCCCCCATCGACATCGTCACGGACCAGACCAGCGCCCACGACCCGCTGGCCTACCTGCCGCTCGGCATCGACTTCGGCGACATGGCCTCCTACGCGGCCGAGAAGCCCGCCGACTTCACGCGCCGCGCCCGCGAGTCCATGGCGAAGCACGTCGAGGCCATGGTCGGCTTCCAGGACGCGGGCGCCGAGGTCTTCGACTACGGAAACTCCATCCGCGGCGAGGCCCAGTTGGCGGGCTACGAGCGGGCGTTCGCCTTCCCCGGCTTCGTCCCCGCCTACATCCGGCCGCTGTTCTGCGAGGGCAAGGGCCCCTTCCGCTGGGCGGCCCTGTCCGGCGACCCGAAGGACATCGCGGCCACCGACCGCGCGATCCTCGACCTCTTCCCCGAGAACGAGTCCCTCGCCCGCTGGATCAAGATGGCCGGCGAGCGCGTCCACTTCCAGGGCCTGCCGGCCCGCATCTGCTGGCTCGGCTACGGCGAACGCGACCGCGCGGGCGAGCGCTTCAACGACATGGTGGCGAGCGGCGAGCTGTCCGCGCCCGTCGTCATCGGCCGCGACCACCTCGACTGCGGCTCGGTGGCCTCCCCGTACCGCGAGACCGAGGCCATGCTCGACGGCTCGGACGCGATCGCGGACTGGCCGCTGCTCAACGCCATGGTGAACGTCGCCTCCGGCGCCTCCTGGGTCTCCCTCCACCACGGCGGCGGCGTCGGCATGGGCCGCTCGATCCACGCGGGCCAGGTCACGGTGGCGGACGGCACCCCGCTGGCCGGCGAGAAGATCCGCCGGGTCCTGACGAACGACCCGGGCATGGGCGTCATCCGGCATGTGGACGCGGGTTACGACATCGCCGAGTCGGTGGCGGCCGACCGCGGGGTCCGCATCCCGATGCGCGAGGGCGAGCAGGCGTGAATACCGGGCAACCGCGCCCCGAAAGGGGCGCGACCAGCCACAACGGACCCGCACCCGCACCCTCGTTCCACGAGATGTGGCGCGACCTGCTCCCCATCGGCCGCAACGCGGCCACCGGCGGTTACCGCCGCTTCGCCTGGACCGGAGCCGATGCCGACTGCCGCGCCTGGTTCCGCGAACAGGCCGAGCGCCGCGGTCTCACCTACGAGCTGGACCGCAACGGCAACCAGTGGGCCTGGCTCGGCGACCCGGCCGGTGACGACGCCGTCGTCACCGGCTCCCACCTCGACTCCGTCCCCGACGGCGGCGCCTTCGACGGCCCCCTCGGCGTCGTGTCGTCCTTCGCCGCCCTCGACGAGCTCCGCGCCCGCGGCGCCCGGCCGAACCGCCCCCTCGCCGTCGTCAACTTCGGCGACGAGGAGGGAGCCCGCTTCGGCCTCGCCTGCGTCGGCTCCCGGCTGACCGCCGGACAGCTCACCGTCGACAAGGCGCACGCGCTCCGCGACGCCGACGGGATCACCCTCCCGCAGGCCATGGAACGCGCCGGGTACGACCCGGACGCCATCGGCCCCGACCCCGAACGCCTCGCCCGCATCGGTGCGTTCGTCGAGCTGCACGTCGAACAGGGCCGGGCCCTGGCCGACACTCCGCACCCGGTGGGCGTCGCGTCGGCGATCTGGCCGCACGGCCGCTGGCGCTTCGACTTCCACGGCGAGGCCAACCACGCCGGCACCACCCGCATCGAGGACCGCCGCGACCCGATGCTGACCTACGCCAACACCGTCCTCGCCGCCCGCAAGAAGGCCCGGCTCGCCGGTGCCCTGGCCACCTTCGGCAAGGTGAGCGTCGAGCCGAACGGCGTCAACGCCATCGCCTCGCTCGTCCGCGGCTGGCTGGACTCCCGCGCCGCCGACGAGGAGACCCTCGCCGAGGTCGTCGCCGCCGTCGAACAGGCCGCGGTCGAGCGCGGCAAGCGCGACGGCGTGGACGTCCGGATCACCCGGGAGTCCTTCACCCCCGTCGTCGAGTTCGCCCACGGCCTGCGCGACGAACTGGCCAAGATGCTCGGCGGCGCACCGGTCCTGCCCACGGGCGCGGGCCACGACGCCGGTATCTTGTCCGGCACCGTTCCCACCGCCATGCTCTTCGTCCGCAACCCCACCGGCGTCTCGCACTCGCCCGCCGAGACGGCCGCCGAGGACGACTGCACGGCCGGAGTGACCGCACTCGCCGACGTACTGGAGGGCCTCGCGTGCCGGTGACCGTGACCTACTGGGCCGAGCACGCCTGGATCGACCCCGCGGTCGAACCGGGCGTGGCCATCGAGGTGTCGGACGGCCGCATCACGGCCGTCCGCACCGAGGTGCCGACCCCGCCGCCCGGGGCCACCCTCCTGCGGGGCCTGACCCTGCCGGGGCTCGCGAACAGCCACAGTCATGCTTTCCACCGGGCCCTCCGCAGCCGCACCCAGGTCGGCTCGGGCACCTTCTGGACCTGGCGCGAGGTGATGTACCAGGCCGCCCAGAACCTCACCCCCGACTCCTACTTCGCCCTCGCCCGCGCCGTCTACGCCGAGATGGCGCTGGCCGGCATCACCTCCGTCGGCGAGTTCCACTACGTCCATCACGCCCCCGGCGGCACGCCCTACGGCGACCCCAACGCCATGGGCGAGGCCCTGACCGAGGCCGCGGCCGCAGCCGGCATCCGCATCACCCTTCTCGACACCGCCTATCTCTCGTCCGGCTTCGGCGAGCCCCCCAACCACCACCAACTGCGCTTCTCCGACGGCACGGTGGACGCCTGGGCGGACCGGCTCTCCGCCTTCAAGCCCGCCGACGCCGGCCACGTCCGGATCGGCGCCGCCGTGCACTCCGTGCGCGCCGTGCCCGCCGATGCCCTGGCGACCGTCGCCGCCTGGGCCGCGGAGCGCGACGCCCCCCTGCACGTCCACCTCTCCGAGCAGACCGCCGAGAACGACGCCTGCCGCGCGGCGCACGGCTGCACCCCCACCCGGCTCCTCGCCGACCACGGCGTCCTCGGCCCGCGCACCACCGCCGTGCACGCCACGCACCTCACCGACGAGGACATCGCCCTCCTCGGCGGCTCCGGCACCGGCACCTGCATGTGCCCGACCACCGAGCGCGACCTGGCCGACGGCATCGGCCCCGCCGCCGCCCTGCAGCGCGCGGGCTCCCCCCTCTCCCTCGGCAGCGACAGCCACGCCGTGATCGACCTGCTCGAAGAGGCCCGCGCGATGGAACTCGACGAGCGCCTGCGCACCCGCACCCGCGGCCACTGGACGGCGGCCGCCCTGCTGCGGGCCGCCTCCGCCGACGGTCACGCCGCCCTCGGCCGGCCCGACGCGGGCCGGCTGGAGGCGGGCGCGCTCGCCGACTTCACCACGCTGGCACTGGACTCCGTCCGCACCGCGGGACCGCCGCCCCGGCTCGGCGCCGAGACGGCCGTATTCGCCGGGACCGGAGCGGACATCCGGCATACGGTGACCGGCGGCCGGCACATCGTCCGCGACGGGGTCCACCAGCTCGTCCCGGACGTGCCCCGCGCCCTGGCCGACTCCATCGCCGCGCTGACCGGCGGACGTTGAAGGCGGAGGAAAGCACCCCGATGACCACAGCGACCACAGCCATCACGAACATCGGCAGTCTCGTCACCAACGACCCCTCCCTCGGTGCAGGCCCGCTCGGTCTGATCCAGGACGCGGCGGTCGTCGTCGACGGCGACCGCATCGCCTGGGTCGGTGCATCCAGGAAAGCACCCGCCACTGACAACGCCGTCGACGCCGCGGGCCGCGCCGCACTCCCCGGCTTCGTCGACTCCCACTCCCACCTGGTCTTCGCGGGCGACCGCACCGCCGAGTTCAACGCGCGGATGTCCGGGCAGAGTTACAGCGCGGGCGGCATCCGCACCACCGTCGCCGCCACCCGCGCCGCCACGGACGAGGAACTGGAGGCCAACCTCCTGCGATACGTCCGCGAGGCGCTGCGCCAGGGCACCACGACCCTGGAGACCAAGTCCGGCTACGGCCTGACCACCGCGGACGAGGCCCGCGCGCTGCGCATCGCCGCCGCCCACCTCGACGAGGTGACCTACCTCGGTGCCCACATCGTCTCCCCCGACTACGCGGCGGACCCGGAGGCCTATGTGGCCCTGGTCACCGGCGAGATGCTGGACGCCTGTGCCCCGCACGCCCGTTGGGTCGACGTCTTCTGCGAGAAGGGCGCCTTCGACGGCGACCAGGCCCGGACGATCCTGGAGGCGGGCCGGGCCCGTGGCCTGACCCCGCGCGTCCACGCCAACCAGCTCGGGCACGGCCCCGGCGTCCAGCTGGCGGTGGAGCTCGGCGCGGCCTCCGCCGACCACTGCACGCACCTGACGGATGCGGACGTCGACGCGCTGGCGGGCGGCGACACCGTGGCCACGCTCCTCCCCGGCGCGGAGTTCTCCACGCGGGCGCAGTGGCCGGATGCGCGCCGCCTGCTCGACGCGGGCGCGACGGTCGCCCTGTCCACGGACTGCAACCCCGGCTCGTCCTTCACCAGTTCCGTCCCGTTCTGCATCGCGCTGGCGGTGCGGGACATGGGCATGACGCCGGACGAGGCGGTGTGGTCCGCGACGGCGGGCGGCGCGGCGGCCCTGCGCCGCACGGACATCGGCCGCGTGGCACCGGGCGCCCGGGCGGACGTGCTGCTCCTGGACGCCCCGTCCCATGTCCACCTGGCCTACCGGCCGGGCGTCCCGCTGGTCTCGGCGGTCTGGCAGCGGGGCGTCCGGGTGGTGTGACGCCGCAGCGCGACGAGCGGTGTGACCCGGCCCGCCTGCAACGCCCGTTCCCGGAAGGCGGCGAACGCCGGGTCGGCGGCGATCTGCCGTGCCCACAGGGCGTCGTGCTCGGCCGCGTCGACGAGCCCGGCGCGGGCCGCGTAGCGCTCCTCGCCCACTTCGACGGTGATGTCGTCTGGCGCGGCCATCGCATTGCGGAACCAGGCGGGCGCGGTGGGCGCGCCGCCGTTGGACGCGAAGACGACGAGCCGTTCGCCGTCCGGCAGATGCACCAGCGGCGTCGTCCGCAGCAGCCCGCTGCGTGTACCGCGCGTGGTGAGCAGCAACAGCTTCACACCTGCGAACTGCCCGCCGACGCGGCCTCCGTTGGCCCGGAACTCCTCGATGACGCGGAGGTTGAAGGGATTGCTGTTGTGTGCGGGGTTGGTGTTGTCGTCCGGCATGGCCGCAACGCTAGATTCTCACACCGGTGTGAAGGTCAAATCCGAGGTGTGGGGGGGCAGGATGACGAACAACCCGGGCAGACCGGCCTTACCGGTGGCCCGCCGCCGACGGATCGAGGGGCGGTCGGCGCGCGTGAGCCGCCGGGTGGGCACGGTGGCGACCGTCCTGGCGGGGACGGGCGTGCTGAGCCTGGTGCTGTACGCCACGCGCTGCGCGGAACCGCTCTCGGTGATCGGCGCCGGGCTGCTGGTCACCGGCGCGGTGGCCGCCGTCGGGGCGGGGCTCGGGTTCCTGTTCGGCGTTCCCCGTGCCCTTGCGGCGCAGCCCGAGGGGACGCCACCGCAGGAGGAAGCGCGGCCCGCCTACGCGGCCAACACCAACCTGGAGCAGGTCTCCGACTGGCTGACCAAACTGCTCATCGGCGCCGGCCTCACCCAACTCGACAGCCTGGCCCGCCTGTTCAAGCGGCTCTGCAGGGACCTGGCCCCCGGCTTCGGCGCCCGGGCCGACAGCGCGGTCTTCGCGGGGGCGCTGACGGTGGAGTTCCTCATACTGGGCTTCCTCAGCGGCTGGCTCGTCACCCGGCTGCTCCTCGCCTCGGCGCTCTCCGAGGCGGACAGCAAGGCGCTCCAGAGCTTCGTGGAGGCCGAGACCCTGTCCGACCGCGGACGGCACGACGAGGCGGACACCTTGCGGGCCCTGGCCCTGGAGCAACTCGGGTCCCCGCAGCGGGAGGCGCAGCGCTACGACGAGCTGCGCCGCCGGCTTCCGTCGGGCAGCCACCGCACCATCCAGCTGCAGGCGGTGGTCGACGCCGCCCGGGCCTCGGCCCGGGATTCCGGCCTCGGCCCGGAGCAGGTGAAGGAATTCTTCGGCCGCGGAAGCGAGGGGGAGCGCGTCTACGCACTCGCCCTCATGCAGGGCGCGCCGGATCCCGCGCACCTGGATGCGGTCCTGGATTCCCTCACCCG
Organism: Streptomyces morookaense; assembly: GCF_013030945.1. GTDB lineage: Bacteria > Actinomycetota > Actinomycetes > Streptomycetales > Streptomycetaceae > Streptomyces > Streptomyces morookaensis. The sequence goes on along the minus strand of NZ_JABBXF010000051.1, from coordinate 51,200 downwards.
GTCCCGGTCGGCCTTCGAGCAGTACCAGTCCCTGGTGGCAGCGGAGTTGCTGACCCCGTACCTGGCACAGCCGGAACGCAACCGGCTGGCCGCGGCTTTGCGCACGCAACTGGCTCCCGGCGGGTTCGTCGCCCGCTCGTCGGAGCGCAGCCGACTGGCCGAACGGATACTGCGGGTGCTCGAGACGGCCGACGAAGCAGAGCCCGGGGCCTGACCGGCTGCGGTCAGGCCCCGGCGGTCCGCTACTCCTCCGTCAGCAGCCCCCGCCGCAGCTTCACCAGCGTGCGCGACAGCAGCCGCGACACATGCATCTGGGAGATGCCCAGCTCCTCGCCGATCTCCGACTGCGTCATGTTCGCCACGAAGCGCAGGGAGAGGATCTTCCGGTCCCGGGGCGGGAGTTCGGCGATCAGCGGCTTGAGGGACTCGACGTATTCGACGCCTTCCAGGCTGTTGTCCTCGTAGCCGATGCGGTCCGACAGCGAACCCTCGGTGTCGTCCTCCTCCGTCTGGGCGTCCAGCGAGCTCGCGGTGTACGCGTTGCTCGCGGCCATGCCCTCGACGACCTCGTCCTCCGACAGGCCGAGGCGTTCGGCGAGTTCGGCGACGGTGGGGGAACGGTCCAGGCGCTGCGCCAGTTCGTCTCCCGCCTTGGCCAGGTCCAGACGGAGTTCCTGGAGGCGGCGCGGGACGCGCACCGACCAACTGGTGTCGCGGAAGAAGCGCTTGATCTCGCCGATGATGGTCGGCATCGCGAAGGTCGGGAATTCGACACCGCGGCTGAGCTCGAAGCGGTCGATGGCCTTGATGAGGCCGATGGTGCCGACCTGGATGATGTCCTCCATCGGTTCGCTGCGGGTGCGGAACCGGGAGGCGGCGAACTTCACCAGGGCCAGGTTGAGTTCGACGAGTGTGTTGCGGACGTACGCGTAGTCGTGGGTGCCCTCTTCGAGCGATTCGAGGCGCGCGAAGAGCGTCTTGGACAGCGCCCGTGCGTCGACCGCCCCGATCTCCTCGTAGGGAGGTATTTCGGGGAGCCCGTCGAGACCGGGGTCCCGTTGCTCGGGCAGGATTGCCGACGAGGCGGTCTCCTGGGGGGTGGAGCGCTTTTCGTCGAGCCGGGGTGACATGGTGTCCTCCATCATTCTCGGCATATGGCAGCCGAAGCCGTGACCTTTTGCTGCGGTTTGCGGCGCCTCCAAAGCCGTCCGTGGTGGATGTCCTCCTCTAGCCCTACCGGTCTTTGCCCTGCGATCGCAAGTGGCGTTTGTCCGTATATGGCCGGATACGCCGGAACTTTGGCTTCCGGAGCGCGTAAGGAAGGCGTAGGGTTCCACGGAGCATCACGCGCGGCACACCACGAAGGGATGCGCATGGACTGCGGTAAAGCCGGCAGTGCGAGCAGGGGTCGGCTGAAAGTCGAGTTCCGGCATCTCGGAAGAATGGCGGTCCTGACGCCCGCGGGTGAGCTCGATCACCATACGGCGGATCTGCTGCGTGAACTCCTCGACTCCTGTGTCGAGGAAGGTGCTCTCCGTGTCGTCGTCGACTGCGCGCAGCTCGAATTCTGCGATTCCACCGGACTGAATGTGCTCCTGGGCGCCCGGCTCAAGGCCGAGGCCGCCGGTGGCGCCGTCCATCTCGCCGCGATGGGGCCCGTCGTGGCCCGGGTCTTCGAGATCACGGGTGCCGGGGCCGTCTTCAGCATCCACGACACGCTCGACGCGGCACTCGCCGACTGAGGTCTTCGCAGGCCACCCCTCTCTTTTTCGACCGCTGTCGCTCCGTTGCCTGTGTCACAGGAGCCGCCTCGAATCCGTGGGTGTTCTCACGGTTCGCCGGGGCAGGAGACAGCTGACCCTGTGATGTGCGAGATGACCCCTTCTGAATCGGTGATCGGTGAGGTGAAGAGCTGATGAGCACCACTCGGCCGTCCCCGCCGTCGCCGGACGACCCCGGCCCGGGGGCCGACGGCTCGGAGCAGCCGGGCGGCCTGCGCCGTCGGCTGCGCCTCGTCGATGTCAGCGGTGCCGTGCCGCTCTCACGCGACTTCACGCGCCAGGCCCTGCACGACTGGGGCTGGCTCCCGGCGGCCACGGCCGACCACCGCGCCGCGGCCGAGGACGTGCTGCTGGTCGTCTCCGAGCTCGTCACGAACGCGTGCCTGCACGCCGACGGTCCGGAAGAGCTCTGCGTCACCCGCACCGGCAAGGTCCTCCGCCTGGAGGTCTCCGACCTCGGCGCCGGCACCCCGGCCCCTCGCACCCCGCATCGCGCGGGCCGCCCCGGCGGTCACGGCATGTTCATCGTCCAGCGCCTGTGCCTGAACTGGGGCGTGATCCGCCACGAGGGCGGCGTGGGCAAAACGGTATGGGCGGAACTGGCAGGGCCGTCGTAGGAAGGGGCGCCGACAACCCGCACCCGGGTACGGCAAAGGCCCCGACGGCGAACCGCCGGGGCCCATGGAGCCGGCCGCAGTGCCTTACGGCAGGTTCCGCGCCATCACAATGCGCTGCACCTGGTTCGTGCCCTCGTAGATCTGCGTGATCTTCGCATCCCGCATCATCCGCTCCAGCGGGTAGTCACGGGTGTAGCCGTAACCGCCCAGCAGCTGGACCGCGTCCGTGGTGATCTCCATGGCGGCGTCCGACGCGAAGCACTTGGCCGCCGCGCCGAAGAACGTCAGATCGCCGTCCAGGCGCTCGGACTTGGCCGCTGCCGAGTACGTCAGCTGACGTGCCGCCTCCAGCTTCATCGCCATGTCGGCGAGCATGAACTGGATGCCCTGGAAGTCCGCGATCGGCTTGCCGAACTGCTTGCGCTCCTGGACGTACGCCTTGGCGTAGTCCAGCGCGCCCTGGGCGATGCCGAGGGCCTGGGCCGCGATGGTGATACGGGTGTGGTCCAGGGTCTTCATCGCGGTGGCAAAGCCCGTGCCCTCCTCGCCGATCATGCGGTCGGCGGGGATGCGGACGTTGTCGAGGTAGACCTCGCGGGTGGGGGAGCCCTTGATGCCGAGCTTCTTCTCGGGGGCACCGAAGGAGACGCCCTCGTCGTCCTTCTCCACCACGAAGGCGCTGATGCCCTTGGAGCGCTTCTCCGGGTCGGTGACGGCCATGACCGTGTAGTACTCGGAGACGCCCGCGTTGGTGATCCAGCGCTTCACGCCGTTGAGGACGTAGTGGTCGCCGTCCCGCACGGCACGGGTCTTCATGCCCGCCGCGTCCGAGCCCGCGTCCGGCTCGCTCAGGCAGTACGAGAACATCGCGTCGCCCTTGGCGAGCGGGCTCAGGTACCGCTTCTTCAGGTCGTCCGAGCCGGACAGCGCCACCGGCAGCGAACCGAGCTTGTTGACCGCCGGGATCAGGGAGGAGGACGCGCACACGCGGGCCACCTCCTCGATGACGATCACGGTGGCGAGCGCGTCCGCGCCCGCGCCGCCGAACTCCTCGGGGACGTGCACCGCGTGCAGGTCCGCCGCCGTGAGGGCGTCACGCGCCTCCTGGGGGAAGCGCCCCTCCTCGTCCACCTCGGCCGCGAACGGAGCGATCTTCGCCTCGGCGAGCGAGCGTACGACCTTGCGCAGCTCGTCGTGCTCCTCGGACGGCCGGTACAGGTCGAAGTCCTTTGATCCCGCCAAGGCGTACTCCCCAGAGAGTTAACTACCGTTTAGTAACCCCGATTCTAGGGCGGCCCTCCGGAGTGCGCCTACGTGAGCTTGCCGACAGGGACGTATGCTCGGGCGCGCAGTCCAGCCAGTGTCGTAGTACGTATGGAGCACACGCATGGCCCTCAAGATCACTGTGATCGGCACCGGGTATCTCGGCGCCACGCACGCGGCGGCCATGGCCGAGCTCGGCTTCGAGGTGCTGGGCCTGGACGTGGTCCCCGAGAAGATCGAGATGCTCTCGCGGGGCAAGGTCCCGATGTACGAGCCCGGCCTCGAGGAACTGCTGCGCAAGCACGTCGCCGGGATCGAGGGCTCCACCGGGCGGCTGCGCTTCACGACCTCCTGGGAGGAGGTCGGCGAGTTCGGCGACGTCCACTTCGTCTGCGTGAACACTCCGCAGAAGCACGGCGAGTACGCGTGCGACATGTCCTTCGTCGAGAGCGCCTTCGCGGCGCTGGCGCCGCAGCTGAGGCGCCCGGCGCTGGTCGTCGGCAAGTCCACCGTGCCGGTCGGCAGCGCCGCCCGGCTCGCGGAGCTGCTGGCCGATCTGGCGCCGGCGGGGCGCGACGTGGAGCTCGCCTGGAACCCGGAGTTCCTGCGCGAGGGCTTCGCCGTCCAGGACACCCTGCAGCCGGACCGCATCGTGGTCGGCATCGGCGGGGAGCGCGGCGAGAAGCTGCTGCGCGAGGTGTACGCGATCCCGATCGCGGAGGGCTCGCCGTTCGTCGTCGCCGACTACCCGACCGCCGAGTTGGTCAAGACGGCCGCCAACTCCTTCCTCGCCACCAAGATTTCCTTCATCAACGCCATGGCCGAGGTCTGCGAGGCCGCCGACGGCGATGTGGCCAAGCTGGCCGAGGCCATCGGGCACGACGAGCGGATCGGGAAGAAGTTCCTGCGGGCGGGCATCGGCTTCGGCGGCGGGTGCCTGCCGAAGGACATCCGCGCCTTCATGGCCCGCGCCGGCGAACTGGGCGCCGACCAGGCCCTGACCTTCCTGCGCGAGGTCGACTCCATCAACATGCGGCGCCGCGCCCACATGGTCGAGCTCGCCCGCGAGACGGTCGGCGGCAGCTTCCTCGGGCAGCGGGTCGCCGTCCTGGGCGCCTCGTTCAAGCCGGACTCGGACGACGTCCGCGACTCGCCGGCCCTGAACGTCGCCGGGCAGATCCATCTGCAGGGCGGCCAGGTGACGGTCTACGACCCCAAGGGCATGGAGAACGCGCGCCGCGTCTTCCCCACGCTGACGTACGCGCCCTCGGCACCGGAGGCGTGCCGGGGGGCGCACGTGGTGCTGCACCTCACGGAGTGGGGGGAGTTCCGGGAGCTGGACCCTGCGGCGCTGGCGGAGGTTGTGGCCGAGCCACGGATCCTGGACGGCCGCAACGCGCTGGACGCTGCGGTGTGGCGTGCCGCCGGCTGGACGTACCGGGCGATGGGCCGCCCCCGGGTGTGACGCGCCCGCGCCCCGTCAGGGCCGCGGGAACTGCGTGACCGGCCACGGACGGCCCGCAGTTCCCGCGCAGCGCTCAGCCGTCCAGCTGCTCGATCGTCGCGATCGACGGGCCCCGGCGCGCCCCGAGATCGGCCGCGACGTCCTCACAAGCCCGCAGCACGCGCACCGCATTGCCCCACGTCAGCTTCGCCAGGTCCCCCTCCGACCAGCCCCTGCGCAGCAGTTCGGCGATCAGGTTCGGGTAGCCCGAGACGTCCGCCAGGCCGTCCGGCGTGAACGCCGTGCCGTCGAAGTCGCCGCCGATGCCGATGTGGTCGACGCCGGCGACCTCGCGCATGTGGTCCAGGTGGTCCGCGACCGTCGAAGCCGTCGCCCGCGGGCGCGGGTTCGTGGCCTCGAAGGCGTGGTGGACCGCCATGCCCTCCGGCGAGCGGTCGAGCGGGTGCAGGCCGTGGGCGCGCATGTTCTCGTCCGCGGCGCGGGTCCACTCGACCGCCGCGGGGAGGATGAACTTCGGGACGAACGTGGCCATGGCCACGCCCCCGTTGGCGGCCAGCGCCGCGAGCACGTCGTCGGGGACGTTGCGCGGGTGGTCGCACACCGCACGGGACGAGGAGTGCGAGAAGATCACCGGCGCCTCGGTCACCCGCAGCGCGTCCCGCATCGTGTCGGCGGAGACGTGCGAGAGGTCGACGAGCATGCCGATGCGGTTCATCTCCCGCACGACCTCCTCGCCGAAGCGGGTCAGGCCGTTCGCCACGGGGGTGTCCGTCGCCGAGTCCGCCCAGGCCACGTTGTCGTTGTGCGTGAGCGTCATGTAGCGGACACCGAGCTGGTGCAACGCCCGTAGCGTGGCGAGGGAGTTGTTGATGCTGTGGCCGCCCTCGGCGCCCATGAGGGAGGCGATGCGGCCCTCGGTGCGGGCGGCCTCCATGTCGTCGGCGGTGAGGGACAGGCGCAGCTCGCCGGGGTAGCGGTCGGCCATCTGCCGCACGATGTCGATCTGTTCGAGCGTGGCGCTGACCGCCTCGTCGCCCGCCATGTCCGTGCGCACGTAGACGGACCAGAACTGGGCGCCGACCCCGCCCGCCCGCATCCGGGGCAGGTCGGTGTGCAGGCCGGTGGCGCTCTGGTCGGCGGCGATGTCGCGCCGGTCCAGGTCGTAGCGGACGTGCTCGCGCAGCGCCCAGGGGAGGTCGTTGTGACCGTCGACGACGGGGTGCGCGGCCAGCAGTTCGCGGGCGCGTTCGAGGTGTGCAGACGTCATGGTCGCCATCGTCACTTACCGAACCCGAAACCGGCGCTTCCGTCGACCTTGGCGCGCAGCCGCTTGCCCTTCGCCGTGGCCTGCTCGTTGAGCTCGTCCTGGAAGCGCCGCATGCGGGCGAGGAGTTCCTCGTCGTGGGCGGCGAGCATCCGCACGGCCAGCAGGCCCGCGTTGCGGGCGCCCGCGACGGAGACGGTGGCGACGGGCACCCCGGCCGGCATCTGGACGATGGACAGCAGCGAGTCCATGCCGTCCAGGTACTTCAGCGGTACCGGCACCCCGATCACCGGCAGCGGGGTGACGGAGGCCAGCATGCCGGGCAGATGGGCGGCGCCGCCCGCGCCCGCGATGATCGCCTTGAGCCCGCGGCCGGCCGCCTGCTCCCCGTACGCGACCATCTCGCGCGGCATCCGGTGGGCGGAGACGACGTCGACCTCGTAGGGGACCCCGAACTCCGCCAGGGCCTCGGCCGCGGCCTCCATCACGGGCCAGTCGGAGTCCGAGCCCATGACGATGCCGACGCGGGGGGTGGTGCCGGGGGCGCTCATTCCGTGATCGTTCCTCGCAGATATCCGGCGGCATGGCTCGCGCGCTCGCGCACGTCCGCCAGGTCGTCGCCGTAGGTGTTGACGTGTCCGACCTTGCGGCCGGGCTTCACGTCCTTGCCGTACATATGGATCTTCAACTGCGGGTCGCGCGCCATGCAGTGCAGGTACGCGGAGTACATGTCGGGGTAGTCGCCGCCGAGCACATTGGCCATCACGGTCCACGGGGCGCGCGGCCGCGGGTCGCCGAGCGGCAGGTCCAGCACGGCCCGGACATGGTTGGCGAACTGCGAGGTGACCGCGCCGTCCTGGGTCCAGTGGCCGGAGTTGTGCGGGCGCATGGCCAGCTCGTTGACGAGCACCCGGCCGTCGCGGGTCTCGAAGAGCTCCACGGCGAGGTGCCCGACGACGCCCAGCTCCTTGGCGATCTTCAGGGCGAGTTGCTGCGCGTGCGCGGACAGCTCCGGGGACAGCCCGGGCGCGGGCGCGATGACCGTGTCGCAGACGCCGTCGACCTGGACGGACTCGACGACCGGGTACGAGACGGCCTGGCCGTGCGGGGAGCGCACCACGTTGGCGGCGAGCTCGCGGACGAAGTCGACCTTCTCCTCGGCCAGTACGGGCACGCCCGCGCGGAACGCGTCGGCGGCCTCCGCGGGGGAGCGGACGATCCACACGCCCTTGCCGTCGTAGCCGCCGCGCACGGTCTTCAGGACGACCGGGAAGCCGTCGCCCTCGGTGGCGAAGCGCTCCACGTCGGCGGGGTCGTCGACGATCCGGTGCCGCGGGCAGGGCACCCCGATGGCGTCCAGCTTCGCCCGCATCACGCCCTTGTCCTGGGCGTGCACCAGGGCGTCCGGGCCGGGGCGGACGGGGATCCCGTCGGCCTCCAGGGCTCTCAGGTGCTCGGTGGGCACGTGCTCGTGATCGAAGGTGATCACGTCACAGCCTTGTGCGAACGCACGAAGGGTCGCCAGGTCGCGGTAGTCGCCGATGACGACGTCGCCGACCACCTGGGCCGCAGAGTCCTGCGGGGTGTCGCTGAGCAGCTTGAACCTGATGCCGAGGGGGATGCCCGCCTCGTGGGTCATACGGGCGAGCTGGCCGCCGCCGACCATGCCGACTACAGGGAACGTCACGGCACCAGGGTATCCGTACGCACGAACCACTCTCGCCCCTCCTGGATGATCCTCCAACATGCGGGGAGGGTTTTGTCCGATTCCCCGGCGCCCGAAAGCATCTCGAATGCCGGATGAAATCCGCGTGAGAATACGGAGGTTCGCCGTCTGTTTACCCACTCCCGGACTCGGCGCCATCCACCGCTGGTTAGCATGAACAGCATGACTCAACGGCGCACAGTGCGTTCCCGGCTGGAGCGGCTGGCCCGCGAAATCGCGAAGTTCGGTGCCGTCGGCGCCATCGGGTTCGTGGTCAACCTCGCCGTGTTCAATCTCTGCATCCACGGCCTGCACCTCGCCGTGGTGCGCTCGGGTGTGATCGCCACCGTCGTCGCGATCGGTGCCAACTACGTCGGCAACCGCTACTGGACCTACCGCGACTGCGACCGGAGCCGGCGCAGCCGTGAGCTCACGCTCTTCCTGCTGTTCAGCGGTGTCGGCCTGGTGATCGAGAACGGGATCCTGGCGCTGTCGCACTACGGCTTCGGCCTGACGTCGCCGCTGGCGGACAACGTCGCCAAGAACGTCGTGGGACTCGGGCTGGGGACCGTCTTCCGGTTCTGGTCCTACCGGACCTGGGTGTTCCGGGCCATTCCGGCGCGGGAGGCCGTGGAGACGGCCGAGTCCTTCCTGGCGGAGGCGCCGGAGCACGTCGGGGCGCGCCGGTAACCCGGTTACGGCGCCTCCGGGTCCGCGCCCATCGACAGGAACAGTGCGAAGACCGGCGGCCGTTGCTGCAGGAGTTCCAGGCGGCCGCCGTCCGCCTCCGCGAGGTCGCGGGCGACGGCCAGGCCCAGGCCCGTGGAGTTGCGGCCGCTGACCGTCCGCTCGAAGACCCGCGAGCCGAGGTCCGGCGGGACGCCCGGTCCCTCGTCCGTGACCTCCACGACCGCCTGGTTGCCGGTGACGCGGGTGCGCAGGGCGACCGTTCCGGTGCCGTGCATCAGCGAGTTCTCGATGAGCGTCGCCAGCACCTGCGACACCGCACCGGGCGTGCCCACCGCCTGCAGGCCCTGCTTGCCGGAGCGCACCAGGGCCCGGCCGCTGCCGCGCGTGGCGGGGCGCCACTCCTCGATCTGCTGCTTGATGACCTCGTCGAGGTCGAAGGTGACCGCCGAACCCGTCTGCGGATCGCGGGAGTTGGTGAGCAGCCGCTGGACGACGTCGGTGAGCCGCTCGACCTGGGTGAGCGCGATCGTGGCCTCTTCCTTCACCGTGTCCGGGTCGTCGGTGAGGGTGATCTCCTCCAGCCGCATCGACAGGGCGGTCAGCGGCGTGCGCAGCTGGTGCGAGGCGTCGGCGGCCAGCCGCCGCTCGGCCGTGAGCATCCGGGCGATCCGCTCGGCGCTGCCGTCCAGCACGTCGGCGACCCGGTCCAGTTCGGGCACCCCGTAACGGCGGTGCCGGGGACGGGGGTCGCCCGAGCCCAGCCGCTCGGCGGTCTCGGCGAGGTCGGTGAGCGGGGCGGTGAGCCGGTTGGCCTGGCGCACGGCGAGGAACACCGCGGCCACCACGGCCAGCAGTGCCACCGTGAGGATCACCAGCAGGGTGCGGCCGACCTCCCGGCTGACCGCGGAGCGGGACTCCTCGACGCGGACGGTCTCGCCCTGCTCGCCCTTCTCCGTCGCCGTGATCACGCCGCCGGTGGGCCGGTCCCCGAGCTCGATGACGGGCCGGCCCGGGATCTCGATCCGGGCGTACCGGTCCGGGGTGAACTGCTCGCGCAGCACCCCGGACTCCACGCGTTCGCCGCCGAGCAGCCGGGAGTCGACGATGCCCGTCAGCCGGACGGCCTCGGTCTGGACGCTCTCCTGGGCGCTGCTCTCGATCGTGCGGGTCTCGACGATGACGAGCGAGATGCCGAAGACGGCGATCACGACCAGGACGACGGCGAGCGTGGAGTTGATCAGTCGGCGGCGCACTGTGCGGGTATCAGCTCTTCTCGAAGCGGAAGCCGACGCCGCGGACGGTGGCGATGTAGCGCGGGTTGGCTGCGTCGTCGCCCAGCTTCTTGCGCAGCCAGGAGATGTGCATGTCCAGGGTCTTGGTGGAGGACCACCAGGTGGTGTCCCAGACCTCGCGCATCAGCTGGTCGCGGGTGACGACCCGGCCGGCGTCCCGGACGAGGACGCGCAGCAGGTCGAACTCCTTGGCGGTGAGCTGGAGTTCCTCGTCGCCCATCCAGGCGCGGTGGGACTCGACGTCGATCCGGACGCCGTGGGTGGCGGGGGGCTGCTGGTGGGACTCGACGGTGCCGCGGCGGAGCAGGGCCCGTACACGGGCGAGCAGTTCGGCCAGGCGGAAGGGCTTGGTGACGTAGTCGTCGGCGCCGGCGTCCAGGCCGACGACGGTGTCCACCTCGTCGGCGCGGGCGGTGAGCACCAGGACGGGGAAGCCGTGGCCTTCGTTGCGCAGCCGGCGGCAGACTTCCAGGCCGTCCATGCCGGGCAGCCCGAGGTCGAGGACGAGCAGGTCCACCCCTCCCTTGAGGCCGGCGTCCAGCGCCGTGGGACCGTCTTCGCGTACGTCCACCTCATACCCTTCGCGGCGCAGCGCGCGTGCGAGCGGTTCCGAGATGGAGGCGTCATCCTCGGCGAGCAGTACTCGGGTCATGCAAGTGATGGTAGTCCGCCCGGCCGCACGTCAGAGGAGTACTCAGGGCTACCCGGGGCAACACTTCGACAGAAGGGTTACCACCATCGAACATGCGCGAACGGTTCCCGGCCCGCCTGTGATCCATGTCTCAACGCCTTCCATAAGCGGGCAGGGTCTGACGTATGGTGCTGGGAACGTCTGTAGCACAAGGGGGACTTTCGGCTGGGCCACACACTTCGCCGGAGGTCTCTGTTGTGTACAGGGCCGGGTACCCCCGGGCCTGTCACAGTGAATGACCTGTCGGCCGGGTCCGTCGCGCGAGGATGCGCGGGGGCGTGGATCCCGGGAGTACGGCTGTCCTGCCGGATCCTCGTTGCGAGGAGCCGAACCCCTTGGGCGTGGGGGCGGGCAGCGCTGTAACCGGTGCCGGCCTACCCCCACCCGGGCGCGCATCAGCTCCATACCGCGCGTCCCGAGACACAAGGATCGACCATGGCGTCCAGCCTGACGAAGGGACCTGCCGAGGCGGAGAAGACCTCTCCTGCCGCGAGCGAGAAGACCTTCCTCGGCCATCCGATTGGCCTGGCCCCGCTCTTCATGACGGAGATGTGGGAGCGCTTCAGCTACTACGGCATGCGTGCCCTTCTCGTCGTCTACCTGATCGCCGGCGGCCCCGACGCCAAGGCCGGCAGCCTGGGCGGCGGTCTGGCCATGCCGAAGGCCAGTTCGGTGGCCATCTACTCCGTCTACGTGGCCATGGTGTACCTGCTCGCCATGCCCGGCGGCTGGATCGGCGACCGGATCTGGGGCCCGCGCAAGACGGTCACCGTCGCGGCGAGCACCATCATGTGCGGCCACCTGCTGCTGGCGGTTCCGGGCAAGCCGACCTTCTTCATCGGCCTCGCGCTGGTCGCGATCGGTTCCGGTCTGCTCAAGGCCAACATCTCCACGATGGTCGGCCACCTCTACGACGGTCCCAAGGACCCGCGCCGCGACGGTGGCTTCACGATCTTCTACATGGCCATCAACATCGGTGCGTTCTTCGCCCCGCTGGTCATCGGCACCGTCGGCCAGAAGGTCAGCTGGCACCTGGGCTTCAGCATCGCCGCCGTCGGCATGGCGATCGGCCTCGCGTTCTTCCTGTGGGGCACCCGCCACCTGAACCCGCGCAGCAGCGAGGTCCCGACCCCGCTGACGGCCGAGGAGCGCAACTCCTGGCTGAAGAAGGGCCTGATGTGGCTCGCCGTCGCCGCCGTCTTCTACGGCGTCGTCGGTGGCACCGGCCACTTCACGATGAACTGGGCCACCGTGCCGCTCGCCCTGCTGGGCCTGGTCATCCCGATCTCCGTCCTGGTCCGCATCAAGCGCGACAAGGAGCTCTCGGACACCGAGCAGACCAAGGTCAGCGGCTACATCTGGTTCTTCGTCGCCGCCGCGGTGTTCTGGATGATCTTCGACCAGGCCGGTTCGACCATGTCGACCTTCGCCGAGTCGAAGACCGCGGACAACGTCTTCGGCATCAACTTCCCGTCGACCTGGTTCCAGTCGGTCAACCCGCTGTGGGTCATGGCCCTCGCCCCGGTCTTCGCCTCCGCGTGGCTGGCGCTGGCCAGGCGCAACCGCGAGCCCAGCACCACCGTGAAGTTCTCCATGGCGATGATCTTCGCCGGTGCCTCGTTCGTCATCTTCGCCATCCCGATGTCGATGGCCACGGGCGGCCACACGGTGAGCCCCGCCTGGCTGATCGCGATCTACATGGTCCAGACCATGGGTGAGCTCTGCCTCTCCCCGGTCGGCCTCTCGCTGACCACCAAGATGGCGCCGCAGAAGTACGCCAGCCAGATGATGGGCGTCTGGTTCCTCGCCGTCACCGCCGGTGACTGCGTGACCAGCCTGCTCGCCACGGGCGGCGTCAACCTCGACGGCATCGGCGTGATCCTCGGCGAGGCGGCCGCCGCCGTCCTGGCCGGCGCCGCGATCTGGGTCAACCGGAAGAAGATCGTGGCCCTGATGGGCGACGTCCACTGACGGACCCCGTACCCGTACCGAGTGCCCCCGGCGCGTTCCCGCGCCGGGGGCGCTTTGTCGTCCGGCGCGGTTTCCGCCGGCGCGGCTTCCGCTGCGGCGGACGGATCCGGTCGACCACCGCCATCCCGAGCCGGTAGACGCCCGCCGGGATCACCACGCACAGCAGCACCCAGAACAGCGTCACGCCCCACGGGCGGCTCACGTCCCATGGCTCCTCGACGAGCAGCCTGCCCCCGTACTCCAGCGAGACCAGGTAGTCCCCGTACGCCCCCGCCGCCAGCTCCACGTCCAGCGCCACCCGTGCCGTGCGCCCGGGCTCCACGGTGCCGCGCCAGTGGCGGTCCTCCCAGGAGGGGGCGAGGACGCCGTGCGAGGTGCCGAGCCGGAAGACCGGGTCCCGGGCCGGCGTGGTGCCCACGTTGCCGACGGTGAGGACGAGCGTCCGCTCCGGCGGTGCGCCGAACCACGTCAGCAGCCCGTCACCGCCCTGCAGGCGCGCCGCCAGGATGCTCAGCCGCTCCCCGCCCTCCTGGCGCGGCAGCGTGGCGCTGGGGTGCCCGGAAATGGTCAGTGCGGCATCGGCGGCAGCGGGCGTGCCCATGACGGTCGCCACGTGGACGACACAGGGGCAGGGCGTGGGCGGTGCCGGGACCGGGATGTTCCGCCGGAACGTGCCGTCGGCGGCGGTGGTGACCGTGCGGCCGTCGGCGTTGGCGCAGGAGCCGGTGCCGCCGATCATGTTCTGCCCGCACACCAGCAGCGTCAGCAGCGCCCCGGGCCGCCAGCCCGCGCCGGTGACGGTGGCGCTGCCGCCCTTGACGGCCTCGCCCCCGCTCACGACCGCCGTGGGCCCGTCGGCCGCGGTGGCGGGTGCGGTGCAGGGCCCGGCCAGGAGCGCGAGGAACAGGAAGGCGCACTGCACGGCCCGCACCACCGCTCTCACGTCCGCACCACCTTCCGGCGCCGCCGTATCAGCAGGCCGGCCGCCGCGGCGGCCACGGCCGCGCCCAGTCCCGGCAGCAGCCAGGGCAGCGGCGTGTATGTGCCCGAGGCGGTGGAGTGCGCAGCGCCGGGCGCCGTGGCGGTGACGCTGACCCGGACCCGGTCCAGTCGCGGGGCACCCGGCCACGGCTCCGCGAGCCGGACGCCGCGCCCCGGCGGCAGCTCCGCGGGCACCCCGTCCGCCGCGCGGTGCAGCACCTCGCCGAAGACGCCGGCGGCACGGATCTCCAGGTGCGGGGCGAGCACGGTGTTGCCCCGGTTGACCAGCGCGTAGTGGATCACGGTGCCCCGGCCCGTACCGCTGACCCGCACGTGCTCGACCGACAGCGCCGCCAGCGTCGGCCCCGTGACGCGCACGGTCACCGGCACCTGCAGCTGCCTGCCGTCCCCGCCGACGGCCACGGCGGCCGGGTGCTCGCCGGGCACCGCGCCCGTGGGCACGGTCACGCTCAGCGGTACGTCCGCGCGGGTGCGCGGCGGGACCCGCACCCGGCGCTCGGCCAGGGCGATCCACGCACCGGTGGCGCGCAGCTCGACGGTGCGGGGTGCGGTGCCGGGGTTGACCACCGACAGCCTGTCCTCGAACACGGTGCCGGGGGCGCCTTCCAGGGCGATCGCGGACCGTCCGCCGGCCGGCGCGGCCCACCACGGCTGCGGCTCCGCGGCGGCCGGTGCGGCGAACAGAGCCGCTGCGACGGCCGGGACGGCCAGGGCCGCCGCGCGGGTACGGGGCTGCACCGGCCCTAGCCCGCGGCGCGGTTCCGCCGGGTCAGCCAGAGCGTGCCCGCGATCCCGGCGAGCAGCACCGTGCCGCCGAGGGTGCCGAGGGCGATGGCGCTGTCGGAGGGACCGGTCTGCGGGAGCTGCCCGCCGCCGGTGGAACTGCCGGTGGATCCGGATGTGGATCCGGCGGTGGATCCGGACGTGGTGCTGCCGCCCGTGGACGACCCTCCGGTGGTCGACCCTCCGGTGGAGGCGCCGCCTGACGTCGACCCTCCGGACGTCGAACCCCCCGTCGTGGACCCGCCCGTCGTCCCGCCGCCCGCCTTGACGTCCAGCGTGAGCGACGGCTTGGGGTTGTTGGTGGGGTCGCAGGTGGTCGTGGTGCCCAGCGCCAGGATGGTGAGCGTGGAGGCGGTGAAGGTGACCTTGCCGTCCTTCTTGGGTGTGTACGTCCCCGACAAGTCGCCTATTTTGATCGGGGTGTTGGCCGGTATCGGCTCTGCGTTGCCGGGCCCCGAGACGGCGACCGTGCCGGAGTCCGCACCGCCCAGCTTGATGACGGCACTTGGCTTCATCGCCCCCTTGCCGAGTTCGACGGGGCTGGAGGAAACGCCTTTCTGGAAGGACATGGTGAGCTTGTACGAGTCGCCGCTCTGCTCGCCCTTGATGTCGATGGGCGAGACGGCGCTCCGGTCCCCGATGGGCGTCTTGCAGTGGTAGTTGACGTCGACCGTCTCGGCGTGTGCGGCCGGTGCGACCAGCGCGATCGTGCCGCCTGCCAGCGCCGCCGAGAGCGCGAGCGCGCTGCGTCGGCGCGCTGTGCGATGTGGGATGCGGGACACGTGGGGTTCCCTTCTCGTCCGGTGCCGCAGCCGGAAAGCACTGACGGCACATCAGATCGGGCGCCGACAGTACGCCCGGGGCCGTGGAGAAGGAAGACACGGAACACGCCGATGGGGGCCCTGCGGTGGCGGGAGCGCTCCCGGCCCGCCAGGGTGGTCGGTGGCGGGGGACTGCACGCCCGGATCCCGTGGAGGAACCCGTCATGCCCGAGGCAACCACCCCGTACCGGCCCGGCACCCCGTGCTGGACGGAGCTCACGGTCCCCGACCAGCGGGCGGCCCTGGACTTCTACCGCGACCTCTTCGGCTGGCAGGGCGAGCCCGGCCCGCCGGAGACCGGCGGCTACGCCGTGTGCACCCTGCGCGGCAGGCCGGTGGCCGGGATCATGACGGCGATGGCACCGGAGGGCCTGCCCGTCCCGCCCACGGTCTGGACGACCTATCTCGCCACCGCCGACCTGGACGCCGCCCTGCAGGCGGTCCCGGCCGGGGGCGGCCGGGTGATGTTCGGCCCGATGGACGTCATGACCCTCGGCCGCATGGCGATCGTCGTCGACCCCGCGGAAGCGGTGTTCGGGCTGTGGCAGGCAGGGGAGTTCTTCGGCGCGCAGATCGTGAACGAGCCCGGCTCGGTGGTGTGGAACGAGCTCAACACCGCGGACCCGGACGCCGCCCGGGCGTTCTACCCCGCACTCGGCCTGGAGGCGGCCCCCATGGAGGAGGCCCCCGGCTACTTCGCCCTCACCGCCGGCGGCCGCACGGTCGGCGGGATGCAGGGGCTCGGCGAACTGCCGCCCGGCACGCCCTCGCACTGGCTGACGTATTTCTCCGTCGACGACACCGACAGCACGGTCGACGCACTCGTCCGCGCCGGCGGCTCGGTGCTCAAGCCGCCGTTCGACATGATGGACTTCCGGATGTCCGTCGTGGCCGACCCGCAGGGCGCCCCCTTCGCCCTGGTGAACACCACGGGCCCGGAGCCGACAGCAGCCTGACGGGGCTCACCTGCTGCCGGAGGCGGTGACCTTCTCGTCCTTCTTCAGCTGATCGAAGAGCTGCTTCGACTTCACCGGGTCCCACTTCACCGCGACGCCGTCGCTGCGCGTCGGCAGGTTCGGGTTCGAGATCGGCACGGTGAGCTGCTGCCCGTCCTCGCCCGTGACGCCCTTCATGGCCCAGAACATCGAGGTCAGGTCCCACAGCCCCATGTCCTTGTCGACGATGAGGGTGTCGAGGCCGGAGCCGATGACCGGGTAGAGCCGGAAGGGATTGAGGATCGTCGAGGGCGAAGCGGCCTGCTTGGCAAGGGTGTTGAGGAACTTCTGCTGGTTCCGCATCCGACCCAGGTCCTGGTCGGCCTCCTGGTGCCGCTGCCGGACGAACGCCAGCGACTGGGTGCCGTTCAGCGTCTGGCAGCCCGCCTTGAAGTCCGCGCCCGAGTCCCGGTCCTTGATCGGCTTGTCGATGCACATGTCCACGCCGCCGAGCGAGTCGACCAGGCTGCGGAAGCCGCCGAAGCCGATCTCCGCGTAGTGGTCGATGTGCAGCCCGGTGTTGAACTCGATTGCCCTGATCAGCAGTTCGGCGCCGCCGTCCGCGAAGGCCTGGTTGAGCTTGTGCGTGGACTGCGGATAGTGCTTGCCGGACTTCTCGCCGGTGAAGGCCGGGACGGTGACGTACGAGTCGCGCGGCAGGCTCAGCATCGTGGTGCCGTTGTCACCGGTGTGCAGGATCATCATCGAGTCGGTGCGCTTGCCGTCCGCCGACCCGGTGTGCATCTCCTCCTTGTCCTGCTCCGACAGGCCCTCGCGGCTGTCCGAGCCGACGATCAGGTAGTTGGTGCCGCTGCCGGACGGCGCGCGGTCCTGGATCTTCCCGAGGTCGACCTCGCGGCGCAGCTGGGAGTCGGCCCAGAAGTATGTGACGGTGGCCACGACGAGCAGCGTGCCGAGGATCACGATCGCCCCGATTCTGATCCGCCGCCCCCAGTTCGGCGCCCCTCCGCGCGGCGTACGGCCCCTGCCGCCCCGGCCGTGTACCTGGCCGGTGCTGTAGCCGTTGTCGGGGTGGGAGGCACCCGGACGATACTGCGGCGGCAGGCTGCCGCCGCGCCGGGTGGGCGGTACGGCGCGGGCGTCGTTTGTCCGATTCTGGGGCCAATCGTTCATGGGACGAAGTGTGCCTGGTGCGGCACGCCGACCCACAGGGTGCGGACGGGATCGGGGCAGGGCTGTTGCAGAGCTGATGCAATAGTGGAAGGCATGACCCTTCAGGACCGGAGCCCGGAGCCGGCGATATCCGGCAAGCCGACCTCGGCGTCCCGCACGACGCTGTCCCACATCATGACCAGCCATGACACCAACCTGCTGGGCACCGTCCACGGTGGCGTGATCATGAAGCTGGTGGACGACGTCGCGGGCGCCGTCGCCGGCCGCCACTCCGGCGGACCCGCGGTCACCGCCTCGATGGACGAGATGGCCTTTCTGGTGCCCGTCCGGGTCGGCGACCTGGTCCATGTGAAGGCCCAGGTCAACTGGACCGGCCGGTCCTCGATGGAGGTCGGGGTACGGGTCCTCGCGGAGCGGTGGAACGAGTCCACGCCCGCGGTGCAGGTGGGCAGTGCCTACCTGGTGTTCGCCGCCGTGGACGAGAACGGCAAGCCGCGCTCCGTGCCGCCGGTGCTGCCGGAGACGGACAAGGACCGGCGCCGTTACCAGGAGGCGCAGATCCGCCGGACGCATCGGCTTGCACGGCGGCGCGCGATCATGGAGCTGCGGGAGAAGGCGGCCGCGGAGGGTCCGGACGCCGACTGATTCCGCGGGCCGTATGCGGTTGCTCGCGCAGTTCCTCCCCCGGCTACCGCTGGGGGGACCCCCAGCGCCCCTTGCGGGGCGCCCCGCCTACGCCCCGGCCGGGCACACCGCCTGGTCGCCGGTCAGTACGGAACCGCCGCCGCCTCCCTGGGCGCCCCGTACCGGATGGACGGACCGGAAGTCCTGGCCCACAATCACCCGCATCATCGGCCCCTGCCCCGGTTCGGCCCGTAGTTCGGCCCCCGGGAAGGCCGCCGCCAGGGTGCGGACCGAGCGGTCCCAGCGCGGGTCGTAGCTGAGCACCGTCCGCTCCGCCGTCGGCGCGTTCGTCGGCGAACCGGTCGTCATGAAGCCCGTCGCCCGCAGCGCCGCGTCCACGGACTGCCCCAGCCCCGGCCGCCCGGTGCCGTTGAAGACCTGGACGTGCACCCGCTCCGGCGGCACGTCCACTCCCGCGCTCCCCGGCGGCACCCCCTTCGCCTCCTGCGCCTCCGGTGCGTGCCCCGCCGGCCGTGAGGTGATCGGCCGGTCCTCCCGCAGTGCCGCGAACAGCCGGTCGGCCGCCGCCTCGTCCCACTTCACGGTCGAGCCCAGGTGCGGCACCGGGAAGTCGACCACCCCGATCGGCACGGACGTGAACTCCGCCGAGGAGGGCGCCAGGTTCCGCATGGCCTCGCCGAGCTCGACGAGCTGCGCCGTGCCGAACCCCCGGTCGGCCCGCATGGAGCCGATCACGGTGGAGGCCACGTCGTGGAACTTCACCGGGTTCAGCAGCACCCCGCTGCCCGCGACCCGGTGCATCAGCGCGGCGAGGAAGCGCTGCTGCCGCTGCATCCGGCCCAGGTCGGCGGCCCCGTCGAGGTGCCGGGAGCGGACGTACTGCAGGGCCTGCCCGCCGTTGAGGCTGCTGGTGCCGACGGGGAGGTCGAGCCCGGTGTAGTCGTCCTTCAGCGGCTTCGGGGTGCACACCTGCACCCCGCCCACGGCGTCGACGGTTTTCATGAAGCTGGTGAAGTCGACTTCCAGGTAGTGGTCGAGGTGCACGCCGGTCAGCCGCTCGACCGCCCGCACGGTCAGCCCGGGCCCGCCCTCCGCGTAGGCGGCGTTCAGCTTCTGCGGATGGACGGGGTGCACCCGGCCGTTCTCGTCGGTGTACTCGGGGATCTCGGTGTACGTGTCGCGCGGCAGGCTGACCACACTGGCCCGGCTGCGGTCGGCCGAGAGGTGCACCAGCATCACCGTGTCCGTGCAGTGACAGGCGGTGCCGCCGAGGTGGTACGCGGTGCGCTCCGCTTCCGTGATCTTGTCGCGGCCGTCGGTGCCGACCAGCAGGAAGTTCGTCCCGCGGCTCACCCGCGGCCGGTCGGAGAGCCCGCTGAAGGGGTCGATGCGGCTGATGCCCCCGTCGATCCCGGCGACCAGCGCATGCCCCAGCCCTCCGGCGGCCAGCACCGCGGCCGCCGCGCCCATGGCCATGCGCAGCCCCCAGCGCCGGTGGCGGGGGGCGCTGTGGCGGGGCCGGTTCGGGCGGGGGGAGCGGGCCGGTGCGGTCACGTCGGGACCTCCGCAGCGATCAGGAGGGGGCGGGGAGAAACCGGGCGGAAACCGAAAGAACCGTATGCCCATACGATCAGCAGGCTGCGGCACCGCGCCGTCCGAGGGGCCCCCGCCACCCGGCCGGAGCGGACCCCTGTCCCCCATTGGCGGTAACGTGACGAACGACCCCGTAGCCCTGTCCCCGAGGAACCATGCCAGTTCAGCAGCCGCCCGCCGTTTCCGTGATCATGCCGGTGCTCAATGAAGAACGGCACCTGCGCACCTCCGTCCGGCACATCCTGGAGCAGGAGTATGCCGGGGAGCTGGAGGTGGTCATCGCCCTCGGACCGTCCACGGACCGCACGGACGAGATCGCCGCAGAGCTCGTGAAGGAGGACGCACGGGTCCATACCGTGCCGAATCCCACCGGACGCACCCCTGCCGCACTCAATGCCGCGATCAAGGCATCACGTCACCCGATCGTGGTACGGGTCGACGGGCACGGCATGCTGTCCCCCGACTACATCGCCACCGCGGTGCGGCTGCTGGAGGAGACCGGCGCGCAGAACGTCGGCGGCATCATGCACGCCGAGGGCGAGAACGCCTGGGAGCAGGCCGTCGCCGCGGCGATGACGTCGAAGATCGGCGTGGGCAACGCCGCCTTCCACACCGGTGGCACGGCCGGCCCCGCCGAGACCGTCTACCTGGGCGTCTTCCGGCGCGCGGCGCTGGAGCAGCAGGGCGGGTACAACGAGGAGTTCATCCGCGCCCAGGACTGGGAGCTGAACTTCCGCATCCGCGAGGCCGGCGGGCTGATCTGGTTCTCGCCGGAGCTCAGGGTCTCGTACCGCCCCCGGCCCTCGGTCCGGGCGCTCGCCAAGCAGTACAAGGACTACGGCCGCTGGCGGCACGTGGTCGCCCGCTACCACCGGGGCTCGATCAATCTGCGCTACCTCGCCCCGCCGGCCGCCGTGCTGGCCATCGCCGCCGGTGTCGTGGCGGGCGCGGCCGTCACCCCGTGGGGCTTCGTGGTGCCCGCCGGATACCTGGCGGCCATCGCGGCCGGCTCGGTGCCGGCCGGCAAGGGGCTGCCGCTGAAGGCGCGGGCACAGATCCCGGTCGCGCTGGCGACGATGCACATGTCGTGGGGCTTCGGCTTCCTCACCAGCCCGCGCTCGCTCGCACAGCGCGTCATCGCCAGCCGCCGCCCGGCGGTCACCAGCGATTGAGCGAATTGACCTTCATGCAGGCCGACTTGTCGTCGCCGTTGAGGGGGTCGGAGCTCTCGGGCGCCTTGTTGTCGCCGGGCTTCCGGGCACCGTTCTTCGCATCGGGCGACGGGGAGGCGGATGCGGACGACGAGGCGTCCGGGGCGTCCGGGGCGGGCACGTCGCTGTTCGGGTAGACCGTGCCCTCCCGCCAGTCGCCGCCGACGACCAGGGTGATCTGCTGCACCTCGGGCGACAGCCGCACCGCCGTCTCCGGCAGGCCGAGCGCCTTGGCGACGGTCAGGGCGTCGCCGCGCTGCGCGGCCCGCGGGTAGGTGATCGTCGTGTCGGCCTGCGCGCGGGGCGTGGAGTCGGAGACGGCCTTGGCGAAGCCCTGCTTGACCAGCAGGGCGGCGATGTCGGCGCCGCGCCCGGTGGCCGGCGGGAGGACGACGGTGCCGGTGCCGTTGAAGACGGTCACCGGGATGTTCGTCCTGGCCGAGGCGGGGGCGGTGCCCGTCGCACCGTCCTCGGCCTTCTTCTTGTCCTTGCCGTCCAGCGCGATGTCGTTGCGGACGAGCGAGAAGAGCTTGTCCGCGTCGCCGGGCTTGGGTATCACATGGGCGTCGGGGTCCTGCGGGTCGGCGATCCACGGCATCGTGGTCATGGTGATCCGGCCGGAGGGCACGCGCTTGATGTCGTCGGCCAGGTCGTAGAGCTTCTTGACCGAGCCGAGGTCCTTGTCGACGGTCAGCGCCTTGGTGGCGGCCTCGGCGAGGCCGGTGAGCTGGGCCGGGTCGGAGAGCTTGGTGCCGGCCTTCAGCTGACGGACCATCGAGTTCATGTACAGGTGCTGGGCGTGGGTGCGGCCGATGTCGCTGCCGTCCTCGAAGCCGTGGCGGGTGCGCAGCCACTGCAGCGCCTGCTGGCCCTTGATCGTGTGCGTGCCCTTCGGCAGCCGCAGCCCGGACTTGTCGTCGTAGACGTTGGCGTCCACGCAGACCGGGACGCCGCCGACGGCGTCGGCCATGTTCACCACACCGGAGAAGTCGATCATCATGAAGTGGTCGACGGGGATGCCCGTGAGCTCCTCCCACGTGGCGACCGTGCAGCCCGGACCGCCGTTCGCCAGGCTGGTGTTGATGATCTGCGACGTGGTCTCCTTGTAGACCTTGCCGCTGTCCGGGTCGGTGCACTTGGGGATCGTCACGCGGGTGTCGCGCGGGACGCTGATGACGGACATGTTGCTGCGGTCCGCCGAGACGTGCACCAGCATCTCGACGTCGGCGAGCGGCGGCCGGTCGGCGTCGTCCCGGGCACCGCCCAGGTCCTGGTTCTCCTTGCCGATCCGGCTGTCGGAGCCCAGCAGCAGAATGTTGAGGGGGCGCTGCCCCTCGGCATTGGCGACGGCCCGGTCGAGCTGCTTGTCGCCGAGGTTGAGGGCGCCCTTCCTGATGTTGTCGTTGAGGTGCTCGTAGTAGAACCACCCCACACCGCCGGCGGCCACCACGGCGAGGGCCACCCCGAGCGCGGTCCACCGCACGATGCGCAGGGTCCGCTTGCGTGTGGCGGCCCCGCCGCCGGCCTCTGCGGGGCGGTCACCGGAACCGTCGTCCCCGCCGGATCCGCCGCCGGCCTGCGCGGGGATACCGGCTTGCGCCGGGTCGCCCGCCTCCACCGGTATCTCGTCCTGCGCCGCATCCCGCTCTTCGCCGGTGCTCTGGCGCATCGGGCCTCCCCTGAAGTGGTGCGTGCGTCCGGCCCGATGGGCAGGCGTGTTGTGCCGGTTGGTGCACGGTGGACTGTGTTACTGCATTATGCGGCGCGCAAATATGTTCGACGGACGCGCTGTCCTACTTCGCGCACACGTTCTCGTCGTCGGCTTCGATCTTCTGCACGCCCTCCGGCGCCTTGGACGGAGCCGGCGCCGAGACGGGGGTGCCCGCGCCCTTGAAATCCGCGCCGAGCGTCAGCCTCATCTCGGCCTTCGGCGGCGCGTCGCCGCCGCTCTGCCGGAGGGCGTCCGCGGGCAGCCCCATGGCGTCCGCCAGCCGCCGGGCCTGGTCGGCCTGGTTGGGGGCGAACTCCAGGACCGTCTTGTCCGTCTTGCCGCCGGTGGCGTTGCCGCCGTTGCTCGTGCGCGTCATGCCCTTGGAGTTCTGCATCCAGGCGACGGCCTCCTGCGCGGCGCCCACCCGGCGGCTGCCGTTGAAGACCCGCACCCTGACGTTCGCGGGCTCGGCCTTCGGGCCCTGCAGCAGCGCCTGCTGCCTGGCGTCCGCGTCCTCCTGGGCCTTCTTCTCCTTCGCCTTGACCTCGGTGAGGGAGACGTCCTGCCGCACCATGGCCAGCAGCGGGTCGGCCTTCGCCTTGTCGAGCACGACGGTCTTGTGCACCTTGCCGTCGGCCGGGTTGTCGATGACGGGCAGGGTGGCGAAGGTGATGTTCTTCAGGTTGACCTTGCTGAGCTCCTTGCCCAGGCTGGCCAGTTTGCCGACGGAGTCGATACCGGTGTCGACGGTCAGCGACTTGGTGGCCGCGTCACCGAGGTCGTAGAGCTTCTTCGGATTGGTCAGGGTGTCGCCCGACTTCATCTTCCGGATCATCGAACTCAGGAACTGCTGCTGGAGTTTGATGCGGTCCAGGTCGCTCTCGAAGCCGACGCTGTGCCGGGTGCGGACGAACGCCAGCGCGTCCTCGCCCTGGATCTCGTGCCGTCCCTTGCTCAGTTTGAGGTGCGACTTGGGGTCGTCGATGTCCTTGCCGAGACACACCTCGACGCCGCCGACCGCGGAGGAGAGCTGCTTGACGGCGTTGAAGTCGGCCATCATGAAGTGCGTGACCTTCAGGCCCGTCAGCTGCTCGACCGTCCGCCAGGTGCAGCCGGGGTCGCGGTCCTCCTGGCCCAGGCTCTCGTTGAAGCGGACGTTCCTGGAGCCGGGGATCGTCTTCGTCGTCCCGCCGGACCTGGTGGGGCAGTCCGGGATGTCGGTGATCATGTCGCGGGGGATGGAGAGCGCGGTGGCGTTCGACCGGTCCTCCGAGACGTGGAAGAGCACGGTGGTGTCGGCGTGGCCGACGCTTCCGTCGTCGCCGTAGCCGGTGTTGCCCTTGCCGGAGCGCTTGTCGGTGCCGATCACCAGGATGTTGACCGGGCCCTTGGTGACGGCCGCGTTGTCGATGCCGACGTCGACCTTGTCGATGTTGCCGTTCAGGTGCTCGTAGAGGAGATACGCGCCCACCGAGCCGCCGACCAGGACGAAGGCCAGCGTGCCGCCCGTCCAGATCAGGGCTTTCTTCCTGCCGGTCCGTTTCTTCGGTTTGGGCCTGCGGCGGTCCGCTCCCGCGGACTTGCCGCCGCCGGTGCGGCGGCCGGCGGCGCCGCTGCGCTGGCCGGGCACCGGGCGGGGGGCGGGTCGGGGCCGGGTTCTCCGGGCGGCCGGGGCGGCGGGGGTGCCGGCGGGGGCCGACGGCTCCCCCGCCTCGTCGAGGCGCAGCTCGTAGCTGCCGGTCTTGGGGTCGAACACCCACTGGTCGGCGGGGTCGATGCCACCCGCTCGCCCACGGCCTTGCGCGTCCACGGTCGCCTGAATCCTCCGTCGGGTGCCACCCGGCGCCCTTCCCCCTGGGACGCCCGATCACCTTCACGTCGTCTGTGCAGTGCGCGCCGAGCCGGCAGCGCGCACCGGATCGCTCACACTATCCGCCCAGTTCAGCGTCCAGCGACGCCGGGGACAAAAAGCACTCCCCGACAACTGGGCGGTCCCCCCGATCCCTTCATGGGCACGAACGCCTCGGCGAACGCGGGGGTGAAAGAGATGATCGCACCTTTTCGGCGGTGCTCAGCCGCAGATGCCGCGCGCGGCGGTCGTCCCCTCGTATGTGGGCGGGGCATCGGGCCTGGTGGACGGCATCGGAGACGGCTCTGCGGTCTCCTGCGAACGCCCGCCCGTGGTCGGCGCCGCGGGTGCCGACGGCAGGATGGACCGGTGTGCCGCAGGGGGTTCGGGCGCGACGCCGGTACCGGGGTCCGACACGTCGGCCGGATCGGGTTCGTCGTCCCGCGGGGCCCGCGGAGGACGCCGCCCGTCCGGCTTCCCGTCCGCGGGCCGGACATGCTCACTGACCGTCACCGGCCGGTCCATGCGCAGCTGCTCGAACAGCTGGTCGGCGTCCGGCTGGACGAGCTCGTCCCGGTCGGAGTTGTACGGGTACGGCTTGCGCGGCACCGTCAGGAACTGCACATGGCTGCTGGGGATGTTGCGCACCGTGCGCACCAGGTCGTACATCTTGCGCAGCGAGTCGAGCCCGGAGTCCGTGGTGAGCGACTTGGTGGCCGCGTCGAGCACCGGGTAGAGCCGGGCGGGGTTGAGCAGCACCCCGTCGCTCTGCATCTCCTGGAACAGGGCGCCCATGAACAGCTGCTGACGGCCCATCCGTTCGGTGTCGCTGCCGTCGCCGATGCTGTAGCGGGCCCGCACGAAGCCCAGCGC
The DNA here is from genome assembly GCF_013030945.1 of Streptomyces morookaense. GTDB lineage: Bacteria > Actinomycetota > Actinomycetes > Streptomycetales > Streptomycetaceae > Streptomyces > Streptomyces morookaensis. The sequence goes on along the minus strand of NZ_JABBXF010000051.1, from coordinate 25,844 downwards.
CTGTTCCCCGTGCAGCACTTGGCGCCCGGCGGGCAGTGTCAGGTGCGCCTCGCGGTCGTCCACAGGCTTCTTCAGGCAGACCTCGACCCCGTCGACCGCGTCGACCAGGCGCTTGAAGCCGCTGAAGTCCAGGACGATGTGGTGGTCGATGCGGACCCGGCTGATGCCCTCGACGGTGCGGATGGTGCAGGCGGTGCCCGCGAGTTCGTACGCCCAGTTGAACTGCGCGAAGCGCTCGTTGGTGTAGCTGCCGTCCGGCTTGCGGCAGCGGGGGATCGTGGCCATCAGGTCGCGGGGCAGGCTGACGGCGGTGGCGCTGTGCCGGTCGGCGGCCAGGTGCAGCAGGATCGTGGTGTCCGAGCGCTGCGAGCCGCTGTCCTCGCCGTACCGGGAGTTGCCGGCGCCGCTGCGCGTGTCGGAGCCGATGATCAGGATGTTCTGGGCGCCGTTGACCATGGCCTGCGGGCGCTCCTTCTCCCAGCGCCTGAGCTCCGCGGCGGTCTCGTCGTCGGTGTGGATATTGCTGTTGAGCTGCTCGTAGAGCACCCAGCCGATCCCGGCCACCGCCAGCACCAGCAGCGCCGTGCCCCCGGCGAGCCACCGCAGCCAGCGCCGGCGCCGGGACAGGCCCGCCCTGCCGTCCGGCCCCTCGGAGAGGGGGCCGTCCGGCAGACGGGGCCTGCCCGGGCTGTGGTTCACGGCTGCATTGCGTCCTTCCCGCGCGGGGTCGGTCGGCGGCGTACCGTCGATCATCGCGCGGAACCGGCCGTCCGGCAGCGTCAGAGGGCCGTCACGGTGACGCGCTCGCTCGCGCGCCGCTGCTCCAGGCCGTCCGCGGACAGCAGACCGAGGTGGCGGCACAGCACCACCGAGCCGCCCGCGGCGAGCGGTGCGAAGAGCCCGGCCGACAGGCCGTCCCAGTCGTCGTAGGACAGGCCCGACAGCAGGCGCGAACCGGCGGCGAGGCCGCGCCGCTCGGCGTCCGCACGGGCGCGTCCGACGAGTTCGGCGCCGGTGAGCTCCAGCCCGTCCACGGCCAGCGCCGGGCCGTCGGGGTCCACGGGGGCGTACGGGGCGAAGCGGTCGCCCTGGCCCGGCACCTCGACGGCGTAGTCGAGGAAGCCCTGCGGCGGCTCGGGGAAGCGGCCGCCCAGGGGGCGCAGGGCCAGCGCGACGCGCTCGCCGGAGCAGGCGCGCGCCTGCTCCAGGGTGTCGGGCCCGCTGACGACCAGGTCGGCGGCGGCCGGGTCGCCGCCGACGTCGGCGAGCACGCCCACCGAGGAGCAGGCGAGCAGCCAGACGGCCGTCTGCCAGTGGGCGGGCAGCAGCAGGGCGAGCCGGTCGCCGGGCTCGGCGGCGAGATCGCCCTGCAGCAGATTGGCGGTCTTCGCCACCCAATTGGCGAAGGTGGCCACGGAGAGTTCCACGCGCTCGCCGGTGGCGTCGTCGTAGAAGGTCACCAGCGGGCGGGCCGGGTCCGCGGCGAGCGCGGAACGCAGCAGGTCGGCGGGGGTGCGGTCGGTGGCGTTCATCCGCGCCAGGGTACGCGGGGCGGGGGCTGACGGTCAGTCGGACGGGGGGTGTCCCGGGGCCGTTCCGGGCCGACATACCAGCAGTTGAGAAATGGACAGGAATGTCCCATTGTGTTCAGGTTTCTTTCATGCGTGGAATCCTCATCACCCCCGCCGTCACCGCCTGCGCCGCCCTCGCCCTGCCGCTCCTGGCCCCGGTCTCCTCCGGAGCGGCGCCGCACCGCGCGACCGGGCCGGAGAGGAGACCACCCGCCGCCCCCGCCGCACCGGCCGGCGCGACGCGCTCGTTCCCGCTGGTCCCGCTCGGCACCGCCCGCCGCGCGTACGGCACGGCCTCCGGGACGGCCGGGATGGGTCTGCCGGCCCAGGAGGTCCGGCCGTTCTCGCTGATCGGCATCGTCTGGGACGACGCGGACGCCGAGCTGCACGGCCGGGTCCAGGTCCGTACCCGCTCGACGGCCACCCACCAGTGGTCCGGCTGGCAGGACATCCAGGCGCACGACGACGACCGCCCCGACCCCGACTCGGACGAGGGCCGCCACTCCAAGGTGCACGGCTCCACCGCACCGCTGTGGGTCGGTGCCTCCGACGCCGTCCAGGTACGGGTCCGCCCCGAGCCCTCGGCCGACCGGCAGCCCGCGGGCCATGGCAGCGGCCTGCCCCGCGGCATGCGCGCGGAACTCGTCGACCCGGGCCGCGACCCGGCCCCCGCGCCCGCCGGCCGCCCCGGCCGACGGGCCGTCACCCCGCCCGGCCCGGTCCCCGGCGGCGACAACGAGAGCTCCTCCTCCGCCTCCGCGGCCAACGCCCCCCTGGCCCCCCTCGGCGCCACCGAGATCCCCGCCCTGGACCGCCCGGACTCCCAGCGGGACGTCGCCGCGGCGCACATCGGCATCGGGCGCATCACCGCCGACGTGAACACGGAGGACCCGGAGACCCAGGACGTGCCCGAGACGGCACCCTCCCAGGACGGCATCGGCCTCCCGCTGACCCCCGAGACGGACCGGGGCACGGAGGAGAACGCCGACGACTCCGAGTCCGCGGGGCGCTACGTGGGCCCGCGCCCGCGCATCGTCACCCGGGCCGGCTGGGGGGCCGACGAGTCCATGCGCGAGCGGCAGTTCGCGTACACCAAGACCGTCAAGGCGGCCTTCGTCCACCACACCGCCTCGGGCAACGGCTACAGCTGCTCGGAGGCCGCCTCCGTCATCCGCGGTATCTACCGCTACCACGTGGTGAGCAGCGGCTGGCGGGACATCGGCTACAACTTCCTCGTGGACAAGTGCGGCACGGTCTACGAAGGCCGCGCGGGCGGCGTGGCCAAGGCCGTCAAGGGTGCTCACACGCTCGGTTTCAACACCAACAGCATGGGCATCGCCGTGATCGGCACGTTCAGCAAGAACGGGGCCCCCGGTGCGGCCGTGGACGCCGTGGCCAGGCTGGCCGCGTGGAAGCTGGGGCTCTTCGGCGTCAACCCCAAGGGGTCGGTGTCCCTGGTGTCGGGAGGTGGCAATCTCTACAAGAAGGGCACGACCGTCAAGATCAAGGCGATTTCGGGGCACCGTGACGGTTATGCCACGGAATGCCCCGGTGACAAGCTGTACTCCCGTCTCGGCACCATCCGTTCGACCGCCGCCCGGCTCCAGGGCCGCTGACCGGCGCGAAGCGGACTCGAAGGTTCTGCATACACTGGCCGCCGTTCACGGCCCGGCCCCAGCAGGAAGCAGAGACAACAGTTGACTTCTTCGCGAGAAGCGATCCTCCTGGTCGGCGGCAAGGGCACACGGCTGCGCCCGCTCACGGTGCACACGCCCAAGCCGATGGTCCCGGCGGCGGGCGTCCCGTTCCTCACCCACCAGCTCGCGCGGGCCCGCGCGGCCGGGATCGAGCACATCGTGATGGCCACGTCCTACCTGGCCGAGGTCTTCGAGCCGTACTTCGGCGACGGCTCCGCCCTGGGCCTGCACCTGGAGTACGTCACCGAGGAGGAACCGCTGGGCACCGGCGGGGCGATCCGCAACGTGGCCTCGCGCCTGCACTCGGCCCCCGGCGACCCGGTCCTGATCTTCAACGGCGACATCCTCACGGGCCTCGACATCGAGGCCCTGGTGGAGACGCACCGCAGGGCGAACGCGGACGTCTCGCTCCACCTCACCCGCGTGGCGGACCCCAGGGCGTTCGGCCTGGTCCCCACGGACGGGACGGGCAGGGTCACGGCCTTCCTCGAAAAGCCGCAGACGCCCGAGGAGATCGTCACCGACCAGATCAACGCCGGGGCCTACGTCTTCAACCGCTCGGTCATCGACACGATCCCGGCGGACCGCCCGGTCTCGGTCGAACGCGAGACGTTCCCGAACCTCCTCTCCTCGGGTGCCCACCTCCAGGGCATGGTGGACTCCACCTACTGGCTGGACCTGGGCACCCCGCAGGCCTTCGTGCGCGGCTCGGCGGACCTGGTCCTGGGCCGCGCCCCGTCCCCGGCGGTGCCGGGCCGGTGCGGGGAGCACCTGGTGCTGGACGGCGCCGAGGTGGCGCAGGACGCCAAGCTGATGGGCGGCACGGTGATCGGCAAGGGCGCGCGGGTGGAGCCCGGGGCGCGCATCGAGGGCAGCACGGTGATGGACGGCGCGGTCGTGGAGGCAGGCGCCCAGATCACGGACTCGCTCATCGGCGCGGGCGCGGTCGTAGGGGCCCGCTGCGTGCTGGACGGGGCGGTGGTCGGCGACAACGCGCGCATCGGCGCGGACAACGAACTCCGCGCAGGAGCCCGCATCTGGTGCGACGCGACGATCCCGCCGGGATCGATCCGCTTCTCGTCGGACCAGTAGCCACAGCGGCCGACGTACCCTGGCCGAATGGCCACCCGCACATGGGCCCCGCCGGGCCCGTACGACCTGGGACGCACACTGGGCGTCCTGGCAAGGGGTCCGGGCGACCCCGCGTACCGGGTGGCACCGGACGGCTCGGTCTGGCGGTCGAGCCGCACCCCTGCCGGACCGGGAACGCTCCACGTCAAAGCCACGGCCAACGGCATCGAGGCGGAAGCGTGGGGCCCGGGAGCACCCTGGCTCCTGGACACCCTCCCCGCCCTCCTGGGCGCGACGGACACCCCGGAAGCGTTCGTCCCCCGCCACCGCCTGCTCCACGAGGCGCACCGCCGCAACCCGGGCCTGCGGCTGGCCCGTACGGGTCTGGTCCTGGAATCGCTGATCCCGTCGATCCTGGAGCAGAAGGTGACGAGCGACGAGGCGTACCGCGCGTGGCGCCTGCTCCTCCAGCGCCATGGCGACCCGGCCCCGGGCCCGATGCCGGGCCTGCGGGTCATGCCGGATCCGAAGCGCTGGGCCCTGATCCCGTCCTGGGAGTGGCACAAGGCAGGGGTGGACACCAAACGCGCGTCGACGATCATCAGAGCAGCCCGCGTGGCCCCCCGCCTGGAAGAGGCAGCCGCGATGGACGATCAGCAGGCATCGGCCCGCCTCCAGGCGATCCCGGGCATCGGCCCGTGGACGACGGCGGAGACGCTGCAGCGGAGCAACGGCGCGGCGGATGCGGTGACGACGGGCGACCTGCACCTGCCGAAGATCATCGGCTATGCCCTCACGGGTGCCAGGGGCACGGACGACGAGGGCATGCTGGAACTCCTGGCCCCGTACGAGGGCCAGCGCCACCGGGCCTGCCGCCTGATCCTCCTGACGGGCCAGGTGCCGCCGAGGCGGGCTCCCCGCTTCCCGGTCGGCAACATCGCGCCGCTCTGAGGGCGGGCGGGAGCGGTCGCCGAGCCGCTCCCGCCCCCCGACTACCGCACCTCGACGAACGCCCCCGCATCCCGCCCGGGCCGCGCCGCAGGCGCAGCGGCCGCCCGCCCCACGGCCACGGCCCCCATGGGATCCCACTCCTCCGGCAGCCCCAGGACGTCCCGCACCACGTCGCGGCAGAACATCGTCGACGAAACCCAGGCCGACCCGAGTCCCTCCCCTGCGAGCGCCACCAGGAAGTTCTGCACCCCGGCCCCGGCCGCGACGACGAACATCTCCCGCTCCGCGGCAGCGCGCCGCGCATCGGGGTAACGATGCGACCCGTCCATCACCAGGCACGGCACCACCAGATACGGTGCCCGGCGCAGCACGTCCCCCCGCCGCACCCGCTTCGCGACGGCCTCCTCCGAGCGCCCGTCCGCCCGCAGGTCCGCGATCCACGCGTCCCGCATCGCGTCCAGCAGCCGCACCCGCGACTCCTCGGACTCCAGCAGCACGAACCGCCACGGCGTCGTGTGGTGCGGCGCCGGCGCCGTGACCGCGGCCGCGACGGCCCGCCGCACGGCCCCCGGGTCCACCGGGGCGTCCGTGAACTCCCGTACGGTGCGGCGCAGCGTCACCGCCTCCCGCACGGCCTCGGACGTCCCCAGCCGGAACATGTCACCGGCCGCATCACGCACCAGCTCCCGCGCCCCGGACCCGTCGTGCTCACCGCCCACCACATGCGGCAATCCCCGCACCACGGCCACCGGCAGCCCCCCGGCCTTGCCCTTGACCAGGTCGCCGGCGGCGGCGAGTTCGTCGGCGGTGGCCACCACGGTGACCCCGAGCTCGTTCCCGTGGGCATCGACGGCGCCGCGCAGGTCCTCCAGGACCCGCACCCCGGCGGCCCCGATGGCGACGTCCGTCAGCCCGCTGCGCCAGGGCCGCCCGAACGTGTCGGTGATGACGACACCGACCTCGACGCCGAGCGCGTCCCGCAGCCCGTCCCGGATCCGCCGCGCGGAGGCGTCGGGGTCCTCGGGCAGCAACAGGACGGTCCCAGCAGGGGTGTTGGAGGCGTCGACGCCGGCAGCGGCCATCACAAAACCCTGGCGGTTCTCGACGATGCGCAGCGTGCCGCGCCGCGCCACGACCCGCACGGTCTCGGCGTCGATCGCGGCCTCGCGGTCGCTGGCGAGGACGACCCGCCCCTCTGCCTTGCTGACGATCTTCGAGGTGACGACGAGAACATCGCCGTCGGCAAGCCCGGGCAGCCCGTCCCCGAGGACCGCGGAGGCGATGATCTTGCCGAGGTCATCGCCCCCCTGCACCTCGGGAATCCCGGGAACAGCCCACACCCGGAAACCGGGAACGTCACCGTAGGAACCATTCACGAGCCCCGCACCTCCTCGGCCAGGGCCAGCGCCGCGGAGGCCATCCGGGCGGTGGCCGGAACATCGGTCATCATCAGCGGCACGGCCCGGCACCGGATCCCGGCGGCCTCGACATCCGCGACGGCCCCGGCGTCGACGGTGTCGACGAGCCACCCGTCCAGCAGCCCGGACCCGTAGTGCCGGGCGACGGCGGCGGCGGTGGACTCGACGCCCACGGCGGCGAGGACCTTGTCGGCCATGCCGCGCACGGGCGCGTCCCCGACGATGGGGGAGAGGCCGACGACGGGCGCCCCGGCGTCGGCGACGGCCTCGCGGACACCGGGCACGGACAGGATGGTGCCGACGCTGACGACGGGGTTGGACGGCGGGAAGAGCACGACGTCCGCGGCGGCGAGGGCCTCCAGCACCCCGGGCGCGGGCTTCGCCTGCTCGGCCCCCACCGGAACGATCGCGTGGGCGGGCACGGAGGCCCGCATGCGCACCCAGTACTCCTGGAAGTGCACGGCCTTGCGCCCGTCCTCGGTGTCGACGAGGACGTGGGTCTCCACCCGGTCGTCACTCATCGGCAGCAGCCGGACGCCCGGCTGCCACCGCGCGCACAGCGCCTCGGTGACGGCGCTGAGCGGGTATCCGGCGCCGAGCATCTGCGTCCGCACGATGTGCGTGGCGAAGTCGCGGTCGCCGAGCCCGAACCACTCGGGCCCCACGCCGTAGGCCGCCAGCTCCTCCTTCACGGCGAAGGTCTCGCCGGCCCGGCCCCACCCCTGCTCCTCGTGGATGCCGCCGCCGAGGGTGTACATCACGGTGTCGAGGTCGGGACAGACCTTGAGGCCGAAGAGATGGATGTCGTCGCCGGTGTTGCCGATGACGGTGATGTCGGCGTCGGGAGCTGCTGACTTGAGGCCGCGGAGGAAGCGGGCGCCCCCGATCCCGCCGGCCAGAACCACAATGCGCTGCTGCATGCCTGCAGTCTGTCAGCCGCTACGAGCCGCCCTGAAGAGCGGTCCGGGCGCGGCCGCCGCCCGCGTGGCCCGAGGCGCACTGCGGCCACGCGGCCTGCGGCCGGTGCATCGGCATCTCGGTGAGCCCGGGGAAGTAGACGTGCAGGCTCACGGCGGGCTCGAGCGAGTCGTTGAGGACCTCGTGCGCATAGCCGGGGGCGAAGACACGCTGGTCCCCGGCGGCCAGCCGGCGCCGCACGGCACCGGAGGCGGTGGTGGCGGCCTCGGTGAGCTCCCCCTGCACGACGGTCAGCACGCCGGACGACCGCCCGTGGCCGTGCAGCCCGCTGCCCTGGCCGGGCACCCAGCTGAGCAGCCAGACCTCGTACCCGGGCCCGGTGCGCAGCCGGTGGTACCAGCGGCTGACGGCGTCGTAGCGCACGAGGTGCGCCCAGGAGGCGCGGTCGGCGGCGAGGGTACGGGCCAGTCCGGCGAACTCGGCGACGGTGGCGGGGTGGGCGGCGGGCGGGGGCATCAGGTGCGGGACGGCGAGCGGGTCGCCGGCGATCTGGACGTCGCTGTTCATGAAAGGTGTTCCTCGTACGGGAAGGAAGAGACCGGGGCGGCGGGGCGCACGACGAGCGGGTGTGCGGAAGCGCCGGGAAGAACCGGAAGGGATCAGCTGGAGCGAGGACGGCGGAAGCGCGTACGCATCAACAGCTGGAACAGCGACAGCGCGCCTGAACAGCACAGCGGGACCCGTAGGCACGGGTCAGGCTGAGGTTCCCCAGGGGGAGGGAGGTCGCTGGCATGCCACCAAGGAGACCGGGCCACCGGCCCCTCTGTCAACTGGATGTCTGTTTTGACGTTATTGGTTCACCTCTTCCGGTGTCCGAAAGGGGCAAAGGGTTTGTGGCGCCGTAATGTCGGACAGGTGGCGCACCGTCCGGGCCGTCGGCGAGCTCCGCGGACCGTGCTGCAACTGGGATCGGCCCCCTCGGCGTCCTCCCTTACGGAAGGGAGAAACGGGGTCCCTGTGACGAGTGGGAGATGTGTCCACTCTTGTGATGGTTTGGCAACTTTACGCTCAGCCTTGGTTCCGCAGAGTGAATAAGGGGCCCAATAGCAGATCCCGGCTTGACTGCCCCGGATCGCCGCACTTGTAATTTCACTCGTGTCGTTCTGTCGCACCTGATAGCGGCAGCACACGGGGACGCAATGACAGACGAGGGGCGCACATGACCGAGCTGTTCCAGCAACTGCTGGTCGAGGAGGCGGACGAGGAGCTCGGCTGGCAGGAGCGCGCACTGTGCGCTCAGACCGACCCCGAGTCCTTCTTTCCCGAAAAGGGCGGATCCACGCGCGAGGCGAAAAAAGTGTGCCTGGCCTGTGAAGTCCGTTCCGAGTGCCTTGAATATGCCTTGGCCAATGATGAACGCTTTGGCATCTGGGGCGGATTGTCCGAACGTGAGCGCCGCCGCCTCAAGAAGGCCGCGGTCTGACGGTCGCCGGTCCAGGACCGACGCACACGAGTCACGACCTGACGCAATGTCTTGTACAAGGCCCGCACAGGGGACTGAAGGACCATCCGGTCCGAGCACTCCCGCACCAGCAACCGCAACACCGTCCATAGCGAACAGTCCGCCTCCCGCGCCCCGCAAGCGGGAGGCGGACTGCTGTCCGCCGAGCCACTAGGGTGGGTGGCTCGACGACGCGCCGGGCGACGGCGGCCGTGCCCTTCCGGGCCCGCCGGACCCGCCCGCGTCCACCGCAGCAGTCCAGCACCGCAGTCCTCCGGGGGTGACCCGGGGACGCCCGGCCGGAGGGCCTGTACCTCGATGTCCGTGCACAGCACTACGGCGGCCCGCTTCCCCGCCGGCTCCCTGTCCGACCACACGGTTCCCCCGGCGTTCCCGCGCCACGTGGTCACCGCCGTGCTCGTCGCCCACGACGGCGCCCGCTGGCTGCCCGACGCCCTCGCCGGACTGCTCGGCCAGGAACGGCCCGTGCAGAACGCCGTGGCCGCCGACACCGGCAGCACCGACGACTCCGCCCGGCTCCTCGCCGACGCCCTCGGCGACGACCGCGTCCTGCACCTCGCCCGCCGCGCCGGCTTCGGCACGGCCGTCGACGAGGCCGTCCGCGCCGCCCCCGCGCCCACCGCCGACGAACTGCCGTACCTGCGCAGGTCCAGCGGCTGGGACCCGGTCGGCCGCACCTGGAGCGAGGATGAGGACGGCGCGTACACCGCCGACCTCGAACCCGTGCAATGGCTCTGGCTGCTGCACGACGACTGCGCCCCCGAGCCCGGCGCACTGCACGAACTCCTGCGCGTGGCCGACGCCGAGATCACCGCGGGCCGGCCCGCCGCCGTCATCGGCCCCAAGCTGCGCAGCTGGTACGACCGCAGGCAGCTGCTGGAGGTCGGCGTCTCCATCGCCCGCAGCGGCCGCCGCTGGACGGGCCTGGAGCGCCGCGAACAGGACCAGGGCCAGCACGACCAGGTCCGCCAGGTGCTCGCCGTCTCCTCCGCCGGCATGCTCGTCCGGCGCGACGTGTGGGAGCAGCTGGGCGGCTTCGACCAGCGCCTGCCGCTCATGCGCGACGACGTCGACCTGTGCTGGCGCGCCACCGCCGCCGGGCACCGCGTGCTCGTCGCCCCCGAGGCCGTCCTGCGGCACGCGGAGGCGGCCGCCCGCGAGCGCCGCCCGGTCGACTGCGCGGGCCGCAAGCCCGCCGACCCGCACAAGGTCGACAAGGCCGGCGCCGTCTACACGCTCCTCGCCAACACCCGCGGCGCGCTGCTGCCGTACGTGATGCTCCGGGTCGTCCTCAGCACCCTGCTGCGCACCCTCGGCTACCTCGTGGGCAAGGCCCCCGGGCAGGCGCTCGACGAGGTCGCGGGGCTCATGGCCACGCTGCTGCGCCCCGGGCGCATCCGCGCCGCGCGCAAGCGGCGCGGGCAGCCGTCCGTCACGGCCGGCGAACTGCGGGCCCTCTTCCCGCCGCCGGGCGCGACCGTCCGCGCCACCGTCGAGCAGCTCGCGAGCGACTTCGGGGCGGGGAAGGACGACGGAACCTCGTCCGCCGGACGTCACGGGGCCGTCGAATCGGGACCGGGCGGGGACGACGCGGACTTCCTGGAGGTCGAGCAGTTCGCCCGGCTCCGGCGCATCGCCCGCAAGCCCGCCCCCGTCCTCTTCACCGTCCTGCTGCTCGTCTCCGCCATCGCCTGCCGCGGACTGTTCGGCGGCGGCGCGCTCTCCGGCGGTGCGCTGCTGCCCGTACCGGACGGCGCGTCCGCCCTGTGGGCGAGCTACACCGACGGCTGGCATCCGGTCGGCACCGGCACCACCGCCGGGGCGCCGCCCTATCTGGCCGTCCTGGCCGCCCTGTCGACGTTCTTCCTCGGCTCCACGAGCTTCACCCTCACGCTGCTGCTGGTCTGCTCGGTGCCACTGGCCGGTCTCACCGCCTACTTCGCCTCCCGCCCACTGGTCGACTCCCGGCTGCTGCGCGCCTGGGCGAGCGTGGCCTACGCCTTCCTGCCCGCCGCCACCGGCGCCCTCGCGACCGGCAGGCTGGGCACCGCCGCCCTGGCCGTCGTCCTGCCGCTCATGGCGCGCGCGGCGGTCACCGCCGCGGGCCTCGGCACGGCAGGGGCGCGCCCCTCGTGGCGTGCCTGCTGGACGTACGCGCTCCTCCTGACCGTCACCATGTCCTTCACTCCGGTCGTCTGGCCGCTCGCGGTCGTGCTCGGCCTCGGCGTGCTCGTCCTGCGCTGTGTGCGCGGCGGTGCCGGACAACTGACCGTGCAGGGGCCGCGGCTGCTCGCCGTGCTCCTCACACCGGTCGCCGTACTGGCCCCCTGGTCGCTCGGACTGTTCACACATCCGGCGCGCTTCCTCGGTCAGGCGGGCCTGGACCTGGGACACGGATCCGCCTCACCGCTCGGACTGCTCACCGGAGACCCCGGCGGGCCGAAGACCGGTGCGTTCCTGCTGACCGGTGTGGTGCTCGCCGCGCTGGCCGCCCTGCTGCGCAGCGACCGGCAGTTCGCGGTCCGCACGGCGTGGGCCGTGGCACTGACCGGTCTGCTGTGCGCGGTGCTGGGCAACCGGACCGCCTGGGCCGGTCCGGCCACCCTGGTCTACGGGCTGGCGCTCATCGCGGCGGCCGTCGTCGGTGCCGAGGGCGCCCGGGAGCGGGTGGCGGCGCAGAGCTTCGGCTGGCGGCAGCCGGTCGCGGGCCTCATCGTGCTCGCCGCAGGGGCCGCACCGCTCGTCGCCGCCGTCGCCTGGACGGTCAGCGGCGCGGACGGGCCGCTGACGCGCCGCGACCCGGCGCAGGTGCCCGCGTTCGTCGCCGAGGAGGCGGGCACCCGCGACCAGGCCCGCACCCTGGTGCTCGGCGGGGACACGGCGCACGTCACGTACACGCTCGTCCGCGGTGCCGGGGCGCGCATGGGCGACGCCGAGCTGAGCGAGGCCGCGGGCCGCGACGGGCGGCTCGACTCCGTCGTGGCGCACCTGATCGGCGGCTCCGGCGCGGACCAGGCAGGCCGCCTCGGCGACTACGCGGTCGGCTACGTCCTCGTTCGCGACAACGACAGCGCGACCGCCCGCACGGTCCGCGTCCTGGACTCCACTCCCGGGCTGACCCGGCTGAGCCAGGAGGGCCACACCGCACTGTGGCGGGTCGACCGGCAGGTCGCCCGCGTGACGGTCGTCGGTGGTGCACAGCAGGACGGCGGCCTTCCGGTCCCCGTCGCGGCCGGGCCCGTCACGGCCCGCGCCACGCTGCCGGCCGGCTCCGCGGGCCGCGTGCTGCGGATCGCCGACAAGGCCGCGCCCGGCTGGAAGGCCACGCTGAACGGCAAGGCGCTCAAGCGCACCACGGTCGACGGCTGGGCCCAGGGCTTCACCCTCCCCGCGGGCGGCGGCAAGCTGTCGCTGTCGTACGAGACCCCGGTGGCGCACACGGCGTGGCTGTGGGGGCAGGGCCTGCTGGCGCTCCTCCTGGTGGTCCTCGCCCTCCCCGGCCGCCGGCGCCGGGTCGACGACGACCTGCCGGAGAGCGACGCCCCGGCCGCCGCCGCACCGGCCGCCGCGGCCGTGCCCGAGCAGCCCGTGCCGGGAGAGGGCCGCCGGGCCCGCCGCCTGCGCGCGGCCGCCGCTGCGGCCGCCCCGGAGCCGGCCCCGCCGGCCGGGGCACCTCCGGCGGACCCGTACGAGGAGCAGGCTCCGGCCGACCCGTACGCCGCCGTGCCGCACCAGCAGCCGTACACGGAGTACGGCGAGTGGGACGCCCGGAACCAGCCGTACCAGCAGTCCGGTCACGGCACCGGGTACGAGCAGGGCCACGACCCCGCGTACCCCTCGTACCCGTCCCCGCAGTACGACGCACAAGGCCAGGTCCCGTACCCGCAGGACCCCTACGCGGCCGGTTCGTACGGCCAGTACGACGCCTACGACCCGTACGGCTACGGACACCAGCAGCCCCACCGTGACGGGAGCGAGCAGCAGTGAAGCGCACCACCCTCTCCCTGTTCGCCTGCACGGCGGCACTCGCCGCCGTCACCGGTGTCGCCGTGCTCACCGGCCCGTCAGACGTTTCCGCGCCGGGTGGCAAGAGCGGTCGGACGGTCACGGGCGCGAAGGCGCCCGTGCAGCGGTCCGCGCTGGTGTGTCCGGCGCCGACGTCGTCCGACGTGGGGGACACGACGTACACCGCGTTCACACCGGCCGGCGGCAAGGGCACGGGCAAGTCCGCTGACCTGCTGCCCGCGGCGGGCGGCAAGAGCGGCAAGAACGACGGCAAGCCGGTCCTCTCCCTCAAGGAGCCCGGCAAACCGGTCACGGCCACGACCGACCGCTCGGACGCACCGGCCCTCTACGGCGCCGCCGACGGTCCGCTCGCCCCCGGCTGGACGGCGCAGCAGACCACCACCATCAGCGCGGGCAGCGGACGCGGTCTGCACGGTCTGACGTGCACACCGCCCGACACGTCGTTCTGGTTCCCGGGCGCGAGCACCGCCAAGGGGCGTCAGGACTACGTCCACCTGACCAACCCGGACGCCACACCGGCCGTCGTCGACCTGGAGCTGTACGGCAAGGACGGCCGCATCAAGGCGCCTTCGGGCGAAGGCGTCACCGTTCCGCCGCACACGACCGTGCCGGTACTGCTGTCGACGCTGACGGATGCGCCCACGGACGACCTGACCCTCCACGTGGCGGCCCGTTCGGGCCGCCTGGGCGCCGCCGTGCAGGCCGCCGACGAGAAGGCCGGCGGCGACTGGCTGGCGCCCTCCGCCGACCCGGCGGCGGACGCGGTGCTGCCCGGCATCCCCGCCGACGCCACGTCCGTGCGGCTCGTCGCCTACGCACCCGGCTCCGACGACGCGGACGTCGGTCTGCGCTTCGTCGGCCCGAACGGCACGATCTCCCCGGCCGGTCACGAGTCGCTGCACCTCAAGGGCGGCATGACGACCGCCGTCGACCTCGGCGACCTCACCCGCGGCGAGGCGGGCTCCCTGATGCTCACGGGCGGCAGCGGCGGCACCCCGGTCGTCGCCGCGCTCCGCGTCACGCGCGGCAAGGACGACAAGCAGGAGACGGCGTTCATCCCCGCCACCTCCGCGATCGACGGCCGCGGCACCGTGGCGGACAACCGCCCCAAGGCGGCCACCCTGTCGCTGACCGCACCGGGCAAGGCGGCCACGGTGCGCGTCACGTCCTCGGCGGGCAGCGAGGGCGGCGCACCGGTGACCAAGACGTTCACGGTCAAGGCGGGAACGACCCTCGCCTTCGAACCCCCGCAGCCGGACGGGGCCAAGGGCTCCTATGCGGTGACGGTGGAGAAGACGGACGGGGGACCGGTGTACGCGTCCCGGATGCTCGCCCTGCCGAAGGACGGCGTCCCGATGTTCACGATCCAGCCCCTCCCGGACGACCGCTCGACGGTGGCGGTCCCGGAGGCGAAGACGGATTTGTCGTTGCTGAACCGGGGTTGAGGCCACGCGCCGCGCAGGCCCTAGTCCTGCCCGTACCGCGGATCCACCGACTCGGGTGCCAGCCCCAGGAGTTCGGCGACCTGCTCCACCACGACCTCGTGGACGAGCAGCGCCCGCTCGTCCCGCGTCTTGGTGCGGATCTCCACCGGCCGCCGGTAGACGACGATCCGGTCGGGGCTGTCGCCGTGGGCGGGGACATACCGCCCGAGCGGCACGGCGTCCCCGTCGAGCAGCGCGGCGAGGGCCTCGGCCTCGTCGCCCCCGACGGGTACCTCCCGGACCACGAAATCCACCGAGGCCAGCTGCGGCCACCGGCGTTCGAGCCGTTCCGCGGAGTCGTGCACGAGGTCGATGAACGCCTCGGCCCGGCTGACCGACAGCGGAACCTGGGGCGGGGCGACCGGCCCGCGCATACCGCGCCCGTGGCGGTCGCGGTGGCGGGGGCGCGGGGGCGTCGGCCCGGGGTGCCCGCCGGCGCCGGTCGGGGGAGGTACGGGGCTGTCCATCACTCCTGAGAGTATCCGTCGGAGGCCCGTGTACACGCCGTGGCCACGCATCTCATCGCATGTCGCCGGATGAACGTTTCGGCCGTTTCTGCGACCGATTACGGCCGCGTGCTGAGTCGCCCGCCGCATGCGGAATGACACTATCTGTTCCGGGTGATGACGGTTTCTCCCTCCGCCCCGCACCGTGTTCCTCGTCTCGTGTACGGGTCAACCAGGCGCTTTGACAACGGTGTCCACCGGACGAACCGGGACGACACGGAGGGGTGAGCCGAGGGTGAGTCGTCGCGGCCCGCTCAAGAGTGCGGTACCGTCCAACCTCGTGAGCCCTGTACGTCGCTGTTCGCGCACCGCGTGCGGCCGCCCGGCCGTCGCGACGCTGACGTACGTCTACGCCGATTCGACCGCCGTCCTCGGTCCGCTCGCCACCTACGCCGAACCCCACTGCTACGACCTGTGCGCCGAGCACTCCGAGCGTCTGACCGCCCCGCGCGGCTGGGACGTCGTACGCCTCGCGGTCGACAGCGGCCCCGCCCGCCCCAGCAGCGACGACCTCGAAGCCCTCGCCAACGCCGTGCGCGAGGCGGCCCGTCCGCAGGAGCGCGCCGCCGGACCGGGCGCCGCACCCGGCGTCATGGGCCCGGCCGGCCGCGAGGCCAACCCGATGGAGGTCGCCCGCCGTGGTCACCTCAGGGTGCTCCGCTCGCCCGACTCCTGACAGCGCGTACGCCCGTTGTCACACGCGGCAGGTAGGTTTGGTGTCCCGATGAAACGCACCGGTGTCCCGAACCGCACTCAAGGAGGGGTCGGCAGTGGCTGATCTGTCGCAGATCGTGAAGGCGTACGACGTACGCGGCGTCGTCCCCGAGCAGTGGGACGAGAAGCTCGCCGAGCTGTTCGGCGCCGCCTTCGCCCAGGTCACCGATGCCCGTGCCATCGTCGTCGGCCACGACATGCGGCCCTCCTCGCCCGGCCTGTCGCAGGCCTTCGCGCGCGGCGCGGCGGCGCGGGGCGCGGACGTCACCCTGATCGGCCTCTGCTCCACGGACGAGCTCTACTTCGCCAGCGGCCAACTCGGCCTGCCGGGCGCCATGTTCACGGCCAGTCACAACCCCGCGCAGTACAACGGCATCAAGATGTGCCGCGCAGGCGCTGCCCCGGTCGGCCAGGACACCGGCCTCGCCGAGATCCGCGCCCTCGTGGAGGGCTGGCTGGAGAGCGGCGCCCCCGAGCCCGCGGCCGTCCCCGGCACGGTCGCCGAGCGGGACGTCCTCGCGGACTACGCGGCGCACCTGCGCTCCCTCGTCGACCTCGGCCGGATCCGCCCCCTGAAGGTCGTGGTGGACGCGGGCAACGGCATGGGCGGCCACACCGTCCCGACCGTCCTCGACGGCCTGCCGGTCGACCTGGTGCCCATGTACTTCGAGCTCGACGGCACCTTCCCGAACCACGAGGCCAACCCCCTCGACCCGAAGAACATCGTCGACCTCCAGGCCAAGGTCCGGGAGACGCACGCCGACATCGGCCTCGCCTTCGACGGCGACGCCGACCGCTGCTTCGTCGTCGACGAGCGCGGCGAGCCCGTCCCGCCCTCCGCGATCACCGCCCTGGTCGCCGCCCGCGAGCTGGCCAAGCACCCCGGCGGCACGATCATCCACAACCTGATCACCTCCTGGTCGGTGCCGGAGGTCGTCGGGGAGCACGGCGGCAGGGCCGTCCGCACCCGCGTCGGCCACTCCTTCATCAAGCAGGAAATGGCCGCGCACGGCGCCGTCTTCGGCGGCGAGCACTCCGCCCACTACTACTTCCGCGACTTCTGGAACGCCGACACCGGCATGCTCGCGGCCCTCCACGTCCTGGCGGCGCTCGGCGGCCAGCCCGGCCCGCTCTCGGAGCTCGTCCGGCAGTACGACCGCTACGCCGCCTCCGGCGAGATCAACAGCACCGTCGCCGACCAGGCCGGCCGCACTGCAGCGGTCCGCGCCGCGTACGAGGGCACCGAAGGCGCCGAGCTCGACGAACTCGACGGCCTGACCGTCACCACGCCCGACTGGTGGTTCAACCTCCGCGCGTCCAACACCGAGCCCCTCCTCCGCCTCAACGTGGAGGCCCGCGACGCGGCCACCGTGGCCCGCGTGCGGGACGAGGTCCTGGCGATCGTCAGGGCGTGAGCGCGCCGGGCCCCCGGCGGTAGGCTGACCACACAGAACCGCACATCCCGAAGGGAATCCCCATGCCGCTCGAAGCCGGTCTCCTGGAGATCCTCGCCTGCCCGGCGTGCCATGCCCCCCTCCGCGAGGAGAACGCGGCCGGGGAGACCCCCGAGCTGGTGTGCGAGAGCCAGAGCTGTGCCCTGGCCTACCCCGTCCGCGACGGCATCCCCGTCCTGCTCGTGGACGAGGCACGCCGCCCCGCCTGACCCCGCCGCTGCCGCAGGCAGCCAGGCACGCGTATCCCCTCGGCGATCGGAGGCTGAGCAACGGTGTTCGACGAGTCACTCCTCGATGACCCCGACGGCCTCTCCCGCGCCGATCTGCACGGGCTGCTCCGCGGCGCCGCCGAATCCGGCGCCCGGGTCCGCACGGCCGTGCGCAACGCCACGGAAGCCGGCATCGGCTCCCTGCAGCCGGACGGCCGGCCGCGCGCCGTCCTGGTCGCCGGCCCCGGGCCGGCCGCCGGCTCCACGGCGGAGCTGCTCTCGGCACTCGCCGACGGCAGCTGCCCCGTCGCCCTGATCCGCCCGGCGGGCGTGGCCCCCGCCCCCGGCGCCCTGCGCTGGACCCTCCCCGGCTGGACGGGACCGCTCGACCTGCTCCTCGTCGCCAGCCCGGACGGCACGGAGCCGGGCCTCGCCGTGCTGCTGGAGCAGGCCTACCGGCGCGGCTGCACCGTCGTCTCCGTCAGCCCCGCGGGCTCCCCGCTCGCCGAGGCCACCGCCCAGGTCCGCGGCCTGGCCGTGCCGCTCACCGCCACGCCGTACGAGGCCGCCGCGGCGCGCGGCGGCGACGCCTACGAAGGCACCCGGGCCGTGCTGCCCACCGGCCCCGGCACCCTCTGGTCGCTGCTCACCCCGCTGCTCGCCCTCGCCGACCGCCTCGGCCTGTTCAGCGCGCCGCCCGAGACCCTGGAGGCGCTCGCCGACCACCTCGACCAGGTCGCCGAGCGCTGCGGCCCCGCCATCGCCACGTACAGCAACCCGGCCAAGACTCTGGCGGCCGAGGTCGCCGACACCCTCCCGCTCATCTGGAGCGAGGGCGAGCTCGCCGCCGCGGCCGGCCGCCGCTTCGCGACCGTCCTCGCCGCGCTCGCCGGCCGCCCCGCCCTCGCCGCCGAGCTCCCCGAGGCGCTCACCGCCCACGGCGCCCTGCTCTCCGGGGCCTTTGCCGCCGGGGCCGATCCGGAAGACTTCTTCCGCGACCGGGTCGAGGAGCAGGAGGCCGCCCTGCACGCCCGCGTCGTCCTGCTCCGCGAGCGGGAGCCCGACGTCACCTCGCCCGCCCCCGCCGCCCGCGAGCTCGCCCTCCACCGCGACACCCCCGTCAGCGAGCTGGAGGCCACCGAGGGCAGCAGCGCCCTGGAGACCGCCGCGGAGCTGCTCTCCATCACGGACTTCGCCGCCGTCTACCTGGCGCTCGCCTCCACGTCGTAACCGGCCGCGCGCCCGCCCGCCACCCCGGTCGTCCCCCGACAGCCCACCCAGGACAGTCAGGAACAGAGCCCCCATGGACCTTCTCGCCAACACCGTGCGCCCCTACGCCTGGGGCTCCACCACCGCGATCCCCGGGCTGCTCGGCGTCGACCCCACCGGCGAGCCCCAGGCGGAGCTGTGGATGGGCGCCCACCACGGCGCGCCCTCCCGCATCGACCGGGGACAGGGGCCCCGAGCCCTGTCCGAGGTGATCGCCGCCGACCCCGAGGGCGAGCTGGGCGCCGGACCCGTCGCACGCTTCGGCCCCCGGCTGCCGTTCCTGCTGAAGATCCTCGCCGCGGCCTCGCCGCTCTCCCTCCAGGTCCACCCCGACCTGGCACAGGCCGCAGCGGGCTACGCGGAGGAGGAGGCCCGCGGCATTCCCCTCGACGCCCCCCACCGCAACTACAAGGACGCCAACCACAAGCCCGAACTCATCTGCGCCCTCACCCCGTTCGAGGGTTTCTGCGGCTTCCGCGCCCCCGAGGCGACGGCCGGCCTGCTCGGCGCACTCGGCGTCGACTCCCTCGTCCCGTACGCCGACATCCTGCGGGCGCAGCCCGAGGAGGCCGCCCTGCGCGAGGTCCTCGCCGCCGTCCTCGGCGCCGAACCCGAGGCCATGGCCCGGACGGTGACGAAGACCGCCGCCGCGGCGGAGCGGCTCGGCGCCGTCGACGGCCCGTACCGCGAGGCGTACGTCGCCTACGCCTCCCTCGCCCACCACCACCCCGGCGACCCGGGCGTCATCGCGGCCATGCTTCTCAACCACGTACGCCTGCTCCCCGGCGAGGCCCTCTACCTCGGCGCCGGAGTCCCGCACGCCTACCTCGAGGGCCTCGGCATCGAGATCATGGCCAACTCCGACAACGTCCTGCGCTGCGGCCTGACCCCCAAGCACATCGACGTCCCCGAACTCCTGCGCGTCGTCCGCTTCGAGGCGTCCGACCCCGAGGTGCTGCGGCCCGAGGCCGACGCCGAGGGGGAGGAGGTCTACGACACCCCGGTCCACGAGTTCCGGCTCTCGCGCTACGTCCTGGCCCCCTGTGCGGGCGACGACGGCGCGGGCACCGCACTGCCGTCCGGCGCCGCGCAGATCCTGCTGTGCACGTCCGGCACGGTCGTCCTCCGCAACATGGAGGGCCGCGAACTGCCCCTGGATCCGGGCATGTCCGCCTTCGTCCCCGCCGGCGAAGACGTCGTGCTCCTCGGCGAGGCAACGGTCTTCCGGGCCACCACCGACGGCGGCGCCGCATGAGCGCAACGGGCGGTACGAAGGCCATCGTCGCCGCGCTCGGCGCCAACCTGGCCATCGCGGCAGGCAAGTTCATCGCCTTCGCCTTCAGCGGCTCGTCGTCGATGCTCGCCGAAGGCGTCCACTCCGTCGCGGACTCCGGCAACCAGGCCCTGCTGCTGCTCGGCGGCAAGAAGGCCCGGAAGCAGGCGACCGAGGAACACCCCTTCGGCTACGGCCGCGAACGCTACGTCTACGGATTCCTCGTCAGCATCGTCCTGTTCACCATCGGCGGCGTCTTCGCGCTCTACGAGGGCTACGAGAAGATCAGGAGCCCGCACGAACTGGAGCACTGGTACTGGCCGGTGGGCGTGCTCCTCTTCGCCATCGTCGCGGAGGGCTTCTCGTTCCGCACGGCCGTCAAGGAGGCGAACGAGCTGCGGGGCAAGCAGTCCTGGAGCTCCTTCGTCCGCACGGCCAAGGCGCCCGAGCTCCCGGTGGTGCTGCTGGAGGACTTCGGCGCCCTGATCGGCCTCGTCCTCGCGCTGGGGGGCGTCGGTCTGACGCTCCTCACCGGGGACGGGGTGTGGGACGGCATCGGCACGCTGTGCATCGGCGCCCTGCTGGTCGTGATCGCCCTCGTGCTGGCGGCCGAGACCAAGTCCCTGCTGCTGGGCGAGGCCGCGGGCCCTGACCAGGTGGCCAGGATCCGCGCGGCGGCGGTGGACGGGAACACCGTCACGTCCGTCATCCACATGCGCACCCTCCACCTCGGCCCCGAGGAGCTCCTGGTGGCCGCCAAGATCGCGGTCCGCCACGACGACACGGCGGCCCAGGTGGCCCGCGCCATCGATGAGGCGGAAGCCCGCATCCGCGAGGCCGTGCCGATCGCCCGGGTGATCTACCTGGAGCCGGACATCAGACGCTGAGCGCAGCGCCCGCCGGCCTCAGCGGATCTCCTCCAGGATCCCCATCACCTCGTCCGTGCCCGCCGCTGCCAGCAGACGCTCACGGAACCCCGTGTCCAGCAGCTTCCGCGCCAGCAGCGCCAGAATCCGCAGGTGTTCGTCCCCTGCGGCCGCCTCCGGCACCGCGATCATGAAGATCAGCCGCGCCCGTGTCCCGTCGAGCGCCCCCCACTCGATGCCCGCGCCGGACCGGGCGAAGGCGACGACCGGAGCCGACACCGCACCGGTCTTCGCGTGCGGGATCGCGATCTCCTCGCCGAGCCCGGTCGTACCGAGCTCCTCCCGCGCCAGCGCGGCCGCCGTCAACGCGTCCACATCCGTCACCCTGCCCGTGCCGGCGAGGAGTTCGGCCATCTCCCGGATGGCCGCCTCCTTGCCCTCCGCTGCCAGGCCGAGGCTCACCGTCCGCTCGGTGAGGTACCCCGACAGCACCTCGGCCCGGGCCGCGGGCGGCACGGCCACAGGAGGCGCGGCAGCAGCGGGACCGCCGACGGCAACGGGCGTGCCGCCGAGCGACATCAGCGTGACCGTCGCCAACGCCGTGACCACCGCGCCGATGACCACGGCGACGAAGAACATCGGCACCCCGCTCACCGCGCCCAGCACCGCCACGATCGGCCCGCCGTGCGGCACGCTGTCCTCCACCGCCGCGAGGCCCGCGACCGCGCCCGCCACGGCGCCGCCCAGCATGTTCGCCGGGATCACCCGCGCAGGCCGGGCCGCAGCGAACGGAATCGCCCCCTCCGTGATGCCGAAGAATCCCATGAACAGCGCGGCCAGCCCGGTCTCCCGCTCCTGCTCGTCGAACATCCGCCGCCGCAGCAGCGTCGCCAGCCCCTGCCCGAGAGGCGGCACCGGGATGGCGGCCGCGCACATGCCCATGATCTCGGGGTTCTTGGAGACCAGCCCCGCGCCGAACAGGAACGCCGTCTTGTTGACGGGCCCGCCCATGTCGAAGGCGATCATCAACCCCAGGAGCACGCCGAGCAGCGCCGCACTCGCCCCGGTCAGGCTGCCCAGCCAGTCGGTGAGATGCTCGAAGACCCAGGCGATGGGCCGGCCCACCACATAGATGAAGAACAGGCCGAGGGCGGACGTCGCCACGACCGGGATCACGATGATCGGCATGATCGGCCGGACGAACCGCGGGACCCTGACCTTCTTGATCCACAGCACCAGACAGCCGGCCAGGAAGCCCGTGACGATCGCACCGATGAAGCCCGCACCCGACTTCGAGCCGTACAGCGCACCGGTGTTGGCGATCCAGCCCCCGATCATGCCGGGCACCAGCGCCGGCCGGTCGGCGATCGCATAGGCGATGTAGCCGGACAGGATCGGCACCATCAGCGTGAAACCGATGACACCGATGTCGTTGACGTGCTTCCAGAACGAGCCGTCCGGAATCACCAGCCCGCCGCTCGCGTTCGGGTGCCCGCCCAGGGCGAGGGACACCGCGATCAGCAGACCGCCGACGACGACGAACGGAATCATGTACGAGACGCCGTTCATCAGCGCCTTGTACATGACCCCGCGGCCCTTCCCCGCACCGCCGCCCGCGGCTCCGGCCAGGATCCCGCCGCCGTCGCCCTCGTGGACCGGTGCCGACTGCACTTGCTCGATCAACTGCTCGGGATGGTGGATTCCCTCCGCGACGCCGACCACCAGCACCCTCTTGCCGGCGAACCGGCTGCGGTCGACGTCCTTGTCGGCGGCGATGATGACGCCGTCGGCCTCCCTGACATCGTTGTCGGTCAGGACGTTCTCCGCGCCGATCGACCCCTGCGTCTCCACCTTGATCTCATGGCCGAGCGCCTGCGCGGCCTGCACCAGCTTCTCCGCGGCCATATACGTATGGGCGATACCGGTGGGGCAGGCGGTCACCGCGAGCAGCTTGAGCCGTCGCCCGCTCGACCCCGCGGCGGGGGGAGGACCGGCTGGACTGGTCACATGGATCTCCTCACAACTCGCGTTGACGGCATCCTGCAACACCGGAGGGGCGGAGCAAAGCGAGAGAGACCAAGCTCATTGCCCCGGGCGGAACCTGACGGTCCGCCGGATCGCCGTTCCGGGCGGCCCGATCGGGGCCGAGAAGGGGCTGGGGTTCTCCGCCGCACCCGGTGTAGATTCGGGGCAGAGCCAGACGTCGCTGCTGATGGCGGTCGGGCGGCCCGCACGACGGACCGGCCGAGGGAGAGAGGGCCTCCGACGGACTGCGCTGCGGTCAAGGGCGATTCGATCAGTGTGGATCAGTGTGTCCGCACACATCCAGCCCGGCCGCGTGCACAGCCACAGGTACCCACCCTCGCTCGACCTTTCAGGAGGAGCAGCCCGAATGACCACCACCTCCCATGGCCAGGACTTCAAGGTCGCGGACCTGTCCCTGGCAGCTTTCGGCCGCAAGGAAATCACCCTCGCCGAGCACGAGATGCCCGGTCTGATGGCGATCCGCAAGGAGTACGCGGCGGCACAGCCCCTCAAGGGCGCCCGGGTCACCGGCTCGCTGCACATGACGGTGCAGACGGCCGTGCTGATCGAGACCCTGGTGGCGCTGGGCGCCCAGGTCCGCTGGGCGTCGTGCAACATCTTCTCCACCCAGGACCACGCCGCTGCCGCGATCGCGGTGGGCCCGCAGGGCACCCCCGAGAACCCGCAGGGCGTCCCCGTCTTCGCCTGGAAGGGCGAGACGCTCGAGGAGTACTGGTGGTGCACGGAGCAGGCGCTGACCTGGCCCGGTACCCCGACCGGCGGCCCGAACATGATCCTGGACGACGGCGGCGACGCCACGCTCCTGGTCCACAAGGGCGTGGAGTACGAGAAGGCCGGCAAGGCCCCCTCGGTGGACACCGCGGAGAACGAGGAGCACCGCGTCATCCTCGAGCTCCTCAACCGCACCCTGGCCGAGTCCCCCCAGAAGTGGACGCAGCTGGCCTCGGAGATCCGCGGCGTCACGGAGGAGACCACCACCGGCGTCCACCGCCTGTACGAGATGCACCAGGCGGGCACGCTCCTCTTCCCGGCGATCAACGTCAACGACGCCGTCACCAAGTCGAAGTTCGACAACAAGTACGGCTGCCGCCACTCCCTGGTCGACGGCATCAACCGCGCCACCGACGTCCTCATCGGCGGCAAGGTCGCGGTCGTCTGCGGCTACGGCGACGTGGGCAAGGGCTGCGCCGAGTCGCTGCGCGGCCAGGGCGCCCGCGTGATCGTCACCGAGATCGACCCGATCTGCGCCCTGCAGGCCGCGATGGACGGCTACCAGGTCGCCACGCTGGACGACGTGGTGGAGACCGCCGACATCTTCATCACCACGACCGGCAACAAGGACATCATCATGGCCGGCGACATGGCCCGGATGAAGCACCAGGCCATCGTGGGCAACATCGGCCACTTCGACAACGAGATCGACATGGCCGGCCTCGCCGCCGTGCCCGGCATCGTCAAGGACGAGGTCAAGCCCCAGGTCCACACCTGGACCTTCCCCGACGGCAAGGCGATCATCGTCCTCTCCGAGGGCCGCCTGCTGAACCTGGGCAACGCCACCGGCCACCCCTCGTTCGTGATGTCCAACTCCTTCGCGAACCAGACGATCGCCCAGATCGAGCTCTTCACCAAGCCCGAGTCCTACCCGACCGACGTCTACGTCCTGCCCAAGCACCTGGACGAGAAGGTCGCCCGCCTCCACCTCGACGCACTGGGCGCCAAGCTCACCGTGCTGCGCCCGGAGCAGGCCTCCTACATCGGCGTCCCGGTCGAGGGCCCGTACAAGCCGGACCACTACCGCTACTGACAGCACCATCAGCCGCCGGACCCGGCAGAGCTGATAGAACAGGCCTCCGCCCCCTGGGCGGGGGCCTGTCCGCTTTCCGTCAAGGACCCCACCATGCCTCGCGGCCGCTACTCCCTGCACGACCCGCACGACCACACCCCCCTCGGTGAAGAGCACTTCCACTGCGCCACCGGCCCCTCCGGCTGGCGCTACGTCTCACAGATCACCACCCCCTCGGGCGACCCGGCCGGCTCGGTGGACCTGGCCATCGACGACCTCGGCCGCCCCATCCGTCTCCAGCTCCAGGCCGGGGACTGGCAGGTACGCGGCGGCGCGCTCGAGGGCGTCACCTGGGTCCGCACGGACGCGACCGGCGAACACGCCTCCGAGGGCAACGTCCGCGCACACGCCTTCACCGGCACATCCCCCGCCTTCTACGTGGCCGTCTCCCGCCTCCTCCGCCTTTCCCTCGGCACAGGCGCCACCCGGATCCGCTTGGTCGCCTTCACGTCCCCCGTCCTCGCCCCCCTCACCGTCGACCAGACGTGGGCGCTGAGGGGAAGGACAGCACACGCCACTGACAACGGCCCCCTGGAAGTGGACGAGTACGAGGTCAGCGCCCTGGACACGGGGGAGCGGCACACGATCCACATCGCCGGCGACGTGGTGCTGGCGGCCCCCGGCATCGAGCTCGAGGACCTGGAGACCCCGCCCTCGTCCTTCGCGTAGCCCGGGGACGTGCGCCGGACGGTGACGGCCGATGTGCATGAACGCCGGGTGTCCTGCTAGTGTCCTTTTCACCTCGCCAAGACTGTTGACACGGTCTGGGTGGGGAGGTAGATTCAAACGGTTGCGGCGAGCGGGACAGCTCGCGGGCAACGGTTGGTATCTCACCGGCTTCGGTCAGTGAAGTTCCTTCACATACGAAGCATCCTCGACTCCCTGTCGGAAGCGAAAAGGCCGATGTGATCGGCCGGAACGAATCTGATAAAGTCGGCAAAGCCGGAAAGCGAAAGCCGGAAGGCACACCCCGATTCAACAGGGGGCCGGAAACGAAATTCCGAAC
>NZ_JABBXF010000050.1 GCF_013030945.1 Streptomyces morookaense | reverse complement strand
AACCCCGCTGCCACTGCCGCGCCCAACAAAACAAAAGCAAGATCATGAAAATGCCTTGGAAACGAAGACGCCAGCCCGCAGCGAAACCTTCAAAACAGCCTGTGCCGGCCCAGGACCCGACACACAACACACAGACGGGCCTCTGGAGACAGCACGCGCTGTCACACGCCCATCCCCCCGACGCATCCGGGTTGCCCGGCAGAACACGAAGGCCGTCCGAGCGGGCCCTGGACACCCAGGCCGGCCGCTTCCTCCACTACCGGAAGGGCACGGCCTGGCTGCCGGGCAGGAGAGCCGCATCAAGGCGTCCTGAACAATGCCATCCCCACACACTGGCTGAGCCTGCAGTGATGCAATCACACAATGCCAGGCCCCCGGATGCCGGACACCCGAAGCCGGACTGCCGGAACAGCAAGCCACGGCGCGGGCGAGGACCGAGGCACGCCACCACCGCCGCAAACACGCACAAGCCACGTGGTGATGCGCCGACCGGTGTCAGGGATACCGACCGGGAGACTCCCCTACGGTTGCCCCGTGCGCCGGAGACTACCGGCCCGTCCCATAGCGGAGTCCGTCGAGAATGAGATCGAGGAGCCGGCCGGCCCGGTCGCGCTGGGCGGGGGTGCCGGTGACCTGGGCGACACCGGTGAGACTGAGACCGACATCGAGAGGGTCGATGCCCGACCGCAGAAGGCCGGCTTCGGCCCCGGCATGCAGCAGGGAATCGATCGCGGTACCCAGCTTCTCCAGGGTCTCCGCGAAAGGGTCCGCGCCGGACGCGACCGCGGCACGCAAGGCATCCGCCATGCCCTGCTTGGCAGCCAGATAGTCGATGAACCTGTCCATCCACAGCCGCATCGCCCGATCCGGCGGGAACTCGCCCAGCAGTTCCGCAGCACTGTCGCAAACGCGGGCCAGCTCATTGCGGTAGGCCGCCTCGACCAACGCCTCACGCGTAGGGAAGTGGCGGTAGAGGGTAGCCGAACCCACCCCCGCAGCCTTGGCGATCGCGTCGAACGCAACGTCCGGTCCCTGCTCGGCGAAGGCACGGACGGCCGTTTCGAGGATGCGCTCCCGATTGCGGCGGGCGTCGGCCCGCAGCGGACCCGGGCTGCTCGTCACAAGCTGCTCCTTTCGTCAGGTCATCAGTCTACCTGGACAACCGGGGAGTCCCCCGGTTATCGTCGAGCGTCAACCGGGGAGTTCCCCGGTTAGCTGTCGCCGACTACGCCCTGATGGAGAGAACCCTTGATGACCAGCGAAAAGACCGTCCTGATCACCGGCACGTCCTCCGGTATCGGCCTGGCTGCCGCCCTCGGTGCCGCCCGCGCCGGCTGGACCGTCATCGCCACCATGCGGGACACCGGCAAGGCCGGGGTCCTGCTCAGGGCCGCCGACGAGAACGGCGTCGCCGACCGCGTCCAGGTCAAGCGACTGGACGTGGTCGACCCCGAGAGCGTGACCGCCTGCCTGCAAGAGGTGATCGCCGAGCACGGCCGCCTCGACGCGCTGGTCAACAACGCCGGCGCCGCCGGGGTGGGAACCATCGAGCAGAGCAGCCTCGACGACGTCCGCGCCACCATGGAGGTCAACTTCTTCGGCGTGGTGACCACCACCCGGGCCGCCCTCCCCCACCTGCGGGCCTCCGGAGGCAGAATCATCACCGTCAGCAGCGTCGGCGGTGTCGTCGGCCAGCCCTTCAACGAGGCATACTGCGCAGCCAAGTTCGCCGTCGAAGGCTTCATGGAATCCCTCGCCCCCGTCGCCGCCACCGTGGGCGTCGGCGTCACCGTGGTCGAGCCGGGCGCGGTGGCGAGCGAGTTCGTCGCCAACCTCGGCCTGGACATCCCCGCCCTGCTCGCCGAGGCCGGGCCCTACGCCCCGGCCCTCCAGGCTTACCTCTCCCGCACCCAGGACTCGTTCGCCAACGCCCAGTCCCCGGCCGAGGCCGCCGCCCCGATCATCGCAGCCCTGACCGACGAGCGGCCGCCCTTCCGGATCCAGACCTCGCCGTGGGCCCGGGAATTCAGCGCAACCAAGCTCGCCGACCTCGACGGCTCCGCCGTCCAGGACCTCACCCGAGCCTGGGTCCGCTGAACAACTCCGCAGGACCGAACAGAGACCCGGTCAGGTGATCGTCAGGCAACCGGCGCATGGCAGCAGGGCCTCCTGTCCAGTGATTGCCTTGCACACGCGTACGGGAACGCGCCCGACCATGGTGAGCGGGGTCCAGGTCCGCGTCGCGATGCCCACGCCCGGATGGCTGGAGGACAGAGGCGGGCAGCCGGAGGCATACGGCAGGATGCCTGCGCCGGGGCCCAGAACTCCTCACGCCATGCCCGATACGTCTCACACGCTCTCAGCACTTGGGCCCGTCGCGTATGCCAACGGCGGCGCGATCGCCCGTACGTCCGCCTGTTCCGCCACCCACAGTCCGATGAACAGCGCGGCGGTCGCCTCCAGCAGTCCGGCGCGTTCCAGCCCGCCTGCGGCCACCGGCTCGCAGCCCACATCCCGCACCAGCTCGTGCACCCTGGTGAGCGCCGCCTCGTCGTCCCCGCAGACCGGAACTGCGAGGGGCCGGCCGTCGAAGACCGGCGGGGTCATCCGCCACACGTCCTCGTGACAGAGGTTGAACGCCTTGACGACCTGCGCACCCGGTGCCGCCGCGGCAAGTCGGGCCGCCGACGAGGGGCCGCCTTCCGTCAGCAGCCGGAAGCCGGGCCCGACCGGGTTGGCACAGTCGAGCAGGACTTTCCCGCTCAGCGCCGCGTGGAGCTCCTTGACGACGTCCGCCCCCGCGCCGTACGGCAGCGCGGCCAGCACCACCTCGCCGAAGCGCGCCGCCGCGTGCAGACTCCCGTGGCCCGTACCGCCCCGGATGTGTGTCGCAAGCCGTTGGGCCTTCCGCTCGTCCCGGCCTCCGACGAACACCTCATGCCCGGCCCGCACCCAGTGCGTGGCCAGCGCATCCGCCATGTTCCCCGTCCCCAGCACACCGATCTTCATCGATCCACCCTCTCCGCGCTTGCTTCAACAGCTTCCGGGACGACAGTAGGAAACCCGTCAGGCACCATTTGGTACGTGACGACCGACGCCTACCTCGCCGACTGCCGAGCCCGCCTCGCCTTCGACCTTCTCTCCAACACCTGGAACGCCGTGCTGCTCTGGGTCCTGCGGGACGGTCCCGCGCGGCCCGGCGAACTCCGCGAGCGCATCGGCGGCATCAGCCCCAAGGTCCTGACCGAGACGCTGCGGCGGCTGGAGTTCAACGGTCTGGTGGAACGGCACGCCTTTGCCGAGGCTCCGCCCCGCGTCGAGTACGAACTCACCGCACTGGGAAGGACCCTGCTCGGCCCGATCGACGCCTTCGGCGCCTGGGCCTTCGAGCACGGTGATGAGGTCATGGCTGCCCAGGACCGAAACAGCAGGTGAGTTTCAGACCGCGACCCGCGCTCCCACACCTCTTCATGCGGCGCCCGGGCCGGCCGCGTTTGCCCCGATGCCCGCGCCGCGTCACCGGCCATACCCTCGGCCGATCAGTGCACGGTGGTCAAGAACAGCAGCATCGGCGCAGGCACCGGCGTCCGGATGACGATGAGTCCCCAGGGCCCGTCGGTGGACTTCTACGACTGGGTCGACGGCAGCCGGATCACACGCCTGGGCACTCTCGACCGCGCCCGTCCCAAGCTCCCCGACTCCGCCGGCATCTACGAGGAAATCGTGGAGCCGAACAGCTGGGCCCCGCAACTGAAGTCGAAGACACAGGGCGGCCCCACCGGGTACGCATTCCTCGACTTCGGCAAGATGCCCAAGGGCTGCCCGCTGTACTGACCCAGCGTGCGCCACGTCATCCATCCCCGCTCCCGACCGGAGCCGTACAGGGATACCCCATCGCACCGCGTGCGCCGCTGGAGAGGGCCCGGATCCGTCTGGATGCGGGCCCTCTCCAGCGCTGAGGCCGGCCTCTGAGCGGCGAAGCCGACGTTGCCGCTCCTCGACCTGCCCAGCCTGAAGCGGAAGGCGCCCACAGCCATTGATGGTCGCTCTTATTTTTCGCTAAGAACCTTCGCCTAACGTCTCGTTCATGATGACGCAACGTGGTGCAGTCGGATCTGTTGTCCTCACGGCTGTCGCCCTGACGGCCGGGGCCGGGGTCGTCGCCGCGGCTCCCGCCCCCGCCAAGGCCGCCGCCTCCGTGTCCCACGGCAAGGTGACGGACAATCTGTACATGTCGCTCGGCGATTTCGAGGATGCCGTGTCCGGCGAGAACCCGAAGATCAAGGCCATGATCGACCGTTCGGACATCGGCGGCGTGCAGGTGGTGGTGCCGTGGAAGGCCCTCGAGGGGAAGAAGGGGGAGTACAAGTGGTCGCGGCTGGACAATGCCCTGAAGTATCTCCAGGAACGTCACAAGAATCTGTTCGTCCAGGTCCAGGACCGGTTCTTCGACGTCGCCATGAAGGACGCCAACATCCCCCAGTATGTGAAGGACGAGGGCGGGGTCGCGCCGACGATCGATGAGAACCCTGACAACCCCACCACCCACGGGGCCATGGCCGCCCAGTGGAACAAGGATGTGCGGGCGGACTTCCAGGCCATGCTGAAGGCGATGGCGCGGAAGTTCGACGGAAAGCTCGCCGGGGTGAACCTTCCGGAGACCGCGGTCGAGGTGGACACCAAGACGGATCGGACCAAGTACACCTCGAAGTCCTACATCGATGCCGAGATCGACAACATGCGATACGGCAAGAAGGTCTTCACCAAGACCCAGTTCATCCAGTACATCAACTTCCTGCCGGATGACGACGACCACAAGCGCATGAAGGAGATGTTCGACCTCGCCAGGGCCAAGAAGATCGGCATCGGCGGACCGGACACCCTGCCGGACCGGAAGTACCAGATGGAGAACTCCTACAAGTTCCTCCACGAATACAAGAACGCCCTTCCCCTCGTCGCCATGGCCGTCCAGGAACCCGACATCAACGCCAAGGATCCCAAGACCGGCAAGCCCTTCACCCGCGACCGGTTCACGGACTTCGCCCACGACTACCTCGGTGCGCGCCAGATGTTCTGGACCACCGAAGCAGACTGGCTGCAGAAGCCCGCGACATGACACGTGCACGAGTGCGGCTCCTCGAACCCGTGTGAGTGAGTGAGCGAGCGCTCCCGGGGTGGCACACAGACTCACGATGTGATCACCCCATGGTCAGCGGGAGTTGTGCAGCAGAGTCGCTCCCGGACTCGAAACAGCCCCGGCCGCCCTCCTTCGTGGAGCGCGGCCGGGGCCCGCTGCGGAACGGGCCGGCACCCAAGGTTCCGGCAGGCGGGAGCCATGCCGTACACAACAGGGCTTATGGCACACCGCTGTTCGGTCAGTACGCCGTGTCAGAGGGCTCGTTGAGCCAGCCGGAGCAGCCCTGGCAACCGGGCCCGGACGATCTGCCCTTCACCACCCATCTGACCAACCCTCACAGCGACCGGCACCCCGGGTTCAACGACGTCGACCAGATCATCAAGCTGTCCGTGATCTGGACCAAGACCCACCCGGCCGACCCCCGCAGCGACGCCCTGGCCGACGAAGTCGCCGCCGGGACCAAGGCCGTCGTGCTGCACGTCGCCCAAACCGCCCAGGCCCCGGTACAGCGGGGATCCATGTCCCGCCCGCCGCTCCCCAACCGTTCAGGAAGTCGGCCAGGGCGCGGCGCTGTTCTTCCTCACAGGCGATCCGCCGCGCGAGCAGGGCCGCATGACGGAGACGTCGTTCTGCTCGATCCCGGGTCGGTAGTCACCACGCGCTATCGCCCTCGCGGGACGGCCATCCCGTCGCCCTGGCCCGACGCAACAAGCTGAGGAGAGCAACAGTCCGACGGGACTTGTGGAGAGCCCGGTGCTCGGCCAACGGGCAGGCCGGTTTCGGGAGGGCGGCATGGAGAAACGGGCCGGGAGGAACCCGGCACCGCGCTCCATGCCGACCCCACCGGCACATCGGCGCCGTGTGCGGCAGGACGCGCTGAACGCCGTCCGGGTCGCCGGCCTCGGGTCATCTTCGTCCTGTCCGGAGCCGACCGCGTCCACTGGCACCGCAAGCGAGAATACTGGCGCATGCTCGCCGAACGTGCCCCCGACGGGGCGGCCACGCGGTCGGCCGGTCATGTCCGCTGGTGCAGCGGTACTCGGACGGTCCTTACTGAGGGCACGTTCCGCCGGGGTGGAGGCCCACGAAATCGAGGGTGCCCTGACCAGCCCCGCAGACGAAGCCGCCGATCGAGCCGGCGGGGGCCGCCTGGGCGGATGCAGCGGGGACGACCACTGCCAGTACGGTGAGGACGGTACCCGCTGCCAGCGCGAGGACGGTTCGGCGAGCGCGACTCATGGAGACTCCTCCGATTCGATGCGGTGAGGTTGCAGCAAGCCTTCCCGCTCGCGGCTCAAGGTTGCTCGCGGGAGCAAGGCGCAGCGAGGGACGCGAGGGCGCACGGGGCTGCCTGCGCGCTCTGATGGTGTGGCCATGTCCGCCTCGGGCAGGGGCCCTTCACGTGTGGCTCAGCCGCATGCCCAGGCCCCGCACCCGGTAGATGCGGCGGTCGTCCACCCAGAGCCAGCCGTCGGCCAGGGCGTGTCGTCCTTGCTCGTCCTCGTGTGCCTCGACGACGTCGATGCCGACGGTGATCATTTCGTCGGTGGGCACGACCTGGCCCCGGTACCGCCAGGTGAACTCCCGGCCCGTCAGGGGTTCCAGGGCGCCGTGGGCGACAGCGGATGTGGGAGCGGACTGCAGCAGGTGGAACTGGAGCAGTTGGGCCATGGCCTCCACACCCAGCGAACCGGGCTGGACCGGGTCCATGAAGAAGTGCGCCGTGAAGAACCAGGCGTTGGGATCGACCCGTTTCTCGGCCCGCAGCCGGGCCCGGCCCGCCGGGCCTCCGTCCGGCCAGTACCCCGTGACGCGGTCCAGCATCCGCAGCATGGGCCCGGGCAACCGCGCGCCGCTCTGAGGACGTTGGGCAGTGAGGTCGGCGACCGTGTCACAGAGCCCGGTCCACCGCGCGTGCTCGTCCGCGTCGGCGGGAATGCCGGCCTGCCGGTCGAGCGCGGTCTGCGGGAAGAACCCGAACGACGAGGTCGCGGACAGCAGAGGCCGTCCGTCGGCTGTGCACTCGATGTCGAAGGAGACGATCGAAGCGTCCCCGTGCCGGACGACGCCGGACAGCTCTGCCCGGGTGCGCACGGTCCTCGTCCCCGGCCGCACCTGATCGTGCAGCCGGGCGGTGCCGTCGAGGTTGCGGAAGACGAGCCGGGGGCCGGTGACGATGGCGGGGTCGGCGGTACGGACGGCGAGCCAGCCGCACGGCTGGAGCGCGACTTCCATCAGCACTGCCCAGGGCATGACGGCGGTGCCGTTCTGCTCGAAGTACCAGACCTCCGGCGGCACGTCGTACTCGGCGACGATCGCGCCGCCGGGCCGCGGGTCGCCGGGGGCCGCGTCGAGGGACGTGATCCGGCTCATGAAGTGGTAGGGCGGGCCGGGCAGCCGGATCACGGTGGCCGCCCGGTCCATGGCGGCGGCCCACGGCCCGAAGGCCTGGCTGGGGCGCCCCCAGGCGCAGGCGAGCAGCGAGGGGTAGCCGAGGACGAAGCCGTTCTCGGTGGCTGCCGGCCGCGGCTCGCGGTGACCCACCAGGCCGCCCAGGGCGCGGGGTTCGACACGGGTTCCGGTCGTCTGGTCCCGGTGCGGGCCCAGAGTCCGCCAGTGGTCCAGCGGGGCGTCCCGCGCCAGCCGCATCGCGAGGTTCGTGCCGTGGAAGGCGTGGACGCCGTCCACGCTCACCATGACCTCCGCGTGCAGCACGGGCTCCGGACCGGTGGTCAGGCCGCCGACGACGATCTCGTAGACCACACGCCGGCAGGCCGGGGTCGCCTGGCTGCGGCAGCGGAACCGGCCGGTGAGGCCGGGTACGGGCTCGAAGCGGGCGCCGTCGCGGTCGATGGTCAGCCCGAGCGCGGCCAGGTGGAAGGCCATCGCCTGCTGGGCGCCGTGGCTCATCAACGTACCCGGCAGGACCGGGTCGTTCTTGAAGTGGCCCTCGAAGTACCAGCCGTCGGGGCTCAGCCGGAACTCGGCACGCAGATAGCCGCGGCCGAGCGGGCCACCGGCCGGTTCGAAGGCGGTGACCTCGTCGATCAGCAGCAGGCGCCCGCCGTCGATGCGGGGCGTGCGGAGGTGGGCACGGGTGAGGTCCCATCCGGGCCCGAAACAGTCGTACGGCCTGCCGTCGGCGAAGGCCCGTACGGCGGCGGTGTCGAAGGCGCGGGCGGTGGCCGGTGGTGCGACCGGTTCGAAGGGCAGGTCCGGGGACAGGGCCGCGCCGGGGGTCCATTGGATGCCCTCGGCCGCGGCGAGTTCGGCGTCGGTGAAGAATCCCGCCTGACCGTTGCGGACGCTGACGATGTGCTCGTCGCCTGCGTAGCAGTCGGAGTGGAAGAAGAAGAGCCGCGTTCCCCGGTGCTCGGCATGGCCGTCGACATGGATCTCGTAGCGCAGGGTCCGTCCCACGCCGGGCGCGGAGCCGTGGTAGACGGCCTCGCAGCCCAGGAGCCGGTAGACGCGTTCGCCGCGGTTGAGGAGGTCGACGCCGAGCCAGCCGATGAGCAGCAGGTCGGCCTGGCCGGCCTCGATCAGGAGGGCGCCGGGGACCCGTCCGGTGTGGTCGAGGAACCAGGAGTCGGGCTGCAGGTCGGTCTCTGTCCAGATGGTGCCCGTGCCCATGGAGGCCGGTTCCGCGTCGATTCCGGTGACGCGGTCCACCAGCAGCAGGGGTGGCCCGGGGAGCCGGGTCTGGCGCCGGTAGCCGTCCTGGGCGGCGAACAGCGGACCGAGCAGTTCGGAGACCGGGCCCTCGGCCAGCCGTTCCAGCTGCGCACGGTCGAACTTGGGGCCGGGCAGCACGGGTTGACCTGGTGGGAGTCCGTCCGTCGCGCGGGGCGGGGTGCCGTGGATCGGTCGCTGCCCCCTCAGGAACCGCTGGTGCAGAGTGGTCAGCCCCGTCAGGTACTGCCGGTGCAGGTCGGTGACGCGGGCGTGGTGAAGCGCCAGGGACGCGGTACCGGACTGCGTGGGTGGGTCGCCGGACGGCACGGGAGGTGGTGGCCCGGCGGTCCGGCGGCCGTTCGTGGGCGCCCCGCGGAGCGGCGGGGGCAGGTCGGGGGCGGGGCGCATCACGGTCGCGAGCCCGTCCGGTGCGGGCAGTCGCACGGCGGGAGGATGGGCCGGCAGGCACAGGACATGCTGCCCCACCGGCCCGGTGCCGTCCGCGTCACCCCTCCCGAGCAGGCGCAGCAGGGGTGCCGGGTCGCACAGCCCGGCCGCCGCCAGGCGTTCCGCCGACCGGCGCAGCCGGTGCAGGGCCCTGCCGCCGGGCTCGTCGAGTGCCACGGCCAGGTGCTCCCGCCCCTCGAGGATGCGGCCGATCCAGTCGGTGCACAGGGAGAGAGGCCCGTGCTCGACGAAGACCCGGATGCCGTCGGCATAGGCGCGCTCGATGACCGCCGGGAAGTCCACGGTCCTGGTGGCCTGTGCCGTGAGGGCGTCGGCGGCGCTCTCCTCGGTCGGCAGATAGGGCTCGGCGTTGTCGCCCCGGTAGAAGCGGACGCCCGGGACGGCCACGGTGGGGCGGCGGTGCAGCCGGTGCCATGCCTCCCGGACCGTCTCCAGCTCGGGGGCGTGGGCGGCGATGTCGTAGTCGAGCCGGACCGCCTGGTGGGGGAAGCGCTCGCGCACGAGGGCGGCGCAGGCGCTCTCCTCTCCGCCGACGACGCAGACGCCGGGGGCGTTGACCGCCATCACGTGCACGGCCGGCTGCGTGGCGACGGCCTCCCGGACCTGCTCCAGCGGTGCGGTGAGCAGGTAGTTGCGCCAGCGGCTCCCCGTGATGCCGCGGGCTCGCCAGGCGCGGCGGATCGCCCGGTACTCGCCCGTCACGTCGCGGGTGAACAGGTCGCCACGCCGGGCGTCCTCGGCCAGGGCGGCGGCGTCGGGCCAGGCTTCCAGGGCGATCAGTGCGGAGGTCTCGCCCGAGGAGTAACCGATGGCCGCGGCAGGCCGCAGGGCGAGCACGTACCGGGTGATGAGCGTGTGCAGGGCGGCGAGGCTCGTGGCGGCCCAGATCCGGCCGAGTACGCCCGTGTCGGCGAAGTCCTCCGGCAGCACGGAGCCTTTCCCGATGCCGCAGCGGCGCCCGACGGCCTCGGCGAGGTCCGGCAGGGCGAGGGTCAGCTCCCGGCCCATGTGTGGGTAGGCGGCGGAGCCGTTGGTGTAGACGAAGGCGACGCGGCCCTCGTTCCGGGTGGGTCCGGCGGTCGCGGGGGCGGCCCGGAGACGTACGCGGTGTTCGGGGCCCTCCATGACCGGGGCGACGACCTCCGCCGTGCGCGGCGGCGCTCCGCGATCGGCGAGCAGGCCCGGCCGGGGCCGGATGCCGTGGTGCAGGGCGATGACGGCGGTGGCGACGGCGAGCAGGCCCGCGGCGGCGTGCGGGGTGCCGAAGAGGGCCGAGTTGTCGCACCGGCCGGCTGTGTCGTCCGCGGGGTGGTCGGCCGGGTCGCCCGGGGGAACGGTGCTGACGCGCAGGTCCGGCGGGCCGTCGCCCGGCTCGTCGTGCAGCACGGCCAGGATCGTCTCCCCGGCCCGCTCCGCGTCCGGCAGGCGTTTGAGGACGAGGGCGACGGCTGCGTCCCCCGGCTCCCGGTCCACGCCGAGGTCCCGCAGGGCCGCCCGGTGCACGGGGTCGTGTGCAAGGTCGGCTGCTGCGACGAGCACCGCGTCCGCCTCGCCGGCGCGCAGGGCCCGGGCGGCCAGGGCGAGGGCGACGGTACCGGAACCCTCCTCGGCCGAGACGGTGAACCCCGGTCCGGTCAGGTCGAGTTGGCTGTTGATGCGGTTCGCGACGATGTTCATCATGGCCCCTGTCACGCACGCGGCGGTGCCGGCGGGGGTGATGGCGTCCTGGAGCGCGCCCGGCGGGCCGGGCGGCGGGGGAAGCCCGGCCCGTTGCCAGAGGTCGTCGACGCGCCGGCGCGCGACGTGCCGGCCCACCTGGGGGTCGACGCCGGCCCCGGCGATGACGGCCGTGCGGGGCGGCAGGGCCACGTCGCGGGCTGCTTCCCGCGCGGCGTCGAGGGCCAGCAGTTGCTGCGGCAGGCTCTCTTGCAGATCCCGTGGCGGGAAGCGCAGGCCCTCCAGCGTGAGGGCGACGCTGTCGCGCGGTTCCCTGCCGGGTCGCCCGAGGCCCAGCGCCAGGGTGAAGTCGTCTGTGTCGCCGTCCCGTCCGGTGCGCACGGCGAGCCCGGTCATGGCGATGGCTGCACGTCGGTGCGGGTGGGCCGCGGTGGGAGGCGGCGGGGGTGGTGCGGCGTGCGGGTCCCAGGCGTCGAGGACGAGGTGGGCGTTGGCGCCTCCGAAGCCGAACGCGCTGATCGCCGCCCGGCGCGGTCCGGTCCAGTCCTCGTGTTCCGTGACGAGCCGCAGGGACCCTTCCTCCAGGGTCGTGGGCGTACCGTCGTGCGGGGTCGCGGGCCGGACGCCCTCGGTCAGCGCGCCCACCGCTTTGAGCAGCGCGGCGGCGCCCGCCACGGTCAGCAGGTGACCGACGTTCGCCTTCACCGCCCCGACCGGCAGGCCGTGGTGGGCGGCGAAGACCCGGCCTGTCGCGCGGGCCTCGACGGCGTCGCCGACGGTCGTCCCCGTGGCGTGGCACTCCAGCAGCCCCACGGACTCCGGTGCCACGCCCGCCGAGGCGTAGGCGGCGCGCATGGCACGTTCCTGGCCCGCCGTGTCGGGGGCGACGAGTCCGCCGGC
>NZ_JABBXF010000005.1 GCF_013030945.1 Streptomyces morookaense | reverse complement strand
CGAGGCTGACACGGCCCTGTCCGCCGTCCACGGGCGGGAGCAGAACGACTCGGTTCTGCAGGCGCCGCAGCACCGGATGGGATCTGCCGGTACAGGTTCACCGGGTTGGGGACGTGGCGGTTGGATGCGCGGTGACGTCCGAACATGCGATACCCATGCAAGGTAGCCGTCGGCGGCACTGGTGCTCTGCTGGAGAAGACTCCCTTTACTCCGGGGTGCGGGTGCCTTCCCTCCCCGGGGGCGCCGTTCAGATGTTGGCTGATGCTCTGTGCGTCGTGGACAGCGCTCCGGCCAGTCGTTCCAGGTCGGCTTTCTTGCCGGCGAAGAGCAGGGTGCGCTCGCCGGCTCGGCACTCGGCGATGTAGTACTGGTGGAAGGATCGGCCGGCGCTGATATGAGGGCCCGGATCGGTGCGCAGCTGGTGGCGCACCTTTACCAGGGTGAGGCCGTCGGGCAACGGCCGACGGGCCACCCGGCCGGTGGGATCGGGACTCATGGCCAGGCCGTCGGCCTGGACGACGAGATGGGCTTTGCCGGAGTACTCCGGCTCGTAGGGCAGGAAGACGTTGATGACCTGTTCGGCCGGGCCGGGCCGTGGCGTGATGGCGATGTCGTCGCCCTGCTGACGTTCCTTGCGCGAGAAGTACATCCAGCAGCACAAGGCCCCGAGAAGAACCACCGCAAAGGCTGCTCCCGCCCCGCGCAGAGCCGCGCCGACGCTGTCCGGGAAGATCGGCACCCAGACGCCGACGCAGATACCAGGGAGGATGCCCGCCAAGCTGATCACACTGATCTGCCAAGGACTGCTGCGACCATGGGTCGCCCCGCGCAGTCGCCACCACACCCCGCAGCACAGCACCGCAAGGCCGGTGGAGAACAGGCCAGTCGCCCAGCCGAGCGCGGTTCCCCAGCTCCGCAACGGAGTGTCGGCGGTGCGGTAGCTGATGTCGCCGGTGACCACACCGCGGATCTTTCCCTTCCAGGAGTACAAGGCGATCGGGTCGCCCTCGCGCGCCTGGTCGGAGAAGGCGTAGGTGTCCTTGAGCCGGATCCAGTCGGTCTTCCCGTCCTTCCCCGGCACGCCCACCCAGTACTTCGGGGACTTGCCATGCTTCTCCCGGACACCTCTGATCACGGTGTCATGGCGGCTGACGCAATCCGGACTCTGCCGTGCAGGTGCGGGCGGACACGTCTGCGCTGTGCGGAAAGCGGCCTCGCTGCGTTCGTCGACGGCCACCGGCACTGCGACGAGCCAGACCGCAACGGCCATGAGCACAGCTCCGACCATGCACGTCACGACCGCCCACGCCCGCTCCCGACGCGGCAACTTGCACGAGCCCGTGCCGCACCCTGGCGGAAGTCCATTCGCTATACCCATATGTGGATCATTCCATGATGTGGTGGCTGATCTGCCTGGAAGTCCGGCGGATGAACGTCCGGTTGTGCCGAGAACGGCATCGCCCCCGCCACAACTGCTCGTCTCACCGCAGTCTCCCGTGGGCAGGACAAGGGCCACTGCTACCGGGAATGGCTGCTGCATGTCGACGAAGCGTGCGTAGTGGCCTTGGCCTACTCCGTCATGAACGCACGCATCATCGGCTTCCGCGCCGGCTCGTCGGCGACACCAACGCACTTCCCGACCGCGCAATGATCGCGGCTGTGACACCAACCTCATGCGACGGCACAGCTGATCGGCAGTTTGCTGAGTTTGTCGAGCACGCCTCAACACCCTCCAATAACCCCC
The DNA here is from genome assembly GCF_013030945.1 of Streptomyces morookaense. GTDB lineage: Bacteria > Actinomycetota > Actinomycetes > Streptomycetales > Streptomycetaceae > Streptomyces > Streptomyces morookaensis. The sequence continues at coordinate 7,464 of NZ_JABBXF010000005.1, read as the reverse complement.
GGACCAAGAGAAAAGGGGCGCCCTGGGAGAATCAGGCGATGTCCACCAACGAGATCCAGTTCGACTGCCAGCACTACGACGGCGTGCACGAAGTCGTCCCCCGCATCGACGGCCTGCTGCTGACCGAGCTCATCGACACCTTCGAGAAGAGCGCCGGGATGCGGCCCGCCGGCAACGCCTACGGCGGCCTCTCACCGCAGCACTACCGGTTCAGGATGGAAGACCATTTCCACGGACCGTCCACCAACGCCATGGGGCCCAAGATGCCCGTGCTCGGCTGTTCCTGCGGCGAGTGGGGATGCTGGCCCCTCATGGCTCGTATCACCATGACAGCCGACCTCGTGGCCTGGGACTCCTTCGAGCAGCCCTACCGAACAGCGCGCGACTACACCGCGTTCGGCCCGTTCCGCTTCGACCGCCACCGCTATAACGCCGCCCTGCGAGACCTGAGCACAGCTGTCGACTCCGACGACGCGTAGGCACGCGTCCCTGCCGGACTCGGGGCGGGGGCCGCGGGGGCATCCGAGGCGGGACCGAGGCGTAGCCACTCCGACAGACGGCGGGCACGGCGCTCACAGCAGGGCTGTTCTCGTTCCTCCCGTTCAAGCAGGGGGGGACCTGCTGCATGCCTCCTCCACCGGCCCGAAGGGTGCAACATCCCACATGATCGTCAGGTCAGAGGCATCGAGTTCCGGTCGGCCCATCTCTCGGCCGTCCGGATGCTTGCCGTGGTTGCGGTAGTAATCCAGCGCGTAGCGCACCGATCCGCCCACGTACGGCAGGTCCTCGCCGTTCTCGTGTTCGGGATCATCCGAACCCCGCAGAGCCCTGCGAGCCAGGTCTGGCGCAGCCGTGCCGGGCCTGGACATGCGGGCCCGGCGGCACACGCGCGACACCTACCAGGCTCAGATCGGCGTTCACCCGGTCCTGGCCCACGAGCAGGCTGGCCACAAGTACCCCGGGATCAAGAGGATCTGCCGGCACTCGACCCCGGAGATGCGTATCCACCGACTCGAAGGACTCCAGCGCATCGTCGAGCGGGCGATGGCCAACCTGAGATGGTCAGAGGTCTGGGAGACTTGATCTCCCGAAAATCTCCCAACCGATCAGCGCGAGTCCCATCTGCCCTACCCCTTCGCATCCGCATAGCACCGCACCACCGCCGTCGTGAACGGAAACCGCACCGGCGTCTCGCCGAAGGCGGTGCGGCCGGCGAGGTCGCCTGCTGTGCGGATGGCCTCCGCGACGGTTTCCGCCTCCTCCTGGGGGCAGTGGACGATCACTTCGTCGTGCTGGAAGAAGACCAGTTCCGCCCGGAGTCCGGCGATCGACTGCCGTACCGCGGCCAGCATGATCAGTGCCCAGTCGGCGGCGCTGCCCTGGACGACGAAGTTGCGCGTGAAGCGGCCGCGGGCCCGGGCGCCCGCCGTGGTGCCGGGCGCGGCGGGCGGCTCGTCCTGGGGGATGCCCGCCTCGTCGTCCACCGTGGTGGAGGACGGCGGGCAGGTGCGGCCGAGCCAGGTGCGCACCAGGCGGCCTTCCTCGCCCGCGCGTGCCGCGTCGTCGACATAGGCGACGGCCCGCGGGAAGCGGCGGCGCAGGTCGGCCAGGTGCTTGAGGCCGTCGCCGGAGGTCTGTCCGTAGATCGCGCCGAGCATGGCGAGCTTGGCCCGGTCGCGGTCGCCGGAGAAGGCGCGCTCGGCGAGGTCGGCGTACAGGTCCCGGCCGCTGCCGGCCACCTCCATCAGGCCGGGGTCGCGGGAGATGGCGGCCAGTACGCGCGGCTCCATCTGGTCGGCGTCGGAGACGACCAGGCACCAGCCGGGGTCGGCCACGACCGCGCGCCGGATCACCCGGGGGATCTGCAGGGCGCCCCCGCCGTTGGCCGTCCAGCGGCCGGAGACCGTGCCGGCCGGCAGGTACTCGGGGCGGAAGCGGCCGTCGCGCACCCAGGTCTGCAACCAGGACCAGCCATGGGCCGTGTGCACGCGGTAGAGCTTCTTGTACTCCAGGAGGGCGGGGACGGCGGGGTGGTCGATGTCCCGCAGCTCCCAGGCCCGGGTGGAGGTCAGGGCGATGCCCTGGCGGGCGAAGGCCCGGACGATGTCGGCGGCCAGGTCGGGCCGGACCCGCTCGCCGAACGCCTGCGAGACCTCTTCTGCCAGTTCGGCCAGGCGCCGGGTCTCCTGGCCGCCGGGATAGCGCTCGCCCAGCAGGGACGTGAGCAGCTCGCGGTGCACGTCCGCGCGCCAGGGAATGCCGGCCCGGCCCATCTCGGCGGCGACGAGCGTGCCGGCGGACTCCGCGGCGGTCAGCAGCCGCATCCTGCCCGGGTGCGCGGTGCGCTCCGTGCGGGCGAGCTGGGCCGCGTACACCTCCAGGAGGGCGTCCAGCTCGTCGGTGCCCGGCGGCAGGGGCACCGGGCCGGGCTCGAACAGCGAGGGCTGGGTCTCCGCCGTGCGCACGGGCGGATCCTCCGGCACGGGCAGCCCGTGCAGCCGCGCCCAGCCGGCGGCCAGGGAGCGGGGCTGGCCCGCCTGGCCCTCCTCATGGCCGATGAGCAGGGCCTCCGCGGCCTCTACGTCGTAGCACCGCTCCACGCGGACGCCCTCGGCGAGCAGCCGCCCGTAGACCTCCCGCGTGGCGCGCCACACCCACCGGTCGGCCTCGGGCCGGGCCCGCACCGCCTCGGCCAGGCTCCGTTCCGCCACGACCGGCCCGGCGGCCCGTCCCTCGCCGTCGACCGGGCACAGGCGCACGCCCTCGCCGCCCGTCCCTGCTGCCACTGCCCATCTCACGTGCACGACTCTGCCACCGGGGTCTGACAGTCGCCGGTGCCCCGGGCGGGACCGGTGGCCCGGCACCGGCCGGGCCTGCGGACAACTTCCGTCAATTTCAAGGCGGTTGGCGCCGCCGTATGCACCCACAAGTGGTCAATGGCGGACCGGCGATCGCCGGACGGGATGAACATATCGTCTGCTCGTAAGGGAAGCGGTTTTCCGTGAGCAAGACTCTTCCTTGCCAGAGCTTTTGCTCTGCCAATCCCCCCTTCCACGATGGAGACATCATGAGCATCCGCAACGCCGCCGCCGTGACCGCCCTGGCCGCCGCCGCCATCGGCGCCGGGGCAGCCACCGCCACCGCCGACGGCGCCCACGCCGCGACCTGCAAGGACCCGGGCGTCGTCGCCGGGAACATCGCCCAGGTCGCGCCGCGCGTCTCCCCGAACGTCGGGGGCAACACCATCTCGGTGGTCGGCATCCTCAACAGCTCCACCGGCAACACGCTCGTCAACGAGTGAGCAGCCCCGGTTCCAGCCGCCGAGGGCACCGCGGGTGAGGCGCTGAAGCGTTCCGCCCGCACCGGCCGCGCGTTCCTCGTCCTCCTCCCGGCGAGGGCGCGCGGCCTTCCCGTGCGGATCCGGAATGCGGGCCGCCGCTCCGGGCGGGAAGCTGGAGGCGACAGCGCCCCGCGCACTCCCGACCCGGGACGGACGGATGCCGATGGTGAAGCCCGGGCCCCTCGACCGGCTCACCCCCGCACAGCTCGCCCGGCTGCGGTCGGCCCCGGAGCAGGACACCGCCCATCCCATGCTCGCCGTGCCGAGCGAACGCCGGGCGTTCGGCGCCGGCTGGCTCTTCGAGCGGAAGCTGGACGGCGTGCGCCTCCTCGCCGCGCGCCGCGCGGGCAAGGTGCGCCTGGTCTCCCGGACCGGGCAGGCGGCCGGCGGCGCCTATCCCGAGCTCGCCGACGCGCTGGACGCCCAGGACTGCGGCGACTTCACGGTCGACGGCGAAGTGGTCGCCCTGTCCCGGGGGCGGACGGATTTCGCCCGGCTGCAGCAGCGGATGCAGATCACCGACCCGGCGGTGGCGAGGGCGAGCAAGGTCCGCGTCGTCTACTACCTCTTCGACCTGCTCAGCCTGAACGGCGTGGACACCACCGGACTCCCGCTGCACACCCGCAAGGCGCTGCTCCGCGACGTCCTCGACCTGCGGCCGCCGCTGCGTTTCACCACGCACCGCACGGGTGATGCCGGGGCCCTGCTGGACGAGGCCTGTGCGCGGGGCTGGGAAGGGCTGGTGGCCAAGCGCGCCGACGCCGCGTACGTGCACCGGCGTTCCCGGGACTGGCTCAAGCTCAAGTGTTCCACCGGGCAGGAGTTCGTGGTCGGCGGCTTCACCGACCCGGCCGGCAGCCGCACCGGTTTCGGCGCCCTGCTCCTCGGCTACTTCGAGGACGGCCTGCTGCGGTACGCGGGCAAGGCGGGCACAGGGTTCTCCACCGCCGTGCTGACCGCGCTGCGCCACCGGCTCGACGGACTCGAGCAGCGGCGCTCGCCGTTCCACGACGAGGTGCGGGAAAAGGGCGCCCACTGGGTGCGCCCCGAACTGGTCGCGCAGATCGCCTTCACGGAATGGACCCCGGCGGGCCGGGTCCGGCACCCCCGCTACCTGGGGCTGCGCGAGGACAAGCCCGCCGAAGAGGTGGTCCGCGAGCGGCCGTGACCGCAACGGCCGCCGGCCGACGGCCGGTCAGGGCTTCCGGCAGGCCAGCCGCAGGTTCTGCATCCCGCGCTCCGCCCGCACCACCTCGAACCGCTCGCGGCACAGGGCGAGGACGGACGCGGCGCGCCGGGCGTGGAGCACGGGCCGCCACAGGAACAGCACCACCTGGCCGCCGGGGCGCAGTACGCGCTCGGCCTCGCTCAACGCGGCCCGGGCGTCCGGCATTTCCTCCAGGCTGTAGCTGTAGAGGAGTGCGTCGAGGGTGGCCGTGGCGAAGGGCAGGGCGCAGCCGTCCCCGGCGAGGTACGCGGTGCGGGCGCCCGGTGCGGCGGGCGGTTCGTGCGGGATGTCCGCCGCGGCCGGGTCCAGGGCCACGAGCAGGCTCTGCGGGCCCAGGTGGCGGGCCAGTTCGGCGGTGTAGAAGCCGCCGCCGCTGCCGATCTCGGCGCACACCGTGCCCGGGCGTGCGGGGATCCAGCGCACGTCACGGCGGGGGCGGTCGCCCAGGGCGGCGCGGATGGCGCGGTGGCTGATGAAGTGGTAGCAGCGGGCCGGTGTGCGGGGCACGGGGCGGCCTCAGCGGATTCCGGGCGCCGGGGCGCCGGGGACGGCTCGCGCCTGCGGGGCCGGGGCCTTGCCGCAGAACTCCGCTTCGAGCAGGGCGAGCAGGTCGGGGGCGAAGCCGTAGGCGTTGACGCTGAACGCCGCGGTGTGGCCGGCGTCGCGCGTGCTGCTCACCAGGGAGACGAATCCGGGGATGCTGCCGACGTGGCCCCACACCGTCGTGCCGCAGGAGAGCCGCTGCTCGCCGATGCCCAGCCCGTACCGGCCGATCTCCCGGTGCCCGGTGTCCACGGTGGTGAGCATCTCCCCGAGTTGGCGCCCGGGCAGCAGTCGGCCGTGCAGCAGTGCGCGGTAGAAGGCCTGGAGGTCGCCCACGGACGAGATCATCCCGCCTGCCGCCCCGGCGACGCCGGGGTTCATCGCCGTGACGTCGTGCAGCGCGGTGCCGGGTGGCTCGCCGGGGAGTCTGAGGTATCCGCGCTCGGCGGGGCGGGGGATGCGGATGGAGGTGACGGGGACGGTGGTGGCGCGCAGGCCGAGCGGCCGGATGATGCGTCTTCGGATCTCGGCCGCGTACGAGTGGCCGGTCGCCTTCTCGATGATCATCCCGGCCAGGATGTAGTTGGTGCTTGAGTAGCTCCATCCGGTGCCCGGGGCGAAGACCGGCCGGTGCGCCATGGCCGTCCTGACCAGGTCCCGGGGCCGGTGGGCGGCGAAGCGGTGGCGGAGGAAGTCCTTGCCGAACGTCTTGGCGGCCAGGGCGGGATCGGCGGTGTAGTCGTAGATCCCGCTGGTGTGGTCGAGGAGTTGGCGGACGGTGATGCGGCTGCCGTCGTTGCCGTTGCCGTGGACCACGCCCGGCAGCCAGTGCTCCACCGTGTCCCCGAGAGCGAGCCGGTGTTCGGCCTCCAGCTGGAGCACGACGGTGGCGACGAAGGTCTTGGTGTTGCTGCCGATGCGGAAGCGGTCCCCGGGCCGCGGGGCCCGGGCCCGCCCGAGGTCGGCGAGCCCGGACGAGGCGTTCCACACGCGCCCGCCCTCCCGGGCCTGGCCCAGTACTCCGGGCACCCCGCCGCGCACGATCCCGCCCATGACGGCCCGGGTGGCCGCATGGCCGATCCGGTGGCCGGTCGTGCGGGCGGCGGAGACGGGCGGGGCCGCGGTGAGTCCTGCGCCGGTCAGTCCTGCCGCCAGGACGACCGGCAGGGCGGTGCGCAGCGGACGACGCATCGGCATGGACGGCCTGCCTTTCCGGAACGGCGGGTGCCGCACCGGTGCGGCATGCCGCGAGCCGGTCGGCACTTCATCGCTACCGTGCGGGCCGCGCCGCAATCGGCCGGGCCGCAGAACTCAGCCGAACGAGTGCGCGACATGCGTGCCGCCGTACGGCCCCTACGGCCGTTCGTCCACGCGCACTTCCTCGATCCCCAGGTACATCACATTCGGCCGGGTGGGGTGGAAGGCGATGGCGGAAATGCCGTCGTAGCGGTTGTGGGTCTTGGTGACCGTGCCGGTGGTGGCGTCGAGGCGGAACAGGTCGGTGCCCGCGCCCTGGAACCAGGTGCCGAACTCGAAGTAGAGGACGTTCGCGTCCACGGGGCTGGGCGCGAGCAGGGTGCTGTTCGTCAGCTTGGTCTCGCCCGAGTCGTCGACGACCCTGGCGAAGGTGCGGCCGCCGTCGGCCGAACGGTACAGGTGGCGGCCCTCGGTGGCCGCGCCGGGGGCGGCCTCGACGAGGTCGATGCCCAGCGCGTAGACCACGGACGGGTCGGCGGGCGAGACCGCCGCTCGGAAGAGGTTCGCGGAGCCGCCCGCGGTGCCCGACAGACCGGTGACGGGGCTCCAGGTGACGCCGCCGTCCGTGGTCACCGCGCCGCCGCGCACCATGGCACCCACGACGGCGTGGTCGGGGTCCGCGGGGTCGAAGGCGACGGAGTAGATGCCGGTGCCCCGGGGGAAGGCCAGGGTCCCGGTGCGCTGCCAGGTGGCGCCCGCGTCCGTGGAGTCGTACAGCCGGCCGTCCTTGCCGGCGAGGCGTACGTGGTCCGGGCGGGCGGGGTCGGTGCCCAGGCCGTTGATGGCGGTCGTGGGCGGCGTCAGCGCGGTGACGGTGCGGCCGTCCACGCGGGCGAGGTGGCGCCCGTTGGGCTCCCAGGCGTAGGCGCGGTCGCCGCGGGCCGCGGTGAGCCGGCTGGAGCCGGCGCCGAGCGTGGCGAAGGGGGTCCAGGTGCAGCCGGCGTCGGACGAGATCTGCAGGGTGCTGTTGTGCGTGGCGAGCAGCGTGTCGGCGGTCTCCAGGGCCACCAGTCCGTGCGTGTAACCGGTGTGCTGGAGGGTGCTGCTGGTGGGAGCGAGGGTCCTGCCGTCGTCGGTGGTGAAGGTGACGGCTCCG
>NZ_JABBXF010000049.1 GCF_013030945.1 Streptomyces morookaense | reverse complement strand
CGAGGCGTAGGCGGCGCGCATGGCACGTTCCTGGCCCGCCGTGTCGGGGGCGACGAGTCCGCCGGCGCGGCCGTCGTTGCCGAGGCCGATGCCGCGCACGACGGCGAGCACCCGCCGGCCCTGTTCCAGGGCGTCGGTCAGCCGCATGAGTGCGAACAGGGCGGCTCCTTCGGCCGGGACGAGGCCGTCGGCCTCCCGGTGGAATGGCCTGCTGCGGCCGGTCGGGCTGAGGACGCCCAGCATCGCGAAGCCGCCGTGGATGAGCAGGGCGTCGGAGCCGTTCGCCGCACCCGCCAGCATCAGGTCCGCCGTCCCGTCGTGGAGCCGGTCGCAGGCAAGCTTGACCGCGTACAGCGAGGTGGCACAGGCGGCGTCCAGGGCGTGGGCGCCGCCCTCCAGCCCCAGCGCACGGGCGGCGAGCAGGGCCGGCAGCCCTGAGGAGAAGCGGTTGAAGGCGTGCGGGCGGGGCGGAAGCGAAGCCGACATGGCGTCGCGCACCGGTGGCTCCTGGGACGACAGCCACACGTGCTCGGCGTACCGGACGGCTGCGGTGGAGGGGTAGGAGAGATTCCCCAGCACCAGGCCCGAACGGGTGGGGGCGACGGCGGGGACGCCGGCCTCGGACAGGGCCTGGCGTCCGGCGTGCAGGACCCACTGGAAGAGGGGGTCCAGTCGCAGGATCACCTCGGGGCCCAGGCCGAATCCGGTGGCGTCGAAGGTGTCCGCGAAGTCGTGGACGAACCCGCCGATGCCGAAACCGGCGGCGGCGCTGTCCGGTGGCACACCCCAACGTTCCTGTGAGGCCTGCCGGATGCTGATCCGGCGGGCGAGGAGGTTGCGCCAGAACACGTCCGGGCTCAGTGCGTCCGGCAGGACGCACCCGCGTCCCACGACGGCGATGGGTTCGAAGGACATCTACGCCTCGCCTTCCTGTCCCCCGCCGGCCGCCGGCAGGTCGGGCCGCCGGACCAGTTCCACGTCGAGCAGATCGGCGAAGGGGCTGCCGTCCGCTCCGGTCAGCCGCAGGTGGCACCGGGCGCGGGCGCCCTGCGCCGCCACCGGCAGGACGCGACAGGTCACGGGGCCCGGGGCCGGGCCCCGGCAGTGGGGGACGAAGGTGCCGACGGCCATCGGGAGTGCGGCGTGTCCGAGGGCCTCCCGTGCCCAGAGCATGGCGAGTTGCAGGGCTCCGTCGAGTACGGCCGGGTCGGTCTGCCGTACCTCCTCGGGCCAGCCCAGCGCGGTGACGCCGGTGAGGATGCCCTGGACGCCGGACGGGCCCGCCGCCTCGACGGCGGTCACCGCGCGCATCATCGGGCCGTGGAAGAGGAGCTGACCGTCGTAGGGGTCGCCCCTTTCCCAGGGCGGGAGGTCGTCGTCCGCTGCCGCGAGGTGCGCTGTCGTCTCCCGCCCGGCGTCGCCGTTGCGGGCGCGCCCGGTGCAGTGCGGGTGTCCGGCCGTACCGCGCAGTTCCACGCAGAGCGTGCCCGCGTCGGCAGGGTCGGGCCTGCCCGTGATGACGAACTCCGCCGCGTCCCCGCCGGATTCGCCCCAGATGGCGGGCGTCACCACCCGCAGGTCGCACAGGGTCACGGCCTCGGCGCCGGAGTTCCAGTCGCGGACCGCTGCGAGGAACCACTCCAGGGTCTGGGCGAGGGGCAGGACCGCCCTGCCGCCGATGATGTGGTCGGCCAACTGGGGATGGGTGGCCCGGGAGACGCGCGCCAGGGCGGGCTGCGGGTGCCGGAGTCCGGTCGGGGGCAGTGCGCCCGAAGCGCTGCCTTCGGCCGGTACCGCCAAGAGGAGCACGCCGCTGGGCCCGTCGGCACGGGTCACCTCCTCGGCGAAGGCCCGGGCGCCCGCCTCGGCCGTCAGCAACGGCACGCCGGCCGCCGCGAAGTGCCCGGCCAGGGAGGGAGTGACCATGCCGCCTTGCCATGGGCCCCAGACCAGGGCCCGGACCCGGCACTCCGGGCGGGCCGCCGCCTCGACGGCGGCGACGTGGGTGAGGGTCTCGTTGGCCATGGCGTAGTCGCTCTGTCCGGGGTTGCCGAAGCGGCCCGCCACCGAGGAGAACAGCACGACGGTCCGCACAGGGTCGTCGGCCGTCGCCTCCAGGAGATTCCGCAGCCCCGTGGTCTTGGTGCGAAAGACCCGGTCGAACTGTTCGTCCGTCTTCTCCCCGATCCGCTTGTCGGCCAGCGCTCCGGCGCCGTGGACGATGCCGGTCACCGGCCCCCACTCGGCCCGGACGGCGTCCAGGGCGGTGCGCACGGCGGCCGGGTCGCGGACGTCGGCCCGCAGGTAGCGCACAGGTGCGCCGGCGCGCTCGATCGTGGCGAGCGTTGCCCGGATCTCGCGGACGGCCAGGATGTGGCGGGCCTGCCGGCCGAGGGCGGGCGGCGGGTCCGCGGACCGCTCGGCGAGGACCCGGACGAGAGCGGCCTCGTCCGCGTCGGTCGGCAGACCCTGGGGCTCGTCGTCCAGTTCGGTACGGCCCAGCAGCGCCAGGCGCGGCCGGCGGACCCGGGCCAGCTCGCCGAGGGCGGCGGCGGTGATGCCCCGCGCGCCGCCCGTGGCGACGAGGACGTCGCCGGGCCCCGGGGTGTCGGACGCGTCGCCTGTCGGAGCGGCCGGAACGGCCAGTGTCGTCACCCGGCCGCCGTCGGCGGGCAGTCCCGTCTCCAACAGGGGCCCTCCGCGCAGCAGTTCGCCGGCCAGCGCGTCGGCGACATCCTCGGGGGAACGGCCCGCGCGGGCGCAGTCGATGGCCTTGACCACCGCCTCGGGCCACTCCCCCGCGAGCGTACGGACCAGGGCCACCAGACCGCCCAGCCAGGCCCGTTCCCCGTGGTCGCCCCGGACGCCGAAGTCGCCGCCGGTGTCCTGCACCGTGACGAACACTCCCCCCTCCCGCGCGAACCGTGGGGCCACGATGCGGGCCGCCCGGAACGCGGCGCGCTGGACCTCGAGCATGGCCTCGGCTTCCGGATCCCCGGTCAGGCCGCCCAGCAGCAGCACCGCCCGGCTCTCCGGTGTCGGCTCCGCGACCGCTTCGGCGGGGACCCCCTGTTCGGCCAGGCGCCCGGCCACGAGCCCGGCGAGGCCGGAACCCCCGTCGATGACGTGGAGGACGTGCTGCCCGAGGCCGGGCATCGCCAGACCACCGGGCGGTGCCGGCACGGAGCGCACCGCGTAGCGCCCCAGGACAGCAGGTGCCGGTGCGGGACCGGGCGGGAGTTCCGGCGCCGGTGTGCCGACGGACGTCACCGGTCCGCCCGTCGCCTGCCGCATCCTGTCGACGACCTGCCGGATCGTGCGCAGGGACACCAGCTCCACCGGGTCGTCCTGGATCTCGGGCAGCTCACCCATCCGCTGCCGCAGGACGGAGAGGATCTCCACGCGTTTGATGGAGTCGATGCCCAGGTCGGCCTCCAGCTCCATGTCCGGATCGAGCATCTCGGGCGGGTATCCCGTGCGTTCGGCCACCACGGCCAGCAGCGTCTCCTCCAGTCGTGCGGGGTCGAACGCCGCTGTGTCCGCCGCTTCCCCCGCTGCGGGTCCGGCTTCGACGGCCGGTGACCTGGCAGGAGGCGGCACGACCGCCGGTGCGTCGGGCTCCTGAGCGGTCGTGCCGTCCGGAGCGGGAACAGTCGTTCCGGTGGTCGCTGCACGCCCGGCGTGCCACTCCGCAGGCGGAGCCACGGGCAACCCGGCCAGCGCTGCGAAGGACGTCTCGGACATGCGCAGAAAGGCCGTGTGCGCCTCGCTCATGGACCGCAGGAAGACGGCGTGGGCATCGGCCGTCCGGCCCTGGGCCTCCTCGATCAGGGCGGCCCGGGCATCGTCCTCCTCGGCCGGCACGAGGGGTGCCGCCGGGAGCGGTCCGGCGACCCGGGGCGGCATGGCCGGTGCCGGGATGCCGGGCAGCGCCGGGGCCGGGGGCATGGTGGCTGTGCCGGGCACGGTGGACGCGGAGGGCACGACGGGCGAAGGCCGTACGGGAGCAGCCGGCGCCGTCCCGGACGGCGGTGCCGGTGGGGCGGGGGCGGTTGCCCGGTCCTCTTTCTGTGGTGGATAGCGTCGTCCGTGGTTGCCTCCGTCGATCGGCACGGTCATCGTGGGCACGCTTTCCCCACCGGTGGGGAACGGCACGGCGTAGTGCTTCCAATACGGCGCGAAGTCCAGGGGCACGCCGTGGACGGCGAGCCGGGCCAGAGCGTCCTGGAAGGCGGTCACGCCGTGGGTCCCGCGCCGGTCGAGGGGTACGGCCAGGTGGGGCCGGTCGCCGAGGATCCCGTTCACGAGCACCGTGAGGGTCGTGCCCGGTCCCGCTTCGACGAACGTCCGTACCCCGGCCCGGTACATGGCCTCGATCTGGTCCGCGAAGCGCACGGGCGCGGTCAGATGGTCGACGAGGCGGGCGCGGATCTCGCCGGCCGCAGCCGGGTGGGGAGCGGCGTCGGTGTTGGAGAAGGCCTCCCGTTCCGGGGATGACACCGCGGCTGCCTCCAGGGCCTCGGCGTAGGGGGCGCGAGCGGCCGCGATCAGTGGGCTGTGGAAGGCGATGGGGACGGCGAGCGGCACGGTGCCGGTGCCGGCGGACCGCAGCCGCGCGGTCACCGCGGCGATCGCCTCGGGCGTGCCGGAGAGCACCGTCTGCTCCGGGCCGTTGTGATTGGCGACCCACACGTCCGGCACGCCGGCCGCGGTCAGCGCCTCCTGGACCTCGGTGAGGCCGGCGAGGACCACCAGCATCGCTCCGGGCACCGCCGCCGCGGCGTCGCGCATCGCCTCGCCCCGGGCGCGGGAGAGACGCATGAGGGTCGCGGCGTCGTACGCGCCCGCCGCGTGCAGGGCGATGAGCTCGCCGAGGCTGTGGCCGGCGACGCAGTCCGGCTTCAGGCCGAACTCGGCCAGCAGGGCGAGCAGGGCGAGGCTGTGCGCGGCGAGGGCGGGCTGCGCCCACTCGGTGGCCGTGAGCAGTTCCTGCTGCGCGCCCTGTTCGTCGTCCGGCCGGGGCGGGGGGAAGACCACACGGTGCAGGGGCATGTCCTGCGGGCCCGTGCCGCCGACCGCGTCCCAGACGGCGAGCGCCCCGGGGTGGTGGGCCGCCAGGTCGCCCCCCATGCCCACGTATTGGGCGCCCTGGCCGGGGAACAGCCAGGCCGTGCGGCCCGGCTCGCGCTGCCCGGCGCCCCAGTGCAGGGCGAACGGCCGGGGCGGGGTCCTGCCCGCGGCCATGGCCGTGCCGGCCTCGTCGAGCCGCTCGACGAGGGTGCCGATGCCGTCGGCCAGCACGGCGAGCCGCCGGGCGGCGCCGGGCCGGAAGCCCTCCTGACTGCGGCGGGCCAGGCCGGCGAGGCCGTGCGCCGGCCGCGTCGCGGCCTTCTCCGCGGCCCGCCGGAATCCGGCGACGCACTCGCGCAGTTCCTCGGTGGAGTCGCCGCAGAGCAGCAGGAGTTCGGTCGGCGCGGTGCGCAGGCGCGGCCGGGTGCCGCCGGCGGAGCGGTCCGGGGGCCGGTGTTCCGACAGCGTGGCGTGGAAGTTGCTGCCGCCGAAGCCGAAGCTGGAGACGGACGCGCGCCGGGGGGTCCCGTCCGTCCGGATCCACGGGCGGGTGCGGGTGTTGAGGTAGAACGGGCTGGTCTCCATCCGCAGGCCGGGATGCGGGCGCTCGGCGTTGATGGTCGGCGGCAGCACCTTGTGGTGCAGGGCGAGGACCGCCTTCAGCAGGCCGACCGCGCCCGCCGCGCTCTTGGTGTGGCCGATCTGGGACTTCACCGACCCCAGGGCGCACCATTGCGGGTCGGTACGGCCCGACGCTGCGAAGACCTCGCGCAGAGCGGCGAATTCGACCTGGTCGCCCGCCTTGGTACCGGTGCCGTGGGCCTCGACGAGTTCCACCGTGCCGGGTTCGTAGCCCGCTTCCGCGTAGGCCCGGCGCAGGGCGAGGGCCTGGCCCTGCGCCCTGGGCGCGTAGATGGCCGAGCCGCGCCCGTCGGACGAGCTGCCCAGGCCCTGGATGACGGCGTACACCCCGTCCCCGTCGCGTTCGGCGTCGGCCAGCCGTTTGAGCGCGAACATCACCACGGCCTCGCCGAGCATGGTGCCGTCGGCGTTCTCCGCGAAGGGCCGGCACTCCTGTGTCGGGGAGAGCGCCGGGGTGGTGGTGAAGCAGTAGAACATGCCGATGTCGTTCGTGACGTCGACGCCTCCGCTGATGGCCAGGTCGGCCCGGCCCAGGGAGAGTTCGTCCAGGGCGGTGGACAGGGCGGCGAACGATCCGGCGCACGCCGCGTCGGTGGTGTGGTTGGTGCCGTGCAGGTCGAAGCGGGCTGCGATGCGCCCGGCGACGACGTTGCTGAGCAGCCCGGGAAAGGTGTCCTCGGTCGGTTCGGGGTAGTGCGCGGCGATGCGGTCGCAGATCGCCCGGGCCTCTGCCTCGGGCAGGCCGTGCTCCCGCAGGGCCTTGAGCCATACCGGCCGTTGTGTCGGGGCGTTGGCTTCGGTGAGCAGTCCCAGCGCGGCCGTGCCGAGCACCACGCAGACGCGGTCGCCGGGTGGCCGGGCGGCGCCGCCTTCCTCGGCGTCCCGCAGAACGCCGTCGGCGACCAGCAGGGCGAGCAGTTGCGCGGTGTCCGTCGACGCCAGGCTCTGCGGCGGGATGCCGTAGGCCATGGGGTCGAAGTCGACGGTGGGCAGGAAGGCGCCTCGCCGTGTGTAGATTCTGCCGTGCGTGCCGGGGACGGGGTGGTAGTAGTCGTCGATCAGCCACCGGGTGGGCGGGACGTCCCGCATCGCGTTCCGGCGTCCGAGGATCAGCCGCCAGCTCTGCTCGATGTCGTGGGCGTCCGGCAGCAGGGCGGCGAGGCCGACGACGGCGACGGGTACCCGGCGCGGGAGCGGATCGTCCGGCATGGTGTGTCCTTGTGTCGCAGGAAGGTTCGGCGGGGCGGTTCGGCGGGACGTGGACGGGTTGTCGATCGGGCGCCTGCCGGTCCGGCGCTGCGGGGGTGGGCTAGGCGAGCCGCCGGGGCCGGAAGGCGAAGGCGGTGGCGGGCACGGCGACGCCGTGGCTGCGCAGTTGGTGGGCCCGTGTGACGACGGCGGCACCCTCCAGGAGGTTCAGAGCGATCTGGACCACGTCTCGGCGAGACGGCTCGGCGAGGAAGCTGTCCGCCGCCCAGCGGTTGAAGGCGCCCATGGCGGGGCCGCACCAGATCTGGTAGTCCGCCCGGCGCTCGGTGTGCCCCGCCACCGCCCAGCGGCTCGACATCCCCAGGTACCAGCGGAAGACCAGCGCCATCCGGTGCCGGGGGTCCCGCTCGGCTCGCCGGACCTGGGCCGGATCCCGCTGCTGCCAGAAGCGCAGGGTTTCGGCCCAGACCGTGCCGAACGACGTTTGCAGGACCTCCTGTTCGACGCGGTCCCGCTGCCGGGGCGGGATGTCCTCCCAGCTCTCGTGGTCGCGGTAGAGCTCGTAGAGCCGGGTGGCCCGGGCGGCGAAGAGCGTTCCTCTGCGCAGCACTTGGAGCTTCACGCCGAGCTCGAACATGTCGGCCGCCGGCGCCATGGTCACGTCGGTCATGTCGGCCCGGGCCAGCATCTCCTTCGCGTCGTCCGAGAGGCCCGCTTCGCAGGTGGCCTGGTTGACGGAACCGGTGAGGACGTACGCGGCGCCCAGGGCGAAGGCGCCGGCCACGGCCGTGGGCGTGCCCAGGCCGCCCGCCGCCCCTATCCTGATGCCGCGGTCGTAGCCGTGGGCGGCGGTGAGTTCGTCCCGCAGGGCCAGCATGGCCGGCAGCAGGACCGTGAGCGGCCTGTTGTCGGTGTGCCCGCCGCTGTCCGCCTCGACGGTGACGTCCTCCGCGACCGGCACCCGGGCGGCCAGTTCGGCCTCGGACCCGGTCAGCTGCCCCCGGTCCACGAGAGCGCGCAGCAGCGCACCGGGGGCGGGAGCCATGAAGAGTCCCGCGACCTCCGGCCGGGACACCTTGGCGAACAGCCGTGTGCCGCGCAGAATGCGCCCCTGTGCCCCTCGGCGCAGTCCGTGGGCGGCGATCCTGATCACCGCTGGGGTGAGCGACATGAACGCGGAGGCGGAGACGGCGGGCACGCGGTGGCGCAGGACGATCCCGGCGATCCGGTCCTCCAACGCGGGCTCCCCCGGGGAATGGATGAGGTTGACGCCCCAGTTCGGTCTCCCCCCGAGGCCGACGGCCAGCTCGGCCGTCGCCCGTTCGACGCGCTCCGGATCCAGCCCGGCGGCGCCGAAGAAACCGAGCATGCCCGCCCGGGCCATGGCGGAGACCATGGCCACGGTCGCGATGCCGCCCGCCATCTCCCCGGCGACATAGGGGAAGCGGGCGCCGTGCGCCTCGCCGAAGGAACGGTCCCCGAGCCACTCCGGGTACAGCGGCGGCAGGGTGCCCACCAGGGGCAGTCCCCGTCGGCCGGGGACCGTCAGGGACATGGAGCCGCCGAGGGCGACGCCGATGCCCGTGCCGTCGGGGGCGGCCACGAGGTGAAGGGTTTCCCTGATACTGGCCGCCGCGCTCTGGATATCCGCCGGGGCGAAGCCGGCCGGACGGTCGTCCGGGTACCACAGGACGGGCGGGGCGGCGGCCGGTCTGTCGTGTCGTTGTCCCGACGGGGAACGAGCCATGTGTCGCACTCCTTCCGGGCGCGCGTGCGGCATCAGGTGCGTGAAGAGGGCCGGCTCCCTGACGCCCTCCCGTCGGCTGGGCGACGGGCGACGGGCGACGGACGGGACGATATTTCTAGTTAAATCCTGGACGTTCGCTGAATCCATCACTCGGAGGGGTGACTGCCCTGAGCCGCAGCGAAGTGTG
The DNA here is from genome assembly GCF_013030945.1 of Streptomyces morookaense. Classification (GTDB taxonomy): domain Bacteria; phylum Actinomycetota; class Actinomycetes; order Streptomycetales; family Streptomycetaceae; genus Streptomyces; species Streptomyces morookaensis. The sequence continues at coordinate 92,799 of NZ_JABBXF010000049.1, read as the reverse complement.
GTCGGCGGTGCGGGGCAGAAGCCGTCCGGGGCCGAGCCGGTGCGCCGACGTCACCAGCCAGTCGCGGTCGAGCAGTTCGGCGAGCAACGTGGCACTGGTGAGCAGGACGATGTCCCTGCCGGGGCAGCCGGCGGGCCCCCGGCTGAACGGCGCGATCGACCACTCCGCCTCGGCCCGCCCGTCGAGCCACACCTCGGGCTCGAAGCGGTCGGCGTAGGAGAGACGCCGGGCGTCGCGGTGGAAGTACGAGCAGGGGATGATCACCGCCGTGCCCGCAGGCAGCACCCAGCCGCCCGGCCAGTGCGTCTCGGCGGTGGTGTCGCGCACGATGGCCACGGTCGTGGGCCACAATCGCTGGGACTCCAGCACGCAGGCCCGCAGGTATGCGTCGTCGGCGCGGGCCCGGGCCGCCTGTTCCGGGTGACAGGCGAGGAGGCCGAGCGTGAGGTAGGCGGCGATGGGGGCGGCATCGAAGGCGAAGAACCAGTGCTGTACCTGGGCCACCGGCTTGACGTCGGCCGTGGCGGCAGTGGCGCGCACCGCGCGGGCCAGGCCGCCCGGCTCGGCCAGGTCGATGTAGCGCTGGGCGCGGGCAAACAACTCCGCTCGCAGGCGGTGGCGTTTGCGGTGCAGCATGAACCAGTTGCCGTCGCCGCGGAGCTTGTCCCGCAGCTCGGTTAAGCGCTCGTCGTCACGGGCGGCGTCACCGAAGACGATCCTGCGCACGATGCGCTGATAGGCGGCGTGGAACCGCTTCCAGGTGAGCTCGTGCCCGGGAGTCAGGGGCCCTGCTTCCTCCCGGACCGCTGCACGGCAGGCCTCGTGGAACCACGGCTCGGCCGCGTGATGCTCCAGCACGGTCTCGTTGAACCGGCGCCGCTCCGCCCTGGCGGCACCCTGGGTGATCAGCACACCGTCCGGCTCGAAGTGGGACAGGGCGGCTGTCTTCTCGCGGTTGGCGGTCGTGAACGAGATGCCGGTCTCGTCCAGCACGCGGCGGGCGTCGTCGGCCGAGAGGAGGACAAGCCCCTTTCTGCCGGGAAAGGTCACGAGCACGGGCCCCGGACCGCGACGTTCGCGCAAGTCGTCCAGGACCCGGCAGCCCCAGGCGTTGGTGTCCAGCGCGGCCGCCAGCCCGACCACGAGGGGCCGGCGGATCACCACCCCTTGGGCGAGGGTGGGGAGCAGTCCGAGGACGGACAACCGTACGGCATCCAGCCAGCTGGCCCGGGTGGGTCCTGAGGTCACGGCGGCGCCTCCTCCCGTCCGGCGAAATCCGGTCAGCTCTTGCTGAAGGCTGCCCCGCACGCCCACCCTTATCCGCGGGCGGTACGAGATCAGCCGTTCGGGGGGCGCACGCACGCTGCTGGCCCCGACCGCACGAGCGCTGCCGGTTCACACGAGGCAGTCAGTCGTCCGGGAATCCGCCGGCGCCGCCGGCGGGGGTGTTCGGGTCCGGGTCCAGGAGGCGACCAGCAGGTCGCCGGAGGCGTCGATGAGCCGGAATGGCGAGTTCGAAGTCCAGAGGCTCGTGTCCGGTCTTCACCTCACCGACCGGAAGCCCGGGCTGGGCGTGCGCCATGGCCGTGACGTTGTTCAGCGGCTCCGTCATGTCGACTACAAGCGGCCCCGGGAGGCCGGGTTGCGCGGTTGTATGAGGGGTGGTGACGGGGCGAAGTGGGCTCTGTCAGCGATCACGGGGAGCCGTCACGGTCGGTCGCTGAAGCAGGATCATCTTCCTGAGCAGATCGAACTCCGCTCGACCGAATAGTTGCCTCTTGATCTTCTTGATTCTGTTCACGGCGCCCTCCGTGATGCCCGAGCTCCAGCGGAGCGTGAGTCCGGCGGTCACGGCGTCGAGGTCGTTTGCGAGGCCGCGGGCGAAGCCCGCCAGGCCGGGCAGGTCTGCCGTGATGGCCTCGTCGATCCAGGCGGGCAGGAGCAGGCCAGTCTGCTGGGTGGGCATGTCGCCGAAGTCGCGGACGAGTTGGTGTGTAGTGGCCAGCTCGGGACAGTGCTCCAGGACCGCCTTGAGCTGCTGGTGCTCGTCCTCGGTCAGCGAGGACGGCCGTCGGGTGAGCCAGCCTGTGACCTGCCGGATACTCGGCGGCGCCGGGGGCGGCTGCGGGGTTTGGCGTGGGTGAGGAAGGCGCTGGACGGCCCAGGCGCGCAGCGTGGAGCAGCTGCCGTGCCACCCTCGTTCGGCCAGTTCACGATGGAGGGCGACCAGCGAGACGCGGGCCCGGATCTCGGCAACGCGCCGGCTCAGGTAAGCGTGGTGGACGTCCAGGCTGCTGCCGCGGCGGTGGCGTCCCGGGGAGACTTGGTGCCAGTGCTCGGCGCGGGCGTATCGCTGCACGGTGTGACGGCCCCAGTCACGACGTCCCCGTCACACACAATCTTCACCAACCGGGGCCGCCTGAAGTCAATATGCCGGGGCCACTGAACAACGTCACGGCCATCCAAGTCCGAGGTATCCCGGATCCGTTCGGGCCTGGACAGTGAACTGGACGCGTTCCGCAAGCGCCCGCTGGACCACACCGTCTTCCCCTACGTCTTCCTCGACGCCATCTACTGCAAGGCCAGGGTGGACCATCGGATCGCCTGCCAGGCGGTGGTGATCGCCACGGGCATCTCGGCCACCGGACAACGCGAGATCCTCGGCGTCGCCGTCGGCGACAGCGAGTCCAAGGCGTACTGGACAGGGTTTCTGCGCCCGCTGCGTGAGCGCGGCCTGGACCGTGTGCAGCTCGTGGTCTCCGACGCCTACACCGGCATGGTGGCCGCCGTCCGCTTCAGAAGTGACACCACTACAGGGGACGTGACCCCGCGCGCAGCAGCAACCGATCGCAGCGCCAAGGCTCTGCCGCAGTAAATGCCGGATCTACCGCGGCAGAGCCTCTACAGATGACCACCTCACCCCTGCGGGGGTATCCGCGAGTCTGTGGGTCGGCTCCATCGCCGGCACCCGACTTTCGCCAGCTTGGTGGTCTTGGGTGGGGTCCATGCGCCGGCTGCTTGCCAGGTGTGGGTGACCGCTTGGATGTCCGTGTCGCTGGGCCGCCCTGGTCCGTGAGTACGGGAACCGCCGTGCGCAACGCCGTCCACGAGCGCGAGAAGTGATCCACGGCGGCAAGGCAGCAGCGCCCCGGTACCACCGGCGACCGCTCCTCAGGCCGGTGCTGCGAGGAGGAGCGCCATGTCCCAACCGCTGGCCGGCGGGCGGCCGGTTGCGTAAGTGTGCAGAGCCAGGGCGTTGCCCGCTGCGCCGAGGAGAAAGCCGGGTTCGTCCTGGCGGCCGTGGGGGAGGCCGAGGTCGGTGCGGAAGCCGAAAGGGGCGGCAGGGTCGTACTGGTCCAGGAGGCGTTCGGCGAGAGTGGTGGCCAGGGTGGATAGTTCGGGGTCCGGGCTGCCCGGGGTGCCGGTGCGCAGGACGATCTGGAGGAGTCCGGACCAGCCGTGGCACAGGTGGGGTTCCGTCACGCGTGCGAGGTCGTTGGTGTTGCGGAAGGCGTCGAGGAGTACGGCCCGGGCGCGGTCGGCCCAGTCGTCGCGGCCGAGGGCCCGGGCTGCCCGGTGGAGGGCGGCGGCGACGCTGGCGCTGCCGTAGCACCAGCCCAGCAGGGTTGCCGGGGCGGTGGGGGCCGCCCGCCCCGTGGCGTCGATCTCGAGCAGGCGGGGCCAGGCAGGGCGGCCCTGGCCGTCGTCCCTGAGCTGGGTGAGGCACCATTCGGCCAGCCCCTCCACGGCCCGGTTCAGTCCTGAGTGCTGCACACCGTGGAGAAGTGCGGTGGACATCAGGGCCAGCGGGCCGGCCACGCCGTGGGCGAGGCCCAGGCTCACATAGCCGTGCGGGGATGCGGGCGTTCTCCGGCCCACGGTCCAGGCGGGGACGGGGATGCCGTCGACGTCGCGGGTGCCGTCGAAGTGCTGCAGGGTGTCGAGGACGGAGCGGAGGACGGTGTCGTCGGCAGCGCCGGATTTGGATATGGATTCGACGAGGAGGTACGTGCCCACCCCGGTGAGCCCGTAGAGCAGGTCGTAGTCGAGCATCTGGAGACCGCCTGCACCGCGCAGGCGGTCGCGGACGGTCGCGCTCAGCCGCAGGGCCGTCGGATCCACGGCTGCGCGGACCTTGTCACGCAGGACGGCGTGTTCGGTGCCGCCTCCACCGGTGGCCACGGCGTCGCAGGCGAAACCAAGGCCTGCGAGTCCGCTGAACAGGCCCACCCGGGCCGCCGAACCCTTCATGCCGCGGGCGCAGGCGGCCAGGTGGGCGTCGGCCGCCTGCCTCAGCCGTCCGTCGTCGTGCGACAGTTCCGCAAAGAGCAGAGCCACTCCCGCGTGGCCGCCGGCGAGGAGAGTGCCCATCAGGCCCGGAGGGACGGGGGTGGTGTGTTCGGCGACGTAGCGGGGGTCGGCCAGGCGCTCGGCCACGTCCTGGACGACACTGCGGGCGCGGGTGCGTGTCTGGCTCGTCTGATCGGAGTTCACAGGTCCACCTTGCCGGGAGAGGGAATGGACGCCTGTCGGACGGAAGTTGATGCCCTGCCATGCTGATGGCGAAGGTGTCTCCGATGGAGGGGCCGGCAGTCAACTATCGGCCGTAGCAGGTAGCTCACCGGGTTGATGTGCTCGTTGCAGGAGCGCGGCAGGCCGCCTCCGCCGGGATCCGGCCGACATGCCGGGGTCCGGGCGCTTCACTTTCTGCAACTCACATGAAAGGCAGGCTCGTTATGAGCACCGAGGACCTGATGTCCGGCTTCTCCTTCCACGTGGACGCCGAGGAATTCGCGGCGGACGCCTGGGCAGCACAGGACATGGCCAGCGGTAACCCGCTGACCACCACCTTCTGCTGCTCCGTGCAGTGCGGCTGACGCCTCGCGCGTAGAAGCCGAGCGATTCCCCTTGTGGGCCCTCCGGTTGCGGTGGGCCCACAACCCTTGCGGCCCCGGGAGGAACCCCGTGCACACTTCCGTCCTTGATCCGGCTCCCGACGGCGCTCCGCAGGCCGACGCGCTGCTGGTCCGACTCGGCCTCGGGGAGTTCGTCCCCGGAAGCATCCGGGCCCGTCCGGGGCGGAACGCGAGCTGGTCCGGGCCCACCCGGTCCGGCAGGCATGTCTTCGTCAAACAGCTCCAGGGGCCTGCCGAGGACAGCCTGCAACGCTTCCGCCGGGCCCTCGCCTTCGAGGACACCGTCTCACAGGCCCGGGAACCGCAGCTGTGCTCGCCGCCCCTGCTCGGGCACAGCGAGCCCGGACGGTTTCTGGTCCATGCCTGCCTGGACGCGCGCTCCGGCGCCGAACTGCTGGCCGACCATGCCTGGGACGAGGCCCTTTCGCAGGCGCTCGGCCGGACCGTGGCAGCCGTGCACATGCTGCCTCCGCGGCCGGACACCGCCGAGGAGACCCCGCCACCGCTGCTGCCCCCGCTCCACCTCCTCGACGCACTGCCCGAGCAGGGATATCTCATGGCCACTCAGGGTGAGCTGGAGCTGTGGAGACTGCTCCAGCGTGACACCGAACTCATCGACAGCCTGCACCGGTTGCGAGAGAGCGAGCAGCAGGCGCCCGGGCGCCCGTCCCACTGCGATCTGCGGCTCGACCAGGTGCTCGTGCACGGCGGAACGCCCGCCCTGGTGGACTGGGAGGAGTTCCGCTGCGCCGACCCGGCGCGGGACATCGGCAGTGTCGTCGGAGAGCTGCTGTGGACCGCCGTGACCCGTATCCCCGCTGCACATGACGACACGTCATCCGCATCCGGGCCCGTCTCCCCGCACGACATCGCGGCCGCGGGCACCCGTGAGTGGCAGCGGCTGCGGCCGCTCGCCACAGCCTTCTGGCACGGATACCGGGACGCGGACAAGAGCCGCCGCCCGGAACCGGACCCCCTCCTCGCCGCACGCGCCTGCGGGTTCGCCGGCTGGCACCTGCTCGACCGTGTCCTGGCCCATGCCGGCGAACAGGCCCGCCTTCCGGCCACCGGACTGGCCGCCGTCGGCATCGGCCGCCGCATCCTGACCGCACCGCACCACACCACCGCCGTCCTCGGCCTCACGGAAACCTCATGACATCACCGGCAGCAGCCCCTCTCCTGCCCGGCGAACTGGCCGACGCCCTGGCCGACGTCCGCCTCGACCTCCCCACGCTGCGCGCACGGGTCGGACAGGAGGACGTGAGCGCACAGAGCCCCGAAGACCTGCGGAGCAAGCTGGCCTCCGCCCTCTACCGCACCCTGCACACCGGTGCTCCACCGAGGGACGAGAACCCCGGCCTCCGTACTCGGCGCGACCCGGACCTCGAACTCCGATTCCGTGCCGGCATGCCGCACCGGCGCACGGTCAGCCCCGTACGCCTCCTGGAGCGTCGGCCGGCGGACGGGACCGTGCTGGTGGAGCTCGACGGAATCCGCGTCCGACTGCCGGAGGAGCGCCTGATGGCCGCAGGCCCGCGCGATCTGGCCGCGCACGATGCAGCACGGCCTGCCCTGTCCCCCGGCTTCTTCTTCGCACACGGCTCGCAGGGGCGAGGAGCGCCGCAGGAACCGGTCCTCCGGCTGTACGTCCATCTGCGGCACCCCGACGCCGCTGTCGCCACGTGGACGGCCGCCCTGCGGGTTCTGGAACGGCAGGCCCTGCCCTACCAGGCGAAGGTGCTCTCCGCCCCGCAGCACTATCCCCGGCGCGACGCCCTCGTCCTGTACCTCACGGCCGCCCACCGCACCGTCGCCGACGAGGTGGCGACCGCCGTCTCCGACGTCGAAGGGCTCGGCACGAGCACCTCCCTCCTCGCCCAACGGCTCGCACCCGGCGTCGCCGTCGCCTGGGAGCCGGCCGATGATCGCCCCGGCATGCAGCGCCTCAGCTTCGGTCAGCACCGTGCCCACGCCATCGCCGAAGGACTCCTCGCCCACGCCCGCCACCCACTGACACCGCGGCAGACGGCGATTGCACAGGCCATGCGGGCCGCGTCGGTCGACCCTGCGGCTCCGCACCGGAACCTCCCGTCTTCTTAGTGCTCGATTCCTCAAAGGCGGTACTCAAAACGTCGTCGGAGCCGGCGCGTTGGCGGTGCGGGGCGGCCCCGGATCCAGGGTTTGGCGCGTGCGTTGAGCTGGGCGGTTGCGACTTTGGTGGCGTGGTCGATCTCGTCGGGGTCGGCGAAGGACTGGCCGGCCAGGGCGGTCTTGCGGAAGGAGGCGCCACCAGCCTTCCTGGAGGTTGAGCCAGCACGCGCCGACCGGGATGAACACGTGGTGGATCCGCGGATGGTCCTCCAGCCAATCGCGGGTGGCCTTGCTGTTGTGGGAGGACAGGTTGTCGGTGACGACCATGATGTCCCCGGTGGGGTTGGCCTCTTCCAGGAGCCGGAGGAACTGCTGGTAGTTGGCGCTGTTCCGGGAGCCGGCGGTCATAGCGATCTCGTGGCCGTCGGCGGGTCGGAGGCCGCCGTAGACTCAGGTCTTCTCCGGCCGGCGGGCGTAGTCCAGCTCGGCCTTGATGCGGTGGCCGTCCGGTGACCAGCCCGGGGCGGGCGGGAACGTGTGCGGGATCACCGGGCCGAGCTCGTCCGCGCAGATCACCGTGGCGCCCTCCGGCGGGTCCGTGTGCAGGCCGACAATCCGCGTCCTTTTGGGGAGAACTCCGGATCACGGCTGGTGATCCAGGACCGGGTACGGCGCCAGCGCACGCCCTCGGCCAGCAGGATCCTGCGGACCTGCGACCTTTGGATGTCGATGCCCTGACGCCGGGCAGCCTCGGTGAGAGTGTCCCGAGTCCACTCGCCGGGGGCCGACTCCTCCTCGGCTGCCAGGTCACCCCACGGCTCCCGGACCAGGCGGCCCGGTGGATCGCAGCGGACCAGCTCGATGATGCGTGAGCGTTCGTCCTCGGTGACCCGCCGCTTGCGGCCGCATCCCGGACGGTGCCCAAGCCCGTCCATTCCCTGGGCGTTGAACCGGTGCAGCCACTTGCGCACCGTCTTCTGGTGGCACCCCAGCCGGTCGCCCCCGAGAAGCCCGAACCAGCACCCCCACACCCCTGCAACTACCCCGCCAAAGCGGAATCGAGCACTAGGGCGTGTCCGATGGGCCTCCCGATCCTACGAATGACCGGGATGGGACCCGTCCAAGAAGGTAAGGAACGCTATGGGATTCGCCGAAGGTCAGAAGGTGCGCTGTTGGCCGGGGACGAGTCGCCAGTGGCCGGGGTACTTGGCGTCGCAGTCCTCGCAGCGGGCCCGGTAGAGGACGGCGGCGGCTGCTGCGGTTACCCGTTCGTCGTGTTCGCGCAGCATCCGCATGACGGTCGCGGGCGAGGGGCGCTGTCCCTTCTTCGTGCTGGTGGTGATGACGAACCGCTTGGCGATGCCGCGCAGGCTCATCTCCTGGCTGCGCAGGCGAACACCTATGAAACGTTGGTCTTGTCGTTCCTTGCTCGCTGTCTCCGCACAGGTGGCGGGCGAGGTGGTTCGTCGTGATCATGTGGTGTTCTGGACGCGGCCGAACGTGGTCATGCCGAGCATGCCGGGGCCTCCTTCGTAGGCAGTGAGCCCGCCATCCACGGTCAGAGTCTGTCCTGTGACGAAGCGTGAGGCATCGGAGGCCAGGTAGATCGCGGTGCCGACGAGGTCGTCGACTTCGCCCCAGCGTTGGGCGGGCACCGCCTGGGTCAGGATGCCGGAGAGCTCTGTGTTGCCGGAGACCTGGGCTGTCATCTTCGTCCTGGTCCAGCCGGGGCACACGGCGTTGACCCGGACTCCCCCCTGGGCCCATTCTGCGGCCAGGGAACGCGACAGTGAGATGAGCGCTGCCTTGGTTGCGGCGTAGTGGGACAGCGACGGTACTCCTCGGACCCCGGCGACGGAGGACATGTTGATGACCGAGCCCCTGCCGCGTTCCAGCAGGTGGGGGCCGACCAGTCGGCAAAAACGTACGGTGGAGAGGAAGTTGGTCTCCAGGATGGTGTTCCAGTCGTCCTCGGGAAGGTCGAGGAAGGGGCCGAAGCTGGGGATGACGCCGGCGGCGTTGACCAGGATATCGATGTGGCCGAGTCCGGTGAGAGCATCCTGCACGCAGGCGGTGATCTGGTCGAGGTTGGTCGCGTCGCAGGTCAGCGCAAGCGCGCGGTGCCCTTGAGCGGCGATGTCCTCGGCCAGGGCGTCAAGGGCCGTGGTGTTGCGGGCAGTGATCGCCACGTCGGCCCCGGCCTCTGCCAGCGCCAGGGCGATGGCGCGGCCGATTCCTCGGGAGGCTCCGGTCACCAGGGCGTGGGTGCCGTCGAGCCGGAAGGTGGGATGGGTATGCATGGTGGTTCTCCAGTTCTGGCCTGGGCGGGCTCGGCCTCGCTGCTTCGTCAGGTACCGGACCTGCCTGCAGGGTCGGCGTTGTCATCGTGTTCGAGGAGTTGCTGCGATGTGTTCACGGGTGCTGTTGCTCGTGGATGTCGAGGTCGATGTGGGTCGTGGTAATGGTCTTGCCATCGATCTGTGCAGTTCCGCGGCGGCCAGGGAGTCCAGGCCGATCTCGGCGAGCGTGGCATCCCCCTTCGCGCTGGCCGGTGAGATCTCGAACTTGTCGGTGAGCAGAGGCACGAGGTACTCGTGGGCGGTCGTCATAGCGGCGTGCTCCTTGTGCCGGGCACCGTTCCGTCGGGCGGCGCGGGGATGTTCTGGCGGGCGGGCGGATGTTGCGGGGGCAGGTGCACGGGGAGTGCGTCCGGCCAGCTGAGAGCGACTGATCCCCAGGTCAGCCCGCCGCCGAAGGCCATGAGGATGGTGCGCGCGCCGGGCCGGACGAGGCGGCGTGCCGTAGTGTCGGCCATCGCCAGCGGAATGGAGGCCGCCGCGGTGTTGCCGACCTCGGCGATGTTCCCGAACCGGTAGTTGGTCTCGACGCCGAGGCGGTCGCTCACCGCGTCAAGGATGCGCTGGTTGGCCTGGTGGCCGATGAAGGCCCGGATCGACTGGTTGGACCAGCCGGCCCGGGCCAGCACTGTGCGCACGGATGTGGCCATCCGCCGCACCGCCTGCCCATAGACTTCACGGCCTCGCATCCGGAAGTACCGCTGTTCGCATGACAGTGCACCACCGGTGCGGGGGCAGCGAGAACCTCCCGCAGCGATCTCGATCAGACCGCTGCCCGCACCGTCGCTGCCCAAGTCGAGTGCATGGATCGCCCCCGGCTCGGTGCTGTCTCCCTCATGCAGCAGGACCGCCCCGGCGCCATCGCCGAAGATCACGGCGGTGTCCCGGTCGAGCTGGTTGACGATCGACGTGTAGGTCTCGGCACCGATCACCAGCGGTCGGCTGCAGGCCCCGGAGGCCACAAGAGCCCGGGCCAAGGCCAGGGCGTAGCCGAACCCCGAGCACACCGCCGACACATCCAGCACCGGCACCCCCTCCAGCCCGAGACGGTGCGCCACTTGTGGCGCGGTCGCCGGACACGGCTGGTCCGGTGTCGTCGCCAGCAGTACAAAGTCAGCGCTCGACCCGGCCGACGACAGTGCGGCCCGGCCCGCGGCCACCGCCAGATCTCCCGTACTCGTACCCGGCTCGACCATCCGCCGCCGCACGATCCCCGTACGCGACCGGATCCATGCGTCGGAAGTGTCCAGGGAGGCAGCCAGATCCTCATTCGAGACCACACGCTCGGGCAGACTCGCCCCAAGGCCTGAAATCACCGCTGCTATCGAAACCATTCGGCTCTCCCCACCCACACGCCGCAAGGAGTGGGCCCCGGCAAGGCACCGGGACACGCCTGTCCACCGACCCACCCACAGCAGAGGCCGGATCACAGCTCATGGGCCAAAGCACAGCGTGTACGCGCCTGCCGCCGCCCGAGAACCAGTGTCTGCCAGACGGCACATCGAACTAATAACTCAACCCGGCACATCTACGGGCGACAAGGCCACACGAACGGCGCACGAAGTGCAGCGGAAGCACCGACTCCAGCAGCGGCGTGCACAAAAGAGCCCCCCTCCCGGCATTTCGCGCCAGGCTGATTGCTCTAAAATCCGACCCCGTTGCCGATTCCCGCCTTGCCACATAAAGACCAGCCAACGCCCGCTAGTGTGATGCTCCCGAAAACGAGGGCTTAACAACACCTACTGATCTTTAAAGGCTGATGTCGTGGCGGTCAGGTCGTGTTTCGGGTCAGTCCGGTGCCGGTGAGGCAGCCATCGATGAGGTCGCTGCGGTACTGGATAGCGCGTAAGCCTGTCCGGAGGGTCCGGGCGAGGTGGTCGGGGTTGGTGAAGGCGGTGTTGGCCAGTGGGCCGCGCCGCAGGAGGGACCAGATGCCCTCGACCGGGTTGAGGTCGGGTGCGTAGGGCGGCAGCTGGTAGACATGAAGCCAGTCCCGTTCGGCAGTGAACTTCCGTATGCCTACGGGCAGATGGGTGTTGAGGTTGTCCCAGATCAGGACGATCGGTCCGCCGAGCTGCTGGTGGGCGGCGGTCAGCAGGTCGCGGTAGTCGGTCCAGGCGAAGCTCTTGCGCCGGCGCCGGTCACCGTCGTCGTAGCGGGCCCGGTAGATCAGCCGGCTGCGATGGCCGGGCCGGTAACAGGCGAGGGCTGCAATGGAGATGCGTCTACGGGACCTGCCCCGGACACGGATGACCGGGGTGATCCCGCGCCGGGACCAGGTGCGGGCTTTCGGCGGCGTCATCGAGATCCCGGCTTCGTCTTCGAACACCAGCCAGGCCCCGAGCGCCGCCGCGGTCATTCCGCCTGCGGCCAGGTCCCCTTCACCCAGCCCGCAACCGCATCCTCGTCATGTTCCACCGCCCGCCGCGCAGGCATCCGGCAGCTCCACCCGTGCCGTCTGAGCAGGTAGTACACGCCCTGGACGGTGTAGCTCTTGTGGAAGCGGCGCCCGATCACCGACCTGATCCGCTCCAGTGTCCACTTCTGGTCCGGCCACCCATGCGCGGCCGGACCCCTGGCCAGCTCCTGCTCCAGGACGGCGAACAACTCGTCGCTCAGACGCGGCAGAGCCGCCGGACCCTTCGACCGCAGTGCACGGGGACCGCCGTCGGCCCATGCCTTGCGCCACCGCTGAACCGAACGCTCGCTGATCCGCAGCTCTTTCGCAATCTCCGCGCTGGACCGCCCCTGCCCAAACAGATCGGCCGCCCGCATCCGCAGACCTTCCCGGAATGCTCTCCGTTCGGCGGTCAGGCCGCCACCTTGGGCATACCTCACGGGGACGGCGTACCGCAGGGATCAAGGTCCGTCAGCCCCTCCGACACCACTCTTTAAAGATCAATAACGCTGCTGGCCGAGCACCGGCGGGGGCACGGCGCGTTGTACGACGCACTCAACCAGGGCCGTATCGACGCAGCCGGGCTACGTGGTGCGCTCGCGGTGCTGCCGCAGCCCAAAGCCGCCGACGGGCGCCTGGTCCTGGCCGTCGATGTCTGACGCTCGGAGAGCGCAGGCTGGGGCCCACAGCGGGGCTGACTGGGGGTGCGCCGGAGCACGTGATGAGCCAAGGCATGCACCTGTGCTTCCGAGTACGCCAAAGCGCCTGCTCTGCGGGGATTGCTGCACTGGTGCGCGCGGAGCATGTTCAAGGGAGCGCCTACCTCCGGGCGGAGGGCGGTTGACGGTGCTTTGCGGACGGGAGGCCTGGATGGACGGGTCTGCCGAGATACCTGTGGCTCCGGAGAGACGCGCGGGTGAAATCCTCGAATGGGCCGGTGCGCTGGTGACTCCGTCGCTGCGGACGGCGGTGGAACGACTGCCGGACCGGATCCGGCATCTGGCCGGATGCCATTTCGGCTGGCGGGACATGGACGGCACCCCTCAGGCGGGCCCGCAGGGCAAGGGCCTGCGGCCGGCACTGGCACTCCTGTCGTGCCAGGCGGTCGGCGGGGAGCCTTCCGCGGCGCTGCCTGCGGCGGTGGCGGTGGAGCTGGTGCACAACGCTTCGCTGCTGCACGACGACATCATCGACGGCGACCACATGCGCCGGGGCCGTCCCGCACTGTGGGCGTCCTTCGGAGTGCCGGCCGGGATCCTGGCCGGGGACGCCCTGTTCTTCCTGGCCGTCCAGGTCCTCCTCGAGGCCCCTCCGCCCCTTGGCGGCGCGGGAGTGGGGCAGCTGACCGGTGCAGTGCAGGAGCTGATCGACGGCGAGTACACCGACACGGTGCTGGAGGACCGCCCCACTGTACTGGTCGCCGAATGCGAGGCGATGGCGTCCGCCAAGACCGGGGCCCTGTTCGCCGCTGCCTGCGGCCTGGGCGCCCTGGCAGCCGGTGCGGCAGCGGACCGCAGGGACCATCTGCGGGCGTTCGGCACCCATCTCGGCATGGCCTTCCAGCTGGTGGACGACGTGCTGGGGATCTGGGGCGATGGCCAGTACACCGGCAAGCCCGCCCGGTCGGACCTGGCCGCACGGAAGAAGACCCTGCCTGTCACGGCGGCGCTGGCCACCGACGGGGCACCCGGGCGGGAACTGGCTCACCTCTACTGCCGCGACACCCCCTTGTCGCCGGCGGAAGTGGAGCGGGCCGCCCGCCTGGTGGACGAAGCGGGCGGCCGCTCCTGGGCGCTTACGGAAGCACAGCGGCACACCACTAGAGCCTTGGGCCATCTGACAGCGGTCCGCCCTGTGCCGCAAGGGGCCGCAGATCTCGCGGCGCTGGCCCAGGTGATCACCTGCCGGGATCGCTGACAGCCGCCGCCATACCCGCAGGAAGGGGAGCGCAGACCACGAGCTGTCCCTCCGCAGTTTGTGTCCGGCCGTCCCGACATGCCTGACCGGCGCCACCTTCGGCCCAGGAGGCCCACCCATGCAGCCGATCTTCTCCTACCGCGTCCCTGACCTGGTCGCCGGCATCGCACCGCCACGCCCGCACCGGCTGGCCCAGAGCATCAGTGACTTCGTCTCAGCCTGGGTGAAGGAGGCGGTAGCTGATGTCGTCCCAGCCGAGCGGGCGGAGCGGTTCGCCCAGGAGGGCAACGAGTGGCTCACCATCTGGACGTGGCCCGATGCCCGGGAGGACCGTGTCCACGCCATGGCGGCCCTCAACGCGTTCGCGTTCTTCGCGGACGACGTCGCCTCCGGACAGCACGCCGACGTCCTGAGCCCGGACGGCGTCAGGCACTGGGCAGGCCAGTACATCGCCTCGGTTGCGGGCGAGCGAGAGCGGGTCTCGGACCGGTGGGCGCTGTCCCACGCCGACCTGTGGGACCGCGTGATGAGCTGCACGCCGCTCCAGGCAGCCCAGCGCATGCGGCAGGACTGGATCCGCTGGATAGTGACCTTCACAGCCAAACGGCCGGCCGCCTTCGACGAGGACGACCGGTACGAGAACGCCGGCGGGCCGGTCACCCTTCCCATCACCGCCTTCTGCGCCGGGCTGGACGCAACCGAACCACTCGCCGATCCCCAGATGCGGTCTGCCGCGTACGACGCGGTACTGCAGTCCATCCTGACCAACGACATCATCACCTATGGGGCGGAGTTCCTGAACAAGGACGACGCGGACAACCCGATCCCTCTCTTCATGGCGGAACACGAAGAACCCCTGCAGCACGCAGCCGACCGTCTCTGCGCTCGCATCCTCGACCTGCGAGAAAGTTTCCTGCGCCGCCGGGAGAACATCATGAAGTCCCCAACTGCCCTCGTGCCCGGTGCCGTCGACTACCTCGGCGCCCTGGAAGCACTCATCGCCGGAGTCATCCGCCACCATGCCACGGCGGGGCGCTACCGGATCCGGCCGGACTCCACCTGGCTGGGGGCAGGCCCCGCCCTCATCGAAGTCTTCTCCGACGGTATCCGCTGCACCCCGGTGTGAAGGAAGCCTCGGCCTTGCTGACCGGGGGAACCATGCCTTCGCCAACCGGGGCGTGCTGACGCTAGCCACCGGCAGCGTAACCGGTCAGATGATCGGACCGTTGAGGTTTGTGGTCCGACCGGCAGGTGATCAACGGGACTCTGCACCGGGTGCGAACCGGGGTGCAGTGGCGTGATCTCCCGGAGCGGTTCGGGCCGTGGAAGACGGTGCATGAGCGTCATCGACTGTGGTCGGCGGACGGTACCTGGGAACGGTTGTTGCAGCAGGTGCAGCGCCTACGTCCCGGGGCTCGGAACCGGGAATTGTGCACGTCTCGGATACCGGCCCTCTACCAGTGGGTGCGCTCGACGACGGAGGCGATCGTGGGCGGCGTCTCCCCTTCCCTCGCCCGTCCGCAGAACCGTGCTCCTCGGCCGCCTCGACGGCGACGGGCGGCTGCTCTACGTCGGCCGCACGACCACGCTCAGCACCGTGCAGTCGCGCGTCCTCGCCGACGCCCTCACGCCCACCGCCCGGACACCCCTGGACAGGACGGCGCTTCACCGCCTCATGGGGCAGCCGGGAGACGCTGGCCGACGCCCTGGCCTCGCCCGAACTGGTCGCCGAGATCAGCGCCGATGCCGCGGTCGGCCGCGGAAGGTGGCGGCACCCGGTGAGTTGGATCCGCCTGCGCGCCGACCTCGCCCCCGCCGACGTCGCGCGTTTCGGCCAGGGCAACCAGCCCGCCGCCGGCTAAGCTTGTTCTTTAAGGTCTATGGCGTCACAGGCCGCCTGGTTAAGGCTGCGACGTGCCCGTGCGTCGTCGGACGCCGGTCATCAGTTTCTCCAGCAACTTGATGAGTGAGTTGCGTTCGTGCGCCGTCAAATCGATGACGAGTGCAGCCTCGCGGCCGAGGACGGCATCGACGGATCGCTCGATGAGCGCATGGCCGTCTGTCGTCAGTGACACCTCCACAGTCCGGCGGCCGGTGGTCCCTGGTGTTCGCCGGACAAGGCCGTCTCGTTCCGCCCGGGCTACGCGCTGCGAGATCGCTCCGGCGGTCACCAGCGTCCGCTGGGCGATTTCACGGGTGCTGAGGGTGTAGGGCGGCCCGGAGCGGCGGATGACCGAGAGCAGGTCGAGGGTGGCCGCGTCGATCCCCGCTTCGCGCAATACCCGGCTGCGATCGTCAGCGAACAGCTTCGCCAGCCACCAGATGGGCGTGACGACCTCGATCGACTCGGTCGGGGTGCCGGGCCGTTCCCGCTGCCAGGCCGCAGCGATCTCGGCGGCGGGATAAGGGGTTCGGAGTCCCTCTGATGCGGCGGTGCTGTCAGCCACGGTGTGATCCCCTTGTCGGCGCCAGATATGTTTAGGTCTAAACGTAGCAGTGAGTAGGAGGACCACTTGACCCGCACCGTGCTCATCACCGGAGGAACCAGCGGCATCGGCCGCGCCATCGCCACACGGTTCGCCGCCGACCAGGAGAAAGTCTTCATCACTGGACGCCATGCCGACACCGTCGAACAGGCCGCCAAGCAGCTGGGCGTGCACGGCGTTGCCTGCGATGCGACCGACCCCGGGCAGGTTGCGGCACTTGCCGCTCGGTTCAGCGAACTGGATGTCCTGGTCAACGCAGCCGGCGGCCTACCCCAGTCGGCACCTGGTGACGTACCCGCTCTGGAAGCGGTGCTGGCCCAGTGGCACGCCAACCTGGCTGAGAACCTCCTGGGCGCGGTCCTGACCACCGCCTCAGTCCAGGACAAGCTCACCAGCGGCAGCTCAATCATCAGCATCGGCTCGATCGGCGCCGAGCGCCGAGGCGGCTCCTACGGCGCGGCCAAGGCCGCACTGGCCGCCTGGAATGCCTCGCTCTCCGGCGAACTCGGCCCCCGCGGCATCACCAGCAACGTCATCTCGGCCGGCTACATCGCCGGCACCAACTTCTTCCGCGGCCAGATGACCGACGAGCGCCACAACTCTCTCGTCGAGGAGACGCACAACAAGCGCCCGGGCACGGTCGAGGACATCGCCGAGACGGCATACTTCCTTGCATCCCCGGGCGCCCAGCACATCACCGGCCAGACCATTCACGTCAACGGCGGAGCCTTCACCACGCGGTGATGCCTCTCGACCTTGAACGGCCGTCTCGAACTTGATCACTCGTAACAGTAACCACCAGACGAAATCGCGTCCTTCGCGTGATCATGTGCTCCGATCAAGGACGCACGCGATCACACGAAGGCCGTCACGGCCGTATCGATGCCACCCGGCTGCGGCAGACGCTGGCCGCGCTCCCGCAGCCCAAGGCCGCCGACGGCCGGCTGGTCCTGGCCGTCGACGTGAGCAACTGGCTGCGGCCGGACGCCGAGTGCAGCGCGGAGAGGCTGTTCTGTCACACTTACGGCCGCGGCAGGGACCAGCATCTGATGATCCCCGGCTGGCCCTACTCGGTCGTCGCCGCGCTGGAGGCCGGCCGGACTTCGTGGACCGCGACCGTGGACGCCGTGCGGCTGGCACCCGGTGCCGATGTCGCCGCCGCCACTACCCCGATGTCGCCCAGATCGAACTGGGCCCAAGTGACCTGCTTGACCAGCTCGTTCGCCTTCGCGACGAGCTCCTCGAAACGCTCCAGCGTCACGTTCCCGATCCGCTCCGACACGAGTGATCACCACCTCGCCCGGACACCGAGCCCACCACCGGCCGTGGTGGGCAAATCGGATTACCCGGCACCGGTTCCCGGCCAGAGTGAACCCGCGCGCCACCACGAGCCTTCTACGCGGCGAAGCCGACGTTGGTGACGTACTCGTACTGGCCCCACTGCGAGCCCAGGTCGACGATCGTGTCGTCCCAGGCCGCTTCGAGGCCCTGATGGTCGCCCGTCGCCCAGGCGCCGACGATGCGGTCCCAGCGGCGCACGTTCAGCGACCGGTATTCCACCACCCGCTGCAACGGCCGCGGCACCTGGGACTGGTCGAGAGGGTGGATCTCCACCCGGGTCCCGCGTCCCTCGCGGTTCAGGCGCTTGAGGAGGTGACGGGCGACGTTCTGACGCCGCACCACCCGGTACGCGGCGTCGATGCGTTCCAGGTTGGCCTTCGACGGCGCCCTTTTGCCCTCCAGCCACGCCTTCAGTGTCCGGTCGGTCACCGTCAGCCCGGCATTCCGGGCAGCCGTGCGCGCATGATCCGTACGGGTGAGGTAGTGCAGGCGCGCTATCCAGCCGCGCCTGACGGTCACCGGGGTGGCGATGCCGCCGGCGAGCTCGTCGAGCTTGCGCGCCACGGCGTCACTGCCCTTGATGCCCCGGGCGCCGAACTTCCCGAAATCAATGTTCTTCTGCGGCACTACTCCTGTTCCTCCCCCGTGCTGTCGTCAATGTCGGTTCCGGCGGTGTAGGTGTCCTTGACCTTGACTTCGGTAACGCCCCGGCCTTCGGGGAAGACACGGTGCCAGTCGCCGATGACGTGGAGTTCGTCGGTGCCCATCGCGCGGACGACCGTGAGTCCCTCGTCATGGGCTTTGAGGGCCTTGAGCCACAGGTTGGAGAACGCCTGGGAGCGGATGATGTGCATCCAGTCCGGGCGGTACAGCTCCCGGTTGTAGTTCGACTCCCCCATCGTCGAGACGAATTTGGAGTACATCGCCTTCACGTACTCCAGCGTCACCTCGTCGCCCTCGGCGATAGCGGCGTCGCGGGCGTCCTTCAGCGCGATACGGAACTTCTCCAGGAGGTTCTCCGTGGCACCGGAGGTGTAGGACTCGTGGATCTCCGGCGGCGCGCACAGTCCGTACTTCGGGCCGGACAGGCGCAGCAGGAGGCGCAGGGTCGGCTCGGTCACCCATAGGGGGCCGGGTTCGTCCCGGTTCCCGATCGGGTTGGGCAGCACATCCTCGTGCTCCCAGGCGGGCGGGGTGATGAGGTGGACGCCGGCGCGGCGGCGGTCGTGCGGGAGGCCGGTGGAGTGCTCGAGCTGTCCGAGAGGGAGGTGGGTTTTGAGGGCGGAGAGGTAGGCGCCGTTGATGTCGAGGGCCGTCACCTCGTGCTTCCCGGGCGGCAGTTCGTGGCGTGTCCACTTGGGACGGGCCTCCCAGATCTGGTCGGCGCCGCGGGACGTCTGCTTCTTGAGGATGTCGGGGATCCAGGGGTGGGCGATCACGTCGTAGCGGGCGCCCTTGCGGGTTTCGTCCAGCAGGCGCATCGCGTCCGGGATCGCCCTCTTCAGCAGCACGGCTGTCGCCGCTTCGACGTCGCCGTGGTGTTCGGCGAGGGCGGCCTTGACCGCCTGGCCGATCAAGTCTCCGGGACCGGACGGCTCCTGGAATGCACGCCGGGCCGGGCCGTGGGAACGCTCGGGGGGACGCGTCGTCGTAGGCGATGTGCGAGCCGCCGTCGGCTTCGTGGCCTGCACGGGCTTCACGGCGGGCGGGGCGGGCACAGCCGCCGGGTTCCCGGCCGTCGCGGGCCGGCAGTCGGCCGGGGCCAGGTGCTGGACGAAGCCTGCTACCCGCTGTCCGGCCGGATGCCCGCACAGGACACACGGCTCGGGCGCAGCGAGGGCCTCCACCTCGTCGTCATCACCGTCTTCTTCGGGTTCTTCGGGCATCGGGGAAGACGGAAGAGCTGGAGGAGTGTCAGTAGTTGCCGGGGTCGGCGCCACGGCCGGCTCGACGGCCGACGGCGTCGCCGAGGCGGTGCCCGTGGCGAACTTGGCGGCCAGCCCGTCCAGCAGGTACGCGTACTTGGTGCGGATCTCGCCGGCCGGGTCCCGGCCGGACTCCCAAGCCGCGACCGTGGACGGGCTCACCCCCAGCGCCCGGGCCACCTGCGCCTTGGACAACCGGGCCCGCTCCCGCAGCTCCTGGCGGATCTGAGGAGAGGGGAGCTCGGCTTCCGGACCGACAGCGGCGAGCAGCGAGTCGATCGCGTCGAAGTCACTCACCGGGCCACTCCCTTCTCGGCGTTGGCGGTGCGGCGCCGGGCGGCGGGCAGCGTCTCGCACGCCCGGGTCGGACCGGCCAGCAGATCCAGCGCAGCGATCTCGTAGTGCTCGGCCAGGACATCTACGTCGCGCAAGGTCCACGAGGTGGCCCCGGACTGCCGGCGCGAGATCTGCGTCTGCGTCAGCCCGAGCACCGCAGCGATCGCCCGCTGCGAGTCACCCGTTGCCTGCATCAACGCGGCCACCGTCAGTCGGAGTGATTCCTCCAGACTCAATCCCATGGCCCTATGGTACTCGAAGATGATGCAAATAATGCATCACGACTGGCCATTGGAGGTCAAGAATGCGCTTAGCACCTGACTTCGAGGCGGGGGGCGACACCGGGCTCCTGGCGGGGCCCATATCCCGCCCGTGCACAGGCCGACGGGCCGCGCGCCGCACCGGTACCGAGGATGCGATGCACTCGATGTGCACCGGATGCCGGTCGAGAAGGCGGCGCATCGCCCGTGCACATCGGCGTGCACTCAGGGCGCCGCACCGTCGACACCGGGTTCGCGCCGGGCATCAATGCCGTGCACCGGATACCCCAGCCGGGACAGAGGGCGGCAGTGAAGGCCATCACCATCGGGTAGTGGGGGCGCACGCCGGCTCGGGTAACTCTCCTTAATTCGGGACAGGTTCCGCCCGCCTCCGGCGCATTCCGGTTATTTGATTGACCTAGCTCGACAACAGCAGGCGATCGGCATGGACTGGTTCACGGCCCTTACCGAACTCAAGGCCAAACAGCCGGAATGAGCGCATATCACTACCAAACCGGCAGTCTCGCAGTCACCTTGGGACGGGAAGTTGCCGATGATCCGCCATTCGAACGCCGAGGGCGCAGCAGTGGGACCGGCTACTGTCCTGGAAAGAATCTCGACGGCGGAAGCTACCGTGCCTACCGCTGTGAGGCCGACGATTGCGGCGCTGACGACTAACACAGACTTGATTCAGCGCATTTGCCACCCTCCTTACCTAGCTCCTGAGTAGTTATGCGATGAGTGGCGGCGGAGGCCGGTCTGGATAGGGCACCTGACGAGGAGATTGCTTGCTTGCCATTGACCAAGCCGTCAGGCGGGCAGGCCAGTAAGGCCAGCCCGGATCCAGTACCAGCTGGACTGTCCTGGCGCTGTTACTTCAGCATGCCAGGACGGATGAAATTACCTTGAAATCCCCTGCGCGTGGAGCACGATTTCCCACACGGGCCGTTGTCGGTGCGCTCGGCGCAGCGGCAGGCTACAGGAGCCATTACCGGCAAAGTCGCCTCCATCCCCGAGGATGGGCGTGCCGCCGGTGGTCAGAGCGACCTGGGAGCAGGCGTTGCCGCCGCCTGCGCAGGACGAAGGCCGCCTCGGCATCCGGCGAAGACCCCGGTATGTGGCCCGGTTCGAGACGCATTTCGACGACGAGATCCAGTATTTGTTCCTGTCTTGTCGTGGGCCGTGCTCCAGGCCGTCCGCCGGTGCCCTCGGATCCCTCGCCTTTGGCGGCTCATCGCTGGTCCTGGCTCAACGGTCCTGGCGGTGGCGCCACACGTCGTGCAGCGGCCAGTAGTACGGCGATATCCGGTCGACGGTGCCGTCGAGGGCGTCCAGCAGTGCGTCCCCGCGATGGTCGTCGCGCAGAGCCAGTTGCACCGCGGCCGTGATCCGTACGGCCTCCTCGGGGTCGGAGAGGCACGCCGCCAAGGCATCGCAGGGGGCGGGATCGTCCGCCCGGGCCCGAAGCAGAGCCCGGCAGGCCGCTTCCCGGACCTGGGCGTCCGCATCCCGGGTGCACGCCAGGACGGCGGCCAGGGCGTCGGGGTTCGCCTGTTGGACCTGCCACTGCAGGCCGCCGACTGCCCAGGACCGGACTTGGGCGTCGGGGTAGCGGGTGAGGGCGGGCAGCGGCCTCTCGGCGCGGGGGTCCATCGCGTCGGCCAGGCCGGCGGTCAGGGGCCACATCACGCGAGGGTCCTCCTCCTGCTCCACCCAGGGGAGGAAGAGGTCTACGAGCGGGGTGTCGAAAGGGGACTCCTCGTCTTCGCCGCTTTCGTCGCAGAGGTTGATGCAGCGCAGCACGTCCGCGCCGAAGTAGCGTGCCAGCGGATCGGAGTGGTGCCGAAGAGCAGCTGCCGCGTCCCAGCAGGACGTCAGTGCCGGGCCGTTGCGCCCAGCGGCCGCGACGACGGCCGCTCCCCACACCGGGTGGTCGACTTCGGGCTCGGCCATGGCGCGGTCCAGCAGTTCGGCGAACGGCGTGACAATTCCGCAGCACCGCTCCAGGTGGGTGAGGATCGCGGTGTGGCCGTCGCGGACAGTCTGCCCGCCGATCACCGCCTCACGGCAGATGTCGCCGTTACCGTCGCGAACGGTCCGCCGGTATACCCCCGCTCCAGTGCCGGTCGTGTGCCGGTGGCGGGCCAGCGCGAGGGCGTCGCGGCCCTCGCCGTCCACGACCCGGGGGTCGGCCCCGGCGAAGTGCAGGGCGGTGGCGATGTCGTGGGCGCCGCGGTCGACAGCACGCAGCAGGAGCGTGCGGCCGTCTGCGTCGTTGCCGTCCAGGTCCAGCGCGTCGGGATCGGCCAGCTTCAGCAGGGCATCGAGGACCCGGTGATCGAGGGCATCCACGGCCAGGCGCAGGGCGGCTGCGACGTGCGGGCCGCGCGCGTGAGTGGTGCCGTACTCCTCCTGGAGCAGGGCGGCCACTGCCTTGGCGTCACCGTTACGGACGGCCGTGAGGAGCGGGTCTTCGGGGGAGAGCATACGCACAGGGGGTGAAGAGGCCTCTCGGAGACGGGAGATGGAGTACGGCTGTGCTCGCAGCAGCAGGTCACGGAGGCGGCAAGGTCGCCGTCATGGATCAGGCCAAGGCCGCCGCGCCAAGCCGACCCTGCCGGAACGCGGGCACAGTTGGGCAGGGGCCGGGCCGTGCAGCCCCGGGATCCCGTACTGCGACCTGCCCGGCTGTACCCCTGACCAGGCTCCTTATCCCCTCCCGGCCGGGAGGGGAGACCGATTGTCAGTGGTGGGTGAGACGGTAGGACCAACGAACCGGAAGGACCGGAACGAGGGGGAGCCGCCATGTCCGGACACCAGAACTACATCAATCACGTTGCCCTTGTCTTGGACGCCAGTTCGTCCATGTCGCACCTGAGCCGCAAGGTCGTCGATGTCGCCGACCAGCAGATCGCCTACCTCGCCCGGCGGTCCAGGGAACTGGATCAGGAGACCCGCGTCACGGTGTACGTGTTCGCGGACAAGGCGGAGTGCGTCATCTACGACAAGGACGTGCTGCGCATGCCGTCCCTGCAGCAGCTGTACCGTGCCGGCGGAATGACGGCCTTGCTGGCAGCCGCGCTGAAATCACAGCGGGAGCTGGCACAGACGGCTCAACTGTACGGCGACCACAGCTTCTTGACGTTCATACTCACCGACGGACAGGAGAACGCGAGCCACCGCTGCCCGGATGCCCCCGCCGCGGATCCTCGGGAACTGGTCGAGGCCGTGGCCAAGATGATCGCGACGCAGCAGGACAACTGGACGCTGGCCGTCCTCGTCCCGGACCAGATGGGCAAGCGCGAGGCCATGCAGTGCGGCTTCCCGAAAGACAACATCGCCATCTGGGACGCCACCAGTACACAAGGCCTGGAAGAGGCCGGACAGGTCATCCAGCAGGCCACCGAAAAATTCATGGTGGGTCGCACCCAGGGCATCCGCGGATCGCGGACGGTCTTCTCGACGGGCGCACAGGCCGTCAACAAGGACACGATCGAAGCAGCCGGTCTCACCCCTGTGGACCCCTCGGAGTACCAGCTGATCCCCGTGACGCGTGAGGCAGCGATCCGGGAGTGGGTCATCGAATGCGGACACACCTACCGCACCGGCAGCGCGTTCTACCAGCTGAACAAGTCCGAGAAAATCCAGGCTAAGAAACAGATCGCAGTGCTGGAGAAGAAGACCGACCGGGTGTACACGGGACCCGAGGCGCGAGCCCTGCTCGGTCTGCCGGACACAGAAGTCCGCGTCACCCCGGACCACAACGACGACTTCACCATCTTCGTGCAGAGCACCAGTGTGAACCGCAAGCTCATACCCAACACACGAGTGCTGCTCATGCTCTGACACACAGGAAACCCTGCCGGGGGCATGGCCCAGCAGCACCGCCGGGCCCCCGCCATGCTCGCACAGGACAAGTGGGGGCGGGGGCCAGGGCAGTTGACCATGCACCGCATCCAGTGGAGCGGCGGGGGGGGGGCGCGCTATCATGCGACCAGGAGTCGCCGGCCGCCTTCTTCGAGAACATCGACCACACCGACCACCTCTTCGCCCCGGCCGCCTCCTACCAGGTCGGCCCCATGCGGGAGTTGACCGACAGCCAGGCAGCCAGTCCCTTCGTATCGAAGTTCTGGGGGCAGTACCACGCCGTCAAACTCGCGGCTGCGAAACTGGCGGCCAACGCCTCCATCGTGCTGATGTCCGGCGCCGCTGGCGTCCGTCTCCCGGGCCGCCCCCCGCCTACGTGGCCCGCAACGCCGCGATCGAGGGACTCGGGCGCGGCCTCGCAGCCGAAGGGCAACGGCTCCTGAGATCCGCGTCATGCGTGAATCCTTCATGGCAGATGGGCGGAAGCTGTCGTATCTGGATTTCGGTGGCCCGGGGAGGCCGCTGATGGCCCTGCACGGGCATTACAGCGAAGCGGCGGTGTTCACCTCGCTGGCGCAGGCGCTGACGCCGCGGTGGCGGGTGATCGCGCTCGATCAGCGCGGTCATGGAGAGTCCGACCGTGCCACCCGTTACGAGCGGGACGACTACATAGCCGATGTCGTCGCCTTCCACCGGCATCTGGGGCTCGGCCCCGTGCCGGTGCTGGGTCACTCACTGGGCGGGGTGAACGCCTACCAGTTCGCCGCCCGGCACCCGGACAAGGTCAGCGAGCTGATCGTGGAGGACATCGGCGCGGTGGTCGACTGCGACTGGTCGTTCACCACGCGTCTTCCCTCTCCCGCGCCGTCCCGACAGCCGCTGGTCGCGGCTCTGGGCGCGACGGCGCCCTACCTGGAATGCTCGTTCCGGTCCGGGAGCCAGGGGTGGGGGTTCTCCTTCGGCATCGATGACACCGTGATGTCCCAGAAGGCGCTCAACGGCGATCACTGGGACGACTGGACATCGCTGTCCTGCCCCACCCTGCTCGTCCGTGGAACCCGCAGCGACGAGCTGGCGGCCGATCATGCCCGGGAGATGGTCGACCGGCACGGTGGTCAGGCCGGCCTGGTCGAACTGGCCGCCGGCCACGTCGTGCACCACGATGCACCGCAGCAGTTCGCCGCCGTGGTCACCGCCTTTCTCGCACAGGCCCGTTGAGTCGCGGAGTTCACGCTGTCCGTGCCGCCGGTTCAGCGCCGTGCCCCGGTGGGCAAGGTGGCCTCGGCCGCGGGCTCCGTCCGGGGCCGGCCCGTGGCCACCGCTCCCACCAGCAGGACCAGCGCCCCGCAGACCGCCACCACCCACCAGCCCGGCCGGAAGGCCGCCACCTGGCCCGCTCCCGAGTGCTGGGCCTGGGCGTAGACCGCGCCGATCACCGCCACCCCGAGGGCCTGCCCGACCTGTCGGCTGGTCGAGGCCACCGCCGCCGCCACGCCGGCCTGGGCGCGCGGCATCCCGGAGACCGCTGCGTTCGTCACCGGCACGTTGACCAGCCCGAAGCCGATGCCGAACAGGACGAACCCGGCGAACAGCGAGACCGCCCCGGCATGTACCGGCCGCAGTGCCGACAGCAGCCCGCAGGCCAGCACCGCCGTACCGGAGAGCAGCAGCGGAATGCGCGGTCCCCGACTGCCCACCAGCCGCCCCGACAGCGGCGGGCAGACGATCGTCATCACGGCCATCGGCAGCAGGTATACGCCGGTGCGCAGGGCGGAGAAGCCGCGTGCGTCCTGGAGGTAGAGCGCGGTGAGGAAGAGGAAGCCGCCCAGCGCGGCGAAGGCGCCGATCGCCGCGACCACCGCCCCGGCGAACTGCGGCTGGCGGAACAGCCGCGGGTCGATCAGCGGTTCCCGGTGCCGGGCCTCGTACCAGACCAGCAGTACCAACGCGGCGGCCGCAACCGTCGCGCAGCCCAGGATCCCCGGTGAGGTCGGTCCGGCGGTCGGGGCCTCGATGATGGCGTACACCAGCGTCCCGAGCAGCGCGATGACCAGCAGTTGGCCCACCGGGTCCACCCGGCGCGGGTGTTCCGCCCGGGATTCCGGCACGAACCGCGCGGCCAGCAGCAGCGC
This sequence comes from Streptomyces morookaense, assembly GCF_013030945.1. GTDB lineage: Bacteria > Actinomycetota > Actinomycetes > Streptomycetales > Streptomycetaceae > Streptomyces > Streptomyces morookaensis. The sequence continues at coordinate 66,773 of NZ_JABBXF010000049.1, read as the reverse complement.
GGAGATCCCGATCGGCACGTTGATGTAGAAGATGGACCGCCAGCCCGCGGCGTCCACGAGCAGGCCGCCGATCGCCGGTCCGGCCGCCATGCTCACGCCCTGTACCGTGCTCCACACCCCGATGGCCCGGGCCCGGTCCCGTTGCTCGGTGAAGACGTTGGTGATGATGGACATCGCCACCGGGTTGAGCATCGAACCGCCGACCGCCTGCACGATCCGGAAGGCCACCAGCCAGCCCTGGTCCGGGGCGGCGGCGCAGAGCAGTGAGCCGGCGGTGAACAGGCCGAGGCCGATCTGGAAGACCCGGCGGCGGCCGAACCGGTCGGCCAGGGAGCCGGACAGCATCAGCAGTGCGGCCAGCACGATCAGGTAGGCGTCGATGGTCCATTGCAGGGACGGCACGGAGGCGTGCAGGTCCCGTTTCATGTCGGGCAGGGCGACGTTGAGGACGGTGTTGTCGAGGCTGACCATCAGCAGGCTGCAGCAGCAGATGCCGAGTATGAGGTGGCGGCGGTGGGGAGCGGAGGGGGGCGGGGTCGGGGTGGGCACGCGGTGGTCTCCGGGACGGGGTTCGGGCGGGCCGGGCGGGCGGGGCTCCTTGCGGTGTGCGGCGTGCGGTGCGTCGGGTCCGGTGGGGAGTCCGGGGCGGGGGCGGCGGCCCGGCGTTCCGCCGCCCCCCGGTCGGCTTACCGGTGGCCGTAGAACTCCGCGACCAGCCCGGCGACATGCTCGGCCTCGGCGGCGCTCTGTGGAAGCGGGATCTCCAGGCTGCGTGCGGCCACGTCCTCGGCGTTGGGGAAGTCGCCCCGGGCGTAGCCGAGTTCGCGGAAGCCCGGCTGGAGGTGGATCGGCACCGGCCACCAGGGCCGGGCCTTGACGGTGCGGCTGTTGAGCTGGCGGGCCAGTTCGTCCCGCTGCTCGGCGAGCACCACCAGGCGGGTGACCTCCTGGCGGTTGGCCGGGACGGTCAGCTCGGTGACGCCCGCCGAGGCGAGTGCGTCCAGGAACGCCTTGCCGACCAGGGCCCGTTGCCGGGCTTCGGCGGCCCGGAACTCCAGCTTGTGCAGGAGGATCGCGGCGTGCAGCGTGTCCATGTGGAAGTTGCCCGCGGTGATCCCGGTGAAGACCTCCGAGCAGCCGGTCTCGCGGCGGATCTCGCGCAGCCGGCTCGCGGTGGCATCGTCGTCGGTGAGGATCAGGCCGGCGTCGCCGTACGCGCCGAGCGAGGTCTTCTCGCGCAGGTCGGCGGTGCCGATCGTGCCGAAGGTGCCGACTCGCTTTCCGTCGATGGCGGCGCCGAGCGAGTAGCTGGCCACCTCCATGATCGGGGTGTCCTCGGCGGCCTTCAGGATCGCCGGCATGTCGGCCGCGGCGCCGAACAGATGGTGCACGACGATGGCCTGCACCTCGCGGGCCGCGCCTTGTACTCCGTCCGCGGCCAGGTGCACATCGCCCGGGGCGACGTCGGCGAGTTTGACGGTGGCGGCGCGGCGCAGCACCGCTCCGGCGAAGCTGGCCGGGGAGAAGGCGCTGACCAGTACCGTGTCACCGGGCAGTGGCCCGATGCCGAGGGCCAGCAGGGACAGCAGGTGCGCGCCGAAGCCGGAGTTGCACCCGACGGCGTGCCGGGTGCCGAAATCCTTGGCCAGGTGGCCTTCGAGCAGATCGACTTCGGGGCCGAGCACATAGTTGGCGTGCTTGAGGATGTCCTCGCCTCCGCGGCGAATCGCGTAGAGCTCGCGCTCCGCCTGGTCAATGGCGAAGGTTCCCATGGTGTTCCTCTTTCTCGTTCTCGGATCGCTCTCTGGTGGGGCTGATCTGAGGTGCTGAGGTGCTGAGGCAGGGGGGAGCGGTTGGTCGGGTCGGCGGGTGGTCGTCAGCGCGGTCTCGCCGACGTCGTCAGATGGTCTGCCCGGGACGTGCCTCGACGACGGTGACGTCGGAGGCCACCAGCGCGCGCAGTTGGTGCGGGCGGCCGGTGTGCATCTCCCGGGTGCCGTAGTGCTGCGGCACCACGGTCTTCACCCCGAGCAGCTCCACGGCCTTTGCCGCGCGCCGCGGGCCCATGGTGTAGAAGTCGCCGATCGGGATGAACGCCACGTCCGGGGCCTCGAGTTCGCGGATCAGCGCCATGTCGCCGAAGACGTCGGTGTCGCCGGAGAAGTAGGCGCGGAAGCCGTTCTCGAAGGTGATCACGTACCCGACCGGGTTGCCGGTGTAGGTCCCGTCGGGGGTCGAGGAGGAGTGCTCGGCGTGGACCATGGTGAAGGTGATCCCGTGCCGCTGCACGGTGCCGCCCTTGTTGAACCCGACGACGGAGTCCTCGTCCACGCCCTGTCTCACCAGCCACTTGCCGAGCTCCATCGGGCAGAGCACGGTGGGCCGGTGCGCGGTGGCGAGGTCCGCGGCGTCGCTGACGTGGTCCACGTGGCCGTGGGTGATGGCCATCAGGTCGATTCGGTCGATGGTTTTGACGTGCTCGGGCGCGGCCGGATTCCCGGTCACCCAGGGGTCGATCAGCAGCCGCTTTCCGGTCGCGGTGCGGATCAGCCAGGTTCCGTGCCCGATCCAGGTGAAGGCGAGTTCGTCATTGATGCGGTATTGCGGTGTCGGTGTGGTGTCCAACGTGTCTGCACGCCCCCGGTTCGTAGGAAGCGCACCCGGGCAACGGCATCACCGTTTTCAACAAACTGTTGATCTCGGGTGCGGGACCAACCCTCGCATCTGTCACAACGGTGCGTCAACGATTGGCAAATGAATGGGCGGGCCTTGGTTCGGGTCTGTCGTGAAGTCGACGGATGGCCGAATCCGGCCCCCAGGTGGTTCGGCCGCCGTGTCCGACGGCCGTCCGCCGCACCGCCGTTGACACCTCTCGGGCTGCTGCCTACGTTGCAGTCCGCGCAAGTTCAACAAACAGTTGACGTTCTCGGCCTGGCGAAAGGTCTCGCATGCCCGCGGTCCACCACCTCTCCCCCGAACCCGGAACCGTGCACGGCCAGTTCGACCGCTCCCTGCCGCCGGTGCTGGAGATCGATCCCGGGGACACTGTCATCTTCCGTACACTGGACGGCAGTTGGGGAGAGAACGGGGAGCGGCTGTTCGGTCTCCCGGGGTTCGCTCCTCGGCCGAAGCCCTGGATCGGGCACGCCCTGTGCGGGCCGGTGCGCGTCCGCGGGGCGCACCCGGGGAACGTCCTGGAGGTCGAGATCAACACCGTCCGGCCGGGCAGTTGGGGGTGGACCGCGGCCGGCCCGCGCGAGCAGCGGCTGCGCCGCGGGCTCAACGCCGGGCGCGAGGTGCTGATCGGCTGGCGGCTCGACACGGCTGCCGGGCTGGCCCGCGATGCGCACGGGCTGGGGCTCACGCTCCCGCTGCGCCCCTTCATGGGAGTGCTGGGCAACGCCCCGGCCGCGCCCGGTCCGCACGAGACCCGCCATCCGCGCCGGGTGGGCGGCAACCTGGACTGCCGGGAGCTCGTGCCCGGCTCCCGGCTGCGGCTGCCGGTCGAGGTGGACGGAGCGCTCTTCTCGGTCGGCGACGGCCATGCGGTGCAGGGCGACGGCGAGTTGGCCTCCACCGCGCTGGAATGCCCGATGGACGAGGTATCGCTGACCTTCCGGCTGCTCCCCGGCCCGGCCCCGGCGCGCCCGCAGGCCAGCACCCCGGCGGGCGAGATCTTCCTCGGCCTGGGCCAGGGGCTGGACGAGGCCGTCCAGGACGCCGCCGACCAGGCGGTGGACTTCCTGGCCCGGCGGCTCGGCATCGGAACCCCGGAGGCGATCGTGGTCGCCGGCCTCGCCGTCCAGCTGCGGGTCACCCAGGTCGCCAACGGCACGGTCGGCGCTCATGCGTTGATCACGCCGGATGTCCTGGTTCACCTCGGCTGATTGTGCGGCGGGGGGCCTGGTACGGCGGTTCCGTCCGTTACGCACACAGGCCTCCGCTGGAGTGTGCCACCTCGCAGGACGCGGGAGTTGGGGCGCCACCCTCAGCAAAGGCCTGACATCATGTTCGAGAGCGCCTCCGTGCAGCCTGGGCGGTGGCAGGTCGGCACTTCAGCGCATCGCATTCACTGAAGCAATTTGCTATTTTTTGCATCCGCACGTGCAGATGCGAGTGGAATCGACATTCCATTCCCTCGTTTCATCACCCGCCAGAGTGAATTTCCTCAGACCCTCACCATTCGGTTGACCCTTTGACTGAAGTGTGATCCGGCAGCGAATTTCAACCATGCGCGCAAGTCCGCTCTCCAGACGGTCTGTTGCCCCGCTCAAACCTGTCAGAATCCGTCTCACTTCAATCGAAAGTTAACACCCCTTGTCCTGGTGGGCGCATACCGCTTGACTGCCACGTCAACCTGTGAACGCAGCACTTGCACGGGTTTCCTGTTTGCATGAAGAGAGTGATCTTCATGCCCGCCCGAAGAGGCGCAACCACTCAGCAACGAAGCGCTATTGTCGTGGGTCGGCAGCGAAAACTGACCTGCCAGCCGTAAACAAAGCGACCCCGGGTGGGCACCCCGGGGTCGCTTCTCGATGGCCAACACCTCCAACGAAAGGATCATTTATGGCCATGCGAAAGAACCGGGGGCGCATCACCGCGTCCTCGGTCCCCTTCAAGTCAAGCATGCCTCGCCCTGCCGATGCGAAACACCCAACGGCACGGACGTGGCACATCTCCCTGTACCCGCAGCCCGTTGTAGGGATGGCCCTCGCCATCTCGTGGCTCGTCAGCGGGATCCCGCACCCGGAGTATGTGCTCCACCTGCTGGGGACAGCCTCGATGCCGTCGGGTGACACCGCGGTCCCGCTGCTGCGCATCAGCCGGGGGTGACTTCGCGCGTGGGCGGCAGCGCATGCTGCCGCCCACCTTGGTCCTCACCACACGTATTCCGCTGCACGGGAAGCACCCGCCCCTCCCCCGCCCTGGGGATTTTTCGGAGGTTCCGGATGACTGCGCTGAGCCGGTCGCGCGCCTGCGGGTTCTGCGGGAAGGGCATCGGACTCGAGCGCGCAGCCGGACGACCGCGGGAGTACTGCAATGCACAGTGCAGACAACGTGCCCAACGTGACCGGGACCGCAGCCGACGTCAGGGCGCTGCCCCTGACGTGTTGCCCTCCGGGTTCCTGGTAGCCCGCAGGCTGCGCCTTCTGGTGCAGCATCTGGAAGTTGCCGAGGATCGCCTCGAGCCCCTGACGACTCGCCTTGCACTCGCCGAGCAGATCACGTGCGCCATTCGCTGGTATGCCGGTGCCGCAGTACACGGAGCCCGACTTGCCGGTGCGTCGTGGCAGGACATCAGCGTCGCAACCGGAACGAGCGAGGCCTCGGCCCGGGCGCGCTGGAACGCTCCCCGGCTCACTCGGGACCTTGCCGAGTTCCGGGCGTCCGCCCAGGACGAACTCACCGTAGGGGAACGGACAGACGCAGGCGAGACGGTGCGCCGGCCAACTCCCCAGGCGCTGATACGGCCTCGGGCCCTCGGGGAGGCATTCGCGGTCCTGCGGGAGCGGTCGGGAGTCACCGTGCACGACACCGCACGGCAGGCCGACCTCGCCCTCGATGAACTGTGCCGGATCCTCGACGGCGACTTCGCGCCTTCGTGGCCGGTCACTCACATGCTCACCACCATCCTGGGCGGCAACCCGGAGGAGACACGGATCGTCTGGGAAGCCGTGCACGGCATGAGACGTGCATCGCGGCTGTCCTCCCGCGATGCCGGGACGAAACTGCAACAGGCGCTGCGCGGCCTGCACCTGGCGGCCGGCTGCCCTCCGCCGGAGGCGTTGGGCCGTTCCTCCGGACTGCCGGCCGTTGTTGTCACCGACATCCTGTCCGGGGCCCATCTGCCCGACTGGCGCACAACTGCCTCATTGGTATCGGGACTCGCAGCGGACCCAGAAGTTGTCCGGGGGCTGTGGGAAGACCTGGACTACGCCCGCATCGCCAGCTCTTCGGATGCCGACGTGGATTCCGGACCGGCCTGCTGAATCGGGGGGCTGGTGGCCGTAGGGCACCTTGGGCCGTCGTCCATGCCGCAGTTGGCCCCCCACCGGGACTCCTCCTGGCCGTCCGCCGTGTCGGCCAACGCCACTGCTCGTCTCGTGCGCCTCTGCACGCTTCTGGTTTTCTCCGCGGTGCCGAGGGAATTCACTACGCGTTCTGCGGCCCCTCGATCGGGCGACTCCACAGGCCGACGGGCGCTCCCTACCATGGGAACTTCCGCTGGAGCGAGGCCGACTGCAGCCAGAGAGGAACGGGATGGTTCGCGGAGAGAAAAGCCAAACTCAACCCATTGATGTGCATACGCCAAGTGTTGCACGCATGTACGACTGGTTATTAGGTGGAGTGGAGAACTACATCTCGGACAGACGAGCCTGCGCCAGGCTGCTGGACATCGCGCCCAACTCGCAGGTTGTCGCCCGGAACAACCGCGCCTTTCTCGGGCGCATGGTCAGGGTGCTGGCCGAAGGGTACGGGGTGGAACAGTTCATCGATCATGGGGCCGGCCTGCCCGCCGGGGACAATGTGCACCAAATTGCCCAGCGCGTCAACGCGGACTGCCGTGTCGTCTACATCGACAACGATCCCGTTGTTGCGGCGTACGGCCGTACTACGCTGGAGGAGAACGCGAACACTGCCGTCATCGAAGCCGATGTCCGTGACACCGAGGCCGTCTTCGAACACGCACAGGCGCGTCGGCTCATCCGACGCGGTCGGCCCACCGCAGCGCTTTTCGTCTCCGTTCTGGACTGCCTCGGTGACAACGACGGCCGGGGCGGTCCCGCAGGCCTCGTCCGACGGGTGGCCGCACGGCTGATGACGCTGGGGCCGGGCAACTTCGTGGTCATCTGCCAGCTTGTCAGTGATGATCCCGAGGTCAGGCGGGAGGTCACGGAGCTGATGAACCACAGTACGGGCGGCGCCTGGGGGCGCGTCCGCGAACGCAGCGAGGTCCGGTCCTTCTTCGACGGCCTGCGGATCCTGGAGCCGGGGCTCGTCGATGTCGTCGACTGGCGTCCGGACTCCTCTCCCCCGCCGCACGCGCGGCGGGGCGCCGGCCCGGTCGGGTGGGGCGGGCTCGCCAGACTGTAGGAATCGGGCCCCTCAGGAAAGACGCTCGCCGAACCGGTCGATCGCCTCGGAGAGGAGGCGAATGCTGTCCTCTCTGGGAGCGGCGACGCGGCTCAACTCGTTGAGTACGCTGCGATACTGGTCGATCTCTTTCGGCCGCGTCAGGTATGTGGCGTTGTTGAGGTGCTCCACGTAGACGAGCTCCGACGGCCCGCCGTCGTCGAAGTACAGGTGCGTGATCGGGAAGCCGGGGGCGACGTGGCCTCCGCGGTCGAACTCGACGATGCGGATGTTGATGTGATCGAGGCCGGCGACGTTCCGAAGGTAGACAAGCTGTTCGTACATGACTTCGGGCCCGCCGACCGGTCGGCGGAGAACGTGCTCGTCGAGAAGAGCGACCACTGCAGGGCGCGGGTTCTTGAGCATGCACTGCCGTCCGATCCGCAACCGCACGCGTTTGTCGATGACGTCGGCCGATGCGCCGGGCATGGCGGCCGCGACCAGGACACGCGCGTACGCCTCGGTCTGCAGGAGGCCGGGGACGACATGCGTCTCGTAGGCGTAGATTCTTGCGGCTGATCCTTCGAGGCGGATCAGCCGCTTGAGGAAGTCGGGGGTGACGTCGGCATATTGCTGCCACCACTCCTCGTTGCGCGTCTGCTGGACCAGGCCCTCGATCTCTCGCTCGAGTTCGCCCGAGACGCCGTAGTACCGCAGAAGGTCCTGGACGTCGCGGTCCTTGGGCGGGCTTTCGCCCCGCTCGAGCCTGCTCATCTTGGACACTGATCCGCGGATGACCTGCGCCACCTCCTTCAGACCCAGGCCACGTTCCTGGCGGAGGGACCTGAGCCGGTCACCCAGCAGGCGTGCTGCCGCGGCCTGTTTGGGGTCGCGTTTCATCGCGATCACCGGAGCAGGTGCCGGCTCTTCCGGCTGTCGAACGGCGGGCATCCAGACTCCTGTTGAGGCCGACGCAGACTACAGCCGTCAGCATGCAGTCCGGATGCCCTCCGGACCAACCTTTGGCCTGAGCCTAGGGCGTCAGGACATCAAGTGGTCGAACTCGTTCTTCTTGGCCCCGTCGAGGAAGGCTGCCACCTCCTCGCGGGTGTACACCAGGGCCGGCCCCTCGGGGTGGCGTGAATTACGCATAGCCACAGCCCCGTTGGGGAGCTTGGCAAGCTCCACGCAGTTGCCGCCCCCCATACTGGCCCTGCTCTTGATCCACTCAACTCCCGAGATGCCGGCGGCGGGCACGCCGTTGTCAAACACCATGCACTGACCTCGCTTCCTCTCCCTGGATGCATGTCTCGTGGCCGGCCTGGATGAGCCGATGGCATCCAGACCTTGATCACCGATTCCCATATGCAATTGCACGAGCCGGTGATTGGTGAGAATGCTAGCCAGGTGCCGCGGGCAGTGCTGTCCCTCGAAAGTGTGTGGTTACTGATCTTCAGGGCGTACCTCGCGGTGACTTGTCGAGGTCCGCTTCAGTGCCGGTCAGGAACACTGCCCCTGACGGGAGTCCTTGACCACGAGGCCAGGAATTCGAGGCCGGCACGGCTGTCGGCGTCCTCCGGCGGTGGTGTGTAGACGATGAGGGTCTGCTTCGGGGCCATGGCTACCTGAAGGGCCTGCCAGTCCAGGGTCAGGAGTCCGGCGAGCGGGTGTACGAAGTGATTGCGGCCGTACGTGATCGAGCGGACGTCATGGCGGGCCCAATACCGGCGGAAGTCGTCGTCGCGTGCGCCGAGTTCGTCGACGAGCGCGATGAGGCGCGGGGCGCGGGGCTCGTGGGCGGCTTCCATCCGCAGCCGGGCGACGCATTTGCCGGCCGTGTGCTCCCAGTCGCGGTACAGCTTCCGCACCTGGTGGTCGAGGAACACCAGGCGCAGGTGGTTGCGGTGCTGCGCGGGCACCGAGCCGAAGTCGAGGAACAGGGCGGCTGCCAGGGGGTTCCACGCCAGGATGTCCATGCTCCGGTCGAGCAGGACGGCCGGGCTGCCTGTGAGGCTGTCGAGCAGCTCCCTCGTGCGGGGTGCACCAGCGTGGGCGTCACGTCCGGGGACGATGCCGGTCCGCCGCCTTCGCTGCGGTGCTGCGGTTACTGCGGCTGCTGCGGGTACTGCCGAGTCGGTGCACATAGGCCGTCTCGTCGGCGTCGAGGCGCAGCGCGCGGGCCACAGCGGCAAGGACGGCGGGCGAGGCGCCGGAGACCCGGCCCTGTTCCGGTTCCAAGCGGGTGTAGTACTCGACGCTCACCTCGGCAAGCAGGGCGACCTCCTCGCGGCGCAGGCCGGGCACCCGGCAGGGGCTGCCCACAGCGGGCAGCCCCACCTCGTGCGGTGCCACGGCCGCTCGCCGTGCTGCGAGGAACATGCCCAGGGTGGTGTGCGGTGTCGGTCGTGCCATGGCCCCCGAGTATCGCATCGCCCGCCCGCTTTGTTACTGGTACAGCCGTTACCAGGAACAAGGCCGGCCTTCCTCGGCCGGCGGGTTGGCGCACAGGCTGGGCCCGAGCGGTCCCGTGGGCCGTTCGACGAGACCGCATTGCCGACCGCATGCGGAGCTGTCTATGACCGCACATTCCTCTCCGTCCGCTTTCCCCGCCGCCGAGCCGGCCGTCGAAGGGCCGTTGCGCGTGTTGTTCCGACTGGGGGTCACCCAGACCTATTTCGACGCCTCTGAGGACGAGCGGTCGGCTGTGCACCCCGCGATTCTGCGGGCCTTCGACGACCTGGGTGAGCGCTTCGGCGTGCGCGTCCTCGGCACCCTGGACGATGACCGGCTGCAGACCGGTGCGGCCGGGGAGTGGATCAGCTATATCCTCGCGGACGCCCCGGACTTGGCCGCAGCCGTGCGTGTCGTCGACCTGTTGCGCGAGACGCGGATCGGCTCGCACCGGCTCTGGCGGTATCTGCGGATCGATGCCCGGGTCGGCCGCCCGCTGATGTTCGGCAACTGCTGATGCGCGGGGACACAGGTGCCGTCGCCCCGGCCGCGTACCGCGGACAACTGGCCGGGCGCACCGCCCTGGTCACCGGTGGCGCCCAAGGACTTGGGGCCACCGTGGTGCGGGTCATGTACGACGCGGGCGTGCGGGTGCTGTCGTGGGATGTGGACGAGGCGCGCAACCGCGCGACGGCCGCGGAGATCGACCCCGGCGACGCCCTGGTCCTGCCCGTCCATGTCGACCTGACCGACCTGGAGGCGGTGGAGTGCGCGTACCGGTGCGGGCGGGAGCGGTTCGGGCCCGCGGACATCCTGGTCAACAACGCCGCGCGGGCCCTGCCGAAGTCCTTGTGGGAGACCACGGCGGCCGAGTGGGACCAGGTCTTCGAGGTCAATGTCCGTGCCGCGTTCTTCCTCACGCGGACCGTGGCCACGGACATGCGGGCGCGCGGCTGGGGCCGCGTGGTGAACATGGCCTCGCTCGCGGGGCAGATCGCCCGGCCCACCGGCGCCGCCTACGGCGCGTCCAAGGCCGCACTGACCGCTCTGACCCGGGCATTCGCTGCCGAACTCGCGCCGTACGGGGTGACGGTGAACACCGTCGCGCCCGCCATGTTCGACACCCCGATGGTTCGCGGGATCGGCCGGGAGGCCCTCGCGGGTCTCATCGCGCAGGTGCCGGTGGGCCGTATCGCGAGGCCGGAGGAGATTGCCCTTCTGGTGCGTCATCTGGTCGGCCCGGACTCAGGGTTCATCACCGGCGCAACATACGACATCAATGGCGGGGCGCTGATGCGTTGATGCCCTGATGCGCCGATGCGCTGGTGAGGGGGCGGCCTGTTGTTGTGCCGCCCCCGTACCGGCTGTTCCCCGTACACCCGCAGCTCGACAGCAGCCCAACCACCCTGCACGGCGGGCCACTTCTCCTCCCGAGGGCTGACATGCGAGTAGCCCCGGCGGCTGACGCGACCCCCGGGATCACGGCCTAGCGTTCCGTGCATGACAAGATTCCGTCGCACGGCCATGGCCACCGCCGTACTCGCGCTCGTCCTGCCGCTGCCCATCGCCGGGGTGGCATCCGCCGCGCCCCGGCCCGCCCCCGTCGCGGCCACCGCCACGCACCTGGCGCTCCCCCGGCCCACCGGAACGCACGCCGTCGGCCGTGAGGTGCTGCACCTCGTGGACAACAGCCGCCGGGACCCCTGGGTCCCGTCGGCCGGGCCCCGGCAGCTCATGGTGTCGATGTACTACCCCGCCGCACCGCGCACCGGCACACCGGCCCCCTACATGACCACCGAAGAGGCCCGGGGCCTGCTGGAGAAAGTGCCGCAAGTCAAGATCTCACCCGAGGTGTTGAGCGACACCCGCACCTGGGCGCGGAGCGGCGCCCGCCCGGAGCACGGGCGGTTCCCGCTGGTCGTGCTCTCCCCCGGCTTCGGCATGCAGCGCGCCACCCTCACCGGCCTCGCCACGGAACTCACCAGCCACGGGTACGTCGTCGCGCTCGTCGACCACACCTACGAGAACGCCGGCGAGACCTTCCCCGACGGGAAGACCCTGCCCTGCACCCTCTGCGGCCATATGCCGAAGGATCCGGGGGACATCGCCCGCAGCCGGGCGGAGGACGCCTCCTTCGTCCTCGACGAACTGACCCGCCATCACCCGGCCTGGCGGTACGCCCGCCTCGTCGACAAGCAGCGGATCGGCATGGCCGGCCACTCCATAGGCGGCGCGGCCAGTGCCTCCACGATGGCGGCCGACAAGCGGGTGCGCGCCGGGGTCGACCTGGACGGCACCTTCGTCGACCCCGTCCCCGGATCCGGACTCGGCGGGCGGCCGTTCCTCATGGTGGGCCACCCCCTGCCGGGCGGCCACGAGGACGACTCCTGGACGAAGGGATGGTCCCGGCTCGACGGCTGGAAGCGCTGGATCACCGTCGCCGGCACGAACCACATGAGCTTCACCGACCTCGGCGTCCTCGCCGAGCAGGTGGGCATCCCCGGGCCCGGCACCTCCGGCCTGCGCGGCGAGCAGATCACCCGCGCCTATGTGACGGCCTTCTTCGACCAGCATCTGAAGGGCGAGCGGCAACAGCTGCTCGACGGTCCGTCCCCGGCCTACCCGGAGGTGACGTTCCACCGTCCCTGAGCCATGGCAGGCCGGGCCACGGCCGGAAACGGCGTGGCCCGGGCCTCCGCGTCCAGCCTCACCCGCTGGCCCCGCGAGCGCCCCGGAAAAAAATTTGGACGGCGATGTCGAGAACCCGCGTCCGGCTCCGTCCCCGGAGTGCACGCGGCCACAATGGGTCGCACGAGCACCGAGGAGAAACACGATGGCCAAGTACTTGCTGCTGAAGCACTACCGCGGCGCCCCGGCCCCGGTCAACAACGTGCCGATGGACCGGTGGACCCCCGAGGAGATCTCGGCGCATGTGCAGTACATGAACGACTTCGCGGCCCGGCTGGAGAAGACCGGCGAGTTCGTCGACGGTCAGGCCCTCGCGCCGGAGGGGATGTGGGTGCGGTACGACGGTGAGGGGCGCCCGCCGGTCACCGACGGACCGTTCGCCGAGACCAAGGACCTCATCGCCGGCTGGATGATCATCGACGTCGACAGCCACGAACGCGCCGTCCAGCTGGCCGGGGAGCTGTCGGCCGCGCCGGGGGCGGGCGGCAAGCCGATCCACGAGTGGCTGGAGGTGCGCCCGTTCCTGGCCTGCCCGCCCACCATCACGGAATGACGTAACCGGTGGACGAGGTCCTGCTCAGGAGCCTCACGCCGGGCGTGCTCACCGTCCTGGTCCGCCGCGGAGCCGACTTCGCGGCGGCCGAGGACGCCGTGCAGGACGCGCTGGTCGAGGCACTGCGCGTCTGGCCGGCCGACCCTCCGCGGGATGCCAAGGGCTGGCTCGTCACCGTGGCCTGGCGCAAGTTCCTCGACGCGACCCGGGCCGACGCCGCCCGCCGCCGGCGTGAGGACCGCGTCGAGGAGGAGCCGGCGCCCGGGCCGGCGCCCGCGGTGGACGACACGCTCCAGCTCTACTTCCTGTGCGCCCACCCGTCGCTGACCCCGGCATCGGCGGTCGCGCTCACCCTGCGCGCCGTCGGCGGGCTCACCACCCGCCAGATCGCCCAGGCCTACCTGGTACCCGAGGCGACCATGGCGCAACGCATCAGCCGGGCCAAGCGCACCGTCTCCGGCGTGCGCCTCGACCGGCCCGGCGACGTCGCCACCGTGCTGCGCGTCCTCTACCTCGTCTTCAACGAGGGCTACTCCGGCGACGTCGACCTCGCCGCCGAGGCCATCCGGCTCACCCGGCAGCTCGCGGCCGCCGTCGACCATCCCGAGGCGGCGGGCCTGCTCGCCCTCATGCTGCTCCACCACGCCCGGCGCGCCGCCCGGACCGCGCCCGACGGCAGCCTGGTGCCGCTCGCCGAGCAGGACCGCGGACGGTGGGACACGCGCCTGATCGCCGAGGGCGTCGCGATCCTCCAGGCTGCCCTCGCCCGCGACCGGCTGGGCGAGTTCCAGGCCCAGGCCGCCATCGCGGCACTCCACGCCGACGCGCCCACCGCCGAGGAGACCGACTGGGTGCAGATCGTCGAGTGGTACGACGAGCTCACGCGTCTGACCGACAGCCCCGTCGTCCGGCTCAACCGTGCGGTCGCCGTCGGCGAGGCCGACGGACCGCGGGCCGGTCTGGCCGCGCTCGCGGCACTGGACGACTCGCTGCCCCGCCACACCGCGGTGGCGGCCTACCTCCACGAGCGCGACGGCGACCTGGCAACGGCGGCACGGCTGTACGCCGAGGCGGCCCACAAGGCGCCCAACCTCGCCGAACGCGACCATCTGATGCGTCAGGCCGCCCGACTCAACGCACGCTGATGTCGCTGACGGGGCGCGCTCGATCTTCCTGCGGCATCGGGCGCGTAGCCGGGCGGCGGTGAGCGGAGCGACAGGCAGGGCCGTACATCGCGCCGCCCACCGCTCGCTCGCCCCTTCAGTTCACTCCCGGGTCAGCGGGCCCGACCCTCGGTGGCCGCGAAGGCAGCGCAGTTTGTCTTGTAGCGGGCCACGACATAGCCGTCGATCTCGCCGCCCCAGTCGACGCACTTGCCCTTGGCCTCCAGGTAGACCGGTCCGGCGTACGTCGTGAAGAAGCCGTACTGCTCCTGCTTCGACTTCACGTCGTTGTCGCGCTGGATCCAGGAGCCCACCCACAGCCGCTGACCGGCCGGGCTGTTCCGCTTGGTGACCACACAGTTCTTGCCGGTGGCGGCGTTGTAGGCCAGGAACACCGTCCCGCGGCCCGGGATCGGGAGCTCGTTGACCTGCCGGTATCCGCTGCCGCACTCCTTGTTGTACGCGGCAGCGGCCTGGGCCGGGGCGGCGACGGCCGTCCCGCTGCCCGCCACCAGCGTGGTGACGGTCGTGGCGGCGGCGAGCAGCGCAGCTCCCGCAATGCGGGTACGTACAGCACGGTTCACTGTGTCCTCCGTGGAAGTCGCAAGTCGCATGGTGCCGGTTGTCGGATGTGCTCGGGACGGCCGTCTCCGTGCCCGTCCAGACACTCCACACCCCTGAGGGGTTGCACGCCCCCTCAACCCCACCATGCAGAACCGGCCACCACTCGGCGCGGCGGACTCGGTGCGTCCTTTTGGCCTGGAATCGGGCAACGGTCCGGGTGCGTGAATGGTCTGGTCGGGAAGAACCACTCCAGTCCTGCCCGACGTTTGAAGGGACACCGCTCATGTCCTCCAGCCGTCACCTGCCCAGTGTTCTGGTGTCCGCTGCCGCTCTCCTCGCCGCCGCGGCGGCACCCGCCTCCGCTTCCGACGTCTCCCCCTCGCGCACCGCCGAAGAACTTGCCCACCGCAAGGCCCCAGTCCTCGTCGACTGCTTGCGCCACGATCAGATCGCACCGCGCGAGTACATGCTGGCCTGCGCAGACGGCAACAACGGTCTGCGCGGGCTGCGTTGGAAGGAGTGGACCGCCCGCGCCGCCCACGGCACGGGCGAGCAGGTCGCCAACGACTGCGTACCGGACTGCGCCGGCGGCCGCTTCCACACGTTCCGGGTGAAGGTGGAGGTGTACCGGCCGGTGCACCGGGCCGGAAAGGCGCCGTACTTCTCCCGGCTGAAGGTCGTCTACCTCGACGAACGCCCGGCGGGCTCCGGGCCGTCGCAGACCTACTCGCTGAGCTAGCGCGAGGCTCGCCCCGCGCCGGGCCGGCCGCACACGCCGATGCGGCCGGGTCGTCCTGGACGACACACCGACCCGGTGGCCACCACCTCGCAGCGGACGCTCACGTCACGGCAGGTGACCGTTCCGCGCGCCGGCGCAGCAGGGCCGGGCCCGCCAGGGCGACGGCGTTGCCGAGGAGGATGCAGGCGACGCCCAGGACGTCCTGCGTGGTCCAGGTGAAGTCCTCGAAGGCGGTCGACAGCAGCAGTGAGACGACGGGGAAGAGGACGGTGGCGTAGGCCGCCCGTTCGCCGCCGATGCGGCCCAGCAGGGTGAGGTAGGTGCCGAAGCCGACGACGGAGCCGATGACGGCGAGATAGGCCAGGCAGCCGGTGTACTTCCATGTCGGTTCGTACAGGGTGCCGTGGCCGAAGATCGCGGCGAACGGGGCGATGAGCACGGCTCCGTACAGCATCGCCCAGCCGGTGCTCTGGACGACCGGTACGCCGGCTGCCTGGACCTTGCCGGACACGACGTTGCCCAGGCAGAACACGAGGGTTCCGGCGCAGGCCAGCAGGATGCCGAGGCCGTCGCCGGAGGAGGGGTCGAAGGCGGTCAGGGCGGGCCAGAAGACGGTGACGATGCCGGCGAGGCCGAGAGCGCCGCCGACGAGGACCACGGCGGGGACTCTGCGCCGGAAGAAGATCCGGGCGAAGCAGATGTTCACCAGGAGGGACATGGCGAACACCACGGAGACCAGTCCGGTGGCCAGGTGTTGTTCGGCGAAGTAGAAGAGGACGAAGTTCGACGAGAACATCAGGGCGCCCATGAGGGCGAACCGGGCGTGCATGCGCGCGGGGTAGGCGAGCGGCAGTCCGCGTGCCCGGGCGTACACCAGCATGATCGCGGCGGCGAGGGCGAAGCGGTAGAAGACCGAGAGGGTGGGGTGGACGTCGCCCAACTGGCCTTTGATGGCCAGCCAGGTGGAGCCCCAGATGGCCACCGTCACCGCGTAGAGGACGGCGTTCACGGTGCGGTCCGCCTCTCCACCAGTGCCGCCAGTCTGCGGACGCCCTCACGGATGTCGTCGGGTGAGAGGTAACTGCACGACAGGCGCAGCCGGTTGTCGCCGGCGTGGTCGGTGTGGAAGTAGCGCATGGGTGTCCAGATCACGCCGTGCTCGCTCGCGGAGAGGCGCAGCAGTGCGTCGTCCGCGGGGAAGGGCAGGGTGAGGGTGAGGAAGAAGCCGCCGTCGGGGGTGTTCCAGTGGATGCCGGTGCGGTCGCGGACGGCCGGGGGGAAGTGCTCGTCCAGGGAGGCGAGGAGGACGTCGAGGTTGGTGCGGTAGAAGTCGACGGCCTGTTTGTTGGCCTCGCGCAGGCGGCAGTCGTGGGTGAGGAGCATGCCGCCGATGAGGGCCTGGCTGAGGGTCGGGGTGTTGACCGTCACCATGCTCTTGATTTTGGACAGTTCGTCGGCGAGGAGGGTGCGGCGTCCGTCGGGGCCGGTGACGGTCTGGTCGGCGATGACATAGCCGACGCGGGCGCCGGGGAAGCAGGTCTTGGCGAACGAGCCGAGGTGGATGACGCGGCCGCGGGTGTCGAGTGCCTTGAGGGTGGGGCGGATGGTGCCGGTGCGGGTGAAGAACCCGTAGGGGTTGTCCTCGAGGACGAGCAGGTCCTCGTCCTCGGCGATGCGGAGGAGTTCGTGGCGGCGTTCCAATGGGAGGCTGGCGCCCGAGGGGTTGGAGAAGTCGGGGATGGTGTACAGCGCGCGGGGACGTTTGCCGGCTGCCCGTACGGCGCGTACGGCGGCGAGCAGTGCGTCGGGGCTGATGCCGTTCCCGTCCTCGGCGACGGGTACGGTCTCGATGCCCAGCAGCCGGGCGGCGCCCGCGATGCCGACGTAGACGGGGTCGGTGACCAGCAGGACGTCGGAGGGGCCGGCGAAGAGGGCGCGCAGGGTGATGAGCATGGCCTCCTGGCAGCCGACGGTGACGACCACGGCGGCCGGGTCGGTCTCGATGTTCTCGTCGTTGCGCAGGGTGCGGGCGATCAGTTCGTGGATCTGGCCGTTGGTGCGGCCGTACTGGAAGAGGCTGGTGCGCACCTGGTCGGGGGTGCGGCCCAGGTCCTCGGTGAGGTGGCGGGTCCAGGCGTCGAGGTAGGCGGCGATGCTGCCGGTTTCGAAGAAGCCCTCGTAGGGGCGTCCGGGGCCGAAGGAGATGGCGTCGGGGTGGCGCAGGGTGATCTCGTTGAGGAAGTTCATGACCTCCATCAGCGGATCGGCGAGCGAGCCGTGGAGTTCGTCGAGGGGCAGATCGAGGGGCAGGGCGGGAGGTGTCACAGCCGGCCTTCCCACAGGACCGGGCAGAACTGCGGGTCGGTGTAGTCGGGGTGGCCGTCGGCGTCCGGGCGGACGAGCACGTCGTTGTTGTAGACGACGTTGCTGCCGTCGGCCAGCGGGAAGGGGCGCCAGGCGTTGTCCCGGTCCTGGAGGTGGAGGCTGATGGCGCGGCGCGGGCGGCCGCTGGTGTTGAGTCCGCTGCCGTGGTAGGTGCGGCAGTGGTGGAAGCTGATGTGTCCCTTGGGGATGACGACGGGGACCTTGCGCACCTCGGTGCCGTTGAAGGCGGCGTTCTCCTGCAGCATGTCCTCGAGTTCGAGGCGGTCGCGGTCGGCGAAGTGCCGGGTGGTGGAGTCCTTGGCGCCGGTCTCCTTCCAGGTGTGGCTGCCGTCGACCATGCTGATGGTGCCCATCTCCTCGTCACAGTCGTGGAAGGGGATGAAGGCGGTGAGCATGTTGTCGGAGGTGCAGGTCTGCCAGTAGTGGCGGTCGAAGTGCCAGGGCACGATGTTGCGTTCGTCGGCGGTGCCGGACGGCTTGTAGATCAGCGTGCTGTTCCACAGGCGGATCTGGTCGGTGCGGGCGATCAGTGCGGCCGTCGCCGCGATGACCGGCTTGGACAGGATGCGCCGGATCGTGGCGTCCTCGTAGAAGATGTAGTCGTTGTGCCGGTGCACGTCGCCCTTCTCCGGCGTCCAGTAGGCGAGCCGCGGCGGGCGGGTGGGCAGGGTGCGGTCGCGGTGGCCGGCGTAGAACCGCTCGCTGGCCTCGACGAGTTCGTCGACCTCGGCGTCGGTGAGGAGTTTCCGGGTGAGGAACCAGCCGTGCTCCTGGTAGAAGTCCACGTCCTCGGCGGTGGGCAGGAGTTCACGGTCGGCCGGGCTCAGGGAGAAGGCGTCCACGACGGTCTCCAGCTGCTGGTCTGCGGGCATGGGCAGGTCTCCTCAGAAGTGGTGGGGGGTTGCGGGGGTGGTGTGCTGCGGTGCGCGGAGCAGATCCGCGTCGACGGATGCCAGGTCGGGGCGGCCGCACAGGGCCAGGGCGTTCTCCAGTTCGGCGCCGAGGACGGACAGCACCTCGCGGGCGCCGTCGGCACCGTCGACGGCCATGCCCCACAGCACGGGCCGGCCCACCAGGACCGCCCGGGCGCCGAGGGCGAGCGCGACGAGGACGTCCGTGCCGCGCCGGATGCCGCCGTCGACAAGGACCTCGCAGCGCCCGGCCGTGGCGGCCACCACCTCGGGCAGCGCCTCCAGGGCGGTGACGGCGCCGTCGAGCTGGCGGCCGCCGTGGTTGGACACCACGATCGCCTCCACGCCCAGGGCGGCCGCGCGGTCCGCGTCCTCGGCGGTCAGCACACCCTTGAGGACGATGGGCAGCGAGGTCAGCGAGCGCAGCCAGGCCAGGTCGTCCCAGGTGAAGGCCGCGTCGTGGTGGCGTTCGGCGTGGGTGCCCAGCGCCGAGGCGCCGGCCGTGCCGGCGTGCAGGCCTGCCGAGATCTCGCTGCCGAAGTTCGCGGGGGTCACGCCGGGCGGCAGGCGGAAGCCGTTGCGCAGGTCGCGCGGGCGGCGGGCCATGCGCGGGGTGTCCACGGTGACCACCAGCGCGCGGTAGCCGGCCGCTTCGGCCCGTCGGACGAGCGTCTCGGTGGTGGGGCGGTGCCGGAAGACGTACAGCTGCATCCACAGCGGGCCGCCGGCGGCCCGGGCGAGGTCCTCCAGCGGGGTGCCGGAGAAGGTGCTGACGACCATCAGCGCGCCGGCCTCCCCGGCGGCGCGGACGCAGGCGAGTTCGGCCTCGGGGGTGACCAGTCCGTGGAAGGCCATCGGCGCGATGCCGACGGGCAGTTGGACGGTGCTGCCCAGCAGGGTGGTGCGGGTGTCGCAGCGGGAGACGTCCACCAGGACGCGGGGGCGCAGCCGGTGGCGGCGGTATGCCGCCTCGGACTCGTGCAGGGTGGTCTCGTCGCCGCTGCCGCCGTCGATGTAGTCCCAGGCGGAGGGTTCGACGAGGCCGCGTGCGGCGGTGCGGTAGTCGTCCAGGGTGACCAGCGGCTGCGGGGCGGGTGCGCTCATGCCTGTGCCGTGCCCGCGAGGGCGGGGGTCGCGGTGTCGGTCCCGGTCTCGTCCACGCCGGTGCGAGTGCGTTCGCGTTCGACGGCCTCGTAGAGGGCCTTGATGTTGCCGCTGCCGAAGGTGCGGGCCTCGACGCGCTGGATGAGCTCGAAGAAGAGGGTGCGCCGGGCGTAGGGGGACCGGGTGAAGATCTGTATCAGGTGGCCCCAGTCGTCGCGGTCGACCAGGAGGCTCAGTTCGCGCAGGGTCTCCGTCTCCATGCCGACGTCGATACCGCGTTCGGCCAGCGCCGTGTAGTAGGCGGAGGGGGTGGAGAGGAAGTCCACACCGCGGACGGCCAGTGCACGTACGGCGTCGGCGATGGCGTCGGTGCCGAAGGCGATGTGCTGGACGCCGGGGCCGCCGAAGTTGTCGAGGAAGTCGTGGAGTTGGCCCCGGGGGCCGTCGGTGCGGGGTTCGACCATGGTGAAGGTGATGCGGCGGCTGTCGTTCTGCACGACCTTGGAATTCATGGTCTGGCCGCCGACGACGATGGTCTCGTCGTAGGTGTGGCGCAGGCCGAGGGCGCGCTCGTAGAAGGAGACCGAGCGGTCCAGGGTGTCCGGGCGCAGGCAGAGTGCCAAGTGGTCGACGGTGTGGAGGTGGTGGGCGGTGGCGTCGCCGGCCGGGCCGGCGCTGCCGCCCTGGTGCGGGACGGGCCGGTGGACGCCGGGCAGGAAGGAGCCGTCCGGGTTGTCGCGCTGGACGAGCGAGTGGACCAGGTCGGAGTCGGTTCCGATGACGGCGACGGTGACCCGTCCGGACTCGTCCTCGTGAACCACCGGTTCCTGAACGGCCTCGGCTCCGGCCGCGACGGCGCGCTCGAAGTCGCCGACCGCGTCGGTGGACGAGAAGGCCACATCCCGTACGCCGTCGCCGTGGCGGCGGACGAAGTCGGCCGTGGGGCCGTTGCCGTTCAGGGAGGAGGTCACCATGAGCCGGACGTCCCCGTGCCGGAGGACGAACGAACGGGTGCCGTCCGGCCCGGCTCCGGGGCCGGTCTCCGCTTCGATGTGGAATCCGTAGGCCGAGCGGAAGTAGTGGGCCGCCTGAACGGCGTCCCCCACGCTCAGGCCGACGTGGTCGACAGCCAGCAAAGTCACGTCTTTTCACCTCTGTTGTGCACATCGGGCCGACCCGCACGGCGGCACAGCACGCCGTCGGCTCGCCCGGCCGTGTAGCGAGTCGGTATGTCACTGCCGGGAATTGAAGGGCACGCCGCTGTGACCTTCATCAGGCGATGCACCGCCGGGAGGGAGGACACGAGGGCCTTCTCCGGTCCACATCAACGGTGTTGGGGGTGGGGGGTGTTGAGGGTGTCGATGAGTGTTGAGGACCGTTGGAGGTGATCGTCGGGAACGGATGATCATCATCCTGTCCATGCCACTCAGTGACGGGCAAGGGCGATTTTCGGCCGTACGGGCCGGGGCGGCGAACCGGACTCGAGTGGGCGGGAATTGAACCGTTCGCGACATGGGCCGGGCTCGGAGCTGCCTGTTTGCGGGGCGCTGGGGGTGGCGGCGTGGGCTCGGGATTCCCTGAAATTCCCTAGAGTTTCTGGAACTTCATGGTGGCTTGTTCCGGCGGCCGGGGCGCCTCGGCAGGGTGTCGGTCACCACGGCCCTCGCCGACCCCGCCCCCGTGCTCCGCTCTGTCCTCCCGCAGGACCCCGGCGGCCACCTCGAGATCCGCCTCTCCCGCTGAACTGCACCCGCCGCTGCAGCGCCCACAGGCCTGCGAGCGGGCCCGAAAGCGATCTCGGCTCGGGCGCGGGGCCGTGTACTGCCTGCCTGGAGCGGCGCCATGGCCTCGATTACGATCCGAGTTCCACGTCAGCGACCACGCGACGACCGCAGGGAGACATCGCGCCATGGCCACGACCGTTGACATACCCCCGCACATACAGGAGCGCTGCAACGAGCTGGGCGGCGGAGTCAGTTACGCGGTGAAGGTTCTGCGTGCGCAGCTCGGAGACGATCCCCTCATGGGAACTCCGCAGGGCGAGCCGTCTCTGTACACCGTGGAGATCGATGGCGACACCTTCGAGGACTGCCCGGCGCTGCGGGTGCACTACGCCTACGGCCCCCCGCTGCTGGGAGAGGGCCGGGTGGAGATCCGGGGCATCACTGTGACACAGCCGCCCGCCACCGGCGACGACGACCAAGACCAGGCGCCGGATCGCGGTCTGGACGAGGTTGCGGTGCGGCAGGTGACCGCAGCGTGGCGGCGGATCGAGGCATGGCTGCGTGAGCATGCCCCGGCGTCGTACGGGTCCCTCAAAGCTGGTGCGTCCGTGGAGGAGATCGCCGCGCTGGAAGCGGCGCTCGGCCTGCGGATCCCCGCGGATCTGAAGGCGCTGTGGTCCCTGCATGCCGGTGTCCGCGACGTGCGCGGCGCGGGGTTCCTGCTGGACAACCGTGCGTTGATGGACCTGGACGCGGTGGTCGCCTTCTACCGGATGCAGATGATGTTCCAGCAGCGCAGCCGTAGTGATGAGGACCCGACGTGGCGGCCGTCGTGGATTCCGTTCTGCTCGTACGGGGTCGACGACCGCAGCTCCGGCCTCTATCTGGACAGCACCACCGGCGAGTTGGGCTACTTCAGCCGATACGCGGAGCACTGGGCGGAATACGCGTCA
This sequence comes from Streptomyces morookaense, assembly GCF_013030945.1. Classification (GTDB taxonomy): domain Bacteria; phylum Actinomycetota; class Actinomycetes; order Streptomycetales; family Streptomycetaceae; genus Streptomyces; species Streptomyces morookaensis. Next base: position 44,464 of record NZ_JABBXF010000049.1, on the reverse strand, counting down.
CTGACCGTCTACCTGGAGGAGTTCGCCGACGCCTTGGAGGCGCCGGTCCTTGTCACGGGCGCCAGGCCCGGTCTTGCGGGCGGCGCCCTGGTATGGGGGCCGCCGAACTATCCTGATCCGGACCACCCGTGGGTGGAGTACACCGGCTGAACGGTCCGGTCGCAGACGCGGGTTGGGGGCCGGCGCAGGGCCGACCCCCACAGGGCATGTTCAGGCGGTGCTGTTACGCCTTGCGCCAGATGCAGGTGGTGCTGGTGTCCGCGCAGTGCTCGAAGCCGGGATTTCTGACGAAGAACCCGTCATTGTCGAGCATCCGCCACGACGGGGCCGGGAACTCGTGGAACGCGCCGGAGTTCTGGACGTCGGGGATCGACGCCCTCCCGCAGCGTTCCTTGCCGCTCGGGCCGTTTTCAGTCTTCCTCGTGTCGGCGAGCAGACCGAAGTTGCTGCCGTCGCCCATCTTGTCGGTGAACAGCTGAGCGCACTCATCGCCGGAGGACACCTTGTGGACGCCTCCGGGGAAACCGCCGCTCTCGTGGGTGGTGGCCATGGCGTACTCGTCGCAGGAGAGGGTTCCCAGCGACGCGTCGGCCGGGTGCTTGGACCAGCCGCTCGGGCACACCAGTCCGCGACTGTCGTTCGCCGACCACGGCTGGCCGCTGCTGTTCTTCACCGTGGTGTCCAGGCCGAGGTAGTGCAGAAGGGAGTCCCACTTCACCGAACCGGCGTGGTCGGGCATCTTCTCCTGCATCAGCCAGTAGTACGCGCCGGCCGCCGGGTACAGGTTGGTGTCGACGGTGTAGGTCGGCTTGAAGAACGGTAGAACACAGCCGGGCGAGGGGCCCTTGAGGATGTCGTCGCAGCGTGGGGCCAGCTCCCGTACGGAGTCCACGCCGCTGGTGCCGAAGTTGGCCGTGGCGGGGTTCCCGCCGGCGTCCACGGTGGCGGTGACCGACCATCCGAGGTCGATGGTCTCCTTGCCTGTTCCGGACCAGGTGGTCTGGATGGTTCCCCAGCGCCCGCTGTACGGGTCGGCTGTCGCGGCGTCCCAGTACGCGTCGCCCGCAGTGTTGTTCTGGTTGTCCGCCCAGCGGATGTTCGATGTCACGCAGGACTTGCACGACGACCCGACGTTCCACTTCATGCGGACGCCCTTGAGCTCGGGGTCGATGTGCTGGGGCACCAGCACGATCTGCTGGTCGAACTCGGCGAAGTCCGAGCCGCTGTCGCCCTTCTTCGGGTAGGTCTTGATGCGCTGCTCGATGTTGAAGGTGGCCGTCCCCAGCGCGGGCTTCTTCGGGTCGGTGCTGGTGAAGATCAGCGTGCCGGTGCCGATGCTCTTCAGGCAGGCTTCGGTCCGGTTCATGTAGTCCAGGCCGGACGGCTTGTCGAAGCACCAGTCGACCAGATCGACGGCCGGCCCCACGGGCGCCGCCGACCGCAGAGCCTTCTTGGACGGCGGGTTCAGCTCGAAGCACAGCTCGTGACCCTGCGCGTCGGGCTTGCCGCACGTGCGCTTCTTCGTGGGGGCCTTGAGGGCCGTGCCGTCCTTGCGCAGGGTCGGCAGCGCCGGGCCCGGGTCGGAGCGCGTGAACTCGATGATCTTCTGGGCGACCGGGTCGATCGACGACGACGCCTGCGGCGCGGGGAACGTCACATAGGGCTCGATGCGGAAGTTCGCCCACGGCGACCAGTCCGTCTCGTACAGGCTTCCGTCGTAGGCAGAGGTGTGGAAGGTGTAGGTCACGCCCGGCTTGAGCCTGCCGTACGGGACGGTGACCTGCGCGGTCCTCCCCGACGCGACGAAAGGCGACACCAGGACACCGTACGGGTTGGCGTCGGTCAGTTTGACTTGCGTCTTCGGCTTGCCGTCAGCGTCTGTCGTCCACACCTCGAACGTGAGGTTGGCCGTGTGGCCGTCGGCGTCGGTGACCGTGTTCCGCAACACCGTCTCCGGGGTGATGACGCGCCAGGTGCTGCCGGACTTGGTGTACTGCGGGCCGGCCGCCGGGTTCTTGCCGGACACTGGCCGCGCCCCGGCAGCAGCCGCGTTCTCCGGACCGGCTGCCGGGCGCGACGCCGGAGCTGCCGACGGGCTGGGTCCCGGCGGTAACCCAGTGGCCGATGCTGTTCCCCCACCCACGAGAACAGCCAGGACAGCGCCGACGGCGAGGCGCCGCAGCGCTGGCAAAGTGCGTATGCGTCTCAACGATCCTCCCCTTGAGGGTACGCATGTTCGACACAAGCCCATCATGCGCACCCACCGAGTCATAGACATAAGATCGCCATTTGCCCCCCACGTGGCTCTCGCGCGGAACACAGCACAAGGAACTCCAACTCCCCTATGTGTCATGCTGGTTGTCCGTGCTAATGGTCAACTGTGCGGATCAATATTCGCGTTGAGACTGCGCGGATGCGCGGTGACCTCAGCCTCACTCGGGCAATTGGCTCTCCTGGGCAGCCGCGTTGACCGCCCAGCCACCCTGCCGAGGCACGGCGGTCCTTCCGGTATCGGTCCTGCTTTCACCCGCCTGACAAACGGGCCGCGCCGGACCGAACGGCCGGTGTCGGCGTTCCGCCCACCTCCAGGCGTGGCCAGTGTGCGCAGTCCCGCAGCAGTTGCCGGTCGTGCGTGGCGATGACGACGGCGGCGCTCGTGTCGCGTATGGCGTCGGTGAGCTCGTCGACCAGTGCCGACGACAGGTGGTTGGTCGGCTCGTCGAGCAGGATCAGCCCGGGCCGCCCGGCCAGCGCCAACGCCAGGTCGAGGCGCCGTCGTTGCCCCTGTGACAGCCGCCCGGCCGGCGTGCGCAGCGCATCGGGGTCCAGCAGACCAAGTGCCCCGAGCGGGACGGCGTCGGCGTCGCGGAGCACCCCGCGGGCCACCAGCCGGCCCACGTGGCGGGCGTATACCTCGCGGGCCGTGAGCGAGGGGTCCTGTACTGCGCTCTCTTGGACGACTCGGACGACCCGTGCCCCCTTCGCCGTTCGGACGTGCCCGTCCGTGGGGTCGAGCGCTCCGGCCAGCACCGCGAGGAGCGTGGACTTCCCGGCACCGTTGGGTCCGGTGACCAGGAGCCGGTCGCCGCCGTCGAGGGCGAGGTCGAGGGGGCCGGCCAGCCGTCCGTCGACGGCGATGCCGTGCGCCCGCAGCTGTGGCGCCCCGGGCCGGATACCCGGGTCCGGCCACTGCAACGCCCGCGGCGGTTCCGGCACGTCGATCCGGTGTGCCTGAAGGGCGTCCTGCTGCCGGTGCAGGGCCTGGACGACGCCCGGTGCGCGGGTTTGGCGCTGGTGCTTGCCGGTCCCCTTGTCCGGCCGCCAGCCGGTGGAGAGCCGGTCGCGGGCCTTCGAGACCGCCTCCTGCAGCCGCCGGTGCTCGCTCTGCTGCTCCTCGTGGTCCTGTTCCCAGCGCTCGCGCTCGCGGCGCCGGGCGTCCTGCCAGGCGTCGTAGCCGCCTGCGTACAGGCGCGGCTTCCCGTCGCGGGTCGGGTCGAGGTCGAGGAAGTGGTCCGCGACATCGCGCAGCAGCGCCCGGTCGTGGCTGACGACGGCGAGGCTGCCGTCGTGCTCGCGCAGCCTGCGGGTCAGGAAGTCCAGCCCGCCGGCGTCGAGGTGGTTGGTCGGCTCGTCGAGCAGCAGCACGTCGTGCCGCGCACCGAGCAGACAGGCCAGCCGGACCCGGTAGCGCTGCCCGACCGACAGCGTCGAGAGCGGACGGTCGCGCTCGGTGCAGGCGCCGAGGGCCGACAGGGCGACGTCGACGCGGCGTTCGGCGTCCCAGGCGTCGAGCCGGGTGGCGGCCTCGAGCGCGGCGGCGTACCGGTCGCCGGCACAGGGGTCGCCCTCGGCCATGGCGAGGGTCGCCTCGTCGAGCGCGGCGAGGGCGGTGAGCGAGGCGGCCAGCGCCTCGGACGTCAGGGTGCCGACGGTCTCGCCGTCCCGTGCGGACAACTCCTGGCGGGCCAGGCCGATCGTGCCGGTCCGGTGCACGGTGCCCTCGTCGGGCGTGATCAGCCCGGCGAGGACGTGCAGCAGCGTCGTCTTGCCGCGGCCGTTCTCGCCGACGACGGCGAGACGCGACCGGGCGGAGACGGTGACCGAGACGTCGTCCAGAACATGCCGGGACCCGCGGGTGACGGTGACGCCCTCGACGCGGACGTGTGCGCTGCCGCCCGCCTCGACGGGCAGGGACATGGCTTCGGGGGTGGGGTTGAGGTTCAACGGATGCTCCGCAGCTCGCAGTGGAGCCGGGCAACACGAAACGGCCGCCCGGCGGGAACCGGAACGGCGAGCGCAGATTCAGCTTCGACAGAAAACAGAAAGAAGAGAAGAAGGCGCCGCCGTCAGCGGGCCGAACGAACCTTCTGCGACCAGATACCTCGTGCCATGACCAGGAAAACAGCCTTTCAGGTATGCCGAGACAACAAGGCGACGAACACGATGTAGGTGATGGCGGCGATGGCGACGAACCAGAAATACGGATCGCCGCTTCGTCCGGATGCCAGCTCGCCGATGAAGGCGCCGAGGTTCCCCACGGTGAGCACGATGCCCGTGCCGGCCCAGGCCAGCCCTCCGATCCGGGCGAAGCGCTCGTCGGGTTCCTTCTCGGTGAGGCCCTGATAGGTCTCGCTCCGGCGTCCCAGCAGCACTAAGGCAAGGCTGGAGGCCGCCAGGATCCCGAACGTCACCAAACCGAGGGCGAGGTGGCCGCCGACGGTCGCGGCCGTGAGGCAGGCGACTCCGACGGCGAGGAAGAAGCCGGGAACGGCCCGCCTGGCTGTGTTATTGGTCATCTGCTGGGCTCTCGCTGACATGAAACATCTCCTCAACGCTGACCTCGAAGAACTTGGCCATGGACAAGGCGAGCGGCAGGGAAGGCGTGTACCGCTCGGTCTCGATGGCGTTGATCGTCTGCCGTGAGACCCCGAGGGCTGTGCCCAGCTGACCCTGGGAGAGCCCTCGCGACGACCGCAGTTTCCTGACGCTGTTTCGCACATGTAAAGCTTACTTGTCACCCCTCGATGGGTGTCAAGCTTGCTTTACAGGGAGGCAGGAAGGGTGGGGTGAGGGGTGTGGGCCGGGATCGGGCTGCTGCAGCGCGGATTCCGCGCGATCTGCGCAGGAACCCGCATGGACCGCCCCTCCCCCGAGCGGGCGGTCCGCAGCGGGGCCTGTATGCCCGACAGGGCAACAAGTCGAAGCTAGCTTGGCTTCGCAGGAAGGGGATTGGAAAAATGTAGGGTCTGCGCTAGGGAGCGACTCCATGGACGACCGGACCCCCGTGACCGTCATACAGGAAGCCCACTCGGCCGAACTGGCCTTCCGTGCCGCGCATCCCCTGCTGGCCGGCCATGTTCTGGGGTACACGGGGCAGCACTTCTCACTCCCCCAGGCGCAGGTGCGACGAGTGACAGCACTCGCGGCGGTGATGCTCCTCATCGACTTCGAAACCCCTGTACGACATCTCGTGACCGACACCCCGGGGCTGCAACAGAGTCTCCCGCTCTCCCCGGTGTCCGGACTGAGCGATGGCCCCCTCGTCATCCGGCAGTCCGGACGGGAGTACGGCTTGGTGGCGCTCCTCACGCCCTTGGGGGCCCGCGCACTTTTCGGTTTCCCCCTGCGGGAACTCGCCTGCAGGAGCGTGCAGTTCGCCGACCTCTTGGGGCCGAGCGGCCGGCGGATCACCGAACAGCTGGCCGAGGCGCCGGACTGGCTCACCCGGTTCCGGATCCTCGACGACTTCCTGCTGGCTCGCATCGGCGCGGGACCGGAACTACCGCCTCAAGTGCGCCGGGCCTGGAACAGGCTGACCGGCGCAGCAGCCGCGCCGATCGGCGCACTGGCAGACGAAGTGGGATGGTCCCGCCAGCACTTGAACGTCCGCTTCCGTCAGGAGGTCGGGCTGTCCCCCAAGACCGTGGCCCGCATCGCCCGGCTGCAGCGCGTCATGTCCCTCATGCGCAGCGCTCACCCCGCCCTCCTGGGCCGAAGCCGCGGCAACGTGCGGCTACACCGACCAATCCCACCTCAACCGCGACTTCCGCCTGCTGACCGGCTGCACCCCGGCCACCTTCCGCACTCTCACCGACGACTGGTTCAGCGTCTATATCGCCGATCCACGCGTGTACCAGGTCGGCAGCCGGTTCGGGCTGTAGCGGGCTTTGCGGAACGGGCGCCGCCACTGAGCCAGGCGAGGGCTCGCTCGACCGGTATCCGCCGCCGGCGTGTGCCTGGTTGGCGGCTTTCTCAGTTCGTGGCCTCGCCGCCCCGCGGCCCATGCCTTTCCTCGCGTGGTGAACACGGCCTCGAACGCAGTCTGCCGCGCTGCGGGCTTCACCTTCCTCGGCCAAGCGGTGCACGAGTACCCTCCTGGCCACCACCACCCGAGCAACAACTGGCGCCACACGTTCCCCCACGTCTTGGCCAGAGGGTCATCGTCCGCGCCGTAGCCGGCGCCAGTTCTGCCCGGACTTGGGCCGATACGGTCTCCGGTCAGTTGGGGCCGGACCAGTAGGCGTCCGGCCACCGCTTGGCATCCGGGCTGAACTCGACCTCGACCTTGTCGGCCGCATCGGGCGGCAGCGAGAAGGCGTACTTGCCGACGGTTTCCTTGCCGGGCAGGACGTAGCCGGTGATGACCTTCTGGCGTCCGCTTCCGTCGATCACCAGCTCCGCGGAAGCCCCCTTGGCGTCATTGACGTTGGGCAGTCCCGTCTCGACCGAGAGCCGCTCCGTGCCGGTGTTGACGACGGTGACCGTCACCTCGACAGCCTTGTTCCCCTTCGCGTGGCCAAGCACGAAGTCGTCCGGGGTGAACGGCTGCGGCTTGGCCACCGTGACCTTCAGGCCGTTCTCGAAGGTGTACGACTGGCCGAACGACAAGTGCCTGGCCTTCTCCTGCGCCTTCTTCTTCTCTTCCTCCGCGGCCGCCGACGCCTTCACCCTGTCGGCCTTCGCACGAACGTCGTCGGCCGCCTCCTTCACCACCACCACGGCGAACAGGCCGCAGGCAGCCGAGATCAGCAGACCTGCCCCGCCGAGGATCACGCCGACCAGTGCCATCGTCCTGTTGGTCGCCAGTCCCCTGCGCGCGTGACTCAGTCCGATGCAGCCGAAGACCACGGCCAGCAGGGCCGGCACCCAGGACATCCAGAACAGGACGACGAACAGCCCGAGGACCGCGCCGACTATGCCGAGCACCAGGGCCGTGACGCCCATTCCATTACGGGGCTGCGGCGTCGGCATCGGCATCGGGTACACCGGCCAAGGTGAAGCGGTCGGTCCCGGCGGTTGCCGGCCCCATGCTTCCCGGGCGGCAGGCTCCCGGTCCACGGGATTCTGATCGCCGGGCGGAGCGGGCATGGTCATACGAAGTCCTTCAAGACAGGTTGAATCGATTGATCGACGACATTACCAGTCGCCTTTACCATTTCCTTACCCATGGCGGAACCGCGGCCTTCGTGCACCGCAGGGTGCCGCCGGGGCACTCGCGGCCTGGCGGCGCCGTGCCGTCTCGCACGACGACTCCTTTCTGCCACCAGTCCTGTGAGGGCTCGCAGAGCTCCGGAACAGTCCGCCGGAGTGGGCGGGTTGGCCGGATGAGCCGTGCTCGGTGATCCGGTCCGCTTTTCGCAGCGCCGTGCCCCCTCCGAGGCCCACGGCAGTGGGCGTATCGGAGTCACGTCCCACGTAACCTCTTCCTGTGTCAGCCTCCCGCCTGCATCGCGTCGCCGTCCTTGTGCTCGAGGGCGCGAAGCCGCTCGATGTCGGAATTCCCGCGCAGGTCTTCACGACCCGCGCGAGCATGCCGTACGAGGTGCGGGTGTGCGGGGCGACACCCGGTCTCGTGGCCGGCGGCGACGGCCTCGCGTACTACGTCGACCATGGTCTCGACGCGCTTGCGTGGGCCGACATCGTCTTCGTCCCCGGCTACCGGTTCCCGGACCGCGACGACCCGCCACAGGCCGTCATCGACGCACTGATCGCCGCCCACGACCGGGGCGCGCGGCTCGCCGCCATCTCGACGGGTGCCTTCGCGCTCGCCGCCACGGGCCTGCTCGACGGCAGGCGGGCCACGACGCACTGGCACTACACGCGGGCACTCGTGGCCAGGCACCCGCTCATCCATGTCGACGAGAACGTGCTGTTCGTCGACGAGGGCAGCGTGCTCACCTCGGCCGGCGCCGCCTCCGGCATCGACCTGTGCCTGCACATTCTGCGCGGCGACCTCGGAGTGGCCGCGTCCAACCACGCGGCCCGGCGGCTGGTTGCGGCCCCCTACCGCAGCGGCGGCCAGGCCCAGTACGTGCCGCGCAGTGTCCCCGAGGCACACGGCGAGCGGTTCGCGACCACCCGCGAGTGGGCGCTGCACCGGCTCGGCGAGCCGCTCACCCTCGACATACTGGCGCGGCAGGCGGGGGTCTCGCCGCGCACGTTCTCCCGGCGCTTCGTGGAGGAGACCGGCTACACGCCCATGCAGTGGGTGATGCGCGCCCGTATCGACCTGGCCCGCGAACTGCTCGAGCGCTCGCAGCGCAACGTCGAACAGATCGCCGCCGACGTCGGGCTCGGCACCGGCGCGAATCTCCGGCTGCACTTCCAGCGCATCCTCGGCACCACCCCGAGCGAGTACCGGCGCACCTTCACCCGGGGCGAGTGACCCTGCCCGGCAGCACCGCCCGGTATGGCGGGATCCTTTTGAACCGTGGCGTTCCCGCCACTGTCGGCGGCGCGAGCCGGGGAGGAGTCTGGTGGCGAAGGGAAGGGACATCACTCATGACTCGCATCGCCATCAACGGATTCGGCCGCATCGGACGCAATGTGCTGCGCGCACTGCTCGAGCGCGACAGCGCCCTCGAGGTCGTCGCCGTCAACGACCTGACGGAGCCCGCCGCTCTGGCCCGGCTGCTCGCGTACGACAGCACGGCCGGCCGGCTGGGGCGCCCGGTGACCGTCGACGGGGACGCCCTCGTCGTCGACGGCCGTCGGATCACGGTCCTGGCCGAGCGCGAGCCGGCGCAGCTGCCGTGGGCCGAACTCGGCGTCGACATCGTCCTGGAGGCCACCGGTCGCTTCACCTCGGCGAAGGCAGCCCGCGCCCACCTCGACGCAGGCGCGAAGAAGGTACTCGTCAGCGCGCCGTCGGACGGCGCCGACGTCACGCTCGCGTTCGGGGTCAACACCGACGCCTACGACCCGGCCGTGCACACGATCGTCTCGAACGCCTCCTGCACCACCAACGCGCTCGCGCCGCTGGCCGCGGTTCTCGACGAACTCGCCGGTATCGAGCACGGGTTCATGACGACGGTGCACGCCTACACGCAGGAGCAGAACCTGCAGGACGGTCCGCACCGCGACGCCCGCCGTGCCCGGGCCGCCGGCGTCAACATCGTGCCGACCACGACCGGCGCCGCCAAGGCGATCGGTCTGGTGCTGCCGAATCTCGACGGCAAGCTGTCGGGCGACTCGATCCGCGTACCGGTACCGGTGGGCTCGATCGTCGAACTCAACACGACCGTCGCGCGCGACGTGACGCGCGAGGATGTGCTGGCGGCCTACCGCGCGGCAGCGGAGGGGCCGCTCGCCGGCATCCTCGAGTACTCGGACGACCCGCTCGTGTCGTCCGACATCACGGGAAATCCCGCCTCTTCCATCTTCGACTCGGCTCTCACCCGCGTCGACGGCCGCCACGTCAAGGTGGTTGCCTGGTACGACAACGAGTGGGGTTTCTCGAACCGCGTGATCGACACGCTCGAGTTTCTCGCCGCCCGCTGACGGGGCGCCGGGCAGCATGTCCGGCGGACGCCTCCCGGCGGGAGTGCCGGGGGCGGCGCGGCGCTACAGCCGGACGGTGGTGCCGGGCTCGACGCGGGTGATCGGGACACCGGTCAGGCCGTTTTCGCCCAGGAGGTTGGCGGTGGCGGTCTGGCCGAGGTCGCTGAGCATGAGTTCGTGGATCTGGATGACGCGCTCGGGCTTGACCGCGCGGACGTAGTCGGCGGCTTCGCCGAGCTTCGTCCACGGCCCGCTGGTCGGCAGCAGCAGGGTGCGTACGGGAGCGTCGGGCGCGAAGTAGGCGTCGCCGGGGTGGTAGAGGGCTCCGTCGTCGAGGAGGTAGCCGACGTTGTCGGGACACGGGATGTCGGCGTGGATCGGCGCGTGGCGGTGGCCGTGCACGGTGACGGTGACGGAGCCGACGGTGAAGGTGTCGCCCGCGGCGACAGCATGTACGCGGCCGCCGTGGCTGCCCAGGGCTGCCGCGACGGCGGCCGTGCCGTAGACCCGCAGCTCGGGCTGGGCCTCGAGGGAGGCGGCGATGAGCTTCTCGTCGAAGTGGTCGAAGTGTTCGTGAGTGATCAGGACGGCATGAGCCCGGCTGACCGCCTCCGCCGCGTCCGTGGTGAAGGTGCCGGGGTCGATGACCAGGCGGGTGTCGTCCTTCTCGATCGTGACGCAGGCATGGGCATGCTTGGTGAGCTCCACGATGGTTCCTTTCCGGACCGATGATCGAACGATTCTCTACACCCAAACTGTACACCTGTGTTACACAGTCCAGCTGTACAGATTGGATGTGAGAGTGAGTAGGCTGAGGACATGGACGACAACCAGCTGGCCGAAGAACTCCGCCTGACCGTCGGCCGGCTGGTGCGCACGGTGCGCGCCGCCGACACGATGCCCTCCGGCGAGGCCGCCGTTCTGGGCTACCTGGACCGCGGTGGCCCGCTGACCACCGCCGACGTCGCACACCGGTGGGGAGTCAGCCACCAGTCGGCCGCCAGAGCGGTCAAAGACCTTCTGGGTCAGGGCCTTCTGCATGCCGAGGCCCACCCCAGCGACGGGCGCAAGCTGCTGCTCCACCTCACGCCGGCGGGAAGCGACCGGCTGGCGGAGGAGCGCCGGAGGCGTGCGGACTGGCTCGGCACCGCGATCAGCGAGGCCCTCGCGCCCGACGAGCGGGAAGCACTCGCGAAGGTGCTGCCCCTGCTGTCGCGCCTGGACGCACATCTGAAGGGCAAGTAGCGACCCGTCCATGGCGGCGGCCGCGTCTGCGCTGCCCACACGACGGAGGACAACGGCATCATCACGCCCGTCTCCGCTCAACGCTGAAGCAGGCGGCAGCGCTCCTTGGACTTGAGCGTGTCGGGGTGATGCTCGCCCAGCACCCTTGTGCGGCGCTCCAGAGTGTTCTCGGCCAGGTTTCCGACGACGACCAGGGCCCGGGGGCGCTGGGCGTCGTCCATGATTCCGCAGTCTGAATTGGGCACCGAGGGAAGGGACTGCGGTCGGAAGAGAGGGCGGGCGCGGGTTACGCCTCGAAGGGCTTTCCGTTGTCGTCGATGACGACGGTTCCCTCGTACTCGGCGCAGGACCAGTCGAGTTCCAGCTGCCAGTAGACCTCGTCGGCGTTCCCGACGACCTTGAACCGGAACTGCTCGACATCGGTGGCACTGATGGTGAACGGGAAGTCCGGTCCCTCGGTGTACAGCCGCGGCGGCTCGGAGTCGAGTTCGGTCCGGAAATGCCGCGGCGTGATCGCCTTGTAGAACCGGGGCCGGCGGGACAGCACGACGGGCCGAGCGGCGTGCAGAATCACCGCGCGTGTCGTACGGGCCTGCAAGGTGACGATGTAAAGCGTGCCGCTGGGTGCCATCATCCGCCGGACGGAGACGATGACCGGGTTCTCGAGATCGCTCGGCGCATCGCGGAAGCCCTGATGAATGTGCAAGCCGTCACGGACGATGCCGGCTTGGACGACATTGCCGAAATGGCCGTGCGCCATCTCGTTGCGGACGTGATTGGTCCGGTCTTCGTCGTTCACGGTATCCCCCAACTCCCACACACCGTTGACCGTTGTACCCGCCACGCGTAGCGGGCATCACGGGAGCAGCGTAGGCACCAACTACCCTGTCGTGCTTGTGAAACGAGCCAACCGGGTGGGCGGTGGGCCGGCCCGAAGCGGTGCAGCACTGCGCCGCCCGTCCCCTTTCACGGGGCCGGGCGGCGCGCAGCCGGACGCGGCGGTCGCGGCCCGGTCAGGGGCCGGTGTCCCCCGGGTGGGAGCAGAGCCCGCCCTGGTAGGTGCTGTCGTACCAGGCGCCGGTGGCATCGAGGTCCAGGTTGGTGCGCCCCGGGCCGACGCAGCGGTGGTAGTCGGGCCGGGGGAACCTCTTGACCTGGATCCACACATTGGTGTTCGTGGCGCAGTGTTCGTAGTAGGCCCGTTCACCGTTCCTGCTCTCGTTCCAGCCGCAGCCCTGCATCCGCTCGGGGGCGGCCGTCGCCGGGGTGACCGTCGAGCAGGCGAGGGCGCCGGCCAGGGCTACGGCCGCCAGGCCGAGCCGGGTTCCGCGCCGGACAGCCGTGGTGGCATGTGATCCACGGAGCTTCATCTGTCGTCTCCTTCGCCGGACGATGGTGCCGGGACCGGCCCGGCACCGCTTCTGATGTCGCCAGAGTGGACTGGTGAGTACCGTTTCACCAGGCGTTTCGACGGTGATCGAAGGGGGTGGAACGGTCTTGCCGGGATCGAATCCTCGTCCCTTTTCCTGCTGCAGCGGGGTCCCGTCCGGGCGACCCGTGGCCGCGGTGTTGAATGATCGGCATGACGATCCGACCGGCCCGCGCGAACATCGACCCCGTGTCCGCCGGGCCCCCGATACCCGACCCCGAGCGTGTGATCCGGGATGAGGACTGGTACGGGCAGGACCTGTCGGGTCGGGTGTACAGGCAGTACTCCTTTCTCGACACCGACTGGACCGAGGTCGTGGACGCGGGCGCCGTCTTCGACACCTGCACCTTTGCCGGGGTGCGTTTCAACGCCTCCCGGCACACGGGTGCGGCGTTCACCAACTGCACTTTCCGTCGCTGCACTTTCTTCGACACGTCCTTCACCGACTGCAAATTCGTCGGAAGTCTTTTCCAGCAGTCGACCTTCACCCTTTTCCAAGTGACCGGAGGCGACTGGTCGTTCGTCGGGCCACCATCAGCCTGGAACAGGCCGCGGTCATCGCCACGGCCCTCGGGCTGAATGTCGTGTAGGCCCCGCCTGCCGCGCGGCCTCTTCCGCCTCGTCCGGTGCCGCGTCAGCGGATGCCGACGGACCGGGGCGTGAGTCCGGTCCATCGGCATCCTGGGGGTCAGTTGACCCAGACGCTGCCGACCGTCCCCTTGTAGCTTTGCCCGCCGCTGAGTGTCGTGACGTACTTTCCGCAGTTCGAGTCCGAGTACACGCCGATCAGGACGCTTGACTGATTGGTCACGCCACTTGCCGGACTGGGCTGTGGGACCAGGCAATCCTGATCAGGCGGGCCGCTCCAGGTCTGCTGGTACCCGTTCTCAGGTGTGCCGGAAGGGCTGGGCTGGTGGTGGCGCCATGACAGCCCATACCGTCAACCTCAAGACAGGGGTCGTCCAAATAATTCATCCGATCCGGCGTATGGGTGTGTTAATCGCCCTTGCGCACCCGCAACAGAACCACCGCCACCAGCAAGGTGCACGCCATGGCCAACGCCCCGCAGCGCAAGGCCAGATGGAGGCCGTCGATGAAAGAATCCTGCACCCAGCCAGCCGCCGGATGGCGGCCGTCGAAGCCACGGCCCGGGCCGCCGTCGACAGCCGCGTCCGCCAAGTGCCGTGCCTCGGCCTGCGGCAACCCGGCATCCGTCGCCCGGTCGCGCAGGGCGGTGCGCATCCGGGTGGTCAGGACGGCACCGAGTGCGGCGACGCCGACGGCGCCTCCGACCTCGCGGAGAGTGTCGACGACCGCGGAGGCCGAGCCCGCACGGGCAGCCGGGGCGCGTTCGACCATCGTGATGACGGTGGGCACGAACAACAGGCCGGCCCCCGCCCCGAGGACCGGCAACAGCCACCCGTAGTCGGCGTAGGCCGCACGCCGGCCGTAGCGGCTGAGCCCCAGCAGGGCCAGCGTGTTGAGCGCCAGGCCCGCGCTCAGCGGCACGCGCACCCCGTACCGGCCGGTGAGCAGCGCCGCAACCGGAGACGTCAGGGCGATGAAGGCCGAGGCCGACAGGAACACCGCGCCTGCTCCGGCGGCCGACCAGCCCAGGATGCCCTGCAGGTAGAAGGTGAGGAAGAAGATCGAGCCGAACAGGCCGGCGCTGGAAGTGAAGACGGCTGCGGCCGCCGCCCCGGACGGTCTGTCGCGGAACAACGCCAGGTCCAGCATGGGCTGTTGCCCGCGCGCCTCCACGACGACGAACGCGGGCAGCGCCATGGCGGCCATGGCCAGGGCGGCCAGGACGGGCGGCGTGTGCCAGCTGTCGACGGGTCCTTGGACCAACGCGTAGACGAGGCTGCCCAGTCCGCAGACGGCAAGCACTTGTCCGGCGGGGTCCCAGCGCAGCGGTACGGCCGCCGGTCGTGGCAGCACGCGGACGGCGGCCGCAAGAGTCGCCGCTCCGACCGGCAGGTTGATCCACATGACGCTGCGCCAGCCGAGCGTGCTGGTGAGGGGGCCGCCGATCGCCGGTCCGAGGGCGACGCCCAGGCCACCTGCCGCGCCGCGCATCCCCAGGGCCCTGGTGCGTGCGGCGCCGTCGGTGAAGACGTGGCGCAGCAGGGCGGTGCCGGCGGGCAGGACCACGGCCGCGCCCAGTCCCTGGACGACGCGTCCGGCCACGAGCAGGCCCCAGTCGCCGGCCGCGGAGGCGAGCGCCGAGCCGGTCATGAAACCGAGCAGGCCCGCGACGAACGCCCGGTGCTGTCCGAGTCGGCCGCCGACGACGCTGGCGGAGAGCAGGGTCGCGGCGAAGACGAGGGTGTACGCGGCGACCACCCACTGCAGCTTGCTGACGCCGGCGTCGAGCTCCGCCGCGATGCTGGGGAGGGCGTTGTTGACGGCGAGGTTGTCGAGCATGGCCATGAAGACGGCGGCGCACACCACGGCCAGGGCGGCGCGGGGGTGGCGCGAGGTGTGTGCGCCGGTCGTCATCGCGGTCGTCCCCGGGGCTGGTGGAGGCGGGCCAGCCCCAGGTAGGAGCGGGCGGCGGCGGTGATGAGGTCGAGGTCGGCGGGGGTCGCGGTGCGGATCACGGTGGCGGTGGGGCCGGCCACGACGGACCGGGCGGGGATGTGCCGGCCCTGCGGTACGACGGTGCCGGCCGCCAGCAGGCAACCGGGGCCGATGCGGCTGCCGTCGAGGACGATCGCACCCATGCCGACGAGGACGTCGTCGGCCACGGTGCAGCCGTGCAGGACGGCGTTGTGGCCGATGGTGACGCGAGCACCGATGCGCACGGGGTAGCCGGGGTCGGCGTGGAGGACGGCGCCGTCCTGGACGTTGGCCTCCTCGCCGACGTCGACGGCATCGAAGTCGGCCCGCAGCACGGCGTGGTACCAGATGCCGGCCCGCTCCCCCACCGTGACGTTTCCGGCCAGGACCGCGGTGGGTGCGACGAAGGCGGTGGACGGGATCCCGGGCGCGCGTCCGGCGACCTCGCGGACGAGCGGTGCACCGCTTCCCGTACGGACTTCTTCCCTGCGTTCCATACGGCCCCCGGTCCTGCCGTCCCTGCCCCTCGCTCCCGCTCGTGGAGGGGCTGCCCACCGGCGGGACGAATAATGCGCAATCCACACGAACAGGGGAGTAACCGAACTCTTTTATGTCTCTCGTGGGTTGAGGATTGCTCCCTATGCTGGCAGGAGCTCCTGGGTTGCTGCCCGGCCCTGCGGTCCCGCCACTTCGCACCGTCGCAGCAGTACCGACCGAGGGGGCTCCGTCACCATGTCTTCCGAAATTCCACCTGCCGGAGCCGGGCCGAGTGCTGCCGTCGCCGTCGTCGGAGCGGCCTGTCGGCTGCCCGGCGGGGCCGACACCCTCGACGCCTACTGGTCCCTCCTGGCGGCGGGCCGGGATGTCACCGGTCCCGTGCCGCCCGACCGTTTCGATGCCGCCCGCTGGGCCGATCCCGACCCGCGGCGCCCCGGCAAGGCGTACGCCCTGCGCGGCGGATTCCTGAGTGGCCTTCAGCAGTTCGACGCGGGGTACTTCGGCCTCTCGCCCCGTGAGGCCGCGCGTATCGACCCGCTGCACCGCATGGTCCTGGAGATGGCCGTGGAGGCCGTCGACGCCGCCGCGCCCGGGCCCGGGGCCCTGGCCGGTTCGGACACCGGCGTGTACGTCGGCGTGTCCAGCCAGGCGTTCTCCTTCCTCCAGGCACAGGACCCGGACTCCTTCGACGCCTACACCATGACCGGCGGCGCCACCGCCAACACCGCCAACCGCGTCTCCCACGCGCTCGACCTGCACGGCCCCAGCCTGGCGGTCGACACCGCGTGCTCCTCGGCGCTGGTGGCGGTGCACCACGCCTGCGAGGCCCTGCGCACCGGGCGCTGCGGCACGGCGCTGGCCGCCGGGGCCCATGTGCTGCTGAGTCCCATGGAGTTCGTGGGGTTCGCCAAGGCGTCGATGCTCTCCCCCACCGGCCGCTGCCGCCCCTTCTCCGCCGGAGCCGACGGCTATGTCCGTGCGGAGGGCGGCGGCCTGGTCGTCCTCAAACCGCTGGCCCGCGCGCTGGAGGACGGCGACCGGGTGCTGGCCGTGATCCTCGGCAGCGGCGTCAACACGGACGGGCACACGCCGGGTCTGGCCCAGCCCAGCGCCGATGCCCAACAGGCCCTGCTGCGCGAGGTGTACGAGAGCGCGGGCATCCGGCCGGAGGAACTCTCCTATGTGGAGATGCACGGCACCGGCACCCCGGTGGGCGACCCGGTGGAGTGCCGGGCGGTGGGCCGGGCGCTGGGTGCTCGGCGCGCCGCGGACCGTCCGCTGCCGGTCGGCTCCGTCAAGGGCCAGCTCGGACACCTCGAACCGGCGTCCGGCATGGCCGGGTTGCTCAAGGCGCTGCTGATCCTTCGGCACGGGCAGGTGCCGGCGAGCCTGTATGCGAGCCCGCTCAACCCGGACATCGACTTCGCGGGCCTGCGCCTTGCCCCGGCGGTGGAGGCCGGCCCGTTGCAACTCCCGCCCTGCGGGCGGGCGGTGGTCGGCGTGAGCTCCTTCGGTTTCGGCGGCGCCAACGCCCACGTGATCCTCGCCGAGCCGCCGCAGGAGGCCGCCCCGGCCTCCCGGCCGGACCGCGGCACGCGGCTGCCGGTGCTGGTGTCCGCCCGTACCCCCGCCGCGGTCGCCGCGGCCGCCGGCCGCATGGCCGAGCGCCTGCGCCACTGCCCGCCGGAGGAGTTCTACGACCTGGCGTACACCGCCTGCGTCCGCCGCCCCCGGCACGAGTACCGCGCCGTTGCTCTGGCCACCGCACCGGACGAGGCCGCCGCGCAGTTCGAAGCCCTGGACGCCGGGGACGACGCCCGGGACGATGCAGCCCCTGCGGTGACGGAGGCGGCCGACGGGGCACAGGTCGCCCTGGCCTTCTGCGGGAACGGGGCCCAGTGGGACGGCATGGGCCGGGACCTGCTGGAGGCCGAGCCCTCCTTCCGCACCGGCGTGGCCGAGGCCGACGAGGCCCTGCGCCCGCTGCTCGGCTGGTCCGTACTGCGGGAGCTGACCGCGGACGCCGACGAGCGGCGGCCGGGGACCACCGACGTGGCCCAGCCCCTGCTCTTCGCCGTGCAGGTGGGGCTGGTGTCCGTTCTGCGCGCGCACGGCATCCGGCCGGCGGGCGTCGTCGGTCACAGCGTCGGCGAGATGGCCGCGGCCTGGACGGCCGGGGCGCTCGATCTCGACTCCGCGGCCCGGGTCGTGGTCGCGCGCTCCCGGGCCCAGGCGACGACGGAGGGCGACTGGGCCATGGCCGCCCTCGGCGCGGGGCCCGAACAGGCCGGGCAGTGGCTGGCGGCGTACGGGGGCGCGGTGGAGATCGCCGCGGTCAACAGCGCCGGGGACGTGACCGTCAGCGGGGACCGGGCCGCCGTGGCGGACCTGGGCCGCAGAGTGACGGCCGAGGGCGTCTTCTTCAGGGAACTGGGGATGCGTTACGCCTTCCACAGCCGCGTCATGGATCCGCTGCGCGCGGGCCTGCTGGACGACCTGGCCGGACTGAAGCCCCGTCAGGCACAGCTGCGGTACGCCTCCGCCACGACCGGCACACTGCTGGCCGGTGGTGAACTGGACGCCGCCTACTGGTGGCGCAACCTGCGGCAGCCGGTGCTGTTCGCCACCGCCGCGGCGCGGCTGCGCGAGGCGGGCTGCCGCATCTTCGTCGAGGCCGGCCCGCACCCGGTGCTCTCCGGCTACCTGCGCCACCCGCCCGGCCCCGGGCAGAAGCCGCCCGCGAGCAGCGTCGTACCGATGATGCGCCGGAACGCGCAGGGCCCGGCGGGTGTCCGCGCGTGTCTCGCCCGGCTGCTGGCCGCCGGGGTCCACGCCGACACCGGCGTCCTCTTCCCCCGCCGCGGCCGCGTGGTCGCGCTGCCCGGCTATCCCTGGGAGCGCTCCCGACACTGGAACGGCGCGCCGGAGTTGTGGACGCGGGGCTGCGGCGACGGCACACTGGATCACCCGCTGCTGGGCGAACGCGCGGCGCTCGCCGAACCCGCCTGGCACGGTCCCTTCGAACCGGGCCCGGTCCCGTGGCTGGCCGACCACAAAGTCGGCGACGCCGTGGTCATGCCGGCCGGCGGACTGGCCGGCATGATCCTCGAGGCGGGGCGCCGGATGCACGAAAAGCCCGTGGAAATCCTCCACTTGACGATTCCGCAGGCCCTCGTCCTGCCCTTCGACGCCGCGGACACACGCCGGCTGGAGATCCAGACGCTGCTCTCCCGCCGGGACGGCACCGTGCGCATCGCCTCCCGCACCGGCCGCGACGGCGCCTGGCAGGACCATGCGCGCGCCCGCGTCAGGCGGCTGTACGCGCCGACCCCGCCGCTCCTCGACGTCGACGCGCTCACCGCCGCGCTCCCCCGGCAGCACGACCCCGCGAAGCAGTACGCGATCGCCGCCCGCCGGGGCCTGCACTACGGCCCGGCCTTCCGCGTCATGGACGCCCTGCGCTCCGACGGCTCCCGCGTGCTGATGACGTACACGGCCCGTACCGACACCACCGGATACGAAGCGCATCCCACCCTCCTGGACGGCGCCCTCCAGGCGGCCTCCCCCGTCCTCGAGGCCCGCACGCCCGCCGGTTCCCGGTTCCTGCCGGTGTCCTTCGACCGTATCCGCGCCTGGCGGCGGGTGCCCTCCGCCGGCCATGTGCTGGTGCATGTACGGGCCGTCTCCGACCGCGAAGTGCTGCTCGACGCCACCGTGCTCGCCGCCGGCGGCCTGGTCTGCCTCACTGCGGAGGGGTGCCGGCTCCGCCGGTTCGACGAGGACGCCCGGCTGCCGGGACTGGTCCGCACCACGGTGCTGCGGGCCGCGCCCCGGCCCGGCCCTGCCCGGGAGCCCTGGGACATGCCCACGCCCGGGACCCTCGCACGGCACTGCGAGGACCGGCTGCGGCAAGCCGCCACGACGTGGCACCGCGACGGAGGACCGGCCGTCTTCACGGTGGCCCGGGAACTGACGGCGCACTTCACCGCCCGCTCGGTACGGGACCTGCTGCACGGCACGGGCGGCGCGGAGCGCCCGTTCACGGTGCAGGACCTGGTGCGCGCCGGGGCGATGGCGCAGTACATCCCTCTGGTGGGCGTGCTGCTCGACAATGCGCATGCCCATGGCCTCGTCGCGCCCGTGGCCGCGGTGGGCGGCGCATGGCGACTGTCGGCGACGGGACGGCCCGAGGAGCGCTTCGCGGCTCTGCTCTCCGATCATCCCGGACTCGCTGTGGAACTGACCCTGTTGGGCCGGTGCGGCCGGCAGCTGACGGCCCTGCTGCGCGGTGAACGCGACCCGGCGGAGCATCTCTTCTCCGAAGCCAACCGGCACTTGCTCGAAGCGCTGTACACCGACGGCGGGACGGCGGCGCACACCAACCGTGCAGCCCGCGCCGCCGTGCGCGCGCTGGTGGACCAGTGGCCCGTGGACCGGCCACTGCGCATCCTGGAAGTCGGTGCGGGTACGGGCGGCACGGCGGCATACCTGCTGCCCGAACTGCCGCCCGAGCGCACCCGGTACGCCTACACCGACGTGTCGTCCGCCTTCTTCCCCCGGGCCCGGAACCGCTTCGAGGCCCACGACTTCGTCACGTACGCCACGCTCGACCTCGATCGCGACCCGGTGCAGCAGGGCTTCGCCGAGGGCGGCTACGACCTGGTGGTGGCGAACGACGCCCTGCACACCGTCCGCCGGCTGCGCCCCGCGCTCGGCCACGTCGCCCGCCTGCTGGACGACGACGGCCTGCTGCTGGCCGTGGAGGCACACGACGTGGCGGGCCTGGCCCTGATCTTCGGGTTGTTGCCCGACTTCTGGCACCAGGAGGACAGGGAGCTGCGGCCGTGCGGCCCGTTGCTGCCGGCCGGCGGCTGGCGGCAACTGCTCAAGGAGACGGGCTTCCGGCAGGCGGTCCCGCTCGCAGAACCGGACGGCGACGGTAACGGCGTCCCGTTCTCCGTCCTCCTGGCCCGGCGGCCCGCCCGCACCGCCCGGGCATCCGCTCCGGAACCTGTTGCCGGGGACGGCAGTTGGGTCGTGGCCGCCGAGCCGGCACGGGATGCGCTGGCCGCGGCCGTGGCGGCCCGTCTGTCCGGGCCGGGCGGGGCACGCGTACGGCGCGTCACGCTGAACCGCGAACAGGACTGGGCCGGGACGCTGTCCGCAGCATCGCCTGCCACCGGCGTGGTGCTGCTGCTGGGCGAGGACGCACCGGCAGGCAGTCCGGACGACGGCCTGCCGGACACCGAGCGGGCCCTGCGGCACACCGCGTTCCTGCGCGCCGTGGCGGAAGCCGCCCGGCGCCGGGCCGAGGAGACGGAAGCGGCAACTCGGCTGCACCTGTGGCTCGTCACGCCGCCCACCGGCGCCCTGCCCGCCCCGGAACACCCGCTCGCCCCCACCGCCGCCTGTGCCTGGGGCGTGGCCCGCACCCTCGGCAACGAATACCCCGACCTGGCGGTGCACCGCGTCTCCCTCGCCCCCACCGACACGGACACCGATGCCGGCCGGCTCCTCGCCGAACTCACCGTCCCCGGTGAGGAGGACGAGATCGTGCTGACGCGCCGGGGGCGCTTCGTGCCCCGCGTGCGGCAGGAAGCGGACGTGGCGCAGCGGGTGCGGCCGACCGCCGCGTCCTCGTACGCGCTGCGCCTGCGGGAGCCGGGCCGCTCGTACCGGCTCGACTGGTCGCCTGTGCCCGTACCGGCCGCGGGACCGGGCGAGTTGACGGTCGCCGTGCACGCGGCTGCCCTCAACTACAGGGACGTGCTCCAGGCCCTCGGCGCCGTCCCGCTCGACGAACAGCAATACGACGCCGACGGCCGGGCCTTCACGCTGGGCATGGAGTGCGCCGGCACGGTCGTCGCCGTCGGCCCGCACGTCGCCGGGTTCTCTCCGGGCGACCGGGTGCTGGCATTCGGGCAGGGGGCGCTGCGCTCCCATGTCACGGTCCCCGCGGCCCTGGCCGGCCGCATCCCCGACGGCATGGGCTTCTGTCCGGCGGCCACCGTGCCGGTGGTCTTCCTCACCGTGCACCACTGCCTGCACGATCTGGCCCGACTGGCGCCCGGGGAGACCGTGTTGGTGCACGGTGCCGCGGGCGGCGTGGGGCTGGCGGCCCTGCAGTACGCGCAACGGGCCGGCGCCCGCGTGGTGGCGACGGCGGGCAGCGCCACCAAGCGCGACCTGGTCCGGCTGCTGGGTGTGCGGCACGTGCTGGATTCGCGGGCCCCGGATTTCGCCGAGCGCGTCCTGGCCGTCACCGGCGGCCACGGCGTGGACGTCGTCCTCAACTCGCTGTCGGGCGAAGCGATGTCACGCGGTCTGGAGGTGCTGCGGCCGGGCGGGCGCTTCGTCGAGATCGGCAAACGGGACCTGTACGACGACGGGGCGCTGCCGCTGCGCCCGTTCCTGAACAACGTCGGCTTCAGCGCCGCCGACCTCGCCGGGCTCGTCCGGGCGCGGCCCGAGGCGGCAGCGGCGTGCTTCGGGACGGTGGCCGAGCGCGTGCGGGACGGCGACTACCGGCCCCTGCCGCACCACGTGTACCCCGCCGAGCGGATCGCCGAGGCCTTCGAGGTGCTCCAGCACTCCCGGCACGTGGGCAAAGTGGTGGTCTCCCTGGAGGAACCTCCGCCGCTGCGCGTGACGCCTCCGCCCTACGTGCCGGATCCGCACGGTACGTACCTGATCACCGGTGGGCTGAGCGGGTTCGGGGCCGCCACCGCGCGGTGGCTGGCCGATCGGGGCGCCCGGAGCCTGGCACTGGTCGGCCGGCGCGGGGCCGCCACGCCCGAAGCACCGGAGCTGCTGGCGTCCTTGCGGGAACGCGGCGTTGACGTCACCGTGCACGCCGCGGACGCTGCCGATGCGGCATCAATGGCCGCTGTGCTCGAGGCCGTTGATGCCGCCGGCCGCCCGCTGCGCGGTGTGGTGCACGCCGCCATGGTGCTCGACGACGCCCCGCTCGCGGAACTGACCACCGACCGGGTGCGCAGGGTGATCGGCCCGAAGGCCGGGGGTGCGGCCGTCCTCGACCGTCTGACCCGCGGCCGTGACCTGGATCTGTTCCTGCTGTACTCGTCGGCCGCGGCCCTGGTGGGGACGCAGCACCAGGCCGCGTACAACGGTGCCAACCTCGCTCTGGAGGCCCTGGTCCGGGCCCGCCACGCCGCGGGCCGCCCCGGTCTGGCCGTCGCCTGGGGTGCTGTGGCCGACGTCGGTTACGTCGCCCGGCACGGCCTGGACGGCTTCATGCGCCGGATCGGCTTCGGCCCGATGGACCCCGGCGAGGCGCTGAACACCCTGGCCGCCGTGCTGGGGCGCGGCGACGACGGTGCCGCAGTGGCCCGCATCGACTGGGGCACGGCCCGGCATGTCCTGCGCACGCTGGACGCACCGCGCTTCGCCGCCGTACGGCCCGAGGGGGACGCACCCGGCGGCCGGGACCGCGCAGGGCTGTTGCGCGACCTGGCGACGGCCTCGCCGGAGGAGGTCCACGCACGCGTGGTGGACCTCCTCACCGACAGCCTCTGCCGCATCCTGCAGACCACCCCCGACCGGGTACCCGCGGATCAGCGCCTGGACCGGCTGGGCCTCGACTCGCTCATGGGCGCGGAGCTGATGACCGCCATCCACCAGCGCCTGGGCTGCGCCCTGCCCGCCGTGGAGATCCTCGACAGCGCGACCGTCACCGACCTGGCCCGACGCTGCGTCAGGAGACTGAAGTCGGAAGGGAGTTGACGGTCGACCACTGCCCGCTCAGCCGTCCGCCTCGGGACGCTCGGTCAGCACCACGGGGAGCCGTTCCACACCGCGCAGCATGACCGTGTCGCGGTACCGGACGGGTTCGCCGGTGAGGGCGGGGCGGCACCGGGCGAGGTCGGTGAGCAGCGCCTGCGCCTGGGCCCGTACCAGTCCCGCGCCCAGGCAGAAGTGCTCGCCCCGGCCCAGTGCGAGGTGTTGCGGGGCTCGGGTGACGTCGAGCCGGTGGGGGTCGGGGAACACCTCCGGGTCGCGGTTGGCGGCGCCGGGCAGAATGCCCACCACGGTGCCCGCCGGGACGTGGCGGCCGACCGCATCCGTGTCGCGCAGGGCGATCCGGGTCATGATCTGGACGGTGGGGTCGTACCGCAGGACCTCCTCCACCACGTCGGGCGCGCACGAGGGGTCGGCCTGCAGCCGGGCGAACTGGGCCGGGTGGCGCAGCAGGGCGTGCAGCCCGTTCGCCATCAGGTGGACGGTGGGTTCGAAGCCGGCGATCACCAACTGACCCAGAGCGGTGACGATTTCCGGGCCGGTCAGGGCCGTGCCGTCGGGGCCGGGGGCCACGAGGGCGCTCACCAGGTCGTCACGGGGGACCCGGCGGCGTTCCTCGACGAGCTCGCCGAGGTAGTGGGCGAAGTCCAGCCGCGCGGTGGCGAGGCGGGCGGTGTTCTCCTCGTCGCGCAGTGCGGGCGGGTCGAAGCCCCCGGTCAGGCCGACCAGCGGCCCGTACCAGCGGGGCCGGTCGTCCATGGGCACCCCGACCAGGGCGCAGATGAGCTCGAGGGCGAGGGGGAGGGCGAGTTCGCTCACGGCTTCGGCCTCGCCCCGGGCGGCCGCTGCGCACACCAGCTCCCCCGTCCGGTGCCGGATCGCCGGCCGCAGCCGCTCGACGGCCCGGGCGCTGAACGGCCCGCCGACCCGGGCGCGCCGCCTGCGATGCTCGGGCGGGTCGACGAGCAGGAACGACTGCGATTCCAGCGCGCCGGCCCCGAGCCCGAAGCTCGGGTCGCCGAGGATCGCGGTGGCCGCGTGATATCCGGTGACGACCAGCACGCCGTCGGCCAGGGACGCCACGGGCCCTTCTGCGCGCAGGAGTTCGTAGAACGGGTACGGGTCGGCGCGGAATGCCTCGCCCCGGACGTCGAAGGGGAGGTGACGCCAGAAGTCCTCCGGTACCGCGATGCCGGGGGGTTGCGGTTGTGGTTCACGGGTCATCACCGGGAGCATTCCCCGGGGGCGGGTGGTGAATCCGGCGCGAAGAACACAGCGTCCCCCGCCCGGTCACGGGCAGTGGGACGCTGTGTTCGGCAGTGCAGTGGGTCAGGTCATCTGGTGCATTCGGCGAGGCCGATGATGAGGCCGCCGAAGACTCCGCCCAGGACGGCTTCGGGCTGTCCGAGGGCAGCACCGAGGAGGCCGACGGTGGCTCCCTCGCCCATCTTGTCCCCGATGCAGTTCATGCGGCCCCTCTTGTCGGAGGCCGCGGCGGCCGCGGCGGGCCGCAGCATGGCGGCCGTCTTCATCAGGGTCTTCTTCGCGGCGGCCGGCGTGGCGGCTGCTGCTCTCACCGAGAAGACCGGGGGGCTCATGGTGCCGGTGACCGTGTCGCCGGTGACGCCTTCGACGGTCTGGGTCACCGTGTTGCCGGAGACGGTCAGGCCGACCTTGTGGGTCGTGCCATTGGTGTCCTTCAGCGTGGTGGGGAGGATGGTGGCGACAGTGCCGTCGGAGTCCGTCGCGGTGACGGTTCCGTCGGACGACGTCACCCGGCTTCCCGCAGGAAGGCTGAAGGTCTTCGTCGTGGTCGTGGCGAAGGTCTGCGGCTTCACATCAGGACTGGTCGTACTGCCGCTGCTGCCGGACGGGTCGGTGCTGGTGCGGGCGACGTACATGGTGGATCCGGCCGTCGAGTTGACGACGGGGACGGTGACGGTCGCGTCCATGGTCCACGGCTGGTTGTCGGTGTTGAACGTCCATGTGCCGGTGACCTTCTTGCCGACGGCCGCGAAGTCGACCCAGGCGTAGTTCTTCGCCGGGACGTCCACGGCGATGCCGTTGATCGTCGTCTCGTCGGAGGTGTACACCGTCGTGGCGGTCAGCTGGCTGGAGATCATCGCCTGGACCTGGGCGGAGACACCGACGGAGGTCGACAGGCCCGCGGAGAACGCCTGCGACCATCCGGAGTGGTAGATGGTGGTGAAGACCTGCTTCATCGGGGCGCCGGTGTCGTTGTACCAGACCGACGATGCGGGCTGGCGGGGCAGGACTTCGGGCTGGCCTTCGGACTTCTGCGTCCACGAGCAGGTGGAGGTCTTCTTGGAGCACAGGTCGGCGTAGTAGTCGAGGGCGAGCTTCCGCGCCTCGTCCGCCTTCGCCGCGGGCACCGTCCATTCCTGGCTCGCGCTGCCGTTGCAGACGTTGGGCTGGGCGAGGATTCCCCACAGGTGCAGGCCGCCCCGGTTGTCCATGCACCACTCGGTGCCGCTGCGGTCGTCGCGGCGGACGATGCCGAACGTGTTGGGCTTGCCGTCGACGGGGCGGAAGTGCCACTGCTCGCCGTCCTTGCCGCAGGACTGCTGTACGGCGGGCTGGGTGGCGTAGATGCACTTCCCGGAGGAGGTGCTGGCGATGTTGAACGTGCCGGGGTCGCCGAGCTTGATCAGGCGCCAGTTCGTGTAGTTGGTGCCGTCGGGGGTGACGGAGATCTGGTTTCCGTCACCGTTGCCGGTCGCGTTGAGGGTGCCGTTGGGGTTGGTGAAGGTGTAGGCGTCACTCGTCGCGGCACTTGCCGGGGTGGCGGCGAGGACGGGCGCGCAGAGGGTCAGGGCGACGGCCGGGGCCGTGAAGAGTTTCACGGCTCTCTTTATGGATCTGTTCATGATCGCCTTCTGTGGTGGCTCCGTGTGGCTCCCGAACCATCGTGGAAGGCGTTGAAATACCGATGAAATCGCGATGAAGCGCGGCCCGGGGAATGCGGTACCCCTCAGTCCTCGCCCGCCTCGGACAGGGCGTCGGCGATCATGCGCGTGGCGAAGTCGGGGTCGCGGGTGAGGTGGTTGATGTGTTCCGCGAGCAGGAATGCGGTGACCTCCAGGGGAGTCATCTCCTCCCCGGTCCAGTACCCGTACTGCCTGCGCCACAGGTTGGGGCTCAGGCCGGTGCCCGCGGCGATGAGCAGGCCGGCCATGGTGGGGATGACTTCGGGGCGGACGCTCCTCGGCATCATGCGCATCGTGGCCACGAGGTCGGGCACCACGTACCCGATGACGTCCTTGTCCTGGTCCTCGTAGGCCATCCGCAGCCACTGCATGAACATGTAGATGAGCGTGCACGCACCGTCCAGTACGTCATTGGCTCCCCGCGGGCTCAGGGACGCGGTGAACTGGTCGATCAGCGCCTCGTGTTCGGGGTCGGTCTCGGTCTTGCCGTCGTAGACGGCCTTGAGCCGGGAGTCGATCATCATGAGCGCAGCGCCCACGTCGCCGGCGGGAGCATGGCAGGGGTCGCAGGGCGATGACACGGGATTCCTCCTTGTGCGACTGCGGCGGGCAGCGCGGCGTGTCCGTACAGTAGACCGCCGGCGAGGCGGGGGCCCGGCGAACGAGATGAAGGGCCCTCCTGGGACGGCAACGCGGATGGCTGCTACCGCTCATGAGGGTTCCGTTCGTCCCCACGTTCCGGTCGCCGCTCAAGTCGGCTGAACCGCAGCCTGGTTGACGCCGCCTGCGGCGCGCAGGTACGCCTCCAGCTCTGCAGCCCCGGTCAGCATCCTCCGCCCGCGGGCGGACAGCCGGCCGTGCCAGTCGCGCAGTGCGGCCTCCAGCGGCTCCAGCCCGCCGGCCGCCCGCACCTGGACGATCAGCGGGGCGATCTGCTCCAGCAAGTAGCCGCCCCGCCTGAGCTGGTGGGCCAGCCGGGCATCCCGTACGTCGGCCTCGTCGTAGACGCGGTACCCGGTCCGCGGGTCGCGGCGCGGGCGCACCAGCCCGGCGCGCTCCCATTTGCGCAGCGTCGCAGGCCGGATTCCGAGCTGTCCTGCCAGCGGCCCGATGAACGTGCCGCCGGCCCCGGGCACCACGGCCAGCTCGGGCCCCGCGCCGTGCCCGGGCGCCATGGTGGGTTCGAGGTCGCGGAGGGCGCTCTCCACGGCCCGCAGGGTCCGCCGGTCGTCGAGAAGCTGGGCGTGGCTCTCGTCGATGAGCCGGAACGCCTCGTCGACCGCGCCCCGGTTCACGGCTCGCATGATCGACGCCGCCGTGCGGTGACCGTGGCCGGGCACCAGGGCGAGAAACGCGCGCAGGGCACTCGCATGCAGCGAGGTATAGGTGCGGTAGCCGTGGGGTGTGCGGCCGGCGGCCGGAAGGATGCCGGCCGCCTCGTAGTTCCTGACCGCCTGCGTGGACAAACCGTGCCCGCGCGCCAGGTCAACCGGCCTGAGTCGATCGCCGTTTTGAAGGTTTCGCCCCATGAAATCGACGATATCGCGCACAAGTTTCAACCGAAGGTTCAACGATAGCGTTGAAGGCATGGCTACTGACGCTACTGACATCAAGGACGCCGTCCATGCCGTCGACGCTGCCGCCCTCATGAGGCTGCTCCCGGCCCGGCCCCGGCTGCTCGCCCTGGGCGAGCCCACCCACGGCGAGGACGCTCTGCTCGACGTGCGCAACGAGCTCTTCCGGCAGCTCGTCGAGCAGGAGGGCTACCGGACGATCGCGATCGAGAGCGACTGCATGAGGGGCCTGGTCGTGAACGACTACGTCACCTCGGGCACAGGCACCCTCGACGAGGTCATGGAGCACGGATTCAGCCACGGCTGGGGCACGTCGGCGGCCAACCGCGCCCTCGTGCGGTGGATGCGCGCCTACAACGCCCGCGCCGACCACGACGGCCGGCCCCCGTCCGAGCGGCTCCGCTTCGCCGGTTTCGACGGCCCGCTGGAGATCACCCACGCCGCGAGCCCCCGGCAGGCCCTCACCGCGCTCCACGGCTTCCTCGCGGCCCGGTTGGACGCGGACCTGCTCCCCTGCACCGCGAAGAGGCTCGACCACCTGCTCGGCGACGACGACCGGTGGACCGAGCCCGCCGCGATGACGGACCCGGCCCGCTCCGTGGGGCAGTCGGCCGAGGCCGGGCAGCTGCGGCTGCTCGCCGACGATCTGGTGGCGCTGCTGGACGCGCAGACACCGCACTTGACCGCGACGAGCTCGCGAAACGACTGGGACCGGGCGCGCCTGTACGAGCGCACCGCCACCGGCCTGCTGCGCTACCACCACTGGATGGCCGACACGTCACCGGCCCGTATGACGCGGCTGTGCGCGCTGCGGGACCTGATGATGTCCCAGACTCTCCTCGCCGTCGCCGAGCGGGGCCCGGCGTTCGTCCACGCCCACAACTCCCATCTCCAGCGGGAGAAGAGCACGATGCAGATGTGGGGCGGGCCGGTGCAGTGGTGGAGCGCCGGTGCGCTGGTGAGCGCCCGACTCGGCGAGGAATACGCCTTCGTGGCCACGGCTCTCGGCACGATCCGGCACCAGGGAGTGGGCGCCCCGCCCCCGGACACCCTCGAAGGACTTCTGTACGCGCTCCCGGAGAACCGCTGCGTCGTCGACACCGCGCGGCTGGCCACCGTCCTCGGCAGCACGCCGCCCGCCCTCCGCGTATCACCCTGGTTCGGCTACGCCCCGCTCGACCCGGCCCGCCTGGCGGGCAGCGACGGGATCGTGTTCGTCAAGGACATCCCACGCACCCCGACCCCTTGAGGCATGTCCCTGCCAAGAGTAAGTTCGCGGCCCGACCGGATGCGCCAATCGGCGTGGGCCCCGGCCTTCACAGAGGAGGGCACCATGGTCAACAAGCTCGGAACGCGCCTCGCAAGAGCAGCCGCCGCGCTGGCGGTCGCCTGCGGCGTCGGCGTGACCGGCGCCACCGCCGCCCACGCCGACGGCGGTACCGCCTACGGCTGGCAGATCGGACACGACTACATCATCGGCTCGCACTGGTCGGGCGGATGCCTCGACGACTCGAACGACTTCGGTCTGCGCACCTACGAGTGCAACCAGAACAGCGTCGACGGTGGCTGGCAGCGCTGGCGCGTCACCAACTGGTCCTCCGGCTACGGCCAGCTCAAGAACGTCAACACCGGCCGCTGCCTCGACTGGTCCGCCGACTTCGGCCTGCGCACCTACGACTGCAACACCCCCAGCTTCACCAACGGCTACCAGAAGTGGGCGCTGGAGTTTTTCACCACCAGTTACGGCTCCACCATCCAGGTGGTGCGCAACGGCATCAACGCCCCGTGGAACTGCCTCGACGAGTCCGAGTACGGCGTGCGCGGATATCCCTGCAACGACCCGTCGAAGAACTCCGGTTACCAGTCCTGGTGGGTCGACAACGCCTACTGAGGCGGGTTCCGAGTCGCTGTCCGGCCGCGTACCGCTTCTTGTCGTAGAGGTCGACGTGGTCGGCGCCCTCGATCCAGTGGAGTTGCAAGGTGCGGTACGCGATCCGCGGTTGCGGCGCCCGGCCGGCAAGCCGGACGCCGCTGACGCGCGCCTCAGGCCGACGCGTTGGCCGCTCCGCCGAGGTGCCGGGCGAAGAAGCGGACCGCGCTGTCGGCCTCGAAGCGGGGCAGTTCCTTGTGCTTGCCCGAGTTCACATGCAGGGACTTCTCCGCCGAGGCGAAGGCGTCGAACAGCGCGAGGCCCTCCTCGCGGGAGATGTGTTCGTCATCCCACTGCAGGTCGAACTCGATGGGGACGGTGATCTGCTCCGCGTAACCGGCCAGCACATGGGGCCAGTGCTGGCCGAAGACCGCGGCCGTGATCCGCGGCTCGGCGGCCACGAACGGAACGCCGATCGCGGTGCCCATGTTGATGCCCCAGAAACCGACCGGCCCATCGGCTCCGATCTCCGGCAGCTGCTGGAGGGCGTCCAGCAGCGCGTGGTACTCGGGCACGGCCAGCCTGGCCAGGTGGTCGTTGTAGCGGACCACGATCGGGCCTTCCGGCTCGCCGGCCGCCCGGGCCGCGAACAGCGCGGCGACCTCCCGTTCGTCGTGCTCGGTGCGCGGCCGGTCGCCGTGACCGGGCGCGTCGAGGACGGCCACGTGGTAGCCGCAGCCGCGCACCAGGCGCCCGGCCCGGCCCGACATGGCGGGGTGCTTCTTGTGGTTGCCGCGATGCTGTCGGCGGTGGACTCGGCGGTGAAGAAGAAAGCGTTCACGGCAGTTGCCCTTCGAGAGTGCCTTGTGAAGGGGCGCTCCCGGCGAGATCTACGTCAACCGCCGACCGTGACAGAAAGGGGGAGCACCCACGTGGGTACAGCGTTCATGGGTCTCACCTCCTCGGGTGGTGCCTCGGTCGATCGAGAAGCTATCAGCTTGATCATCACGCCCTCAGCCCTTTTCCCCGCCACGTGATCACGACTCCGGGCCGGTCTCGGACGACAGCGCAGGTGGCATACCGACCGAGCCGCGAGCACGCAGCAGAAGGGCCAAAGTGGTGCGCGCTTCGCGCCGCCTCGTCGGGCGCCGCGCGAAGGTGGCGGTCAACGCAAGAACAGTGACTGTTGCCGGATAGAGGGCAACACCGATCGCAGACAGAAGCCCGAAGTTCACCGGGCCACGCACCTTTCTCCCCCTGCTCAGGTACGCCCGGCCCTCCGGCCGGGGTGCGTTCTGCGTTTCCACCATACGACAAATATCAACACCCGCCCAGCAAGGGGGCGTTGGCATCATCAAGTGATATGCGCCCCCTCCGCTTCGCACCGGGTTCTCACTGGGCCGGTCGACCTGCATCGGCTCGACCTTGCCGCGGTCGGCGCAGGACGGACGCGACCGGTCGACAGGCTTAAGAATTGCAAAGTTCTTCAATTTGCTACATGATGTATCGGTCGTGTCCGCAGGTAGCCGCGGGCACGGCCACCGGTGTGCCCTCTGCCTGGACGGCGAGGTCGTGTGACGACGGAGATCGAGGTAGCGGTGTCGGTTCCGCTGTATCAGGCGAAGGCCCAGTTCTTCCGGATGCTGGGACACCCCGTGCGCATCCGCGTGCTGGAGCTGCTCCAGGACGGGCCGACGCCGGTGCGGGAGTTGCTGGCCGCGATGGAGATCGAGCCGTCCGCGCTCTCCCAGCAGCTGGCCGTGCTGCGCCGCTCCGGCATCGTCACCTCCACGCGCACCGGCTCCACGGTCGTCTACCAGATGGCGGGCGGGGACGTGGCCGAGCTGATGCGCGCCGCGCGGCGGATCCTGACGCAGATGATCGCCGGGCAGCACGAGCTGCTGGAGGAGCTGCGAGAAGCCGGGGTCGGCGGCGAGTGAGCACCGTGGCTGTCCGGGCGTGGTCCCGGGTTCGTTCCCTGCTGCCCGCCCGTGCCGATCTCACGGCGGCGTGCCGGGATCCGAAGCGTGATCTGCTGGCCGGGCTGACGGTCGCGATCGTGGCGCTGCCGCTGGCGCTGGGGTTCGGGGTGTCCTCGGGCCTCGGTGCCGAGGCGGGGCTGGCCACCGCCGTGGTCGCCGGCGCGCTCGCGGCGGTCTTCGGCGGCTCGAACCTCCAGGTCTCCGGGCCGACCGGGGCGATGACCGTCGTACTGGTACCGATCGTCGCCCGGCACGGCACCGGCGGCGTTCTGGCCGTCGGGCTGCTCGCCGGCCTGATGCTCCTCGCGCTCGCGCTCGCCCGCGCCGGCCGGTACATGCGGTATATGCCGGCCCCGGTCGTGGAGGGCTTCACGCTCGGTATCGCCGGCGTGATCGGGCTGCAGCAGATCCCCAACGCGCTCGGGGTGCCCAAGCCCGCGGGCGACAAGGTCCTGGTGGTGACCTGGCGGGCCGTCGAGGCGTTCGCACGGACGCCGAACTGGACGGCCGTGGCCCTGGCGGCGGGAGTGGCCCTGGTCATGCTGGCGGGTGCGCGGTGGCGGCCGACGGTTCCGTTCTCGATCATCGCGGTGATCGCTGCGACCGTCGTCGCCCAGGCCTTCGGTCCGCACGCGGCCAAGCCGATCGGGGACCTGCCGTCCGGACTGCCTGCCCCTTCCCTGTCCTTCCTCGATGCCGGCGCGCTCGGCTCGCTCCTTGCCCCGGCCGTGGCGGTTGCTGCGCTGGCCGCGTTGGAGTCGCTGCTGTCCGCGTCGGCCGCGGACGCGATGACGGTGGATCAGAAGCACGATCCCGACCGGGAGTTGTTCGGTCAGGGGCTGGCCAACATCGCCGCCCCGCTCTTCGGCGGCGTCCCCGCCACCGGCGCGATAGCCCGCACCGCCGTCAACGTCCGTACGGGAGCGGGCTCCCGGCTGGCGTCCCTCACCCACGCCGCCGTGCTCGCCGTGATCGTCTTCGCCGCGGCGCCCCTGGTCTCGCGCATCCCGCTCGCCGCAGTGGCCGGCGTCCTGATCGCCACGGCCGTCCGCATGGTCGAGGTCGGCTCGCTGCGGGCGATGGCCCGCGCCACCCGCTCCGACGGGCTCGTCCTGATCCTCACCGCTGCCGCGACCCTCGCCCTGGACCTGGTGTACGCGGTCCTGATCGGCCTGGGCGTCGCGGGCGTCCTGGCGCTGCGGGCGGTGGCCGGGCAGGCCCGCCTGGACCAGGTCCCCATAGAGGCCGACCTGATGAGGGCCGGCCTGACGAAGGCCGACTTGATGAAGGCCGATCCGATGGAAACCGGCCTGGTAAAGGCCGACCCGGTAGAGGCCGACCTGCCCGGCGACCACAGCGCCGAGGAACACGCGCTGCTGGCCGAGCACATCGTGGCGTACCGGATCGACGGGCCGCTGTTCTTCGCCGCCGCCCACCGCTTCCTGCTGGAGCTCTCCGAGGTCGCCGACGTGCGGGTGGTCATCCTGCGCATGTCCCGCGTGTCCACCATCGACGCCACGGGCGCCCTGGTCCTCAAGGACGCGGTGACGAAACTCCGGCGTCGCGGTATCACCGTGCTGGCCTCCGGCATACGGCCCGGCCAGCGGCAGGTCCTCCAGTCCGTCGGCGCGCTGGATCTTCTCCGGCACGAGGGGCGGGAGTTCGCCGACACCCCCGACGCCATCGCCGCCGCCCGTATCCACCTCCAGGGCGCCGGGGTACTGACCGTCCCCGCGCAGAAGTCCGCCGCCGTCACCGAGGAGACTGCCTGATGCGCTCAACTCCCGCACTGCGCCGCATGTTCGAGGTCTCCGGCGAGGAAGCCTGGTACCTCCTCGGCGACGTCTCCCAGGGGCGCGTCGTCTACGAGCAGCGCGACGCCCTCGCGGTACGGCCCGCCTCCCACATCCTGGAATACGGGCGCCTGATCGTCCGCACGCCGGTCCCCCACGCCGTGCTGTCCGGACGGGTCGGGGTCACCTACCACTGCGACGCCCTCCACCCCGGCACCGGCACCGGCTGGGCCGTGACCTCCACCGGTCTCGCGGAGCTCATCACCCACCCCGATGAAGCGGCCCACTACCGGCGCACTCTGCCCGGCTGGTCCCACGGCCCCCACGACGCACTCCTGCGCATCCACCCGCAGACCGTCACCGGCTTCCGCTTCGCCCAGGGATCCGACACGCCCGATCCCGCCCGTGCAGCGCGCAGGACCACGACACCGTGACGACGCCGTGACGACGCCGCTGCCCGGCCGGCTGACGGAACAGATGAGCACTCGCGAGGAGAGACCCGGACCCATGACGATCGAATGGCGCTACACCACCCACGAGGACGTGGGCGTCCTGTCCGTCTCCGGCTACCTCGGCGCCCAGGCGGTGAACCGCTTCCGCGGAGCCGTCGGCTGGGCGGAAGCACGCGGTACCGGCGCGGTGATCGTCGATCTGACGGCACTCCACGGCTGGTCCGCCGAAGGCCAGCGGGCCATCACCGAGGCCGCCGCCCGCCTCGCAGCCCTCGGACGCCCGCTGGAACTCGCCGCCATCCCCGCGGACGGCTCCCTCGTCCCCGACGCCGGGCAGCCGCACGTCCCCGTCCACCCCGACCTGCTCTCCGGCCTGGCCGCCCACCACGTCCGCCCGGGCGCGCCGGACCGGCAATGGCGCTCCGGCGCCTGGCCCGCGGGCACCGACGCCGACTGACGCCCCGGCGCCCCCATCCCCCCATCCCCCCATCCCTCCATTCCTCCATCGAAACCTAGGCTGTCACTGTGAACGAGAACCTTCCGCCGTGCCCCGAATGTGCCGGCGTGTACACCTACGAGATGGGCACGCTCCTGGTGTGCCCCGAATGCGGCCACGAGTGGACGCCTGCAGCCGCCGGAGCCGCGGACGAGCCCGGGGAGAAGGTGATCCGGGATGCGGTGGGCAATGTCCTTGCCGATGGCGACACCGTGACGGTGGTCAAGAGCCTGAAGGTCAAGGGCCACCCGACGGGCATCAAGGCGGGCACCAAGGTGCGCAACATCCGCCTCGTGGACGGCCCGGACGGCCATGACATCGACTGCAAGGTCGACGGATTCGGCCAGATGCACCTCAAGTCCAGCGTGGTCAAGAAGGCCTGAGGCACCGGACGCGCGTCGGCCCTCCTCTCCCCCGGCCCGGTGCGCGTCGCAGGCGTCCGCCTCCCGGCAGCGGGAAGCGCGCGACGTCAGTCCGACCTGTGCGGGGCCGAGTGGTACCGCATACGGGCCGGACGGCCCTCGCCGTCCGGCCCCCCGCCGACCGGACACTGGAGGGGAGACCTCACGAGGAGGTGAGGACGGTGATGTACTGGAACGGCGGCGGCTGGGCCTGGATGGCCTTCATGCCCCTGCTGTGGATCATCCTGATCGCCCTCGTCGTGTGGGTGGTCATCCGCGTCACGCACCACGCCACCGACCGCACCGGCACCCCCGTTTCCACGGAGCCGCCACGGGAGACGCCGGAGGAGATCCTCGACCGCCGCTTCGCTTCCGGCGAGATCGACGCGGACACCTACACGCAGGCGCGTGAACGGTTGGCCGCCCACCGCAAGGGGCCACGGTGACCGGACGGTGAGGGTGGACAACGCCGGCATTGTGCGCGGCGGTGAGCTCCCGGGCGCATCGTCCGACCTTGCCGCCGGCGGCAAGGTCGATACCGCAGGCCCAGCGGCGTTCAGCGCCGAATCACCCACCCCGGCGCCCAGGTCCCCGCGGCGTCATGGCCGGGCGCTGTGGCCGCGAGGTGGGCGCGGAGGGTGGCCAGCGCCGGGTGGGGGTTGTCGCGGTGCCAGAGGAGCGAGTGGGGGTAGACGGGCGTCGGGTCGGTCACCGGGATGCGGCGCAGGCCGTGGCTCGCGGGCCAGACGAGGCGGGTGTGCTCGCTCATGAAGGTGGCCAGGGCCGGGGTGTCGGCGACGGTGTCGAGGAGGGCGTCGGAGCCGAAGTTGGGGCCGGTCGCCTCGATGGTGAGGCCGAACTCGGCGACGAGGTCGTCGTAGTAGGCGGCCCACTCGCTGCCGGGGACGATACCGGGCATCCAGATCCGGTGTCCGGCGAGCTGGGCGAGCGTCACCGACCGGGCACCCGCCAGCGCGTGGGCGGGGCCGGTGAGGAGCTGGAGCGGTTCGTCGAGCACCCGGACGGACTCGATGTCCTCGGGGAGGGGCCGGCCGGGCGCGGCGACGGCGCGGAAGGACGCGTCGATCGCACCGGACCGGATGGAGGCGACGGCCGTCTCGATGTGGAGCAGCATCAGCACGTCGAGCTCGATCTCGGGGTGGGCGTGGTGGAAGCCGCGCATCAGGCCCGACGCCGCGCCGCGCGAGGCGATCACGTCGACGCGCAGCGGACGGCTGCCGGCGCGCACGGATGCGACCGCGCGCTCGGCGGCGCGCAGCAGATCGCGCGCGTGGGGCAGGAACGCCTGCCCGTCGATGGTGAGCTCGGCGCCGCGCGGCGTGCGGGTGAACAGCCGCACGCCGAGGTCGCGCTCCAGTGCGGCGATGCGCTTGGAGACGGCCTGCTGGGTGACCGACAGGTCGGCGGCGGCCTTCTGGAACTGGCCTGCTTCCGCGATGGCGGCGAAGGTGCGTACGGCTTCGAGGTCCATGCCGAGTCACCTTAGGGAACAACGGATGGTTGTGAAGAATCGGCAAGGTGGTTGTTTGACCAGCGGTTGTGCCGCTCGCTTAGCTCTCACCGGTCAACATCGGTTTGTTCGAGTGGGAGCATGATGGCCAGGAGAGCGTTGGGCCGGCAGTTCGGCTGGCTGTGGGCGGCGTACGCGGTGAGCGCGTACGGGTCCGGGCTGGGGTTCGGGGCATTACCGCTGATCGCCGTACTGGTGCTGCACGCCGGCCCCGCCGAGGTGTCCGCTCTGTCCGCGGTGGGGCCGGCCGTGGGCGCGCTGATCGCGGTGCCGCTCGCGCCGTGGGTGGAGTTCCGGCGCAAGCGCCCGGTCATGATCGCGATGGACCTGACCCGGTTCGGGGCCATGGCGACGATCCCGGTCGCCTACGCCTTCGGCCGGCTGGGTTTCGTCCAGCTGCTCACGGTCTCTGCCGTGGTCGCCGCGGCAAAGATCGCATTCAACGCGGCCGGCGGCGCCTACCTCAAGACCCTGGTCCGGCCGGAGAACCTGCTCGTGGCCAACGCGCGCTTCGAGTCCACGAATTGGAGCTCCATCGCGGTCGGGCCGCCGCTGGGCGGGGCGGCGATCGGCCTGTTCGGGCCGGTCACCACCGTGGTGGCCGACGCGCTCAGCTATCTGCTCTCCGCGCTGGGCATCACCGCGATCCGCGGCAGGGAGGAAGCCCCGCAGGCAAGCGAGAAGAGCCCGGTCCGGGCGGGCGCGCTGCTCGACGGCTGGCGGCACATCATGGGCGATCCCGGCCTGCGGGCGCTCTACCTCAACAACATGCTCGTCTCCGGTCTGATCATGGCCACCGAGCCGCTGCTCGCCGTGCTCCTCCTCCGCCAACTCGGCTTCCCGCCCTGGCAGTACGCCCTCGCCTTCGCCGCCCCCTGTTTCGGCGGACTCATCGGCTCCCGGCTGGCCCACCGTGTCGTGACCCGCCACGGCCGGCACCGGGTCTTCCGGATCGTCGGCACCCTGCGTGCCGTCTGGCTGATCGGCCTGGTCTTCGTCCGTCCCGGCGTCGTCGGCCTCGTCACCGTGATGGCCGTCGAGCTGGCGATCATCATCAACATGAGCCTGTACACCCCGGTGCTCGCCACCTACCGGCTCGAACGCACGCCCAAGCACCTCGTCGCTCGCACCCTGACTGCCTGGTCGATCGGCCAGCAGGCGTCCATCGCCGTCTGCACCGCGCTCGGCGGGCTGCTCGCCGACGTCACCGGCCCACGCACCGCTCTCACGGCCGCGGGACTGCTCATCCTGGCCACCCCGCTCCTGCTGCCCCGGCGCGAGCAGACGCTGCAGCACGAGCCGCAACCGTCCCTCAGCCCTTCCTGAAAGGAAGACATCCGCATGAGCACCGCCCCCGCCTCCCCCGTACTCGACCCCGCGCACACCGCTCTTCTCGTCCTGGACTGCCAGCCCGCGGTCCTGGCCGCTCTCCCCGAAGACGGGGAACGCGATGCCCTGCTCGACCGCATCGCAGGGGCCGTCGCCGACGTCCGGGCGCTGGGCGGCACCGTCGCCTGCGTACGTGTCGGCTTCACCGAGGCCGACTGGGACGCGATCCCGGCCGTCAACAAGTCCTTCGGCCCGCTGGCCCAGCACCGTGTCCTGCACCACGAGGATCCCGCCACCGCCATCCATGAGCGCCTGGCTCCCCAGGCCGGCGACATCATCGTGCGCAAGACCCGCTACGGCGGCATGTCGACCACCGACCTCGACCAGCAGTTGCGCGAACGCGGCATCACCACGCTGGTCGTCTCGGGCCTCAGCACGAGCGGTGCCGTCCTGTCCACCGTCATCGACGCGGCCGACCGCGACTACCAGCTCCACGTCCTGTCCGATTGCGTCGCCGACCCGAACCCCGAAGCCCACCGCGCCCTGCTCCACCACGTCCTGCCCTCACGGGCCCACATCATCGACACCGCCGAACTGCCCGTGCTGCTCCGGGCCGGCTGACCATCACGGATGGTGGTGGGCCGGACAGTCAGTACAGGCCGCCCGCAGCGAGTCAGAGGCTCAGCGTGATGGCGGCACCGATGCCACCCAGGCCCAGGGCCACGGCGGCTGCGGGCCATCCGCCTGCTCCCCAGCGGAAGAGCCGGTCGACGGCGAGCCGTCCGGGGCCGATGGCGGCGACGGCGAGAGCGACGACGGCGATGCACAGGCCGTATTCGACCCCGCCATCGGTGTCCCAGAGACCGTGGGCGGCGGTGACCGTCGCCATGGCATTGATCATCACGCCGATGAGGGCGGCGGCCGCGAGCGGGGTGAGCAGCCCCAGTGCCAGGCCGAGGCCGCCCAGGAATTCGGAGAGGCCGCCGATGACGGCGAAGACCTTTCCGGGGTGATAGCCGAGGAATTCGAATCCCTTGGCGGTGCCGGTCAGTCCCTTGCCGCCGAAGAGCCCGAAGAGTTTCTGCGAGCCGTGGGCGGCCATCAGCAGTCCGAAGGTCAGCCGGATGAGCAGAAGTCCCCAGTCGCGCGCGGACGACCACGCGCTGCCGGCGTATTCCGCCGATGCACCGGCTGGGGGTGACAAAGAGTTTCTGTAGCGCTTCATTGCGGATTCTCCTGAGAACCGATTCGCTCAACTGCCCCCGATACCGAGAGCGGTGAGCAGTACGAGGAGCACGGTGGCGACGGCCGGCAGTCCGTGCAGGATGACCACGGGGACGGGGAACAGTGCCGCGGCTGCGATACCCATGGCCAACTCCCTTGCGTTCCGGTGGTGTCCGGCCTAGGCGTCGCCGTCCGGGCGGTGCCGCCCGGCCCCGGGCACATAGCCCTCGGCCTGGGTGTCCTCGTCGGCAACGCGCACGCCGGAGCGGTAGGAGAGCTTGCCGCCGAGGTAACCGGAGATGCCGAGGAGCGCCAGGGCCACGGCGGACAGGGCGAGCATCCCGGCCGGGACCGCCTCGTGCGCCGGCTGTGCGGCACGGCGCCACAGGAAGTCACCGGCGTAGGCGAGGGTCACGACCAGATTCAGGCTCATGTGGGCGAGGCCCACCCGGAAGGCGCGCGTGCCGGTCGGGACGGCGCGCAGGTCGAGGAAGCCGACCAGGGCCGCCGCCAGCGCCCCGATGGGCACCGTGACCGGGATCGGATGCAGTGGATGGCCGTACGGACCGGCGAGCACCGCGCTGACGGGCTGCTTCGCCTGCCGCTGCGCCGAAGTGAGCATGGCAGCCTCCCGACCGTCCTCACCATCGAGCCTAGTCGAGCCCGTCGAGCCGATCGAATCCCGTCGGGCTCATCGGGCCCATCGGGACCGTCGGGCTATTTCACCAATCATTGTTGGCTTTATCCTTTCCGGCGGTCAAGAAGTCAGGCATACAGCCACCCCGAAAGGTTTCTGCCCAAACTCATGCGCGATAAGGTCGGTGACGTGGGATTGGACAACGCCTCGCTCACCTCGCTGGCCGTCCTCGGCGACGGTCTTCGCCGTCGCATGTTCGCGTTCATACGCAGCGAGCGGCGTCCGGTGACGCGTGAGGAAGTGGCGGACGGCGTGGGGGTTTCCCGGAAGCTGGCCGCCTTCCATCTGGACAAGCTGGTCACGGCCGGGCTGCTGCAGGCCCGCTACGAGTCCGCGGGCCTGCGCAAGGTCGGGCGCCGGCCCAAGGTGTACGAGCCGGCCGCCGAGCCGATCGCCGTGAGCATTCCGGAGCGCCGCCACGAGATGCTGGCGGACCTTCTCGCCGAGGCCGTGCTGACCGAAGGCCGGGGCGAGACGGCCCGCGATGCCGCGCTCCGTGTGGCCCGTAGGCGCGGGGAAGCGCTCGGCAGCGCGGAACGCGAACGGGCGCGCCCCGGGCGGCTGGGTGCCGAGCGGGGCCTGAGCCTGGCCGCCGGGCCCCTGGACGAGCTCGGCTTCGAGCCGGAGCGCGCCGCTCCCGCCCTGCTGCGCCTGCGCAACTGCCCCTTCCACCCACTGGCCGCCAAGGCCCCGGACCTCGTCTGCGGCGTCAACCAGGCGTTCCTCGCCGGATATCTGCACGGGCTGGGCAGCGACCGGACCACGGCAGTGTTCGCCCCGCGCCCCGGGGCATGCTGCGTCGAGCTGCGCGGGGACGACTCGGCCGGCGAGCCGCCGACGGAACGCACCGGCTGCGAACGGTGAGCGACGGCCGGCCGCTCCTTCGCCCCTTGCCCGGCTCTCGCCCTTCACTCCGACCGGTTGACGGTCCGCCGTCCCGCCGGTGAGCCGGTGAGCCGGTGAGCAGACGTCGAGCATGCCGGTCGTGGATGCCGACGCCGCAGCACGACCCGGTCGGCGGCCCGCGCGGTGAGCGGGTGGTGCGAGATGAGGGTCGTGGTCCGGCCGGCCATGAACAGCCGGAGCGGTCCGGGCAGGCGGCGGGCGGACTCCGCGTCGAGGCTTGTGGTCGGCTCGTCCAGCACGAGGACGGGTGCGTCGCGGATCATGGCCCGCGCGATGGCCAGGCGTTGGCACTGCCCGCCGGAGAGCAGGAAGGTCTCGACCGATTCGACGGGCGTCGCCGCCCGGTCTGCGGGCCGAAACCGAACCTTGCGGGGGTGCTGAGGCGGACGTGACGATAGCGCCATGACGCAGCCGGGCGAGGACGCAGGCAACAGACACAGCGGTCACGACGGGAACAGCAGTCACGACGGGAACAGCGGACGGGGTGCGGCACGGCGCACCGTGCTCGGTGCGGCCACGCTCGGTGCGG
Source organism: Streptomyces morookaense (assembly GCF_013030945.1). Lineage (GTDB taxonomy): Bacteria > Actinomycetota > Actinomycetes > Streptomycetales > Streptomycetaceae > Streptomyces > Streptomyces morookaensis. Next base: position 3,460 of record NZ_JABBXF010000049.1, on the reverse strand, counting down.
CCACGCTCGGTGCGGCCACGCTCGGTGCGGCCGCCCTCGGGCTGCCGTCGGCGGCGGCCGCGTCGTCGGCCGCGGGCGGCCCCGCCCCCTCCGGGCCGGCGCGGCCCGCGGGACCCGCCTGCCGCCGCCCCACCGAACAGCCCCCTCCGCGCGAACTCCGTTCCCTGCTGCGGGAGATCGACCCGCACCGTATCGAGGCGACCGTCCGCAAACTGGTCTCCTTCGGCACCCGGCACACCCTGTCCGCCCAGGACGATCCCGTACGCGGCGTCGGTGCGGCCCGCGACTGGCTCCTCGCCGAGCTGCGCCGCAGCGCACAGGCCTCCGGTGGCCGGATGACCGTGGAGCTCCAGTCGTACGTCCAACAGCCCGCGCCCCGTGTCCCGGTGGCGACCACGATCACCAACGTCGTGGCCACGCTGCGGGGTTCGGTCACGCCCGACCGGATCTATGTGGTCTCGGGGCACTACGACTCGCGGAACAGCGACCCCATGAACGCGACCGGCGACGCGCCCGGCGCCGACGACGACGCCTCAGGGGTGGCCGTCGTCCTGGAGCTGGCCCGGGTCTTCGCGACCCGGCGGCCCGCCGCGACCGTGGTGTTCGCGGCGGTGGCGGGCGAGGAGCAGGGGCTGTACGGGTCCGGGTACATGGCCCGGACGTACCGGGGCCGGCAGGCCGATGTGCAGGGCATGTTCACCAACGACATCGTGGGGAGTCCGACCGCCGAGGACGGTTCGCGCGACCCGCACACGATCCGGCTGTTCGCCGAGGGGGTGCCGACCTCGGAGACACCGGAGCAGGCCGAGGTGCGGCGCTCGGTGGGCGGGGAGAACGACTCGCCCTCGCGCCAGCTGGCCCGGTTCGTCCGGGACACCGCCGAGAACGATGCGACGGGGATGCGGGTGCGTGTGGTGTACCGCCGCGACCGGTATCTGCGCAGCGGCGACCACGTCCCGTTCCTCCAACAGGGCTTTCCCGCGGCGCGGTTCACCGAGCCCGCCGAGAACTACGCGCACCAGCACCAGGACGTACGGGTGGTGGAGGGCAAGCAGTACGGCGACCTGCCCGAGTTCTGCGACTTCGGCTTCATCGCCCGGGTGGCCCGGGTGAACGGGGCCGCCCTGTGGTCGCTCGCCCAGGCCCCCGGCACGCCGCGTGGCGCGGTGATCCGCACCACCGCTCTCGGCAACTCGACCGAACTGGCATGGGAACGCGGCCCGGAGCCGGACATCGCCGGGTACGAGGTGGTGTGGCGGGAGACGACGGAGCCGGAGTGGACCCACGTCGTCCCGGCCGGGAACACGAACCGGCACACCGTCGCCTTGTCCAAGGACAACGTGTTCTTCGGCATCCGCGCGCTCAACCGTTCCGGTCTGCGCAGCCCGGTCGCCTTCTGCGCACCTCAGGCGTGAGGTCCCGTGGGTGGGGGCCTTCCCCTCTCCTTCTCCTTCCCGCCGACCAGGCCCGGCCGGTCTGAGTACGCATACTCAGGCGCCACCCGGCCGAAGACGCGAGGATGCCCGGCATGAAGAGACGGAGCACGCTTGCCTGTTCGGTGACTGTCGCGGTAACAGTGCTGGGGGCCGCTGGGTGCGGCAAGCTGGAGGACAAGATCTTCCAGAACTACAACCCACCGGTCTCCCAGCGTTCCACGGGGACGGAGACGGAGACCTCGCCGCCGGTGAAGCCGAGGAAGACGGACCAGGAGGTTCCCAACTACTGGGACAACAACCGGCACAAGTGGCCGCAGGACATGAGCTCCGAGGACGAGGCCGTGGCGCAGCAGATCGCGAGTGGGGTGAAGGCACGGCTGGAGGCATTGCGAGAGCAGGGCAGGATCAGCCCTGATGAAGTACGTCCGGTCCTTGAACAGGCCGCCGGAGGGCGCCGCGTAGTGGCGGGGAATCTCGTGGTCGGAGCGGCGAACAGGAAGACCGACGGTACGGCTTACGGTATCTGGGTGGGCAAGACGGGCTGCGTGACCGGTGCGGTCAACCGGGAGAAGGTGTGGGCCCATGCGAACGGCCGTTACATCGAGCACGGATGCCTGACGCCACCGGTCGGCCACTGAACAGCCTGCTGCAGGCTCCAGGACGGCCGCCTCCAGGGTGTTCGGCCCGCTACTTCACGAAATCGTCCACGACCTCCGGCGGCCAGACACCCACCTTGAACACGCCCATCGAATAGGCACGAGAGACCAGCGCGGCGCGATTACGCGCCCTCAACTTCTGCATCAGGCACTTCACGTGGTACTCGACGCCGTGCCGGCTCAAGTACAGGCGCGATGCCAGAGGGACGGTGGAGACGCCGCCGGCAACGCCTTCCAGGATGCGGGCGTCCATTTCGGACAGGAGTTTCTTCCGGCTGGTGACGACGCCCGCTCCTTCCCTGCTCCGTGTCGTGGGCATCATGATCACGATCGCCGTCGTGCCGGGCAGGTTGCCGCTCACCGCAACCGCCGTGAGCGGAACGTTGAACGCGGACTCCTCGCCCTCGCGCACGGCGATGACGGTGGTGGCGAAGCGCTGGCGCCTGCCTTCGAGCAGGTGCAGGAACTGGCGTATCAACGGCTGCTGGACGCTGGGGTGCACCAGGTCGCGGATGCTGCGGCCGCACAACTCCTCGGACGAGACGTTGAATTGCCGGCAGAACTCCTGATCCGCCCGCTGGAAGGTCAGGGCCGCATCGAGGCTGGCCATGCATACGCCGGCCCGGTGGGGCGGTTGCCCGTCCTCGTCCCGGGCCTGGGCCAGTGCATTTCCGTGCACCACGGAACCGGCCGGATCAATGAGAGTGGGGGATGCTTTCGTCAAGGGAAAGTCCCTTTCATCGAACTTCACGCACAAAGGCAAAGTGAAATGAATTCGAATACCGGATAACGGCCGACCGCTTCGGAAGGCGACTGCACGAGTCTCGCAGGGGGAGGTCCGCGTCGGGCATCGTGGAAAACCACGACTTCGCGGGGCCGATGCCGCCGGCTGCGTGCGGCCGTGGTCGGCACGAGGGTCCGGAAGACCACGTTTCCCTGCATCGGACCGTGAGGTCAGAGGTGCGTACAGCCAGCCCGGTCAAGTCACCGTGTACGAAGGACAGGTCGGGTATCAGCTTGGCCACCCGGTCCTTCCGCGGGTTGGCCTGCCCCCGGGTCAGGCCCCACACCTGGCAGCCCTCGGCGAGCAGATGGTCGGCGAGGTACGAGCCGTCCTGCCCGGTGACCCCGGTGATCAGCGGCAAAAGCCGTCACCAGCGCTCGGCAGGCTCACGGAACCACGGGGCGGGCCAGGGAATCACGGGGTCTTCGGGCGGAGGCGCTCCGAGTCCGCCTCCCGGGGTGCCCGGACCGGGCCCGCGTCAGGGGGCCGTGACGGCTGCCGGCTCCGCAGCTGCGTCGGTCAGCCCGAGGCGCAGGTGCTCGACGTGGTAGACGGCTTGGTCGAGGAGTTCGGCGACGTGGTTG